>QHRW01000116.1 GCA_003220265.1 Candidatus Rokuibacteriota bacterium | reverse complement strand
GCTGGCCGACCATGCCCGACGTATTCGCAGACCTCGCGGCCCAGGCGGCGGCGCGGGCGGGCTTCGCCGGCTTCGCGCCCGATGCGTGTCTCATCAACCGGTACGAGCCCGGGGCGAGATTGTCGCTGCATCAGGACCGGAACGAGCGGGACTTCTCGGCCCCGATCGTGTCCGTCTCCCTCGGACTGCCGGCGGTCTTCCTGTTCGGCGGATTGCGTCGAGCCGACACGCCACGCCGCGTGCCGCTGGCTCACGGTGACGTGGTCGTCTGGGGCGGCCCCGCCCGGCTTCGCCATCACGGCGTCCTGCCGCTCGAGGCGGGACATCACCCGTTGATGGGCGGCTACCGCATCAACCTGACTTTTCGACGAGCGGCCTGATCCAGCCGACAGAGCGAGCGACCCGTGGATAGACGACAACTCCTCAGACGACTGGACCAGGCGTGGACAGCGTTCAACGAGTCGTACGCCGGTCTGTCGGATGCGCAACTGATGGAGCCGGGCGTCACCGGGGCCTGGTCGGTACGCGACATCCTCGCGCACGTGACTACCTGGGAAGAGGAGGCGCTGGAACACCTGCCGCTGATCTTGAAAGGCGGCACGCCCCCGCGGTACTCCGTACAGTACGGAGGCATCGACGCCTTCAACGCCCGCATGACGGAACAGAAACGGACCCTGTCGCTCCTCGAGGTCCGCACGCAACTGGCGGCAACGCACCGCCGCCTCGTCGACTTCATTCAGAGCGTCCCTGAGCATCAGCTCATGGGCGAAACGCCCTTCCGTCGTCGACTACGCCTCGATACGTACGGCCATTACCCGCTCCACGCGCAGGCGATCCGGCAATGGCGCCAGCCGATGTTAGGGGCCGCAAGGCGGCCCATGGGCATCGTGGCATGAGCGGAATTCTGGAGCGCTGGCAGACGTTCATCCGCGGCGGGAGCGTTCGCAATTGCGGCTGTGACAGGCAGGCCAGCCACTCGTGACCGCAACGTTTGGACGGTCAAGAATCGTGCGATTTCTTTCGACGTGCAATCAATCGGGCTGATTGGCATCGGTGAGCTCCTGGATGCGTTCTAGGTCTAGCGTTCTACTGCCTGCTTGGCGAAGGGCCACGATTCTCGTGTTTGTGGCAGCGGCTCTGTCGCCGGGATGCATCGGCGCACCGGCCGTAGCGACGTTAGGCAGCACGGGTGGCAAGTACGACGTAACTCAACACATGGGTAATTCGCCTCAACCGATCACCGTGGATTCCGATGGTATGGACCGCTTCGCGGGGCCCGGCCATGTCACTTTTGCCGGTAATGTCGTGGCACGGTACGAACACTCAGTCCACTACGCCGATCGCATGACGATGTATCTGACTGACCATGGCAGTCGGATTGAGAGAGTCACACTGAACGGCAACGTGCGGATCGTCACGCGCGACGGATGGACTGCGACAGCGAGCACCGCCAGCTACAGCGATCGAGACCATCGCGCCGTTCTGGCCTGCCACACATCCATACTGCGACACAAAGAGGTCATAAGCGGCGATAGCATCACAATCTATCTGTCGTCAGGTAGAACCGTCACCATGATGGAAGAATGGCGTGAGCCTGAGTGCCAATTTTCCGGTGTGGTCACAACACGTCGACCTAGCGGACACACGTGACGCCTCAGTGCCGGGAAGAATTAAACGCGCGCCGGAGAAGGCCTGTAAGCCGGGTTCTGTTCCCCGCGTGAGCGGGGCGACGATCATTTCTCTAGGACGCCGGTTGCCCGGCGTCTCCAGCGGCCTGACCCGAGAGCCCGGGCGGGCCACCCGATTGCTCTCCTATTCGGCCTTGCTCCAGGTGGGGTTTACCGAGCCGACGTGGTCACCCACGCCGCTGGTGAGCTCTTACCTCACCGTTTCACCCTTACCGCCCTTGCGGGCGGCGGTCTCCTCTCTGTGGCACTGTCCGTGGGGTTGCCCCCCCTGGGAGTTACCCAGCACCCTGCCCTGTGGAGCCCGGACTTTCCTCCCGTCACGTTGGCGTGACCGGCGATCGCCCAGCCTTCTCCGGCGCGCCCGATCAGTATATCGCCGGAGCGCTTACCGGCCGAGCCACAGCGGGTGCGCGGGCGGCCCGTAGGGGCTGTCGGCGAACTTCCGCAACAGCGCGCGTGACCACGGACGATCGGGCAGCGAGGCGCCCAGCGTGTTCCAGCCGGCTTCGAAGACGACACGGAACAGCGGGGCGGCCTCGCCGTCCGGCCACTCGGCGGCGGCGGCCAGGATCGGCTGGCCGGCGCCGGGAGGAAACCAGCGCGTGCCGAGGACGTTGGCGTGGATGCTCGCGTCCCAGCCATAGCGCTCGGGATGGGCCAGGTACTCGAGCGCGGCGGGCACGAAGCGCGCGCCGTAGCGCGCGATGAGCGTCGTGACGGGTTCACCGTACTCGCTGCCGCGCAGGAGGGCCTGCGTGGACACCCGGGTGAGCGCGCACAGGGCCAGCATCGCGCTCTCGGGCAAATCCACCGGCGCCGTCAAGACGAGCGCCTCGTACACCGGATCACTCCAGTACCGCTCGGGACGCTCGAGCAGGTGCTGGTAGCGCGCGCCCACCGGCGGGCAGGGCGGGATGCCGGCGAACGGGGTCAAGACGGCCTCGGGCTTGAGGACGACGCGCGCGTGACGCGGATGCCGCTCGCGCAGCGCGAGCATCACGGCCCGGCGCGAAGCATAGGCGCCGAGCGCGGGCTGCTCGGCGAGCAGGCGCGTGGCGGCCTCGCGCAGCGTGGCGTCGGCCGTCTCCGCGCGCGCCAGGGCGTGCTCGACGACGGCCGAGCCCTTGCGTCCCGCGTCGTCGAGCAGCTCGGGCGTGAGCCGCCCCTCCTTCATCGCGCGGCCGAGCGTGTCGAGACCGACCTCGGGCGACCCCGGCGCGTCGAGCGCGGCGGCGGCGCGCTCGATCAGCCGGTCGACGCTCGCGATGCCGGTGCTCATGCGGCCGAGGCCATCAGGCGACCGCGGGCGGCGTCCCAGCGCCACAGCGGGCGACCCGCGAGGAGGCGAACGCCGCCGAGCCAGGTGTCGATGGGCCGAACGCTGAGCCAGTCCGTGTCGCCGGCCACGACGTCGCGGCCGAGCTGGGTGATGTCCATGACATGGGGGGCCTCGAACGGGCCCCCCAAGCCCCCCTTGGAGGCTCGGAGCGCTCCGGCGGAGCCGGGGCGCTCCTCGATGTGCAGCAGCGGGACGAGCCCGCGCACGGCGCCAGCGAACTGCACGTCGCCCATGCCGTGGCGCCGCACGCGCGGATGCGCGGTCACCTCGCGGAACAGCGCGAGGAACTCGCGCGAGCCACGGCGCAACACCGCCAGCGTGGCGGTCTCGACCTCGTTGAGGCCGTTGGCCACCGAGGGAAAGCGGCCGAGGTGGCAGCGGAAGCCGCCGCGTACGAAGGGCAGCGCGGTGTCGTCGGCGTCCGCGAGCGTCGTGCTGTCGGGGGGATCCGCGCTCGCGTAGGCCGCCCACGCGCGCGCGCCGAGCGCCCGCGTCGCCTCGCTCACCGGCGTGCGCCCGGCGAAGAGCGCCGTGAGCTGCTGCGGCTCGGCGGCGCCCAGCCCCTTGAGATCGTCGGTGGGCGGATAAACGAGCGACAGCCGGGTCGCCGGCGCTCGGCGAGCGAACCAGTCGAGCAGCCGCCAGAGGTTGACGGCACAGAAGAGGTCCTGCTCGAACCACAGCACGACCTCGTCGTGACCGCTCGCCGCGTCGAGCGCGTCGGCCTGGGTGCGGGCGCTGCGGGCATAGGTGTCGCGGTCGATGGCGAGGCGCTCGGCCAGGAACGCGACGCGCGCGTCCAGGGCGGGCACGGCGTCGCTGCCGGCGTCCACCGGCCCCTCGACCAGGATGTCGCGCCAGACCATGACGTCGCCGGGCAGGCCGGCACGCTCGAACACCGTGCGCGTCTCGTCGCCGTTGAGCACGTGCAGCATACGGCCTTTGGCTCGCCGGGATTACGGCAGCGTCGTGATGGCGCGGGCGGCGCCCGTGAGCTCCAGGATGTGCAGGCCGGTGTCGGCGCGGTCCACGATGTAGACGTAGCCGCGGTCGTCGACTTCGAGGTTGTTGGTCTGGATCGCCGTCTTGCAGCGGTCGGCGCCGTCCACCTTCACGCAGCGGCGGGCGGTGTTGGGCGTGACGGCCGGGATGTAGAAGGCCGCCTCGCGCGGGTGGAAGGGATCGCGGATGTCCACGGCGCGCACGCCGGCGTTGAAGTACGCCAGGAAGACCAGCTTGCCGTAGTAGATCGGCGTGAACGACTCGTTGGAGGAGTGCGGGCCGAAGCGGCCGCCGCGCGTGCAGAAGTCGGCCTCGGGCACCTCGAAGGTGGAGATCACCTGGGGCCGCGCCGGCTGGGTCACGTCGACCATGAACGTGAGCTGGCGCACTTCCTCGCACTCGTTCTTCAGCGACTCGGAGACGAGCACGACGACGTCGCGCGTCTTGCCCTGCGTGCTGCCGGCATGGCCGGCGACGGGGATGCCGAGCACGGGGAAGCTCGTGTGCCCGCCCCAGTCGGGATTCATCACCAGCCGGCCGATCTCCGGCGACGCGAGGTTCTCGCGCGTCGGCGCCGGCGGTCCCTCGAGCAGCTTCCGGCGATCGACGATCTGCAGGACGCCCTTGGCGCCGGTGCCGTACGCGAAGTACACGCGGTCGCGGTACGCGATGGGCCCGTGCACGCCCTCGGGCGCGTCGCCGGTCGAGCCCGGCTCCTGGCCGGCCAGGCCGAAGTCACGGATGAGCCGCGGCCGCGCGGGGTCGCCGAGGTCGTAGATCTTCGTCATGCGATTCGTGCGCCAGCCCTGCGGCCGCCCGTCGGAGACGAGGTAGGCGACGCCGCTCGCGCAATCCCACCAGTTCTTGTGGGTCTCGCCGAGTCCGGAGACGACCGTGATCACCATGACCGGGCGCGCCGGATCGGTGACGTCCCAGATCTCGTGCGCGAGCCGGCCGAACGTCCGCAGCAGGTACACGCGCCCGCGCGTGGCGCGCGGCAGCTCGTCCCCCGAGCACACGCGCACCATGGCGGCGCCGCCGGCCTCGGCCTCGCCCGCGGCGCCGGGAATGTGGTGCAGGTAGCGCGGCGCGCCCGGGTCGGTGACGTCGAGAATCGAGGTGCCGTTGAGCTCGGTGGCGCCGGTGAGCGCGTTCGGCCTGCTGCCGCCGTGATGACCGATATAGGCGATGAAGCGATCGCCCTGCTTGACGATCAGCGGCTGGTAGGCTGAGCGCGCCTGCAGGTCGTGCTCGCCCACCAGCCGCATGTCGCGGCTCTCGGGCGACTGCGCGCCGGCCGGGGCAACCGCGACGACGACGAGGACCGCGGCGAGCAGGCGCCAGCGCATGGCGAGGATTGTAGCGCAGCCGTCCGACGGAGGGATCAGCCGCGCGAGGCGAGCGTGGCGATGGCGGCGCGGGCGAGCGCATCGACGCGCTCGTTCATCACGTCGCCGCTGTGACCTTTGACCTTGTGCCACACCACGTCGTGACGGCGGGTCTGCGCGATGAGGCGCTCCCACAAGTCCCGATTGGTGACCGCCTTCTTGCCGGCGCCGAGCCAGCCGTTGGCCTCCCACTTCTCCCACCAGCGGTCGCGGAAGCAGTTCATCACGTACGCGCTGTCGGTGAAGAGGTGCACGCGGCGGCGCCCGGGAATGCTGGCGAGGCCTTCGATGGCGCCGCGCAGCTCCATCCGCTGGTTGGTGGTGTGCGGCTCGGCGCCGGAGACGACGCGCTCGACGCCCTCGTCCACGATGATCGCCGCCCAGCCGCCGGGCCCTGGATTGCCGCTACACGCGCCGTCCGTATAGATGGTCGGCTCGCCGGTAGTCACTCCTGCCAGTAGAGGTAGCGGCCGCAGCTCTCGCAGCGCATCATCGTGGTGACGGGCGATTTCAGCTCCTGGATGGCCTGCGGGCGGATGGTCACGCGGCAGCCGCCGCAGATGGCCGTGGCGCCGACGGCGGCCACCGCCACGCCGTTGCGCGCGCGCAGGAGCCGCTCGTAATCCGAGAGCAGGCCGGACGGCAGGTCCTTGGCGCGGCCGTTGCGATCGCCGCGCACCACGGCCAGCTCCTGCTCCACCGCCCCCAGCTTCTTGCGCACCACGGACTCGTCCTGGCGCGCCTGCTCCTCGCGCGTCTTGTAGCGCTTCTCGGCCTCGCGCACCTCCACGCCCAGGCGCTCCTGCAGCTCCATCAGGGCGAGGATCTCCTCTTCCGTCTTGGCCTTCTCCTGCTTGGACTCCTCGATCTCGAGCAGCGCGGCGGAATACTCCTTGTTGGTCTTCACCTCGTAGAGGCGCGCCTCCAGCTTGGCGCGCTTGGCCGCGATGACCTCCAGGTCCTTTTCCTTGGCACGGAGATCCTTGCGCGTGGCGTCCACGCGCGCCTTCAGGGTCTCCATCTGCTTCTTGGCCTCGGCGAGGGAGGTCTGGATGCTCTCGATCTGCTTGGGGAGCCGGGCCGCCTCGGTGTCGAGGGCGGCTATGCGGGCGTCGTAGCCCTGGAGTTCGATCAGGGTCTGCAGCTGAGGATCCACGTTGTCTCCCAGTTGGTGGGCCCACCTGGAGTCGAACCAAGACCTGACCGGTTATGAGCCGGCTGCTCTACCATTGAGCTATGGGCCCCGAACGTCATGTTAAGTCACTCACGATTCGAGAAAGCTCCGCAGCTTCTTGGACCGCGAGGGATGCCGCAGCTTGCGCAGCGCCTTGGCCTCGATCTGCCGGATGCGCTCGCGGGTGACGGCGAAGTCCTGGCCGACCTCTTCCAGCGTGTGCTCGCAGCCGTCGGAGAGGCCGAAGCGCAGGCGCAGCACCTTCTCCTCGCGCGGCGTCAGCGTGTTGAGCACCTTGTTCGTCTGCTCGCGGAGCGACAGGCTGATGATCGACTCCACGGGCGACACCACCTGCTTGTCTTCGATGAAGTCGCCGAGGTGGCTGTCTTCCTCTTCACCGATCGGTGTTTCGAGGGAGATCGGCTCCTGGGCGATCTTCAGCACCTTCCGCACCTTGTCGACGGGCACCTCCATCTTGGTGGCAATTTCCTCCGGGGTGGGCTCGCGGCCCAGCTCCTGGACGAGCTGCCGGGAGGTGCGGATCAGCTTGTTGATCGTCTCGATCATGTGCACGGGGATCCGGATGGTGCGGGCCTGGTCGGCGATGGCCCTGGTGATGGCCTGCCGGATCCACCACGTGGCGTACGTCGAGAACTTGTAGCCGCGGCGGTACTCGAACTTGTCGACGGCCTTCATCAAGCCAATATTGCCTTCCTGGATGAGATCCAGGAACTGCAGGCCGCGGTTCGTGTACTTCTTGGCGATCGAGATGACGAGCCGGAGGTTGGCCTCCACCATCTCCTTCTTGGCGACGGCGGCCTTGCGCTGGCCCTCCTTGATGATCGTCATCACGCGCTTGATCTCGTCGGCCCGGGCGTTGGCCCGTTCCTCGGCGGCCCGGATCTCCTGCTGGGCCACCCACGTCTGCTGCTGCTTGGGGCTGGTGAACTTCTTGGCGGCCCGGAGGTGCAGGTCGCCGGCGTTGCCGTTGGCGTGAGCCGTGGCCGGATCGCGGAAGGAGACGTAGATCAGGTTCTGGACTTCCTCCGGCGACGGCCGCCGGCCGTTGGTCCAGAGCTGGATGACGCGCTCGGCCCGCTCGATGTCCTCGAGCAGGTCGCGCAGCCGCTGCACGAGGCCGCGCCGGGAGGGATCGCCGTCCTCGCGGTCGATGATCTGGTTGCCGATGTTCAGCGCGCGCAGCTTCTCGAGCACCTTCTGCTGGCGCTGCTGAGCCTGCAGCTCGAACTTCCGCCACGCCGGGTCCTTGGCCTTGCCGCGCGTCTTGCGCTTGGCCTTGGGGCCGGCCTTGGCGCGCAGCTTGCGCGCCTTGTCCACGAGCTGGTCGCGCTCGCGCAGGAGCTTGTCGACGTTGCCGAAGGCGTTGACGACGACGCGCGTGAGCTCGGCCTCCTTCTCCTCGGTGAACTCCTCCTCGTTGACGTCGACCACGTCCTTCACGGAGGTGTCGCCGCGGCGCAGCGACTCGCGCAGCTCGCGGAAGCGCTCGAGGGCGAGGTTGGTGGAGAGGATGGCGTTGGTGACCTGGTTCTTGCCCTCCTCGATGCGCTTGGCCAGCGCGATCTCTCCCTCGCGGGTGAGGAGCGCCACGCGGCCCATCTCGCGCAGGTAGAGGCGCACCGGATCCTCGGTGCGGCCCACGGGCCCCGGCGTGAGGTCGATCGGCTCGGGGCCGTCGCCATCGTCGTCGTCGGCCGGCGGCTGGGCGGCGCGGACCTCGGAGGGCAGGCGGCCTTGCTTGGCCGAGTCCACCACCTCGATGTCCATGGCGCCGAACATCATCATGATGTCATCGAGCTGATCGAGCGAGACCATGTCCGACGGCAGCGCGTCGTTCACCTCGTCGTAGGTGAGGAAGCCCTTCTGCTTGCCCCTCGAGATGAGGCGGTCCAGCTCCTCCAGCTTCGGCTCGTCACTCATGCGTGTGGACTCCTTGCGGACCCTCCGGGTCCGGACTCGACTCGACAGCCGGGGTGAGCGAGGGAGCTGGTCCACCGACCAGCTCGTGCAACTCCGCGCCCTGCTGCTGCAGCTCCGCGACAATCGTCGCATCCATCGGGACCGCGCTCGACGCCTTCTGCTGGACCTCGGCCACGCCCTGGCTCACGCTGCGCAGTCGCCCCGCGAGGCGCGTCCGCTCCAGGCGCCGCCGGAACTGCTGGATGACGATCGGCTCGTCGCCGAGCGGCCGCTCGTCGACGATCAGCGCCGACAGCGCATGGCGGGCGGCATCGGAAGCCAGCGCGCTCATGAGCGCCGCCGGCTCCGCCTCCGGCATGCGCCGCAGCAGCTCGATGATCTCGCGCAACCCGGCATGCGTGATCTCGGCCAGGTCCAGCATGGGGAGCAGGGCCCCCCGGGCCTCGCGAGAGGCTAGCAGCACTGCCGCCAGATCCCGCTCGAAAATCGGCGGCGCCGCGTTCGTGGTCGCCGTGCCCGCTACCGTGGCCGGGCGCCGCAGTGAGGCTTGCAAACGCTGCGCCTCGAACCAGAGCTGGGTGGCATCGACGCCGAGCTTCAGCGCGGCCTCGCGCGAGAGCGCGGCGGCCTCCTCGGCGTCGCCCACCTTGGCCAGCATCAGCGCCGCGCGGGCGAAGGCGTTCACCCGGGCGCGGGGGCCGGCGGCGGCCTCGCCGATCGTGCGATCGAGCGCGTAGGCCAGGAGGCTGCGGGCGGCGGCGATCCGCTCGGTGAAGGCCGCGGCCCCCTTCTCGCGCAGGAAGGTGTCGGGATCGTGGCCGGCCGGCAGCAGCGCCACCTTCACGCGCAGCGTGCCGGTGGCATCGAAGGCGCCGGCGCGATTCAGGCCCCAGGCCATCCCGCCGCCCGACGGCTCCAGCAGCTCCTCGGCACGCTCGGCGGCCTTCTGGCCGGCGGCGTCGGCGTCGAAGAACGTGATGACCTCGTCGCAGTAGCGCCGGAGCACGCCGAGCTGCGCCGCCGTGAACGCCGTGCCCAGGGCGGCCACCGTCTCCGTGAAGCCGTGCTGGTGGGCCATCAGGCAATCGACGTAGCCCTCCACGATCAGCGTGCGGTTCTTCTCGCGGATGGTGTCGCGGGCGAGGTCGGCGGCGTAGAGGAGGTTGCCCTTGCTGTAGAGCGGCGTCTCCGGCGAGTTCAGGTACTTCGGCTGCTCGTCACCGAAGCCGCGGCCGCCGAAGGCCACCACGCGGCCCTGCAGATCGCGGATGGCGAACAGCAGGCGCCCGCGGAAGCGATCGTACGTCCCGGGCTTGTTCTCGCGCGTGACCAGCAGCCCGGCGCTGATCAGCGCGTCCTCCGTGAAGGACGGGTTCAGCGCGGCCAGGATCGTCTCCCAGCCCTCCGGGGCCCAGCCCAGGCCGAAGCGGCGCGCCACGTCGGGCGCGATGCCGCGCTTGTTCAGGTACTCGCGGGCGCGGTCCCCGCCGGCCGCCCACAGCCGCTCGGTGTAGAAGGCCGCCGCCGCCTCCATCACGCGATAGAGCTCCTCGCGGCCGGAATCGCCCGCCGCGGGGCCGCCGCGGTCCTCGGGCAGCGCCACGCCGGCCTGCTTGGCCAGCACGCGCACCGCCTCGGGGAAGGACAACCGGTCCTGGCGCATGAGGAAGCCGAAGACGTCGCCGCCCACGCCGCAGCCGAAGCAGTGGAAGATGCCCTTCTTGGGATTGACCATGAACGAGGGCGTCTTCTCGGAGTGGAAGGGGCAGAGGCCCTTGTAGTTTTGCCCGGCCTTGCGGAGGTTCACGAAGCGGCCGACGAGGTCGACCACGTCCACGCCGGCCCGGATCTCGTCGAGGGTGGCCGGCGAGTAGGACGCCATCAGGAGACCTTCAGCGCGGCGACGGTGGCGCCGGCGCCGCCTTCCCCGGGCTCGCCGTCGCGGAACGACTCGATCAGCGGGTGATCGGACAGCACGCCGCGCACCGCCTTGCGCAGCGCGCCGGTGCCCTTGCCGTGCACGAGGCGCACGCTGGCCATGCCCGCCATGAACGCATCGTCGAGGTATTTCTCCACCAGGTCTTGGACCTCGTCCGTCGTACGGCCGATGAGCATGAGCTCTGGCGCGATGCTCCGCTCTTGATTGAAGGGGGACCCTCGCAGGGTCCCCCCGGCCCCTCCTTTGTGCTCCGATCGACGCGTACTGCTGCGCTCTGATCGCTGCGTACTGCTGGGCGCGGCATCTGTCTCGGTGGGGCGGAGGGCGGCGAGGGGGACGCGGACGTTGATGGCGCCGCTTTGCACGGTGGCGGACTCTCCGGAGATGGCGACCAGGCGGCCGCGCAGGCCGAGGTGCTCGGCGGCCACGGCCATGCCGGGCGCCAGCGTCACGTCGCTGGGCACAGCGGCCGGCTCGGGCGCGACGCGGGCGCTCACGTCGCGCAGCCGGCGACGGCTCTCCTCGAGCGACGGGCGCGAGCGCTCGGTGCGCTTGAGCCGGTCCCACTCGGCGGCCACCGCGCGGCGCACCTCGGCGATCAGGGCCGCGGCCTGGGCCTTCGCGCGCTCGACGATCTCGTGGGCCTTGGCGGCGGCGCCGCTCTCGGCCTCGCGCGCCGCGGCCAGGCGCGCGGCCGTCTCGCTCTCGCGCCGCTCCATCGCGATCGTCCGCTCGGCCTCGCAGCGGCTGGCCTCGTCGAGCCAGGCGATGAGCTGGCTCACGCGCGCGGCGTCCGTGGAGCGATGGGCCTGGGCGCGCTCGATGAGCTCGGGGGAGAGGCCGAGGCGCCCGGCGATGGCCAGCGCGTAGCTCTGGCCAGGGACGTCGTAGCGCAGCCGGAAGGTCGGGGCCAGCGTGGCGGTGTCGAACTCCACCGAGGCGTTGCGCGCGCGCGGCTCGCTGCCGGCGAAGGCGCGCAGCGGCTCCAGGTGCGTAGTGGCCACCACCAGCGCGCCGCGGTCGGCGAGCGTCTCGAGGATGGCCTGGGCGAGCGCTGCGCCCTCGTCGGGATCGGTGCCGGCGCCCATCTCGTCGACGAGCACGAGCGAGCGGGGGCCGGCCTCCGCCAGCACCTCGCGGATCTGCTTCACGAACGCCGAGAACGTGGACAGGTTCTCGGCGACCGACTGCTCGTCGCCGATGATCGCGTAGAGCCCGTCGAAGACCGGCAAGCGCGAGCCCTCGGCCGCCGGCACGTGACAGCCGACCTGGGCCATCAGCGCGCAGAGCGCGAGCGTCTTGAGCGCGATCGTCTTGCCGCCGGCGTTGGGGCCCGTGATCATCAGCAGCGGGCGCTCCGGCGTGAGCTCGACGTCTACCGGCACCACGGCGCGCGCGGGGTCGCGCCAGGCCTGGGCCAGCAGCAGCGGATGGCGGGCGGCGCGCAGCGCGACGCGCTGGGCGCGCTCGACGACGGGCGCGCTCGCCTCCATGCGCTCGGCCGCCTCCGCGCGCGCGAAGAGCCAGTCGAGCTCGCCGACGGCGGCGACGTAGGCGTCCAGCTCGGGCAGGCGCGCGTGCACGGCGGCCGTCAGCTCGGCGAGGATGCGGGCCGCCTCCTGCTCTTCCTCGCGCAGCGCCTGCACGAGGTCGTTGTTGGCCTCGACGAGCGCTTCGGGCTCCACGAAGATCGTCTGGCCGCTCTGCGAGCGATCGTGCACGATGCCGCGCACGCGCGCCTTGGCCTCGGCCTTCACCGGCACCACGTAGCGGCCGTGGCGCACGGTGACGAAGCGGTCGGCGAAAAGCCGGTCGCCCTCGCTCTGGCCCAGCAACCGCTCGAGATCGGCGACGATGCGGCGGCGGCGGTCGCGCACCTGCTGGCGGAGGCTGCGCAGGCGCGGGCTCGCGTGATCGGTGAGGGTGCCGTCGTCCTCCAGCGCGCGACGCAGGCCGTCGCGCAGGTCACTCAGCCGCGGCAGGGCCTCGGCCAGTTGCGCCACGCCGGCGGCGACGGGCTGGATCGCGCGCGCCCACGCGTGCAGGCGTGGGCCCGCGTCGAGCGCGGGGATCAGCAGCACCAGCTCCGCGCCCTCGAGCACGCCGCCCTCGGCGGCGGCGCGCGCCAGCACGGGCCGGATGTCGGGAATGCCGTCGAGTGGTGGCGCGCCCTCGGCGCCGAGCGCGACACGGGCTTCGGTGGTGAGCGCGATCGCGGACTGGACGGCGGCGGGGTCGGTGAGTGGCGTGGCCTGCTGCGCGTGCTCGCGTCCCATGGCGGTGCGGGCGTGCGTCGCCAGGAGCGACCGAACGGCGTCCCATTCGGTCCCGCGATCCCAGATGCGACCTGCCCCCACGCGTTGCCTCACCTGCTCCCGCTCCGGATGAGCGAGAGTGCCGGAGTCGGGAGAGTTGCCGGGATTAATCGGTCGTGTGCTCCCGGCGCTTGGCCTTCTCGCGTGCCGCCAAGGCCGTGCGCTGGCGTCGCCCGCTCGGCCTTTCGGGTTCGACGACGACCTTGGTCACCCGTTCCCCCCTCCACCGTCACGACGGAGCGGTGGATAAACGTAAACTATATACCATGGGGGCCACCTCCCGGCAATCGAACGCCCACCGCTAGCGCAGGAGCGTGAGGACCTTTTGCGCCGCGTCGGCGACGGCGGCGTCCACCGCCTCCATCTCCTCGGGATCGAACACGGTGAGCACGTGGTCGGGCACGTCGGCCTTGTGGTCGGGACGTCCGATGCCGAGCTTGACGCGGCGGATGTCGGAGGTGCCGAGCGCCTCGATCACCGAGCGCACGCCGTTGTGGCCGCCGTGGCTGCCCTTCATGCGCACGCGCACGGCGCCGAGCGGCAGGTCGATGTCGTCGTAGACGAGGACGAGGTCGTGAGGCTCGGCGGCGTGTCGCCGCAGCGCGCGCGCGACGACGGGGCCGCAGACGTTCATGAAGGCCAGCGGCTTGACGAGCCGGACGGTGTCACCGCGCCAGCGGCCTTCGGAGAGCTCCGTGCCGTCGTCGCGGTGCCAGCGGGTGCCGCGCAGGTCGCCGGCCGCGAGCCGATCGAGCACGCGCTGGCCCACGTTGTGACGGGTGTCCCGGTACTCCGGGCCGGGGTTGCCGAGCCCCACCACGACGTGGGCCACGCGTAACGCGCTCCGCTACTTTTCCTTGTCGCCCTTCTCGGGCCGCTTGCCGGCGGCCGCAGGGGCCTTCGCGGCCGGGGCTTTCTTGGCGTCGTCGGCCGGCGCGGCTTCCTCGCCTTCCTTCGGCTTGCGCTCGGTGAGAACCTCGGGCTCCGCCGTGACGGCGGCGGTGGCGGCCGGCGCGGCGACTTCCTCGGCCATCGGCGGCGACACGGTGGCCACGGCCTGGCCGGGATCGTTCACGATGCGCACGCCCTGGGGCGCGCGCAGGTCGGCGATCGTGAGCACGTCGCCGATGGCCAGGTTGGACACGTCGGCGTCGATGCGCTCGGGGATCTGCGTGGGCAGCGTCACCACCGTGAGCTCGTGCAGCACGAGGTTGAGGATGCCCTTGGTGTCCTTGACGCCGATCGCCTCGCCCACGGGATGCACGGCCACGCGGACGGTGATCGGCTTGTCGGCCGACACCTCCTGCAGGTCGACGTGCAGCAGGTTCTCGGTGACCGGATCGAACTGCATGGCGCGGATGATCGCCATGCGCGTGCCGCCGCCGTCGCCGTCGAACTTCAGCGTGAGCAGCTGCGTGCTGCCCTCGTGGCCGGCGATCATCTTCAGCACGGCCCGTGGATCGACGGTGACCGACTCCGTCTGGGCGCCGCCGTAGAGGATGGCCGGCACCACGCCCTCGCGGCGCAGCCGCTTGGCGATCTGCTTGCCGGTGCCCTCCCGGCGCTTGATGATCAGCTCCTGCGTCGGCATGTTGCGCGGGTCCTTTCTTAGACGAACAGCGTCGAGACCGATTCCTCGTCGTGGATTCGGCGGATCGCTTCGCCCAGCAGCGGGGCCACGGTCAGCACGGTGATGCGGGCTTCGGCGCGCTTCTCTGGCGCGACCTGGATCGAGTTGGTGACGACGACCTCCTCGATGGGCGAGGCCTTGATGCGGTCGATGGCCGGGCCCGACAGCACCGCGTGGACGCCACAGGCCAGGATGCGCCGCGCGCCCTCGCGCTGGATGGCGCCCACCGCCTGGATCAGCGTGCCCGCAGTGTCGATCATGTCGTCGATCACCACGGCGTCACGGCCCTCGACGTCACCGATCAGGTGCATGGCCACCGCGGAGTTGGGGCCCTCGCGCCGCTTGTCGATGATGGCGAGGCCGGCGTCCAGCCGCTTGGCGATGGCGCGCGCCCGCTCCACGCCGCCGGCGTCGGGCGAGACGACCACGGGATCGCGCAGGTCCTTCTTGCGCAGGTAGTCGATCATCACGACCGGACCGGCGAAGAGGTGGTCCACCGGGACGCTGAAGAAGCCCTGGATCTGGCCGGCGTGCAGGTCGAGGGCGAGGACGCGATCGGTCCCCGCCGCCTCCATGAGGTCGGCCACCAGCTTGGCCGAGATCGGCATCCGGCCCTGCACCTTGCGGTCCTGGCGCGCATAGCCGTAGTAGGGCAGCACCGCCGTGATCCGGTGCGCCGAGGAGCGCTTGAATGCGTCCAGCATGATCAAGAGCTCCATCAGCGAGTCGTTCACCGGCGGGCAGGTGGGCTGCACGATGAAGACGTCCGTGCCGCGGACGTTCTCGTTGATCTGCGCGAACACCTCGCCGTCGGAGAAGCGCGAGACCTCCGCGTTGCCGAGCGGCACGTGGAGGTATTGCGCGATCTCCTCCGCCAGCGCCCGGTTGGCGTTGCCCGTGAAGATCTTCAGCTCGTAACTCATGCGTGCCACGCTCCATTCATGGTTGGGGCGGGAGGATTCGAACCTCCGAATACGGGATCCAAAGTCCCGCGCCTTGCCACTTGGCCACGCCCCAGGGAACCCAGGTCTCCCATTATCGCGCCGCGCCGGCCCGGATTCGAATCGCCGGACCGCGCAGCGTGCGCACCGCCCAGCACTCCCAGGCGCCGCGCGCCACCCGCGTGCGGATCTGCCGGGCCTGCTCGAACGAGCGGGCGACACCGAAGACCGTGGGCCCGCTGCCCGACATCATGGCGCCCAGCGCCCCGGCCGCGGTCAACGCCGCCTCCATCTGCGCGAGCTGCGGGTACGCGCCCCGCGCCGCCAGCTCCAGCCCATTGTAGAGGCTCGCCGCCACGCGCCCCGCCCCGCGCCCGCCCAGCGCCCCGGCCACCGCGCGGGCCCGGCCGCCGTCCGTGTACATCGCCGGCGTCACGCGTCCGTACGTCTCGGCCGTGCTGACCGGGAACCGCGGGTTCACCAGCACCAGGGCCAGCACCGAGCTGCGAATCGACGTCAGGCGCTCGCCGCGACCCGTGCCGAGCGCCGCCCCGCCCCGCAGGAAGAACGGCACGTCCATGCCGAGGCCGACCGCGAGCTCCTCCAGCCGCTCGCTCGGCCACTCGAGACCCCACATCCGGTTCAATCCGGCCAGCACGGCGGCGGCGTCCGTCGAGCCGCCACCCAGCCCGGCGGCCACCGGGATCCGCTTGTCGAGCGTGATGCGAACGCCGTGCTCGACCTTGGCCGCCTCCCGCAGCACGGCGGCGGCACGGTACGCGAGATTACGCTCGTCTGTCGGCACGTCGAGAGCGCTGGTACGCACCTCGATGGCGGGCGCGTCTTCGAGCGTCAGCCGGTCGGACAAATCCACGGCCTGCATGACCGTGACGATCTCGTGATAGCCGTCAGCCCGCCTGCTCAGAACCTCCAGGGCCAGGTTGACCTTGGCGGCAGCGCTGACCACGAGCCGATGGGCTGTCCCCGACCCCTTCGACAAGACACGGCAGGCTAGCACGCGCCCTGGAGCGCGTCAACGGATCGGTTGTGTTTTCGCGTCTTTGGGCAGCGTCAGCGTGAACGCATCCGGTGTAAGCCCGACTCCCGTCTCGGCCTTGCGGTAGCGCACGGTGGCGACGACGTAGCGATCGACGGCGGTGGCGTCGAAGCCGGTCAGCGCGCCGGCATCGTCGCGCTGGTAGGTGACGACTGCGGCGACCCGGCCGCCGATGATCTCGAGCTGGCGGACGACCCCGGTGGTGAAGTCCATCCACACGCGCTTTTCATGGACGTCGCCGATGAGCGAGATGGACGGCCCCATCGCGTCGGCCGGCTTCAGCTCGGCCACCCGCAGCCCGCGTGGCGGCAGCGCGTGCCCGGTGACGACCGCCACCATGTCCTCGGCCTCGAACGGCAGGTTGAGCAGCTTGGCGGTCGTCTCCGCGTTGGCCTCGCCGACCACCGCCTCGCGGGTGAGGGCGTTGTACGCGGTGATCCGGCCGTCGTGCACGACGGCGAGCAGGAACGGCTGCCCGAACGGTGAGAGCGCCTCCAAGCGCACGCTGGAGGGCGCCTTGGCCAGGAGCACGCCGCTGAGCTGCTGGCGCTGCCCGCCGCGCTCCACCACGATGTCGGCCAGTGCGCGCAGGTCGGTGACGGCCTGCCAGCGCGTGATCAGCAGGTCGACGGCGCGCCGCGCCTCCTCGGAGATCGTCTGGCGCGGCGGCGGGATGGCGATGGTGCATCCCGCCAGCAGGGCGACCGCGAGAATGGCGGCGCAGCTACTGCGAGGCCTTGGAGCGGTCACCCTGGGCGCGCCGCAGCCGCGCGCGGGCGTCGTCGAGCTTCTTCCTGACGCCGTCGGCGGCGGGGTCGAGCTGCAGCGCTTTCTCCCAGGCCTTGGCGGCATCCTCGTCGTGCCCGTTCTTCTGATAGGCGTCGCCGAGGTGCTCGAAGATCACCGGGTCTTCCTTGGCCTTCTCGACCGCGCGCTTGAGCTCGCGGAGCGCGTCGGGATACTTGCCCTGCTGGTAGTAGGCCCAGCCCAGGCTGTCGATGAAGTAGCCGTTCTCCGGCTCGAGCGTCAGGGCCTTGCTGATGAGCCGGACGGCCTCGTCGAGATCCTGGCCCTTCTCCGCGTACATGTAGCCGACATAGTTGTAGGCCTCGGCGTGCTTGGGATCGAGCGTGATCACCTGGCGGAACTGGCGCACCGCCTCCTCGAACTTCGCCTGCTTCTCGTAGACGACGCCGAGCTGGAAGTGCAGGTCCTTCTGCTTCTCGTCGAGCGTCAGCCCTTCCTGCAGCGTCTGCGCGGCGCGGTCGTATTCCTTGGCGCGGAAGTAGGCGGTGCCGAGATAGAGGAAGAGCTCGGGCCGCTTGGGGTCGATGTTGACGGCCTCGCGCAGGAGCGCGATGGCCTCGTCGTACTTCTTGGCCTTGCCGGAGAGGAACCCGAGCTGCACGCGCGCGTCGATCGAGCGCGGATCGGCCTTGAGGATCTTCTCCAGCTCGGCCTGGGCCTCGGCATCCTTGCCGGCATCCATGTAGGTGGTGGCCAGGAAGTAGCGCGCGCGGAGATTGGAGGGCTCCAGCAGCACCACGCGGCGGAACGCCTCGCCGGCCTTGTCCCACTGCTTCTGCTCGTAGAACACGGCGCCGAGCTTCATCCACACCCTGGGGTCGCGCGGGGCCAGCTCGGCGAGGGCCTCCACCTCGCCCTCGGCCTCCTTGAAGCGGCCGAGACGGATCAGCAGATCGCCCAGCCGCTCGACGAAGGCCGGGTTGTCGGGATTGGCCTTCACTGCGCGCCGGTAGATGTCGATGGCGTCGTCGGTGCGGTGCTGGGACTCGTACACGTAGCCGAGGGCGGTCCAGGCGCCGTCGTGGTCGGGGTCGAGGTCGACGGCGCGGGACAGCCGCGCGATGGCCTCGTCCCACTGCTCGGCCTCGATGGCCAGGCGACCGAGGAGGAACTGCGCCTGCACGTTGCGCGGCTGCTTCTCGGTGAGCCGCAGGAGCGTGGCGCGCGCGCGGTCGAGCGTCTTCTGCTCGACCTGGTAGCGCGCCAGCGTCAGGTAGGCCTCGTCGGCGCTCGGATTGAGCGCGATGGCTTTCTCGAGCTCGGCCTCGGCCTCGGGATACTTCTTCTGCGCACGCAGCAGTTCCGCCAGCGTGATGTGCGGCTGCGGATCGTTGGGCTCGAGCTGGACGGCCTTGCGGGCGGCGGTCAACGCTTCGGCCGGCTGCTCGGCGCGCACGAGCCACTGCGCGAGCTGGGACCAGAGGTAGGCCGAGTTCGGATCGCGCCGCAGCGCCTCTTCCATCGGCGGCAGCGCGTCCTTGAAGCGACCGGCCTGCGCCGCCATCTGCGCCACCGTGTAGTGGTAGTACGCCTCGGCCGCCATGTCCCGCTCACGCGACGTGGACCGGCGCGGCCGGTCACCCGCGTCCAGCGCCGCGGGGCCGAACGGCGTGGTCGCGCACCCGGCCATGGCGCCGGCAAGAAGCAGGAGGAGGCTCACAACAGCCCGGACTGTCATCGTTCGGTACCTCGTACCGGCGGCGGCGGCCACGCCCGCGCCAGCAACCGGCGCGCGCTGGCGGCCAGCGTCGGATCGGAAATCGCAGCGGCGGCCGCGTCGATGGCGCGTGTGTCGTCGTCGGTGAGGCGGGAGCGTCGCGCGGCGGGCCGCGCCTCGGCCGCCACCTCCTCGGCCGCGGCGGCGCCGAGGCTGAAGCGCAGCATCTGCACGGCGGGGAACTCCGCCCGCAGGCGCGCGGTGAGATCGGGACCGCGAAGGGTCAGCTCGTGCAGCCACGGGGAGTTGTCGACCACGATGGAGAGACAGCCGTTCACCAGGGCCTGCGGCTGAGCGCGACGCGCGACGTCGGCGCCGACCAGGGCGCTCCACGTCCGCCGCATGCGCTGCACCAGCAGCCGATCCGCGAGCTGCGGCAGCGCGCTCACCAGCAGTTCTCCGACGGCGCGCGGAGGCCCGCTCTTCATGAATCGCTATGATACTCCCCCGGCCCCGCGGCTGACCAGCTTGGAAGTCCTCGAACGCCTCGAAGTCCTCGTTTATAGTGGCGTGAATCATGGCGAAGCCGAAGCGCGGCGACCTGCTGGAGCTCGTCGTCGACGACCTCGCCTTCGGCGGTGAAGGGGTAGGCCGGGCGGACGGCTACGTCGTGTTCGTCCGGGGAGGGCTCCCAGGCGACCGCCTGCGCGTGCGGGTGACCGAGGCCCGCGGGCGCTTCGGCCGCGGCGTCATCGACACGGTGCTGTCGCCGTCGCCCGACCGCGTCGAGGCGCCGTGCCCCTATTTCGGGTCCTGCGGCGGCTGCCGCCTGCAGCACCTGGCCTATCCCGCCCAGCTCGCCTTCAAGGAAAAGCAGGTGCGCGACTGCCTCACGCGCCTGGGAGGGCTGACGCCGTTCGAGCTGCGGCCCATCGTGGCGGCGCCGGCGCCCTACGGCTACCGCAACAAGATGGAGTTCACGATCGCCGGCCCCGGGCCCGTCATCGGCCTGCACCAGGCGGAGCGCTACGACGTCGTGCTGGACATCGAGCGGTGCCTGCTCCAGTCCGACACGATGAATGCGCTGCTCGACGAGCTCCGCCGGCAGGTCCGCGAGCGCGCGCTCTCGGTGTGGGACCCCCAGTCCGAGCGGGGGCTCTTACGCTTCGCGGCCGTGCGCGAGGGGCAGCGAACGGGCGAAGCCATGGTGAACGTGGTGGCCTCCGCGCCCGACGTCGACACGCTGGTGCCGGTGGCCGAGGCGCTGCGCGCGCGGGTGCCGGCCACGACCAGCGTCGTGCTCAACGTCAACGACAAGAAGGCGAGCGTGGCCGTGGGCAGCGAGGAGCACCTGCTGCTCGGCCGCGATCACATCACCGAGAAGCTGGGGAGCGTCGGCTTCCGCGTGTCGGCGGCGTCGTTCTTCCAGACCAACACCGCCCAGGCCGAGCGGCTCTTCGCGATCGTGGCGGAGGCCTGCGAGCTCGGCGGCGACGACACGGTGCTGGACCTCTACTCCGGGACCGGCGCGATCAGCCTGCTGCTGGCCGGTCGCGCGCGCCACGTGTACGGCATCGAGCTGGCGCCGGCCGCCGTCGCCGACGCGGTCCGCAACGCGCAGGCCAACGGAATCGCCAACTGCACGTTCCTGACCGGCGAGGTCCGGCACGTGCTGCCGGCGCTGGCGCGCGACGGCGTGCGGCCGTCGGTCGTCGTGGCCGATCCGCCGCGCGCGGGCTTTCATCCCAAGGCGCTCTCGGCGCTGGCCGCGCTGGCGCCGGCGCGCATCGTCTACGTGTCCTGCAATCCCTCCACGCTCGCCCGTGACGTCGGCGATCTCGTGCGCCAGGGCTACCGGCTCGACTGGGTGCAGCCGGTCGACATGTTCCCCCAGACTCCGCACATCGAGGCCGTCGCCCGTCTCACGCGCGCATGAGGACGTTCCTGCTCCGGCGACTGTGGCAGTCGCTGGTGGTGCTGCTGGGCGTCTCGTTCGTCGTCTTCTTGATCCTGCACCTCACCGGCGATCCGGCGCTGGTCCTGCTCTCGCCCGAGGCCACGCCCGAGGACGTCCGCCGTTTCCGCGAGGCGATGGGATTCAACGATCCGTTCATCGTGCAGTACTGGCGCTTCCTCGCCGGCGCCCTGCGCGGGGACTTCGGCCAGTCGGTGCGCCACGGCGAGCCGGCCTTCGGCCTCGTCGTCGAGCGGATGCCCGCCACCTTCGAGCTGGCGGGCGCTGCGCTGCTGCTGGCCCTCGTGCTGTCCATTCCGGCGGGGATCGTCTCGGCCGTCCGCCGCAACACGGCGCTCGACTACGTCTCCACGGTGATCGCGCTGCTGGGCCAATCGATGCCCACGTTCTGGCTGGGCATCATGCTCATCCTGCTGCTCTCCGTGCAGCTCCAGCTCCTGCCCTCGTCGGGGCGCGGCGGCCTCGAGCACCTGATCCTGCCCGCCGTCACGCTCGGGCTCTTCACGACGGCGCGCATCACGCGACTGACCCGCTCGGGGATGCTGGAGGTGCTCAACCAGGATTACATCCGCACCGCGCGCGCCAAGGGCGTGAGCGACCCGCCCGTCGTGTGGAAGCACGCGCTGAAGAACGCGGCCATCCCCATCGTCACCATCGTGGGCATCGAGCTGGGCACGCTGCTGGGCGGCTCGGTCATCACCGAGACGATCTTTGCGTGGCCCGGCGTGGGCCGGCTGAGCGTGCAGGCCATCTACAACCGCGACTATCCGGTCGTGCAGGCCTCGGTGTTCCTGCTGGCCACGACCTTCGTGGTCGTCAACCTGCTCGTGGACCTGATCTACACCTACCTCGATCCGAGGATTCGCCTGACACGATGAGCGCTCGACACGTGCGCCCATGAGCGTCGACGCGCGCGCGATCGCGCTGGCCGATGAGCCGCGGGCCGAGCGGGCCGAATGGCTGGTCTTCCTGCGGCGGCTGTCCACGCGTCGCACGGCGCTGTTCGGGCTGGCCGTGGTGGTGCTCGTCGTGATCACCGCAGTGGCGGCGCCGGTCCTGTCGCCGTTCGATCCCATCGAGCAGGACCTCGGCGATCTGCGGCTGAAGGCGCCGGGCTTCCGCGATGCCGCCGGCCGGCTGCACCCGCTCGGCACCGACCACCTCGGCCGCGATCTGCTGGCCCGCGTGATCTACGGCGCCCGGCCGGCGCTGATGGTCGGCTTCGCGGCGGTGGTGATCTCGGGGGTCATCGGCATGATGACGGGGCTGGTGTCGGGCTACTTCGGCGGCCGCGTGGACGACGTGCTGATGCGGCTCGCCGACATCCAGCTCGCCTTTCCGTTCATCCTGCTGGCCATCGCGGTGATCGGCGTGCTGGGGCCGAGCCTCAAGACGATCATCGCCGTGATCGGCGTGTCCTCGTGGGTCGTCTACGCGCGCATCGTGCGCAGCGCCGTGCTGTCGCTGCGCGAGCGCGAGTTCGTGCAGGCGGCCCTGGCGCTGGGCAGCGGCGACGGCCGCGTGTTGATCCGCCACATCCTGCCGAATGCGCTGACGCCGTGGCTGGTCGTCGCGACCCTCGATATGGCGCGCGTGATCGTGATCGAGTCGGCGCTGTCGTTTCTGGGGTTGGGGGTGCAGCCGCCGACGCCGACGTGGGGTGGGATGCTGGCGGATGGCCGGGTGTATATCTCGACGGCGTGGTGGCTGGCGACGTTTCCGGGGCTGGCGATTCTGGTGACGGTGCTGGGGATCAACCTGTTTGGTGACGGGCTGCGGGATACGTTGGACCCGCGGTTGAAGGTTTAGCGCGGCGGCGGCGCGCGCGTGGCGTCCGCCGTTTGGTTGGCGGCGGACCGCTGAAAAGCGGCCATCTGCGTCGTTGGCGCTGTGGTCCTCGCTGCGGCGTACGCGGCGTACGCCTCGCTGCGGTCCTCGCGCCGCCTAGCATCTGGCCACTTTTGAGCGGCCCGGGGTGCGCGGTCGGTCGTCGGATCGGGACCTCGCTTCGCTCGTCCCGAGGCTCGGCGGGCAGGCGCTTCGCTTGTCCGAGATCGCGACCTCGCTGCGCTCGTCTCGAGGGCGGCGGGTAAGCGCTTCGCTTGTCCGAGATCGCGACCTCGGTTCGCTCGTCGCGAGACCGATCGAATCGGCTCGCTGCGCTCGCCCGAGAGCGGGCGGATGGCGACCTCAGCTGCGCGCGTCGCGAGGATTGGCGTGAGGCGAGGCGGCGTCGCGCGGGGTTGGCGCGCGCGGGCCGCCTCGCTTCGTTGCTGGTTACTTCGAGGGCTGCTTGGTCAGGCGGAGGTAGGGGGTGAGGGCTTTCCAGCCGCTGGGGAATTTCTGCTTGGCCTCGTCGTCGGTGACGGCGGGGACGATGATGACGTCTTCGCCTTGCTTCCAGTTCACGGGGGTCGCCACTCGATGGGCGTCGGTGAGCTGGAGGGAGTCGATGACGCGCAGGATTTCGTCGAAGTTGCGGCCGGTGGTCTGCGGGTAGGTGATCAGCAGGCGGATCTTCTTCTTGGGGTCGATCACGAAGACCGTCCGCACCGTGTACACCTCGTCGTGCGCGGGATGCATCATGCCGTAGAGGTTCGCCACCTTCTTCTCGGGGTCGGCGATGATCGGGAAGTTCGGCGCGTGCCCCTGCGTGCTCTTGATGTCGTCCGACCACTTGGCGTGGGAGTCCACCGGATCGATGGAGAGCCCGATCGCCTTCACCCCGCGCTTGTCGAACTCGGGCTTCAGCCGGGCGACGTAGCCGAGCTCGGTCGTGCACACCGGCGTGAAGTCGCGCGGGTGCGAGAAGAGGATGGCCCACGAGCTGCCGATCCAGTCGTGGAACTGGATCTTGCCCTGGGTGCTCTCGGCCGTGAAGTCGGGGGCGGTATCTCCGAGCCGTAGTGACATGTGACCCTCCTGTTTCTCTCTGGTTACGACCCTCTTTAGACCACGCCCAGGATACTCTTGACAATACCGATCGACAATGGGTATTTTCCCCACCATGGAGATCAGCCAGGACCGTGGCCGTTGCCCCACCTGCCGGGCGACCCTCCTCGTGCGCAGCCCCGAGGAGGTCGTGATCCGGAACGCCATTCTAAAGGTGGATGGGCCGACCGGCCGGGTCACGGCCAAGTGTCCCCGATGTAAAGCGTGGGTGGAGGTGCCGCTCAAGTACGTCGGGTGAACGGGCGTCCAAGGAATCGGAGGCGAAGGTGAGCGAGGCGACGAAAGAGACGAAAGCGCAGCGCGCTGAACGGCTCAAGCAGGCGCTGAATCCGTGGGATGCCTACGCCGAGATCCAGCGGTTCGCGCGCGAAGGACATGCGTCGATTCCGCCGGAGTGGGGCATGTACTTCCGCTGGTGGGGTATCTACAGCCAGGGCGACGGCGTCGGCGCGATCGGCGGCAAGGGCGGCGAGGGCAAGTCGGTGCCCTACTTCATGGTGCGCATCCGCATCCCCAACGGCGCGCTGAAAGCCCACCAGCTGCGCGCGATCGCCGCGCTCGCCGAGCACCATGCGCGGGGCGTGGCCGATCTCACCGTGCGGCAGAACGTTCAGCTCCACTGGGTGACGCTCGAGGACCTGCCGACCGTCTTCGAGACGCTGTGGCGCACCGGCATCACGACGCTCGGCGCGTGCGGGGACGTGACGCGCAACGTCACCGGCTGCCCGGTGGCCGGTGTCGACGCCGACGAGCTCGTCGACGCCTCGCCGCTGGTGCACGAGGTCACGCGGCTGCTCAACGGCAATCCGGACTTCTACAACCTGCCGCGCAAGTACAAGGTGACGATCACCGGCTGCCGCGCGTGGTGCGTCTATCCCGAGATCAACGACGTCGGTCTCACGGCGACGCGCCATCCGGCCACCGGCGAGGTCGGCTTCACCGTCCGCGTGGGCGGCGGTCTCTCCACCGACCCGCACCTGGCCGAGCCGCTCGACGCCTTCGTGCGCTGGCGCGAGGTGGTGCCCGTCGTGCGCGGGATCTCGGAGATCTTCCGTGACAGCGACGTGCTGCGGCAGAACCGCGAGAAGGCGCGCCTGAAGTTCCTCTTCCTCACCGGCGGCTGGACGCCCGGGAAATTCCTCGCCGCGCTCGAAGACCGGATCGGCTTCCGCCTGGCGCCGGGCGTGACCACGGCGGCACCCGACGACGTCTACCGCGACCACGTCGGCATCCACCCGCAGCGCCAGGAGGGGCTCGCCTACGTGGGACTGCCGGTGGTGCGCGGCCGCATCACGCCCGTGCAGATGCGCGCGGTGGCCGAGCTCGCCGAGCGCTACGGCTCCGGCGAGGTGCGCACGACGACGATGCAGAATCTCCTGATCCTCGACGTGCCACGGTCGCGCACGGCTGCGCTGGCCCGCGAGGTGGAGGCCGCCGGCTTTCCCCTGGATGCCTCCCCGTTCCGCCGCGGGACCGTGGCCTGCACGGGCAGCGAGTTCTGCAAGCTCGCGCTGACAGAGACCAAGGGCTTCGCCGGCTGGCTGGTCGACGCGCTCGAGACGCGCCTGCCGGGCTTCGACCGCCACGTGAGGATTCACGTCACCGGCTGTCCGAACTCGTGCGGCCAGCACTGGATCGCCGACATCGGCCTCGAGGGCAAGAAGCTGAAGGTCGATGGCGCGCTGGTGGACGCCTACTACTTCTGCGTGGGCGGCGCCGTCGGCCGTCATCAGGCGGTGGCGCGCCCCGTCGGCTATCGCGTGGCCGCCAGCGAGGCGCCGGCGGCCATCGAGCGCCTGCTGCGGACGTATCTCGACGATCGCCAGCCCGACGAGAGCTTCCGCGAGTTCGCCGGGCGCCATAGCGACGAGGAGCTGCGCGGGTTCCTGGCCGGTGGCCTCGTGGCCGTCGCCGAGCGCGACGTGCCGGCGGGCGGCCCGCCGCATGGCATCGAGGGCTGAGGGCCATGGGCTTCTATCCACTCTTGCTGGAGCTGGCAGGCCGGCCGTGCTTCGTGGTCGGTGGCGGTCCCGTGGGCGAGCGGAAGGTCGAGGGCCTGCTGGCGGTCGGGGCTGTCGTGACAGTCGTCAGCCCCGAGCTGACGCCGGGACTCTCGGCGCTGGCCCAGGCCGGGCGCATCACCGTCGTGCCGCGCGCATATCGCGAGGGCGACCTCGAAGGCGCGGCGCTCGTCTTCACGGCGCTCGGTGATCCGCGGGCCACGGCCGCGGTGGCCGACGAGGCGCGCCGGCGCGCGATCTGGCTGAACGCCGCCGACGATCCCGCGCACTGCACGTTCATCCTGCCCGCCGTGGTCCGTCGCGGCGCGCTGACGATTTCCGTGGCCTCGGGTGGTGCCACGCCGGCGCTTACGCGGGCGCTGCGCGAGCACCTGGAGGGCGCCCTCGGGCCCGAGTGGGCGACGCTGGCCGAGCTGGCCGCCGAGGCCCGCCGCGAGCTGCGCGCGACGGGGCGCGCGGTGGACGGCGAGACGTGGCGCCGCGCGCTGGCCGCCGACGTGCGGGCGCTCGTGGCCGAGCGCCGCCTGGACGATGCGCGCCGCGAGCTGCGGACGCGCCTGGCGATACCGGTATGAGCCCCCACCCGGCGCATCCGGACGAGCCGGTGAACGTCGCGCTCGTCGGCGCGGGCCCCGGTGATCCGGGGCTCATGACGGTGCGTGGTCTCGCTCTCCTGCGGCGCGCCGACGTGGTCGTCTACGACCGACTCGTGGATCCGCGCCTGCTCGACGAGGCGCGTCCCGACGCGATCCGCGTCTTCGTCGGCAAGGCCAGCGGCGCCCACACGCTGCCCCAGCGCGAGATCAACGCGCTGCTCGTGCGTCACGCCGGGCGCGGGCGGCGCGTGGTGCGGCTCAAGGGCGGCGATCCATTCGTGTTCGGCCGCGGCGGCGAGGAAGCCGAGGCGCTGGCCGCCGCCGGGATTCCGTTCGAGGTGGTGCCGGGCGTCAGCTCGGCGGTCGCGGTGCCGGCCTACGCCGGCATTCCGGTCACCCATCGAGGGACGGCCTCGTCGTTCGCCGTCGTCACCGGGCACGAGGACGAGGCCAAGGGCGAGGCGAGCGTGGACTGGGCGCGCCTGGCGACCGCGGTCGACACGCTGGTCGTGCTCATGGGCACGCGCAGCCTGCCGCAGATCGCCCGCGCGCTGCTCGACGCCGGCCGCCGGCCCGACACGCCGGTGGCGCTCGTGCGCTGGGGGACGACCGACGCGCAAGAGACCGTCGTGGGTCGGCTCGACGAGATCGCCACGCTGCCGGCGGCGGTGCGGCTGGCGCCACCCGTCGTGATCGTGATCGGCGACGTCGTGGCCCTGCGCGAGCGGCTGGCCTGGTTCGGCGGCGCCGCCGGCGTCGGCGAAGCCGCCGCCGAGTCTCCGCGCGCCCCTTCGCTCGCCGCCCGCTAGCCGCGGCTAGCGCGGAGCGGATTTTCGCCGGCGATAGACGAGGGCCGCCGCGGCCACCGGCACGGTGAGCCACAAGACGCCGCCACCGACACCGGCGGTCAGGCCGAGCGCGAGCGCCCCCAGCCCCCCGACGACACCGACCCACAGCAGCAGTCCCGTGGCGACGGTCACCGCGCGCGCCCAGCCGAGCCGCGCCGGCACCGCCACGAGCAGCACGCCGGCCGTATCGATGACCACGTCGCGCACGGAGCCCGTCCGCGACGGCACCGTGGACTGGTGAGCCTCGTCGAGGACGGCGACGACGACGCCGATGAGCAGCGTGAGCCACGCCGCCGCCGGCACTCGCACCGCGCCGCTGCGCGCGAAGGCCCGCAGCCACAGCGCGGCCAGCACGGCGTACTCCACCACGTGCGCGGCCTTGCGCACGAGACCGTGGACCGTGTCGAGCGCGGCGGGTGAGAGCCACGGCAAGAGCCACGCCAGGATCGGCCGGATGACGCTGCCGGTGTTGTCGGCGCTGAACGTCGCCGACGAGAGCGACAGAACGACCGCGGTCCACACGAGCGGCGGCAGCCAGGTGGCGAGACGCTTCACGGTTTCATGATACAGTCGGGCCGATGCTCGGCGAGATCCTGGACGATCTGCTGATCTCCGCCTCGACGGGCCGCTGCATCACCGCCACTCGACACTTTCCCGCGCGCCCGCCCGTGTTCGCGCCGTTTCCGCCGACGCTCGACGAGCGCGTCGTGGCGGCGCTGCGCGCGCGCGGCATCGAGCAGCTCTTCTCGCACCAGGGGCGCGTGTGGGAGCTGGTGGAGCAGGGACGTCACGTCGTCGTGGTGACGCCGACGGCGTCCGGCAAGACGCTCTGCTACAACCTGCCGGCCCTGCAGGCGCTGCTCGAGCAGCCCGAGGCGCGCATCCTCTATCTGTTCCCGACCAAGGCGCTCGCGCAGGATCAGCTCGCCGAGCTGGAGGCGCTGGCCAAGTCGCTGCCCGAGCTGCGGATGTTCACCTACGACGGCGACACGCCGCAGGACGCGCGCCGCGCGGTGCGCGCGCGGGCCAACCTGGTGCTGACCAACCCCGACATGCTGCACTCGGGGATCCTGCCGCATCACACGAAATGGGCGACGCTGTTCCAGAACCTGCGCTACGTCGTCATCGACGAGCTGCACGCGTACCGCGGCGTGTTCGGCTCCCATCTCGCCAACGTGCTCCGCCGCCTCAAGCGCATCTGCGCGCACTACGGCTCCACGCCGCAGTTCATCATGGCCTCCGCCACCATCGCGAATCCCGGCGAGCTGGCCAGCCGCATCACCGGCGAGGCCGTCGAGGAGATCACCGAGAGCGGCGCGCCCACCGGCGAGAAGACGTTCGTCTGCTACAACCCGCCCGTCGTGAATCCCGAGCTGGGCATCCGGGCGCCGTACCTGGGCGAGGCGGCGAAGCTGGCCATCCGGCTGCTGCGGGAAGAGGTGCCGACGATCGTCTTCGCGCAGAGCCGGCTCTCGACCGAGGTGCTGCTGACCTCGATCAAGCAGGGGGTGGCCGATCGCGCCACCGGGGACAGCGGCATCGTGCGCGGTTATCGCGGGGGCTACCTGCCCAACCGCCGGCGCGCGGTGGAGAAGGAGCTGCGCGCGGGGGAGGCGCTCGGCGTCGTGTCCACCAACGCGCTCGAGCTCGGCGTGGACATCGGCCACCTCGACGCCGCCGTGCTGGCCGGCTATCCCGGCACCATCGCGTCGCTGTGGCAGCAGGCCGGCCGGGCCGGACGCCGCACGGGCGCCTCGGCGGCCATTCTCGTCGCCACCAGCGCGCCGCTCGACCAGTTCATGGTGACGCATCCCGACTATCTCTTCGGCACGCCGCCCGAGCACGCGCGCATCAATCCCGACAACCCGTTCATCCTGGTCAACCATCTCAAGTGCGCGGCGTTCGAGCTGCCGATCGTCGAGGACGAGACGTTCGGCGCGGTCGACGTGCGGCGCGAGCTGGCCGCGCTGGAGGACGAGGGGCTGCTGCACCGCGCGGGCCCGCGCTATCACTGGGCGTCGGAGACCTACCCGGCCGATCACGTCTCGCTGCGCACGGTGACCACCGACAACTTCGTCGTCATCGACACCACGTTCCGCGACGAGAAGCAGACGAAGAAGCGCCAGATCATCGCCGAGGTCGACTGGTCGAGCGCGTTCGCCACCATCTATCCCAAGGCGATCTACCTCGTGGAGAGCGCGCCGTACGAGGTGCAGGAGCTGCGCTTCCGCGAGGACGAGGAGAAGGTGGCCTACGTCAAGAAGGTGAGCGTCGACTACTTCACCGACGCCATCAGCGCCAAGGGCGTGTGGATCCTCCGCCGGCTGGAGGGCCGCCAGCACGGCGCGTATCTCGCCGAGCAGGGCGAGGTGCTGGTGGCCGAGAAGGTCGTGGGCTTCAAGAAGATCAAGCACGGCACGCTGGAGAACGTGGGCTCGGGCGAGGTCGAGCTGCCGCAGCAGGAGAAGCAGACGACCAGCGCGTGGCTCACCGTGGCCCCGGAAACCCTGGAGCGCGTCTCCCGCTCGCGCGAGGAGCTGATCGACGGCCTGCGGGCGGTGACGTACCTGCTGCACCACCTGGCTCCGATCTTCCTGCTCTGCGACATCCGCGATCTCGGCTCCTGGCTCGGCGACACCACGCCCGTCGAGAGCGGTGCCGTGGCCACCCGCGAGTCCGCGAAGCGGCGCCTCATGCAGGCCGAGCGCTTCAACCCGACGATCTACCTCTACGACGCCCACGCCGGCGGCATCGGCCTCGCCGAGCGCGTGTTCGAGATCCTGCCCGACCTGCTGCGCCGCGGGCTGCAGACGCTCGAGGCGTGCGCGTGCACCTTCGGCTGCCCGTCCTGCGTCGGTCCCGTCAACGAGGTCGGCCGCCGCGCCAAGGCGACCGCCGCCCGTCTCCTCGTCGCGCTCACCACCTGACGCGCGATGTCCACCATCGACGACCTCCGCCGCGTGATCCGGCGCATCGAGGGGGCGCGGCCGCCGCGCCCGGCCCCGGAGCCCATCGAGCGCCTCGTGGACGGCGAGCTGCACGACACCGGCCACGGCTCGATCGTCCGCGTGCGGCGCGAGTATCCGCTGTCCCACCGCCACGGCGCCGAGCCGCTCGGCGACGCGCTGGCGGCCCCGCTGGAGCTCCTGGCGCGCGCTGCGCGGATCGACGCCGAGCTGGGCGCCGCCGACGGCCTCCTCTTCCTCGACACCGAGACCACCGGGCTCGCCGGCGGCACCGGGACCTACGCGTTCCTGGTCGGCGTCGCGCGGGTGGAGGACGCTCGCCTGGTCGTGCTGCAGTACTTCATGCGTGACTTCGACGACGAGCCGGCGCTGCTGACGGCGCTCGAGCCGCTGCTGGCCCGTGCGCGCGCCGTCGTCACGTTCAACGGCGGCGGCTTCGACCTGCCGCTGCTGGAGACCCGCTTCGTGCTGGCCCGCCGGCGCTGGCCCTCGACGCTGCCGCACCTCGATCTCCTGCGGCCGGCCCGGCGCGTGTGGACGGGCTGGCTGTCGGACTGCCGGCTCTCGACGCTGGAGAGCGCCGTGCTCGGCCTCGCGCGCGAGGACGACGTTCCCGGCGGCCTCATCCCGATGCTGTACTTCGACTACCTCAGATCGCGGCGGGCCGCGCCCCTGTGCCGCGTGTTCGAGCACAACCGCGCCGACGTGCTCTCGCTCGTCGCGCTGGTGGGCTGGTTCGGTCGCGCGCTGGCGGACACGAGCGGCGTGCGGCCCGAGGAGCTGGCCGGGCTCGGGCGACTCTGGGAGCCCTGCGACCTCGAGCGGGCGCTCGGGTGTTATCGCGCCGCGCTGGAGGCCGGGGTGCCGGAGCCCGTCGCGCGCTGGGCGCGGCTGCGCCTGGCCTGGTGGGAGAAGCGCGCGGCACGCTGGGACGCCGCCTGCGAGCTGTGGGAGGCGGCACGCCAGCACGACCTGTTCGATCCGCGGCCGTGGGAAGAGCTGGCGAAGTTCCACGAGCACCGCGCGCGCGACCTCACCGCCGCGCGCGCCGTCGTCGAGGACGCCCTCGGCCTGGCGCGCACGGCCGGCGCCGCCTCGCGCGTGCTCGAGGCCTTCGCGTACCGGCTGGCCAGGCTTGATCGTCGCCTGGCGGCGCGGCGGCTCGACGTCTCGATGACATGAGTCGCGGACCCGACGAGCTCGCCCGAGGTTGCCGACAGGCGCAGCGCATCGGCGCCATGCTCGTGCTCGCCCTCCTGACGTACGCGCTCGTCGTCGAGATGATCAGGACGCAGCGGGCGCCGTTCACCGGCTTCGCGCCGGCGGTCCCGCTCGGTCTCCTGCGGCTCCTCCTGGCGGCAATGGCCGTGCTCGGCCTCGTCGTCGTCAACATCGTCCGGTCGAAGATCATCGCCGGTCGCGTGACGGGGGCCTCCCCGGTCGTCGGCAGGCCTCCGCTCGTTCAGCGGTTGCTCACAGCCAGCCTGGTGACGCTGGCGACGTGTCAGGCGATCGCCATCTACGGTCTCGTGCTGTTCTTGCTCGGGGGCCAGCGCGCGGACTTCTACGGGTTCGCGGCATTCGCTCTGCTCGGGTTCGCGCTGTATTTCCCGCGGCGCTCGCAGTGGGAGGCGTGGGCTCGGCAGGCCTAGGTCAACGAGGACGCCGTCTGCGGCCGGCTCACGACACCGGCGTGAGCGCGGGCTTGCCGTCCAAAACGGCCAGACAGTTGCGCACGGCCAGCGTGGCCATCGCTACGCGCGTCTCGCCCGAGGCGCTGGCGATGTGCGGGGCCAGCGTGACGTTGTCCAGCGACAAGAGCCCTGAATGGATCTTGGGCTCCTCCTCGAAGACGTCGAGCCCGGCGCCGGCGATCCACTTCTCCGACAGCGCGCGGACCAGCGCGGCCTCGTCCACGACCGGACCGCGCGCCGCGTTGACGAGGATGGCCGTCTTCTTCATCGTGCGCAGCGTGCGCTCGTTGATCAGGTGGCGCGTCTCGGGGCTGAGCAGCGTGTGGAGCGTGACGAAGTCGGACTCGCGCAGCAGGGTGTCCATGTCCACGGCCCGCGCGTTCAGCTCGCGCTCGGCGGCGGCGTCCGCGCGCACCGTGTCGTAATAGAGGACGCGCATGCCGAAGCCGAGCCCGCGGCGCGCGACGGCGCGGCCGATGCGGCCGAAGCCGACGACACCCAGCGTCTTGCCGTAGATGTCGGCGCCCCACAGCAGGTCCCACTTCCACGCCTTCCACTGCCCGGAGCGCGCGTAGCGGTCGGCCTCGACCACGCGGCGCGCGGCCGCCATGAGCAGCGTGAAGGCGAAGTCCGCGGTGGTCTCGGTGAGGACGTCGGGCGTGTTGGTCACGACGATGCCGCGCTGGCGCGCGGCGGCCACGTCGATGTTGTTGTAGCCGACCGCGACGTTCGAGACGACCTTCAGACCGGGGGCGGAGCCCAGCACTTCGTCGTCGATGGTCGAGATGATGTGGCAGATGAGGCCGTTCTTGCCCTGCAGGCGCTTGACGAGCTCGGCCTTCGCGAGGGGCTGATCCGTGTCGTTGTACTCGACCTTGACGTCCGACGGGATGAGCTGTCGGGCTTGCGCCGGCAAAACATTAGAAATAAAAACGCTGTTCGCCATTTAGACCCCCGTGTTTTTCCCCTTGACCGAGCCTCAGCAGGCGGTATATTAGCACTCGCTTTCGAGGAGTGCTAACAGCCAATGAGCGCGGCGGCCCGAGACGGCGCCCGCTCCGGCCCGATGAAAGACCAGTGTCCACCACAACTCAAGGAGGCAGGGGGGCTATGAAGAAGATTCGTCCGCTGCACGATCGGGTCCTCGTCAAGCGCGAGGAAGAGGGCGAGGAGAAGATCGGCGGGATCATCATCCCGGACACGGCGAAAGAGAAGCCGCAGCGCGCGACGGTCGAGGCGGTCGGCGCCGGGAAGGTCGACGAGAACGGGAAGCGCATTGCGCTGGACGTCAAGAAGGGCGATCGCATCCTGTTCGGCAAGTATTCCGGCAACGAGGTCAAGATCGACGGCGAAGACTACCTGATCCTGCGCGAGGAAGACATCCTCGCCATTCTCGAGTAACGACGACCAACCCACATCCCCAGGAGGGAATGGATCCATGCCGAAGCAGCTCAAGTTCGAAGAGGATGCTCGGGCCTCCCTGCTCAAGGGCATCAACATCATGGCGGCGGCGGTTGCCGCCACCCTCGGGCCCAAAGGCCGCAACGTGGTCATCGACAAGAAGTTCGGCAGCCCCACGATCACCAAGGACGGCGTCACCGTCGCCAAGGAGATCGAGCTGAAGGACCCGTACGAGGACATGGGCGCCCAGATGCTGAAGGAGGTCGCCTCCAAGACCTCCGACATCGCGGGTGACGGCACCACCACCGCCACCGTGCTGGCCCAGGCCATCTTCCGCGAGGGCCTGCGCAACGTGACGGCCGGCGCCAACCCGATGGGTCTGAAGCGCGGCATCGAGGCGGCCGTCGAGGCCGTGGCCGAGGAGCTGAAGAGGCTCAGCAAGTCGACGAAGGACAAGAAGGAAATCGCCCAGGTCGCCACCATCGCGTCCAACAACGACAAGACGATCGGCAGCCTGATCGCCGAGGCGATGGAGAAGGTCGGCAAGGACGGCGTCATCACCGTCGAGGAGTCGAAGTCGGCCGACACCGTGCTGGACGTGGTCGAGGGCATGCAGTTCGACCGCGGCTACCTCAGCCCGTACTTCGTGACCGACGCCGAGCGCATGGAGGTCGTCCTCGAGGACGCTCTCATCCTCATCCACGAGAAGAAGATCTCGGTGATGAAGGACATGCTGCCGCTGCTCGAGCAGGTGGCGCGCTCCGGCAAGCCGTTTCTGATCATCGCCGAGGACGTCGAGGGCGAGGCGCTGGCCACCCTGGTCGTCAACAAGCTGCGCGGCACGCTGCACACCTGCGCCGTCAAGGCGCCGGGCTTCGGCGATCGCCGCAAGGCGATGCTCGAGGACATCGCGACCCTCACCGGCGGCAAGGCCATCACCGAGGATCTCGGCATCAAGCTCGAGAACATCAAGCTGGAGGACCTCGGCAAGGCCAAGAAGATCGTCGTGGACAAGGACAACACCACGATCGTCGAAGGGGCCGGCAAGTCGTCCGTCATCGAGGGCCGCATCAAGCAGATCCGCGCCCAGATCGAGGAGACGACCAGCGACTACGACCGCGAGAAGCTGCAGGAGCGGCTGGCCAAGCTGGCCGGCGGCGTGGCGGTGATCAAGGTCGGCGCCGCCACCGAGACCGCCATGAAGGAGAAGAAGGCCCGCGTCGAGGACGCGCTCAACGCGACCCGGGCGGCCGTGGAAGAGGGCATCGTGCCCGGCGGCGGCGTCGCGCTGCTGCGCTGCTCGAAGTCCATCGACAACCTCAAGAAGCTCGAGGGTGACGAGAAGGTGGGCGCCATGATCATCAAGCGGGCGCTCGAGGAGCCCATCCGCCACATCGTCGAGAACGCCGGCCTCGAGGGCAGCGTGATCGTCGAGAAGGTGAAGGCCGAGACGGTGCCGACCCGCGGCTACGACGCCGAGAGCATGGAGTACGTGGACATGCTGCAGGCCGGCATCATCGACCCGACCAAGGTGGAGCGAGTGGCGCTGCAGAACGCGGCGTCGATCGCCTCGCTGCTGCTCACGACCGAGGCGCTGATCACGGACATCCCCGAGGAGTCGAAGGCGGGGCCGCCGGCGATGCCGCACGGGGACATGTACTAAGCCCGGAGGGGGGCTTCGCCCCCCTTCCGGCGCCCCTCGCACGCCTCGCGGCGGGCTCGGGGCTGCCTCCCCCTGAGGAGGATGGCGCCGGCGGAGCCGGCGCTCGAACGTGGAACGATCGGACGGGTGCTGGTGGAAACGCTGGCGCTCGAACGGGTGAAATGGGCGCTCGATCGGGTTTGGAGCCGGCGCGATGCGCCGGCGCCCGATCGGGAGCCCGATCGATGTGGTTGAGTCGGCGCGATGCGCCGATGTTGTTGGGTCCCTGCGATGTGGGGGCGGCGGCCTGGGTCGGGAGACCGGCCCGGGCCGTATCTATTTCTGGGCGTTGACGTTGCGGGTGGGGTGGATGTCTGATAGCGTAGCGCTTCGCACCCGAGCGGTTCGCAATCGCGCGTGGTCATGAGGAGGTGAGTGCACTGCGGCCCTACGAAATTCTGGTCATCGCGGACCCGCGTCCCACCGAGGAAGAGGTGGCCGCCCTGCTGACGCAGCTGGGCGAGCAGGTCAAGACGCTGGGCGCCGAGGTCGTGAAGATGGAGAACTGGGGCAAGCGCCGGCTGGCGTACGACATCCGCAAGCAGCGGGAAGGCACGTACGCGGTCTTCGAGGTCTCTGCCGAGCCCGCCATGGTGAAAGAGTTCGAGCGGCAGCTCCGCCTCAACGAGCAAGTGCTGCGCTTCCTCTCCACCCAGGTCCCGATCCGCAAGAAGGCTCGGCCAGCGAAAACTCAAGAGGTCCTTGAGGAGGTCGGTGGATCATGAGCCTCAACAAAGTGCTGCTGATCGGCAACCTGACGCGCGCGCCCGAGCTCCGGTACACCCCCAGCGGCACCGCCGTGGCCGATCTCCGGATGGCGGTCAACCGCAACTACAGCACGCAGAGCGGGGAGAAGCGCGAAGAGACGTGCTTCCTCACCGTCGTGGTGTGGGGCAAGCAGGCCGAGTCGTGCGGCGAGTACCTCGACAAGGGCAGCCAGATCTTCGTCGAAGGCCGGCTGCAAACGCGCGACTGGGAGACCAAGGACGGCCAGAAGCGCAGCGCCACCGAGGTGGTGGCCGAGCGCGTCCAGTTCATGAGCCGCACCAAGGGCGCGGGGGGCACGGCGGGCGCCGGGGCCCCGGCCGCGGTGTCGGCTGCACCGGCGTTCGCCGCCGACGAGCATGGCGGCGACGACGACGTTCCGTTCTGAGCAGGACCAGGAGGGGAAGAGGGGAACCCTTCTAGGGTGCCCCTTCCCAAGGGAGGGCTGAGCGATTCCCACAGTTCAGAAGCCCATCAAGCGCCGCCGGTTCGGGCGGCGGAAGGTCTGCAAGTTCTGCGCTGACAAGGTCGACCTCGTCGACTACAAGGACGTGCGCCGCCTGCGCAGCCTGGTGACCGAGCGCGGCAAGATCATCCCGCGGCGGATCTCCGGCAGCTGCGCCCGCCACCAGCGCCAGCTCACCCACGCCATCAAGCGCGCCCGCACGGTGGCCCTGCTGCCGTACGTAGCCACCGAGTAGGACGATGAAGATCATCCTGCTGGACGACGTGGCCAAGGTGGGGCGCCGGGGCGAGGTGCGCGACGTCTCCGACGGTTACGCGCGCAACTTCCTCATCCCGAAGAAGCTCGCGCTCAGCGCCAGCGCGGGCAATATGAAGAACATCGAGCACATCAAGCAGCAGGCCCACGCCAAGGCCGACCGCGTGAAGGACGACGCGGAGGCGATGCGCCAGCGCATCGAGACGCTCGCTCTGGAAGAGCGGCGGCAGGCCTCCGAGGAAGGCAAGCTCTTCGGCTCGGTGACCTCGCAGGACATCGCGGAGTTCCTCGACAAGCACGGGATCAAGGTCGAGCGGCGCCGCATCCATCTCGACGAGCCCATCAAGACCCTGGGCGAGACGAGCGTGCCGATCCGCCTCCACCAGGACGTCACGGCACAGTTCAAGGTGAGCGTCGTCCGCAGCGAGTAGGCGCGGGCCCCGCGCGAGCTGTCGGCGGCCCCCGAGGGTGATTTCGGGGGCCGTTGTTTTTGTACACACGCCGTCCACCGCGACGGCGGACTTGTGTACCGATGCTCACCGTCCATCCACAGACGTATCCACAAATTGACGGCTGACCGCGAATTTAGTTGACCCCGCCGCCGCACGGCGCGGAAGATCGGGCCGCATGCTCGACATCGGCCGGCCGCAGCGGTGAGCGCGTTGGAGCTGCCGTCCCGCATCCCGCCGCACAACCTCGATGCCGAGCGCGCGGTGCTCGGCGCCATCCTCCTCGAGGGCCGCGAGGCGCTGCCGCGCGTCGTCGAGGTCCTGAGAGACTCGGACTACTACACCGAGGCGCATCGCTCGATCTATCGCGGGATGCTCAACCTGTTCGATCGCGGCGAGCCTGTCGACCTCCTCACGCTGCAGGAGGAGCTGCGGCGCACGGACCAGCTTCCTCTGGTCGGCGGCCCCGCGGCCCTCGCGCTGCTCGTCGAGCAGGGATCGGTGGCCGCCTACCTCACCGCCTACACGGCGATCGTCCGCGACATGGCGGTGCTGCGCGAGCTGATCCAGACCTCGACGCACATCATCACGCAGGCCTTCGACGCCAAGGAGGACGTGCAGGCCCTCGTCGACGACGCCGAGCGCCGCATCTTCAGCCTCGCCGAGCGGCGGCTCGAGGGCAGCGCCATCCACGTCAAGAACATCCTCAACGACACCTTCAAGTACATCGAGCGTCTCTACGAGCGCCAGGAGCACGTCACCGGCGTGCCGACCGGCCTCACCAAGCTCGACGAGATGACCGCCGGCCTGCAGCCGTCCGACCTGATCTTGATCGCCGGCAGACCAAGTATGGGGAAGACGGCATTCGCGCTGTGCATCGCACAGCACGTCGGCATCAAGATGCGGATGAAGATCCTCGTGCTCAGCCTGGAAATGTCCTCCCAACAGCTCGTGCAGCGCATGCTCTCCGCGGAGGGACGAGTCGACTCGCTTTCCGTCCGCACCGGGCGACTGCAGATGCAGGACTGGTCTCGTCTCACGTCGGCGGCCGGCCGGCTCAGCGAGGCGCCGATCTTCATCGACGACAGCCCGGGCCTCTCGGTGCTCGAGGTGCGCGCGAAGGCGCGCCGGATGAAGTCCGAGCACGGGCTCGATTTGATCATCATCGATTACCTGCAGCTCATGCGCGGCCGCGCCAACCTCGACAATCGGCAACAGGAGATCTCGGAGATCTCGCGCTCGCTCAAGGCGCTCGCCAAGGAGCTCAACGTCCCCGTCGTCGCGCTCTCGCAGCTCTCGCGCGCGATCGAGACGCGCGGTGACAGCTCCCCGCGCCTCAGCGACCTTCGTGAATGCGTGACGGGTGACACGTTGGTGTGCCTGGCGGATGGGCGGCGGGTGCCGATACGGGATCTCGTCGCCGAAGCGCCAGAAGTCCTCGCGATGTCCCCGCGTGGGAAGATCATTGCGGCGAAGACCGACGCTGTCTGGCTCGTCGGACGGCGTCCTGTCTTTGCCGTTCGGACGGCCAGCGGTCGCCGAATCCGGACGACCGCCGAGCATCGCGTCTTCACTGGTCGCGGGTGGACCACCGTCCGAGATGTCAGGATCGGCGATCGCCTCGCATTGGCTCACAAAGTTCCTGAACCGACCTTCGTCGAGACGTGGCCGGATCGACAAGTCGCCCTTCTCGGCCACCTCATCGGAGACGGCAGCTACTTGATTCATGGCCCGATGCGCTACACGACGAGCTCTGAGGCGAACAGCGCGGTTGTTGCCGAGGCGGCCCGGGAGGAGTTCGGCTGTGAAGTGAAGCGCCATGCTGGACGTCGGACGTGGCACCAGCTTCTCATCAGCGGGAATGGGAATCGGTGGCACCCCAAGGGGGTCGGAGCCTGGCTGCGTAAGCTCGGGATCTTCGGGCAACGGTCGTATGAGAAGCGGATTCCTGAAGCAGCGTTCCGATTGGCCGATCGACAGATCGCGCTGCTGCTTCGTCATCTCTGGGCGACTGATGGCAGCATCGCGATGCGTCGGGGCAAAGGCAGCGAGAACGTCAGCTACAACACGAACAGTCCTCGTCTCGCCCACGACGTGGCGGCACTCCTGTTGCGACTCGGTATCGTCGCGCGCGTCGAGTGCGCCCGCAAGGGTCGATATCGGCCATCGTTTCAGATCCGAGTCTCCGGGTCGTCCGACCAGAAACGGTTCCTCGATGTCGCGGGCGCCGTCGGGCCTCGTGAGCCGCAAGCGCAGCGCCTGCTGAAGGTGCTGACGGATCGCCGTGCCAGTACGAACGTGGACACGCTGCCGAGGGAGACATCCGATCGTGTTCGGGCACTGATGCGGGTACAGGGCTACTCCCAACGCACGATGGCGACCCTGCGGGGCGGGCCCTGCGGGGGCGTGACTCAGTATCGTTTCGCGCCGTCACGGTCTGTGCTGGCGGAATACGCGGACATTCTCGACGACGCCGAACTTAAAGCTGCCGTCGAGAGCGATCTTTTCTGGGACCGTGTCGTCGCAATCGAGCCTGCGGGAGACGAAGATGTTTTCGATTTGACTGTTCCGGGCCCCGCATCGTGGCTCGCCGACGGCATCGTCAATCACAATAGTGGCGCCTTGGAGCAGGACGCGGACGTCATCATGTTCCTGCATCGGCCGTCGTTCTACAGCAAGGATCCCATGGAGGAGGAGGCGCGGAAGACGGCCGAGGTGCACGTCGGCAAGCAGCGCAACGGCCCCACCGGCAAGATCGAGGTGGCGTTCCTCTCGCAGTATGCCCGCTTCGAGAACCTGGCGGCGGGCGACCGGCAGTTCGAGCCGTTCTGAAGGGGCGAGAAGCGCCGGCACCTCTCCGGGTATGATGGCGCGATGCTGAGCGCCCTCAAGCGGGTCATCGTCGGGGAGCCGCTGGCGACGGCCCAGGCCCGGCACGAGCGTCTGTCGAAGAGCACCGGGCTCGCCATCTTCGCGTCCGACAATCTCTCGTCGGTGGCGTACGCCTCCGAGGAGATCCTGCGCGTGCTGATCCTGGCGGGGATCGGCGCCCTCGATCTCGCCTCCCCCATCGGCGTCGCCATCGCCGTCGTGATCGCCATCGTCATCTACTCCTACCGCCAGACGCTGCTCGCCTACCCGCAGGGCGCCAGCGACTACATCGTGGCCAAGGACAACATCGGCCCGCTGGCCGGCCTCACGGCGGGGGGCGCGCTCCTCATCGACTACACGCTCACCGTCGCCGTCAGCATCTCGGCCGGCGTGGCGGCCATGACCTCCGCGGTGCCGATGCTGTTCGACCATCGCGTCATCGTCTGCGTGGTGGCGATCGCGCTCATCGCCCTCGGCAACCTGCGCGGGCTGCGCGAGTCGGGCCGGCTCTTCGCCCTGCCGTCGTACCTGTTCATCGCCGCCTTCGGACTCCTGCTGGGCGTCGGCTTCGTGCGGTACGCGTGGTCCGGCGCGCCGGCGCCGGCCGTCGGCGACGTGGCCGACCCCGTCGTGCCGTTGACGGCGCTCCTCGTGCTGCGCGCGTTCTCGTCGGGCGCGGTGGCGCTGACCGGCATCGAGGCGGTCGCCGACGGCGTCACCGCCTTCAAGCCGCCCGAGGTGCACAACGCGCGCGTGGTGCTGGCGGCGCTGGGCGTGATCATGGTGACGCTCTTCGTCGGCACCACGGTCCTGGCCGACGTGTACGACGTCGTGCCGAAGCACGAGGAGACGGTGGTGTCGCAGCTGGCCTGGCAGATCTTCGGGGGCGGGCCGCTCTACTACTACGTCCAGGGCGTGTCGATGCTCATCCTCATCCTGGCCGCCAACACGGCGTTCGCCGACTTCCCGCGACTGGCCTTCTTCATGGCGCGCGACGGCTACCTGCCACGGCAGTTCGGCAACCGGGGCGATCGGCTCGTGTTCTCCAACGGCGTCGTGATCCTCGCCGTCGTGGCCATCCTGCTGGTGATCGTCTTCCGGGGCAGCACGCACGCGCTCATCCCGCTCTACGCGGTCGGCGTGTTCACTTCGTTCACGCTCTCCCAGGTCAGCATGGTCCGACGCTGGCTGCGCACGCGGCCCGAGCGCTGGGCGTGGCGGGTGGCGATCAACGCCACCGGCGCGGTCACCACGGCCACCGTGCTCGTCGTGGTGGCCGCCACGAAGTTCGTGGACGGTGCCTGGATCGTCATCCTGCTGATCGGGCTGCTGATCGGCCTCTTCCTGGCGATCCGCAGCCACTACGACAGCGTGGCGCGCCAGCTCTCGCTGGACGCCCTGGAGCCGCCGCCGCCCATGAGCACGATCGTCCTGGTGCTGGTCGGCGATCTGCACCGCGGCGTGATCCAGGCCATCCAGTACGCGCAGGCTCTGTCGCCGTCGGCCAAGGCCGTCTACGTGGAGACCGATCCCGAGCGCACGCGCCGGCTGGAAGAGCGCTGGGGCAAGTGGGGGCTGGGCATCCCGCTCGTCGTGCTCAGCTCGCCCTATCGCTCGCTGCTGGGGCCGCTGCTCGACTACATCGACCACCTGCGCCAGCAGGCGCCGAATCACATGGTGACGCTGGTGCTGCCGGAGTTCATCCCGGCCCGGTGGTGGCAGCAGCTCCTGCACAACCAGACCGCGCTGCTGATCAAGGGGGCGATGCTCTTCCGCCGCAACGTCGTGGTCACGGACGTCCCTTACCACCTGCGGAACTGACGTCCCGCCGGGGGCGGGGCGTATCATTGGCGGGTGCTCGTGCACCGCCTGAAGCGGCTGCTGGTCGGGACCCCGCTGCCCACGGCGCAGGCGCGCCACGAGCGCCTCGGCAAGGCGACGGCGCTCGCCGTCTTTGCTTCCGACGCGCTGTCGTCCGTCGCGTACGCCACCGAGGAAATCGTGCTGGTGCTCATGCTGGCCGGCGTGGTGGCGCTCAGCTACTCGCTGCCGATCGGCATCGCCATCTCGCTGCTCATCGTCATCGTCGTCAGCTCCTACCGGCAGACGATCCTGGCCTATCCCAAGGGCGGCGGCGCCTACATCGTCACCAAGGACAACCTGGGCACGGTCGCCGGGCTGATCGCGGCCGCCGCCTTGCTGATCGACTACGTGCTGACGGTGGCCGTGAGCGTGGCCGCCGGCATCGCGGCGGTGACGTCCGCGCTGCCCGTGCTGTTTCCCTATCGCGTCTGGCTGGGCGTGCTGGGCGTCGTCGCCATCGCGGTGGCCAACCTGCGCGGCATCCGCGAGTCGGGCAAGATCTTCGCGCTCCCCACGTACCTCTTCGTCGGGTCCATGCTGCTGGTGATCGGGTACGGCGGCGTGGGCGCGGTGTTCGGCTGGATTGGCGCGGCGCCCTACGCGCCGCACCCGGCCGGGCTCGAGGGGGTCGGGCTCTTCCTTCTCCTGCGCGCGTTCGCGGCCGGGTGCTCGGCGCTCACGGGCGTGGAGGCGGTCTCCGACGGCGTCCCCGCCTTCAAGCCGCCGGAGGCGCACAACGCGCGGGTCGTGCTGGCCTGGCTCGGCGCGCTGCTCGTCACGCTCTTCCTGGGCATCACGTTCCTCGCCTACGACTTCGGCATCCGCCCGCGGGAGGACGAGACGGTGGTTTCGCAGCTCGCGCGTCACGTGTTCGGCACGGGCTCCGCCTACTACGTGATCCAGCTGGTGACGATGCTGATCTTGCTGCTGGCCGCCAACACCTCGTTCGCCGACTTTCCGCGGCTGGCGTTCTTCCTGGCCCGCGACCGCTTCATCCCGCGGCAGTTCGGCAACCAGGGGGACCGGCTCGTCTTCTCCAATGGCATCGTCATCCTGGGCGGGATGGCCGCGCTGCTGCTGGTCATCTTTCGCGGCAACCCGCACGCCCTCATCCCGCTCTACGCGGTCGGCGTCTTCATCTCGTTCACGCTGTCGCAGTCGAGCATGGTCCGCCACTGGCTGCGCCGCCGCACGGAAGGCTGGTGGTGGCGCGCCAGCGTCAACGGCGTCGGCGCCCTCGTCACCGGGCTCGTCATGCTCACGATCGCGGTCACGAAGTTCTCGCACGGCGCCTGGATCGTCCTGCTGCTGATCCCCTCGCTGGTCGCGCTCTTCATCGGCATGCGCCGCCACTACGACGACGTCGCCCTGCAGCTCTCCCTGGAAGACTTCACGCCGCCGCCGCCCATGACGAACACCGTGCTGGTGCTCGTGGGCGACCTCCACAAGGGCGTGGTGCGCGCCGTGCAGTACGCCAAGACGCTGTCGCCGAATGCCAAGGCCGTGTACGTGGAGACCGATCCCGAGCGCACGCGCCGGCTGGAGGAGCGCTGGGTCAAGTACGGCATGGGCACGCCCCTCATCGTGCTCAACTCCCCCTATCGCTCCCTGCTGGGACCGCTCGTCGACTATCTCAACCAGCTCCAGCGCCAGGGCGGCCCCAACCACGTGGTGACGATCGTGCTGCCGGAGTTCCTCCCGGCGCGGTGGTGGCACCAGATCCTGCACAACCAGACCGCGCTGCTGATCAAGGGGGCGATGCTCTTCCGCAAGGACGTCGTGGTGACCGACGTCCCGCACCACCTCCGCCGCTGAGCGTTCTGGTACACTTACCCTTCGCGTGACCCGCCGATGAAGATCGTTCTCCATGCCGACGGCCCGCTCGACGTGGGCGCCACGCTGGGCCGCTATCGCCTGTGGGGCGAAGACCCGGTCAACGTCCTCGACGGCGACGTGTTCCGGCGCGTGCTGCGCCAGGGCGATCGGCTGCTGCCCTACGAGGTGCGGTCGAGCGGATCGGTCGAGGATGCGCGGCTGACGGTGGACGTGCCCGGCGCGCGCGGGGCCGCCGTCGGCGACGCGGTGACGTTCGAGGTCCGGCGCCTCTTCGGTCTCGACTTCGACCTGCCCGGCTTCTATCGGATGGCCAAGGCGGATCCGATCCTCGGCACGCTGCTGGAGCCGCTGTACGGGATGCGGCCGACGCTGGCCCCGACGGCGCTCGAGATGCTGGTGGGCTCCATCACCGCCCAGCAGGTGAACCTCTCGTTCGCCTTCGCCTGTCGCGCGCGGCTCGTGCGTCGCTACGGCGTCGCGGTCACGACGGACGGCGCCACCATCTGGGCCTTTCCGGAGGCCGCCGCGCTGGCCGGCGCGCGCGTGCGCGAGCTGCGCGCGCTCAAGTACTCCACGCGCAAGGCCGAGTACATTCGCGATCTCGCGCGGGCGATGGTGGCCGGCACGCTCGACGTCGAGACGCTGGTGGCGGCGGCCAACGCCGAAGTCATCGCGCAGCTCACCGCACTGCGCGGCCTCGGCCGATGGACCGCGGACTGGTTCCTGGCGCGCTGCTGCGGCCGTGGCGACGTGTGCCCGGCCGGCGATCTCGCCGTGCGCAAGGCCTTCGACCATCATTACGGCCGCGGCCGTACGCTGAGCGAGGAGGCGATTCGCCGGCGGGCCCGCGCGTGGGGGCCATACCAGAACCTCGCGGTCCACTACCTGCTGGCCGGCATGCGCCTGAGCGCCGCCCGCGCCGGCGGCGGCACGGCATGAGCCGCAAGCTGTTCATCCCCATCCTCGGCCAGGGCGATCCCAACCGGCCCAAGGACATCCACCTCGTCGGTCGCTACGCGCTCGGCATCGACTGGACCGACGGCCACGGCTCCATCTATCCGTTCGAGTTCCTGCGTCGCGCCTGTGCGTGCGGCGCCTGCGCGACTCTGGACGCGCCGGCCGCGACGGCGACGTGGCCGAGCGAGCTCAAGAAGCTCGACGCGGGCCTGCGCGTGGTGTGGACCGACGCGCACGAGAGCCTGCTTCCCTGGGCGGATTTGCGCGCGACGTGTCGCTGCGCCAGCTGTACCGGCGCCCACTGATGGAGGAGCGTCGCAAGCGGCTCGCCCTGGCGGGCGTGATGCTGTCGATCTTCCTGGCCGCGATGGAGTCCACGGTGGTCGCCACCGCGATGCCGCGCGTGGTGTCGAGCCTCGGCGGACTCGAGATCTACTCCTGGGTCTTCTCCGGCTTCCTGCTGACCTCGACCGTCACCATGCCGCTGTGGGGCCGGCTCTCCGATCTCTACGGCCGGCGGCCGATCTTCCTGACCGGCCTCGTGCTGTTCCTGGCCGGCTCGGCGCTCTCGGGCGCGGCGCAGGACATGACGCAGCTCATCGCCTTCCGCATGCTGCAGGGCCTCGGCGCCGGCGCCCTGATGCCGATCGGCATGACCGTCGTCGGCGAGCTGTTCGGGCTCGAGCGGCGCGCGAAGATGCAGGGCTACATCTCCGGCGTGTGGGGCGTCGCCTCGCTGCTCGGTCCGCTCATCGGCGGGCTGCTGACGGACCACGCCTCGTGGCGCTGGGTCTTCTACATCAACCTGCCGTTCGGCGTGATCGCCATGGGCCTGCTGGCCAAGGCGCTCGACAGCGCGCGGGCGGCGCGCCGCCCGATCATCGACTACACCGGCCTCGGCCTCTTCACCGCCGGCGTCTCCGCCCTGCTGGTCGGCGTGCTGGAGGCCGGCCGCGCCACCGCGTGGACGGGCGCCGACGTGCTCATGCCGCTGGCGATCGCGGCGGTGGCGCTGCCGGCGTTCTTCGCCGTCGAGCGCCGCGTGGTCGAGCCGATCGTGCCGCTGCGGCTGTTCGGCAACCGCGTCGTGCTGGCGGCGGCGGCCACCGGATTCCTGGCCGGCATGGCCATGTTCGGGGCGATCTCGTTCGTGCCGCTGTTTCTGCAGGCGGTGAGCGGCATGTCGGCCACCGCGTCCGGCAGCGTGCTCATTCCGTTCGTCTTCGGCTGGGTGGCGATGTCGGTGCTGAGCGCGCGGCTGGTGCTGCGCATCGGTTATCGCATCGTCGTGGTGTCGGGCATGGTGTGCCTGACCGCGGCGTTCCTGCTGCTGAGCCGCTGGTCGCCGTCGCTGACGGCGGGCGCCGCCATGCGCGACGCGCTCATCGGCGGCATCGGCATGGGGCTCACCATGGTGCCCATGCTGATCGCCGTGCAGAGCGCGGTTCCGCGGTCCGATCTCGGCGCCGCCACCTCGATGATCCAGTTCTTCCGCACGGTCGGCGGCGCGATCGGGCTGGCCGTCATGGGCGCGGTGATGGCGTGGCGCCTCGGCGCCGGCGCGAGCCACGCCGAGGCCCTGCACGCCGTGTTCGTGACCGGTCTCCTGATCTGTCTGGCCGCGCTGGCCTCGTCGTTCCTCGTGCCGCCCGGGCGCGCGCAGGACCTCGCGCGCGCGGATCTGCGCGGCGAGCCCACCCGCGTGGGAGGATAGAGCCATGGCAGGTGACGTGCCCCTGCTCGAGCGTCTCGCCCAGCTGCCGGCGGTGCCGGTGGAGCAGGCGATCGGTCTCATCGACAACATGCCGGAGCCCGGCGGCGACCCGGTCATCGGGCCGCTGTTCGGCACCGACGACGAGGGCAACATCGTCGTGAACCCGCTGGTCCCCGCCGTCCTCGAGCACATGCAGGCCAAGCAGGACGCCACGTGCTACGGAGCGCTGCTCGAAGGGCTGACGGGGATCTGGAACGCGGCGGTGCGGGCGGCGGTGGTCCAGCGGCTGCGGGCCAGCGGCCTGCCGCCCGACGATCTGCTGCTGCGCCTGCAGAAGCTCTCGCCCACGCTCGGCTTCGCGGCCGGCGGCGGCGAGACCGCGCGCGAGTGGCTGGCCGACCCGTTCACCCAGGACGCGCTGCTCGTGCAGCAGTGCGTGGTGCGGCTGCTGTTCGCCCTGCGCGCCATGGCCGAGGCGCGCGGCGGCGAGCTGGTGACTCCGTCGTAAACGTTCACGCGGGAAAGGACATCATCATGGCGGCGATTCCCCAGGGCTACCGGGACCTCTTCGAGAAGAAGGCGTTCGCCCACATCGCGACCGTCGGCGCCGACGGCGCGCCGCAGGTGACGCCGGTGTGGATCGACTTCGACGGCAGCCACATCCGCTTCAACACGGCGCGCGGGCGCGTGAAGGACAAGAACCTGCAGCGCAATCCCAAGGTGGCCATCTCGATCCAGGACCCCGAGAACCCGTACCGCTACGTCCAGGTGCGGGGCCGGGTGACGGAGATGACCGAGAAGGGCGCCGACGCGCACATCGACGCGCTCGCCAAGAAATATCTCGGCAAGGACCAGTATCCCGGCCGCAAGCCCGGAGAGGTCCGCGTGACCGTGAAGGTCACGCCCGAGAAGATCCAGAGCATGGGGTGATCGGGCGGCGGTGATCCAGCTCGACGGCGTCTCCAAGGGGTACGGGGGTCAGGTTCTCTTCCGCGACGTCGGCTGGCGCATCGCCGACCGCGAGCGCATCGGTCTCGTCGGTCCCAACGGCGCCGGCAAGACCACGCTCTGTCGCATCCTGGCCGGGCTGGAGGAGCCGGACACGGGGCAGGTGAGCCGCCCGCGCTCGGCGACGGTCGGTTATCTCCCGCAGGAGGTCGCCGGCGCCGCCGCCGGCTCGGTCCTCGTCGAGGCGCTGAGCGGCTTCGAGGAAGTGTGGGCGCTCGAGCGCGACATGGAAGAGGTCGCCCGCGCGCTGGAGACGGCGCCGAGCGAGGCGCTCACCGAGCGGTACGGCGAGCTGCAGCATCGCTTCGAGGCCCTCGGCGGCTATCGCCTGGAGACGGGTGCCCGCACGATCCTGAGCGGCCTCGGCTTCGCCACCGACGAGCTCCACCGGCCGCTCGCGGAGTTTTCGGGCGGCTGGCGCATGCGGGCGGCGCTCGCCCGGCTGCTGCTGCTGGCGCCCTCGCTGCTGCTGCTCGACGAGCCGACCAACCATCTCGATCTGGCCTCGCTGGCCTGGCTCGAGAACTTCCTGGCGAGCTACGACGGCACGGTCGTGGTCGTCTCGCACGACCGGTACTTCCTCAATCGCATGGTGACCTCGATCGCCGACCTCACGCCGGAGGGCCTCGACGTCTATCCCGGCGACTACGACGACTTCCTCGTCGAGCGCGAGGCGCGGCGCCAGCTGCTGGAGGCGCGTGCGCGCAACCAGGCCAAGCGCATCGCCGAGGTCGAGCGGTTCATCGAGCGGTTCCGCTACCAGGCGACGAAGGCGCGCCAGGTGCAGAGCCGGGTGAAGATGCTGGAAAAGGTCGAGCGCATCGAGCTGCCGGGCGCCCGCCGCCAGGTGCACTTCACGTTCCCGGAGCCGCCGCGCACCGGGCGCCGCGTGGCGACGCTGACCGCCCTCCACAAGGCGTACGGCGACAACGTCGTCTATGCCGGCGTCGATTTTTCCGTGGAGCGCGGCGAGCGGCTGGCCCTGGTGGGCGACAACGGCGCCGGCAAGTCGACGCTGCTCAAGATGCTGGCCGGCGTGCTGGACTTCGATCGCGGCGAGCGCACGCTGGGCTCGCACGTGGCCGTGCACTACTACGCCCAGCACCAGCTCGACGCGCTGAATCCCGCGCGCACGGTGCTGGAGGAGATGGAAGCCGTCGCGCCCGAGTCGACGCACACGCGGCTGCGGACGATCCTGGGCGCCTTCCTCTTCTCCGGCGACAGCGTCGAGAAGAAGGTCGCCGTCCTCTCCGGCGGCGAGAAGGCGCGGCTGGCGCTGGCCCGCATGCTCGTGCGGCCGGCCGCGCTGCTGTGCCTGGACGAGCCGACGAACCACCTCGACCTCGCCTCGCGCGAGGTGCTGGAGTCCGCGCTGGCCGGCTTCCCGGGCACGATCGTGTTCATCTCGCACGACCGCTACTTCATCAACCGCATCGCCACCGCGGTGGTGGAAGTGGCCGGCGGCGCGCTGACGCGCTATCCCGGCTCCTACGACGACTATCTCGACGCCAAGACGCGCGGCCTCGGCGGTGATCCTGCGCGCGTGTCGGTCGGCGAGGCGGCGCGCCCGGGCCCGAAGCCCGCATCCGAGCCGAGCGCCCGCCGCCACCTCGCCGGCGAGCGCGAGCCGCGTCGCCGCCGCGAGGCGGGCGCCGGCGCACCGGCCCACCCTTCCGCGAGCGCGCGTGCCGTCCCGACGCCGGCGGCGCCGCCCCCGCCGGTCGTGCGAATCGTCAAGAAGAAGGTCACGCCGGAAGTGCGCGAGCTGCGTCGCCGCGTGGGAGAGCTGGAGCGGCAGATCCACACGCTCGAGCAGCGCATCGCCGAGATCGGCGCGATGCTGACCGATCCGCGCATGTACGCCAACGGCGACCGCGTGCGCGCCGTCTCCCGCGAGCGCAAGGCGGCCGAGGAGCAGATGAGCGGCCTCCTGCGCGAGTGGGAAGATCTCTCCACCGAGCTGGCCGCGTATGAGTGAGTATTACGCGCCGGTCGACCCCGACGAGCTCAAGCGCCAGCGCGCGCGCGCGCGCGAGCTGCGCGTCAGCGGCTGGTGGAAGCGCCGCATCTCGACGGGGGTCTGCTACTACTGTCGCCGCCAGGTCGGCCACAAGGCGCTCACGATGGACCATCTCGTGCCGCTCGGCCGCGGCGGCACCTCCATCCGCGGCAACGTGGTGCCCGCCTGCAAGGAGTGCAACACGCGCAAGAAGAGCCTGCTGCCTATCGAATGGCAGGACTACGTCGACTCGCTCGCCGACCGCGCCGACGACTGACTGTATCCCGCGGGCGTGACTGAAACGTTGGACGTTGACCGCTCGCGTGCCGACCTCGTTGAATGGCGCCGCTCGACGTTTCGAGCGTGCCGTGCACCGTTCACCCGAGGAGGCATGTCATGGTTCATCGCATCGCGCTCGTCCTGCTGCTCGCCCTCGTGACGCCGGTGGTGTCGACGGCGGGCGTCGTCACCGAAACTGTCGGCGCGACTGTCAGCGTCGGCGCCGACGACAAGGTCAACATCAACACCGCGGGGCTGAAAGATCTGATGACGCTGTCCGGTGTCGGCCGCAGCCTCGCCGAGAAGATCGTGAAGTATCGCGACGAGCACGGAAATTTCAAGAAGCCGAACGATCTGCGCAAGGTCGACGGCGTCGGCGCGGCGCTGTGGGAGAAGAATCGCGAGCGCATCGTCGTGAAGTGACGTTCCGCGTCACTTTTTCTTGGCCTGACCGAAACGGCTGATGTAGGATGAGTTCACAAGTCGGTCGGAGCGATAACAGCGCTCCATCAGCGTCCCCGCCGACAATCCCGTCGGCGGCTGACGTGACCGAGCCTCGGGCCGGGAGTCGGCATCCGGTTCGCGGTCAGCGGAACCTGGGCCTGCGTGGCGCCCTTGCCGAGAACAGGAGGTGATCCAGCCGATGTGTTCCCCTACGGTGATCTGTGAGGTGGTTGCCTCCTAGGCAGGGTCCACGCTAGCTTCGGGTGGCACGCCTGGGAGTCCAGGCACCACCGGCCCCGACGATCCCGCCTCACCAGCGGGGCGGCGCGACGCGCGAGAAACGACACACGCGCCGCAGCCATCGTCGGGGCCTTTCATTTTTGTAAGACCTGCGTGGCGGGCCCGGGCCCGTGAGGCGGGCCCGGGCGGGAGTGACAGGGGGGGCTTAGCTGATCTTCCGAACGTTCGCTGCCTGAAGACCCTTCGGGCCGCGGGTTACCTCGAACTCGACTTTGTCACCTTCGGCCAAGGACTTGAAGCCCTGGGCCTGGATGGCGCTGTAGTGGACGAACACGTCCTCTCCGCCCTCCTGAGTGATGAACCCGTACCCCTTGGCATCGTTGAACCACTTCACCTGTCCCTGTGCCATCCTGCGACCTCTCTCTTCGGGGGTCTTCAGCCCCTGTGTGCTCCCGCCGTCATGGCGGGGTTACCTGCCTGAATTGGCAGGCAAACCGGCGCTACTGAGCAAAAAAAAGCGCCGCGGGGACGCTGGTCCGCGCGGCGTGTGTCTCGGTCTCTTCACTCGTTCCGACTCCGTGTGTTCCAAAAAGCCGACGCAAGAATTACATGTCGCCGCCGATCAAGTCAACCCATTTTCTACAGCGCGCGTGACGGGGCGCGAGCCGTTCTTGCTTCCCAGCCACCCGGGGATGGCGACCGAGAAGCGCCCCGCCGTGCCGCCGGCCACGACGATGTGGATTTCCTCCGGCGACGGGAACTTGGAAATCAGCGCATCGGGCGCCGGCGGCTCTTTGGAGAATCGCAGGTTGGTGCTCTCGCCGTGGTCCTCGTCCGGCAGCAGCGAGCGATAGGGGACGCGGACGCGCTCGTAGAGCTCGCGGGCGAGGTCGTGACGCGACCAGCCGTCGTCGGCAAACGTCCGTGCGTGCTCGGGGCCCACCACCAGCATCGTGTGCGAGTAGAGCGGGAAGTGCTTGCTGTTCCAGAGCCCGGCCATCGTCCATCCGAGCGAGCCGGCCAGGCTCCGCGCCGTGCGGCTGGCGTGGTCGGAGATCCCGTGGGGCGCCTCGCCGGCGAACAGCGTCACCGCGCTCTGCTCTCGCGCGAGCCCCTGCGTCGTGTGATAGGGCGGCCACGGGCTCGCCTCCTCGTGCTCGGCGATGCAATACGTGTAGCGGCCGGGATGGCCGAAGGTGGACATCGACATCTCGCCGGGCCGCGCGCCGCCGATGTTGATCATCAGCAGGCGCAGCGCGCGGCCGATGGTGGCGTTGGCGCGATAGCCCGGCCCGAACACGCCGAAGGACGCGTTGAGGCCGATGCGCGCGCGGATGGGACCGTTGACGACGACGAGCGGGGCGGAGAAATGCGTGGACGTCGACACGCCGTGCAAATTGAACGCGGGATCGCACGCGCACTCGGCGGCGGCGATCACCACCGGCAGGTAGTCGGGGCGGCAGCCCGCCATCACCGCGTTCACCGCGGCCTTCTCGACGGTGAGGCGGCCGAAGTTGGGCGGCATCTCGCCGAGCAGCTCGCCGCGCTCGCGGCGCGTGCCAGCGAGCATCCGCTCGACGCGCTCGCGCGTCGGCGGCACCACCGGCAGGCCGTCGGTAACGCCCCGCTCGAACCACACCTCGAAATTCTCCATAGACATGGGGGCCTCGACATGGCCCCCAAACCCCCGACGTTCGCAGCGCCGCGGCGGAGCCGTGGCGCTGCTCTGGAATGGTTAAACGTCATGGGGGCCTCGACATGGCCCCCCAAACCCCCCGACCTTCGCAGCGCCCCGGCGGAGGCCGTGGCGGTGCGCTGGCACTGGTGAATCGTGCGGGGCCTCGACGCGACGCCGGGGCGCTCCTCCAGCGGTTCGCAGCGTATCATCGGCGCTGTATGCATGCGTGGCACGACGTGGAGCTGGGTGAAGACATCACGCAGCACTTCCGCGCGGTCATCGAGATCGCGAAGGGCTCGAAGGTCAAGTACGAGCTCGACAAGGCGACGGGGCTGCTCGGCGTCGATCGCGTGCTTCACAGCGCCGTGCACTATCCGGCCAACTACGGCTTCCTGCCGCGCACGTTCTGCGGCGACGGCGATCCGCTCGACGTCCTCGTGCTCGGCCAGGAGCCGGTGGTCCCGCTCTGCCTGCTGCGCGCCCGCGCCATCGGGGTCCTCACCATGAGCGACGAGAAGGGCGAGGACGACAAGGTCATCGCCATCCACGTGGACGACCCCGAGTACGAACACTATCGCGACATCGCCGACCTGCCACCGCATCGGCTCCGAGAGCTCGAGCGCTTCTTCCTCGACTACAAGGCGCTCGAGAACAAGATCGTCAACGTCGGCCAGCTGCGCGGCCGCGCCGAAGCCGAGGGGGTGGTCCGGGCCGCCGCCCGGCTCTACCGCGAGCGCATCGTCCCGACGCTCGGCCGCCGGCCGTCGGCGGGCTGACTCGTTTCGTGCCACCTTGGACGTTTGCCGTGGAGCTTTTGACCGTTTTCGGCACGGTCAACGGCGATCAGACCCCCCTCGAGCGAGAGGCGATCCGGCGACCGGGTCGGAGGCCGTTTCCGAGGTTGGGGTCGGGCCAGCCAAGCCTCTGAAAATCTTTTCCTTTTCGCGGAAGCGGCGGCGTTTGTCGCGGGCCATCGGCGAGGCGGGCGGCGGCCTAAACGCTCGGAAAATTAGGCTTTTCTTCCCAACATGGCATGACCTGTGCTACTGTACGATCGCTCTCGAAACGGGCGAAATCTCGAACCCCGCGACCCATGGAGCGCTGATGTTCTACAACCTGCTGGCTGGAATGTTCTCGAACGACCTTGCCGTGGACCTCGGAACCGCCAACACGCTCGTGTACGTGCGCGGCGAGGGCATCGTGCTCAACGAGCCGTCCATCGTGGCGATCCACCAGGCGGATCATTCCGTGCTGGCAGTCGGCCACGAGGCCAAGGCGATGCTCGGACGCACGCCGGGCAACATCGTGGCCATCCGGCCGCTGAAGGACGGCGTCATCGCCGACTTCGACGTCACGGAGAAGATGCTGCACTACTTCATCTCGAAGGTGCACCGTCGCCGCACGCTGGTGCGGCCGCGCATCGTGGTCGGCGTGCCGTCGGGGATCACGCAGGTCGAGAAGCGCGCGGTGCGGGACTCGGCCATGCAGGCGGGCGCGCGCGAGGTGTACCTGATCGAGGAGCCGATGGCGGCCGCCATCGGCGCCGGGCTGCCGATCCAGGAGCCGGGCGGCAACATGATCGTGGACATCGGCGGCGGCACTACCGAGGTCGCGGTCATCTCGCTCTCCGGCATCGTCTACGCGAAGTCGGTGCGCATCGCCGGCGACGAGATGGACGAGGCGATCGTGCAGTACATCAAGAAGCACTACAACCTGCTCGTGGGCGAGCGCCGCGCGGAAGAGATCAAGATGGCGCTCGGCTCCGCCTATCCGATGGGCGGCGAGCGGCGCACCATGGAGGTCAAGGGCCGCGACCTCATCGACGGCATCCCGAAGACGATCGTGATCACCGACGAGGAGATCCGCGAGGCGCTGCGGGAGCCGGTGATGACGATCGTGGAGACGGTCCGCACGTGCCTGGAGCGGACGCCGCCCGAGCTGGCCGCCGACATCGTGGACAAGGGCATCGTGCTCACGGGCGGCGGCGCCCTCCTGCGCGGCCTCGATCATCTGCTACGCCAGGAAACGAACCTGCCGGTCACGCAGGGCGAGGACCCGCTCTCGTGCGTGGCGCTGGGAACCGGCAAGGTGCTCGACGAGCTCGATCTGCTGAAGAAGGTGGCCATCCCGGCCTGATCCGTTCGTCCGGGGGTCGATGGTGAAGATTCGCGCATTCGTCCTGCTGGGCACGGTGGCCTTGGTGTGCCTCCTGCTGCTCACCCTGCAGATGCGCGGTCACATCGCGGGCGCCTCGGACGCGCTGGCCATCGTCACTACCCCCGTGCAGAGCGTGCTCTCCCGCGTGAACCGCGCGACCGTGGGGCTGTGGTCGACCTACCGTGACTGGAAGAACGTCCGCTCGGAGAACCGCCGCCTGCGCGAGGAGAGCCAGCAACTCCGCGTGGCCGCGCTGCGCGTCACCGAGACCGTCGAGGAGAACCGCCGGCTGCGGCGGCTGCTCGCGCTGAAGGAGTCGATGCCGCTCGCCACGCTGTCCGGCGAGGTCATCGCGCGCGAGTGGGGCGGCTGGGTGCGCTCGCTGACGGTCAACCGCGGCCGCGGCGACCGCGTGCTGCGCCTGACCGCTGTCATCGGCCCCGACGGGCTCATCGGACGCGTGGTCGACGTGCGGCCGGGCGCCTCCATCGTGCAGGTGCTGACGGACCCCACCTCCACCGTCGGGGGCCACGCCGTGCGTGCGCGCACGCAGGGCATCGTCGAGGGCGAGCCGCGCGGCACCATGCGCTTCAAGTACATGGCGCGTGACGGCGCCGGCATCCAGGTCGGCGACCTCGTGGTCACCTCCGGCGCCGGTGGTCTCTTCCCGCGCGGCATCCCGATCGGCCGCGTGCGCGCCATCGACGACCGGGGCTCGGCGCTCTTCCACTACGCGCAGCTCACGCCCGCCGTGGACTTCGCCCGCATCGACGAGGTGCTGCTGATCGTCGGCGAGGGCACGCACGACGTGGCCGCGCTGTTCCCGGCCACGGCCAACTGATGCGAACCTTCATCGCCGTCGCGATCTTCGGCGGGGGCATCGCCCACGCCACGCTGGGCCCGGCCCTGCGCATCGCCGACGTCGCGCCCGACATCCCGCTGATCGTGGTGGTGCTGCTCGCGCTGCGGCGCGGGCCGGAGTTCGGCTGCGGCACCGGCTTCCTGGCCGGCCTGCTGCAAGACGCTGCTTCCGGCGGCATGCTCGGCGTGCAGGCGCTGACCAAGTCGCTGATCGGCTTCGCCATCGGCGCCGTCGGCGGCCGGCTGCGCGTGAGCCAGCCGCTGGTGCAGGTGCCCGGCCTCGTGCTGCTGACCATTATCGAAGGGCTGGCGCGCTTCGCGCTGCTCAAGCTGTTCCACTTCCCGGCGCCCTTCGGCGAGCTGATGGCCTACGTCGTGCTGCCGCAGGCGCTCTACAACGGCTTCCTGGGCGCCGCGCTCGTGCTGGCGCTGGCGTGGGCGGAAGCCACGCGGGAGCGCGTCTCGTGAACCTCGGCTACCTCGGCGGCCCGATGCCCGGGCGACCGGATCCGGGACGCCGGCGGGTGCTCGGGATGGCCATCATCGTGAGCGTGGCCCTGCTCACCATCGTCTGCCAGCTCTGGTACCTGCAGGTGCTCGAGGGCGGCCGCTTCCAGGAAGCCTCCGACAAGAACCGTATCCGCGTGCGGCCCATCGCGGCGCCGCGCGGCATCCTCTTCGATCGCAACGGCCTGCCGCTCGTGGACAACCGGCCGGCCTTCACGCTCTCGCTGATCCCGCGCGAGCTCGATCGCGATCCCGTCCAGCGCGACGTCACGCTCGGCCGCCTCGCCTCGCTGCTGCAGATTCCCTTCGCGGACCTGCAGGACGCGGTGGCCAAGGTCTCGCCCGATTCCATCCTGCCCGTGCGCGTGCGTCGCGGCCTCAGCATGGACGACGTGGCGAAGGTCGAGGAGTGGAAGCTCGAGCTGCCCGGCGTCATCGTGGAAGTGGAGCCGCAGCGTGCCTATCCCAACAGCCGCTTCGCCGCGCACCTGCTCGGCTACGTGCGCGAGGCCAGCGACGAGCAGCTCAAGGGGGGCCGCTACCGCCGCGGCGACATGGTGGGCCAGACGGGCCTGGAGCGGCTGCTCGACGAGTTCCTGCGCGGCAAGGACGGCGGCGAACGGATCGAGGTGGACGCCATGGGCCGCCAGATCCGCCTCGTGCAGTCCACCGAGCCGCACCCCGGCGCGCAGGTCATCACGACGATCGACCGCCGCGTGCAGGAGGTGGCCGAGAAGGCCATGGAGGGCAAGGCCGGCGCGATCGTGGTGATGGATCCGCGCAACGGCGACGTGCTGGCCATGGTCTCCACGCCGTCGTTCCAGATCGACCGCTTCACGGGCACCATCGATCGCAACGCGTGGCTGCGCGTGATGCAGGACCCGAATCACCCGCTGCTCAACCGCACGATCCAGTCGATGTACCCGCCCGGCTCGATCTTCAAGATGGTGGTGACGGCGGCCGGCCTGCAGGAAGGCTCGCTGACGCCGAGCGATCGCGTGACGTGCACGGGCGAGTTCCACCTGGGCAACTGGACGTTCCGCGACTGGAAGAAGGAAGGCCACGGCAGCGTGGATCTCATGAAAGGGATCCGCGACTCCTGCGACGTCTTCTTCTACAACGCCGGCCTCAAGGTGGGCGCGCCCGCCATGGCCAAGTGGGCCCACGCCTTCGGCCTCGGGACGCCCACCGGCCTGGATTTCGGCAGCGAGAAGCCCGGGCTCATCCCGCAGCCGAGGATGTCCAAGAAGGGCAAGCCGATGTCCTGGCACGCCGGCGAGACGGTCAACATGTCGATCGGCCAGGGCCAGGTGCTGGTGACGCCCATGCAGGTGGCGCGCATGATGGCCGCCATCGCCAACGGCGGCGTGCTGTGGAAGCCGCGCCTGGTGCAGCGCATCGAGCGTCCCGAGAAGGGCGTGGTGTGGGGGGATGCCGGCAGCGTGACCGGCCACGTCGACCTCTCGCCGATGGTGTTCGCATTCCTGCGCCAGTCGCTGTGGGCCGTCGTCAACGACGGCGGCACCGGCGTGGCCGCGCGCATCCCCGGGCTGGATATCGCCGGCAAGACCGGCACCGCGCAGACCGTCGCCAACTCCAAGTCGGAGAAGGGGCAGGACCACGCGTGGTTCGCCGCCTTCGCCCCGGTGAAGGATCCCGAGGTGGTCGTGATCGTGCTGGTCGAGCGCGGCGGCCACGGCGGCTCCGCGGCGGCGCCCATCGCGCGCCAGATCTTCAACACGATCTTCCTCGAGAAAGTCGCCTTCGCCGCCTTCGGCGGTTGACCCCCTTCAACATGGTAGGGATCGATCGCCGGCTGCTTCAGAACGTCGACTGGCCGCTGCTGGGCGCCACCGTCTGCCTCGTCGCGCTCAGCGCCACCACGCTGGCCACGCTGAGCGTGGGGCGCGCGGGCACCGGCGTCGCGCTGCGACAGATCGCCTGGTTCGGTCTCGGCCTGATCGCGCTGCTGGTGGTGGCCAGCATCGACTACCGGCGACTCGTGCGGATCGCCCCCGGGCTCTACCTGATCGGGCTCATCGTGCTGCTGACGCTGTTCGTCTTCGGCCGCACGGTGTCGGGCGCGCGGCGGTGGCTGCTGGTGGGACCCCTCTCCGTGCAGCCCTCGGAGCTCTTCAAGCTCTGCTTCGTCCTGATGGTGGTCTGGCTCTTGTCGACGCGCTGGGCGCAGCCCGTCGGCAAGGCCGTGCTCGTCGTGGCGGCGCCGCTGGCCCTGGTGCCGGCCGTGCTCATCGTCAAGCAGCCCGACCTCGGCACCGCGCTGCTGCTGTTCCCCGTGCTGATCGCCCTGCTCATCGCGGCCGGGATGCGGCTGCGGATCCTGGGAGGACTCGTCCTCATGGGACTCGCGGCGGCGCCCCTGGCGTGGATCGCGCTGAAGGACTATCAACGGGACCGGATTCTCGTGTTCCTGGATCCGCTGCGTGACCCGCTCGGGCGCGCGTACAACGTGATCCAGGCCAAGATCGCGATAGGCTCGGGACAGCTCCTGGGCAAGGGGGTGGCCGGCGCCACGCAGAGCCGGCTGGCCTTCCTCCCGGAGCGCCACACCGATTTCATCTTCGCCGTATTCGCCGAGACGTGGGGTTTCGTCGGCTGCCTGGTGTTGCTCACCTGCTATGCGCTGCTCCTGCTTCGTGGCTTCGACATCGCGGCCTCGACGCGCGAGCCGGTGGGCCGACTGGTCGCCCTGGGCGTCACCGCGCTGGTGTCGACCCAGGTGCTCGTGAACGTGGGAATGGTGACGGGGTTGATCCCGGTCGTCGGGATCCCGCTGCCCTTCATGAGCTATGGCGGCTCGTCGATGGTGGTCTCCATGATGGCCCTCGGACTTCTGCTCTCGGTAAGGATGCGGCAGTTCCAATGAGGTGCTGCCGTGAGCAAACGGATCGTCGTCAACGTCGGCCTGCTCGAAACGCGCGTCGCCGTCCAGGAAGGTAACCTCCTCACCGAGCTCTATCTCGAGCGTCACCGGCACCGCTCGATCGTCGGCAACGTCTACAAGGGCACGGTGACGAACGTCCTGCCCGGCATGCAGGCGGCGTTCGTCGACATCGGCCTCGCCAAGGACGCGTTCCTCTACGCCGGCGACTACACCGCGAATCTCGGCGAGGCCGGCCGTGACGTGCTGGCCGAGGTGGCCGGCGAGGAGGACGCCGACGCCGACCTCGACGGCGACGAGGAGCCCAAGCGCGAGGCCACCGGGCCCATCGAAGACATGCTGAGCCGCAACCAGCAGGTGCTCGTGCAGGTCTCCAAGGAATCGCTCGGCACCAAGGGCGCCCGCATCACGTCGTTCATCTCGCTGCCCGGCCGCTACGTCGTCTACATGCCGCAGGCCCGCCACATCGGCGTCTCCCGCCGCATCCGCGACGACCGCGAACGCGAGCGGCTGCGCGCGGCGCTGCGCAGCCTGCCGCTGCCGCCCGGCGGCTTCATCTTGAGGACGAACGCCGAGGGCAAGGGCGAGGCGGAGTTCGCCCACGACGTGGAGTTCCTCTCGCGCCTGTGGTCGCAGACCCAGACGCGCTTCGAGCAGGCCGCCGCGCCGTCCGTGCTGCACGAGGAGATGGACCTCACGTTCCGCGTGGTGCGCGACCTCTTCTCGCCCGAGGTGGACGAGTTCGTCGTGGACGACCGCGCCGCCTACGAGAAGTGCCTGGGCTACGTGCGGGCCCTGGTGCCCTCGCTGGAGGAGCGGGTCCGGCTCTACACGGAGCGCGCGCCCATCTTCGACGCCCTCGGCATCGAGAAGGACATCGACAAGGCGCTGCGGCGGCGGGTGTGGCTGAAGTCGGGCGGCTACATCGTCATCGATCACACCGAGGCGCTGGTCTCCATCGACGTCAACACCGGCAAGTACGTCGGCAAGCGCGACTTCGAGCAGACGGTGCTCAAGATAAATCTAGAATCCGTCAACGAGGTCGTGCGCCAGATCCGGCTGCGCGACCTCGGCGGCATCATCATCATCGACTTCATCGACATGGAAGTCCTCGAGCACCGCGAGCAGGTCGAGAAGGCCCTCAAGCGCGCGCTGGCCGTGGACAAGGCCCGCAACAACGTGATGCCGATCTCCGAGCTGGGCCTGGTGGAGATGACGCGCAAGCGCGTCCGCCAGGACCTGCGCGCCCTGCTCACCCAGCACTGCGCCGTCTGCCGCGGCACCGGCGTCGTGAAGTCGGACGAGACGCTGGCCATCGAGGTCTACCGGGCGATCCAGGCCAAGGCGGCCGCCGAGGCGCCGCCCGGCGAGGGCCGGGAGATCGTGGCCCGCATCCATCCCGACGTCGCCGCCTGGATCGAGCGCGAGGGGCGCGCCGACCTCGAGCGCCTGGAAGCCGCTCTCCAGGTGAAGATCACCGTGCAGGCGGGCGGCGGCGCGGGCCAGCGCGAGGACTACGAGGTGCGCGTGCGCTGACCGCCCAGCGCCATGTCGGCCAGGCCGAGCGCCGCGCAGCGCGCCCGCCAGGTCACCTGGTCGATCTTGCCGAGCGCGAGATCGTCGACGACCTGGAAGGGATCGAGCGCGCCGCCCTCGCCTTCGAGCACGATCGGCTCGCCCGGCAGCGCCCGCACGCGCCATCCGCGTCCGGCCAGCGCGCCGGCCAGCGCCGCGCCCAGCGCCCAGCGTCCGTAGCCCACTTGCTGCTCGGGCGTGCGCGGCTCGAGCTCCTCCGCCGGTAGCGACTCGACGAGCCGCCGGACCAGCTCGGGCGTCCGCTCGAGCAGGGCGCCCAGGGTCACATCGGCGAGCAGCGAGGCGTGGCGCTCGTTGACGCTGCGCCAGTTCGGGACGTAGACGTCCCGCCCGACGTCGTCCCAGCCGATCACCGGCAGCGGCCGCTCGCTGAGGATCGGCGCCAGGAGCTGCTGTTCCAGCGCGTCGACGTCCTCCAGCAGCTCGATGGCGCGCTGCTCGTCCACGGCGGCCCCGGGCGGCAGCCCGCTCAGCGCCGCCACGCGCTCGTGCAGCGGCGGATGCGTGTCGTAGGGGTCCGCCTCCTCCGGCCGCCTGGCTTGCTCGTCCACGGCGGCGGCGATCCGGTCGGCGGCGAGGAAGCGTGAAAAGCCCGCGGCCACCGGCGGGCGGAAACCGGAGCCCAGCACCGGCGAGACCTCGGTGGACCAGTAGGCGGGAAACGCCATCGCCGCGCGGCGGATCTTCGCCAGCGCGTTCGTGAGCGGCGCCGCGCCGTAGAGCTGCGCGGCGAGCTGATCGGCGGTCAGCTCCTGCCGGCGCGAGATCGCATGCGAGATGCGCAGGAACATGTTGCCGTACCACACGAAGGGCTTCTGCAGCATCGCGCTGTATCCGGCGAGCCCCTGCAGCGTCCGGCCGATGGCGGCGCGCGTCTTGTAGATCCAGGGGCCGAGCTTCGTGTCGCCACCGTGGTAGTGGCCGAACTCGTGGGCGAGGACGGCGCGCAGCTCCCGGACGCCGAGCGTTTGCAGCAGCGGCAGGCCCAGGCCCATGACCCGCCGGCTGCCGAACCCCATGAAGCCGCCGCGCGTCGTCACGAACGCGTTGACGTCGGCGACGAGGTAGACCTCCGTCGGCATGGCCTGCTGCGTGCCGACGGCGATGTCCTCGATGACGCCGAAGAGCCGCCGCTGGCCCTCGCGCGCCAGCAGCGGGCCCGGCGGCTCGAACGCGTCCGGGCGCGGCACGATGCCCCAGAGGATGAGCAGCCCGCCGATGATGCCGAAGAGGCCGAGCCGATCCAGGCGATTCGCGTACGTGATCTCGGCGTACGGCAGCGAGAGCAGGAGCAGCGCGATACCGAGCGCGAGCAGGTAGAAGCCGACCATGAGCAGCAGCGCGAGGATCGCGCGTCCGGCGAGCGAGGGCGGCCGCGAGCCCATAAACGATGCTAGCATCCCCAGACCATGGCTCGTACGTCTCCCTCGCGCGTCAGCGGCCGCAAGGTCCTCCTCGACCTGCGCCTGGCCTCGCGCAAGGGGGACCGCGCTGCGCTCGCGCTGGCCCTCGACCAGATGCGCACGCTCGCGCACTCGCCGAAATACTGGGAGCGCTATCTCGGCCTCCTGCGCAATCCGCTCGCGCGTCTCGTCGATCTGCTGGTGATCAAGCAGGGCGACCGCATCGCCCACCAGAAGGGATGGAAGCTGCCGCGTCCGGCCCCGCCGGCCGCGTCCCGGCCCAAGCGCGCCGGCAAGAAAGCCAAGCGCCGGGTCGCGCCGCCGCCCGGCGCCACCCAGCCGTCGCTGTTCGATTGACCGATGGGGGCCATGCCGCGGCCCCTCTGCTTGGTCATCGTGAATCCCGCCGCGGGCGGTGGGCGGACCGAGCGGCTCTGGCGTGATCTCCGGGACGATCTGCGCCGCCTGGGCCTGGTCTTCGAGTGGGCGCCGACGACGGGGCCGGGGAGCGCGACCGATCTCGCCCGCGCCGCGGCCGACCGCGGTCTCGGCCTCGTCGTGGCCGTCGGTGGCGACGGCACCCTCAACGAGGTCGTGAACGGCGCCGTCGCCGATGACCGCCCGCGGCCGTCGGTCGGCGCGATCCTCACCGGTCGCGGCCGCGACGCCGCCCGCAACTTCGGCCTCGCCGCGGATCCGCGCGCCGCCGCGCGCCGGCTCGTGGAGGGCGCCGACGTCAGCGTGGACCTCGTGCGCGCCGAGTGGCCGGGCGGCGTGCAGCGCTGGGTCGTCAGCGCGGCCGGCGCCGGCTTCGATGCCGCCGTCGCCGTGCGCGCCGCCTCCCGCCGTGGCCGCGGCACGCTGCCCTATCTCCTGTCCATCGTCGCCACGCTCTCGGCGCACGCAACGGTCGCGGCGGAGATCGACGCCGACGGCGAGCGCGCGTGGTCGGGGCGGCTCAGCGCCGCCGTCGTCGCCAACGGCGCGCACTACGGCGGCGGCATGAAGATCGCGCCCGCCGCCGATCCGTCCGACGGCCGCCTCGATCTCGTCGTGCTCGGCGACCTCGGTCGGCTCGAGCTGCTGCGCTGGCTGCCCACGGTGTACCGCGGCCGCCACCTGGCCAATCCCAAGGTGCGGGCGCGCGCGGCCCGGCGCGTGACGATCCGGCCCGCCAGTCCGCTGCCCGTCCACGTCGACGGCGAGATCGCGCCCGCCACGCCGGTCACCTTCACGGTCCGCCCCGGAGCCCTGCGCTTGCGGCGTTGACAGCCCGGGGCCGCGGGCCGATACTACCCCCAGGGGGTATAGCCCGTGCTCAACGAGGACACGCGCGCCAAGGCGCTCGGCCGGCTGCGCCGTATCGAGGGCCAGGTGCAGGGCCTGCAGCGGATGATCGACAACGACGCGTACTGCGTGGACATCCTCCTGCAGATCTCCGCCGTGCAGGGCGCGCTCGACTCCGGATCCAAGTCCGAGCGCCAGCAGAAGATCGAGGAGCTGCTGGACGTGTTCGCCCGCTTCGGGGGCAAGTGATGGCCGAGCGGCAGACCCTGCCGGTGCGCGGCATGCACTGCGCGGCGTGCGTGGGCAAGGTCGAGCGCGCGCTCACCGGCGTGCCCGGCGTGGAGCGCGCGGCCGTGAACCTCGCCACCGAGCAGGCGATGGTGGCCTTTGACCCGGCGCGCGCGAGCGTGCCGGCCCTCCAGCAGGCGGTGGCCGCGGCCGGCTACGAGCTGGGCGCCACCCCCGTGGTGCGCGGCGGCGACGCCGACGACCGCGAGCGTCGCGCCCGCGCCGCCGAGCAGCGTCAGCTCCGGCGCAAGGTGGTGATCGGCGCCGTGCTGTCGGCGCCCCTGCTCATGGGCGGCATGCCGGAGATCTTTCCCTGGGCGCCGGCGTGGCTGACGAACCCGTGGTTCCAGCTCGTGCTGGCGACGCCCGTGCAGCTCTGGGTCGGCGCCGAGTTCCACGCCGGCTTCCTGCGCGATCTCCGTCACCGCAGCGCCAGCATGTCCACGCTGGTGTCGCTGGGCACCAACGCCGCCTACCTGTTCAGCCTCGCGGTCACGCTGTGGCCGCACCTGTTCCACGCCTCAGGCGCCATGACGTACTACGAGACGGCGGCGGTCGTCATCACGCTGGTCGCGCTGGGGCGCTGGCTGGAGGCACGCGCCCGCGGGCGGACGTCGGAGGCGATCCGCCGGCTCGTCGGTCTGGCCCCGCGCACGGCGCGCGTGCTGCGCGAGGGCGTCGAGCGCGACGTGGCGACGGCAGATGTCGTCGTCGGTGACCTGATCCGGATCCGGCCGGGCGAGCGCGTGCCCGTGGACGGCGTGGTCGTGGAGGGCGGCTCGACGCTCGACGAGTCGATGCTGACGGGCGAGAGCGTCCCCGTCGACAAGGCGCCGGGCGCGACGGTCTTCGGCGGCACCGTGAACCGGACCGGCAGCTTCGTGTTCCGCGCCACGCGCGTGGGCAGCGAGACGACGCTGGCGCGCATCGTCACCCTGGTGGAGGAGGCGCAGGGCTCACGCGCCCCGATCCAGCGGCTGGCCGATCGCGTGGCCGCGGTGTTCGTGCCGGTGGTGCTGGTCATCGCCGCGCTCACCTTCATCGCCTGGTGGCTGCTCGGCCCCTCGCCGCTGTACGCGCTGACGTGCGCGGTCGCGGTGCTGGTCATCGCCTGTCCCTGCGCCATGGGTCTAGCGACGCCGACCGCGATCATGGTGGCGACCGGGCGGGGCGCCGAGCAGGGCGTGCTGATCCGCAGCGCGGAGGCGCTGGAAACGCTGCATCGCGTGGACACGCTCGTGTTCGACAAGACCGGCACGCTGACGATCGGCCGCCCGAGCGTCACCGACGTGATCGCCGCCGAGGGCTACCAGCCCCACGACGTGCTGGCGCTGGCCGCGGCCGCCGAGCAGGGCTCGGAGCATCCGATCGGCGAGGCGATCGTGACGCGTGCCAAGGAGCTCGGTCTGGCCCTGCCGCCGGTGGCGGAGTTCGTGACCGTGCCCGGCCAGGGCGTGGACGCCATGGCGCCCGACGGCCGCGTGCTGCTCGGCAACCGCGCCATGATGGACGCGCGCGGCGTCGACATCGACGCGCTCGCGCCGCGCGCGTCGGCGCTGGCGGAGGCCGGCAAGACCGTCGTGTACGTCGCGTTCGGTGGGCGCGCCGTCGGCCTCGTGGCGATCGCCGACGTTCTCAAGCCCGAGGCGCCGGCCGTCGTGCGCGCGCTGCGCGAGGCGGGCGTGAGCGTGGCGATGCTCACCGGCGACCATCGCGCGACCGCGACCGCGATCGCCCGCCAGGCCTCCATCGAGCGCGTGCTGGCCGAGGTGCCGCCGGAGGCCAAGGCCGCCGAGGTGAAGGCGCTGCAGGCCGAGGGGCGCTGCGTGGCCATGGTGGGCGACGGGATCAACGACGCACCCGCGCTGGCCCAGGCCGACGCGGGCATCGCCATGGGCTCGGGCACCGACGTGGCGATCGAGGCCGCCGACGTCACGCTGATGCGCGGCGACCTCGGCGGCGTCCTCGCCGCCCTCGACCTCTCGCGCCGCACGATCCGGATCATCAAGCAGAACCTCGCGTGGGCATTCGGCTACAACGTCGTGCTGATCCCCGTCGCCGCCGGCCTCCTCTATCCCATCTGGGGCGTGCTGCTCTCGCCCATGCTGGCCGGCGCGGCGATGGCCTTCTCCTCCGTGTCCGTCGTGACGAACAGCCTCAGACTCAAGAGGTGGCACCCGAAGGAGGTCTCCAATGGCCGTTGATCCCGTTTGCAAGATGAACGTCGAGCCCGCGAAGGCGGCCGCCCAGTCCAAGCACAAGGGCGAGACCTATTACTTCTGCGCGATCGGCTGCAAGCAGAAGTTCGATCGCGAGCCGGACAAGTACCTGGCCGGCGGCAAGAGCGAGATGGGCCGCTGATGGAGGCGCCCGCGCTGCTGGCCGGGCGCGCGCGCTATCAGCGCAGCACGCACGGGTGGGTCGACAACCTCCACGACGACGCGCTGACCCACACGGTGCGAATCACCGACGACGATCGAGCGCTCGAGGTCGCGATCGTGGCGCTGCCCGCACCGGTCTACGCCATCCGCCAGGCGCGCCTCACCCCGCTCGCCGGCCGCATCGCGCCGTCCGTGGCGGCCGGCTTCAGCGCGCTCGGCGGCACTCCGATGGTGGGCGGCCTCACGCGGCGGGCGGCCGAGATCCTGGGTGAGGGCGACGGCGCCACGCTCGCCGTCGACGCGCTGATCGAGGTGGCGCGGCTCGCGCGCCAGGTGGCGAAGATGCCGCGTGCCGAGGCCGAGAAGGCCGCCGCCGGCGCGCTCGCCTGCTGGACCCTCGACACCCAGGCCTGGCCCGAGCTGCCCGACTCGTGCTTCACGTACAGCGGCGCCGGCCGCGCGCTGTTCGCGACGCGCACGGTGGCCGCCACCGGCGTGCCCGATCTCTACGGTCCGCGCCCCGGCCAGCGCCGGGTGTTCGAGCGTCGCAAGCACGTCCGCCTCGAGCGCGCCGACGGGCGGCTGCGGCTGTTCCACTCCATGCACGACAACGTCCACGGCTTCGAGCTGACGCTGGAGATCGACCTCGCGAGCGGCAAGGTCGTGAAGGCGGACCACGTGACGCCGCGGTTGCCGTACATGGGCGTGTGCTCGGAGCCGCAGCGCACCTTCGCCGGCCTCGTCGGCGAGACGGCCGACGCGGGCCTTCGCAAGCGCATCCAGGCGACGCTGGGCGGCGCCGCCGGCTGCGCCCAGCTCTACGACCTCACCGCCGACCTCCTGAAGCTGCTCGGGTAGCCGCTACAGCCACACGTCGAGGTAGTGATCCGGGCGGAACGCTTCCAGCCCGACGGAGGCCGGCTCACGCCCGGCGAACGCCGCGCGCGGTGCCAGCCCGACCAGCTCGGCGCGCTCGATGGCGACGCCGCGGCGGTGCGCTTCCGCGCTCACGCGATCGAAGGCGGCGGGGATCGGCGTCACGCGGTGCTCGACGAGGTTCATGGAGACCTGCACGCACCCGCGGCTGGCCAGCGGCAGGCCGAGCGCCTGCACGGCGGGCAGGCCGCCGCCGCTCTCGCGCACGCTGCGCGCGATGGCGCGGGCGGCGATGAGATCGTCCGTCGCCAGCCACACGTTGTACGCCACCAGCACGTCGCGCGCGCCGATCAGCGTGGCGCCCGCGCGCGCGTCGAAGCGGGCGGGCCCGTCGTCGGGCCGGCCTTCCTCGGTCTTCAGGCGCTCGGGCAACCCTTCGTACTCGCCGTGACGCAGCTCGCGCAGCCGCCGGCGCTCGGGGCGGCGCGCGGCGTGGCCGTAGTAGTAGACGGGCAGGGCGTGGCGGTCGGCGAGGGCGTGGCCCACCTGGTGCGCGAGCGCGACGGCCTCCGCCATCGTCATGCCGGCCAGCGGCACGAACGGCAGGACGTCGAGCGCGCCCACGCGCGGATGGATCCCGTGGTGCGTCCGCATGTCGAGCTCGGCCACCACCGCGTCCGCCAGCGCGAGGGCGGCCATCGCGACCGCCTCGGGGCCGCCGAGGAACGTGAAGACCGAGCGATGATGATCGGGATCGGCGTGGAGGTTGGCCAGCTGCACGCCGGGGACGCCGGCAAGCACGGTGCGAAGGCGGCGCAGGCGCGCGGGGTCGCGCCCCTCGCTGACATTCGGGACGCACTCCACGATGGGCGCCGTCGGCACGGCGGTATACTACGGGACGCGATGCCGTTCCTGCCAACGGGCAAGCTGCCCCCCGACCTGCTGCAGGCCGTCCTCGACAAGCACGTGGCGCACGATCCGCGTGTGATCGTCGGCCCGCGCCTGGGTGAGGACGCCGCCGTCATCGATCTCGGCGATCGCTATCTCGTGGCCGCCGCCGATCCCATCACGTTCGCGACCGACGATCTCGGCTGGTACGCCCTGCACGTCAACGCCAACGACGTCGTGGTGCGCGGCGCCACGCCGCGCTGGTTTCTCGCCACCGTGCTGTTGCCGGCCGGCGCCACCGACGACGACCGGGTGCGGACGCTCTTCGCGCAGCTCGGCGAGGCGTGCGAGGCGCTGGAGGTCGCGCTGGTCGGCGGGCACACGGAGGTGACGGCGGGGATCGATCGGCCGCTCGTCGCCGGGACCATGCTGGGCGAGGTCGCCAAGGACAAGCTCGTCACGACCGGCGGCGCCCGGGTGGGCGACGCGATCGTGCTCACCAAGGGTGTGCCGCTGGAGGGCGCGGCGATCATCGCCCGTGAGAGGGAGGCCGCGCTGCTGGCGCGCGGCGTGCGGCCGGCCGTGATCCGCAAGGCCAGGGCCTTCCTGCGCACGCCGGGAATCAGCGTGCGGCCGGAGGCGGAGATCGCCTGCGAGATAGCCACCGTCCACGCCATGCACGATCCGACCGAGGGCGGCATCGCCACCGCCCTGCACGAGCTGGCCGCCGCCGCCGGCGTCGGGCTGCGCATCGACCACGACCGCATCATGGTGCTGCCGGAAGGCCGCACGCTCTGCGACGCGTTCGGGCTCGACGTGCTCGGCACCATCGCCTCCGGCGCGCTCCTGCTGACGCTGGCGCCCCCCGAGGCCGGCCTCGTGCTGCACGCGCTCGCGCGGGAGTCGATCGACTGCCACTTCATCGGCCAGGTGGTGCCGGCCGAGCAGGGCGTCATGCTCGTCGAGGGCACGCGGCAGTGGCCGCTGCCCACCTTCGCGCGCGACGAGATCGCGCGTCTCTTCGAGGCGGCCTGAGCGTGCCGCAGATCGGTTACTCGCGGCGCGCGCTGGCCCTCGGTCGCGACGGGCTCGTCGCCTCCTGCCATCCGCTGGCCACGCTGGCCGGGGTGGAGACCCTGAAGGCGGGCGGCACCGCCGCCGATGCGGCGATCGCCACCAACGGTGTGCTCGCCGTCACCCAGTCGAACAACTGCGGTCTCGGCGGCGATCTCTTCTGCCTCTACTACGAGGCCGCCACGCGTCGCGTGCACTTCCTCAACGGCGCCGGCCGCGCGGGCGGCCGCGCCTCGCTGGAGGAGCTGCGGCGGCGCGGCCGCAAGGCGCTGCCGGTGATCGGGCCGGAGACGGTGAGCGTGCCCGGCGTGGTGCGCGCGTGGGCCATGCTGCTCGAGCGCTTCGGCACGCGGCGCCTCGACGGTCTCCTGCAGCCGGCCATTCACTACGCCGAGCGCGGATTTCCGATCACCTCGATCCTGAGCCAGGCGATCGCGGAGTTCGCGCCCGGGAACCGGGATGCGGAGTGGCAGCGCGTGTTCCGCCCGGGCGGCCGCGCGCCGGCGCTGGGGGAGATGTTCGTGCAGCCGGATCTCGCGCGGACGTTGCGCGATCTCGCCGCCGAGGGCCCCGACCTCTTCTACCGCGGCCGCGTGGGACGCGCGATCGCCGAGCGCATGGCGCGCGACGGGTTCCTCACGCCCGAGGACCTCGTGGCCCACACGGGCGAGTGGGGCGATCCGATCGCCACGACGTACCGCGGCTTCACGGTGTACGAGACGCCGCCGCCGACCCAGGGCGTGGTGACGCTGCTCGCCCTGAACATGCTGGAGGGCGTCGATCTCGCCAAGCACCCGCTCCACTCGGTCGAGCACCTGCACCTGCTGCTGGAGATCGTGAAGCTGACCTACGCCGACCGTGACTGCTGGATCGGCGATCCCCAGTGCGCGGACGTGCCGCTGGCGGGCATGCTCGACAAGGCCTATGCGGCGCGGCGGCTGCTTCACTTCGACCCCGGCGCGGCCAGCACGTACGCGCCGGGCGAGCCTGAAGGCGACACGACGGGCTTCGTCGTCGCCGACGCGCACGGCAACGTGGCCGCCGTCATCCAGAGCCTCTTCAACTCCTTCGGTTCCGGCGTGGTGCCGCCGGGCACCGGGTTCTGCCTGCAGAACCGCGGTCGCCACTTCAGCCTCGAGCCCGAGCATCCCAACGTGCTGGCGCCGCACAAGCGCCCGTTCCACACGCTGATGGCCTCGATCACGACCAGGGACGACCGCCCGGTGATGGGCTTCGCGACGATGGGCGGCAACGGCCAGGCGATGTTCCACCTGCAGGTGCTCACCAACGTCTTCGACTACGGCCTCGACATCCAGGAAGCCATCGAGCGGCCGCGCTTCCTGATCGGCGCGTTCCTGCCCGACGAGCCGGCCGAGACCATTCGCCTGGAGAGCCGCATACCGCCCGACGTCTTCGCCGAATTGCAGCGGCTCGGCCATCCCATCGTGCCGGCGCCGGAGCTGTTCTACCGCGTGGGCCAGGCCCACGGGGTGATGGTCAACGCGGACGGCGTGCTGAGCGGCGGCGCCGATCCGCGCGGCGACGGCGTGGCGCTGGGGTACTGATGCGCGCCGTCGTGCTCGCCGCGCTCCTGCTGGCCGCGCCCGCGCTCGCATCGGCCGCGGAGTGGGGCCTGATCCAGCCCGGCGTCAGCACCACCCGGGCGGTGCGCGAGCGCTACGGTGCGCCGACGCGCGTGGACCGGCAGAAGGTGGACAACTACGACACCGAGTCGTGGGTGTACGAGGGCGATCGCGCGCCGGCCGGCATCATGCGAATGACCGTCGATTTCGGCCTGCTGCGCGAGACCAAGTATCACGCGGACATCGTGCGCGCCTTGCAGCTCGAGCCGCACGGCAGCACGTTCAACCGCGGCGTCATCGTCAACGGCTGGGGCTTTCCCGACGGCGGCGGCCACCAGGGCGACGAGGAGTTCTTCGTCTACAAGGACGGCCTGCTCGTCTACTTCGCCAAGGACACCTTCAACGTGCGGCTGATGATCTTCACGCTGCCCCAGCCGCGGGACCCGACCGAAGAGCGGCGCTGACGAGGCCGCGGGCGGGAATCGCCACCCAGTCCGGCCGATTGTTCGCCTCGTAGACGATCTCGTAGGCCGCCTTCTCGATCTCCAGCACCGCCAGCGCGCGCGTGAACGCCGTCTCGTCGCCGGGCAGGAACGGCGCCCGCCCGGCGGCGGTGCGATAGCCGTCGAGAAATGCGGTGCGCGCCTGCTCCTCCCAGCCCCCGGGCGCCGGCGCGCTGGCCGCCGCGTAGCCGAGCGAGCGCAGCATTCCCGCCACGTCGCGCAGCGGCGTGTGCTTGCGCCGGCGTTCTTCCAGCGGCCGCAGCGGCTCGCCCTCGAAATCGATCAGCACCCAGTCGTCGCCGTCGCGAACGGCCAGCGTCTGCCCGAGGTGAAAGTCACCGTGGTGACGCAGGCGCGCGGCGCCCACGAGACCGGCGAGGCCGTCCACGCGCGGCGCCACGCCGTCGGGCAGGCGCCCGCCCAGCGCCCCCCGCGCGGCGTCGAGTTGCCGCTGGACGCCCGCCGTCCACGCCGCCACGTCGGCGGGGGTGATCCGCTCGGGCGCGAAGGCGGGATCCTGTCCGTCGCTGGCCAGGGCCAGGTGGAGCTCGGCCGTGCGGCGTCCGAGGCGTGTCAGCGCCGGCAGCGCGGCGTCGCGGGCGCTCAGGCGCTCGAGCAGCCAGCGCCAGCCGTCGCGCGACTCGGCCACGAGGTCCTGGGCCATGGCCAGTGCCCACGCGCCGTCGGCGTCGCGGTACTCCAGGCTGCCGAGCAGGCGCGGCGTGTGGCGGAAGGCGGTGCGCTCGGTGAGGAAGCGCGTGATCTCCACGTCGGGATTCACGCCGGCGGCGAGCCGCCGGAAATGCTTGAGGATGATGGCGTCGCCGAAGAGCACGGACGTGTTGCTCTGCTCGCCGGTCAGCCGTCGCGGCTCGCCCACCCTTGCGGGTTGCGCGCGCGTGGGTGTGCCGACGGCCTCACCGTGCGCGCCGGCCACGCGGCCGCCGTCGAGGATCAGCGCCAGCAGCGCGCGACAGAAGGCCGGATCGTCGAGCGCATCATCCGGCGCGGTGGCGTCACGCAGCGGCAGCGCGTAACGCCCGGCAGTCCCGTCGTCCAGCGCGACGCGCACGATCCAGGTGGTCGCCTCGCCGAGGCGCACGCCATCCTCCGCCACCACGCTCGTGATCCGCCGCGTTTTCCCGGCGAACCACCGCTGCCTCGCCATCCACCTCGCGAGATCTGAAGGCAGCACAGCTTACCCGCGGTGCCCCGCCCGCGGGAGGACTGGGAGAGCGTGATCGAGGAGCGCCACGGGTTCCCCGGGGCGCTCCGAGCATTGGGGGGTTTGGGGGGCCATTTCGGGGCCCCCCATATAACTAGATCGCGGACTCTTCGATGCCATAGCGGACGGGGCGCGCGACACGGCCCTGGAGGCGGAACCAGTAGAAGTCGTGGGGCCCGAGCGCCAGGAAGTATGGCTCGCGGCCGATCACGGGAAAGCGCGTGTCGCCGAGCATCTCGATCGGCACCATGCCCTCGTGCGCGGCCAGGTCGAGCTCGACCGGCTGCGGACGGCTCGAGAGGTTGGCGACGACCAGCACGGCGTCCTCGCGCCACCGGCGCAGGTAGGCCAGCACCGACTGGTTGCGCGGACGCAGGAACTCGATGGTACCGCGGCCGAACACGGCCGAGCGCTTGCGGGCGGCCACGAGCTTGCGCGTCGTGTTGAGCAGCGACGAGGGCAGCTTGTCCTGCGCGGCCACGTTGACCGCCTGGTAGTTGTAGACGGGATCGGTGATGACGGGCAGGTAGAGCTGCGTCGGCTCCGCCGTCGAGAAGCCGGCGTTGCGGTCGTCCGACCACTGCATCGGCGTGCGGACGCCGTTGCGATCGCCGAGGTGCACGTTGTCGCCCATGCCGATCTCGTCGCCGTAATAGATGATGGGGCTGCCGGGCAGCGTCAGCAGCAGGCAGTTGAGCAGCTCGATGCGCCGCCGATCGTTGTCGAGCAGCGGGGCCAGGCGCCGGCGGATCCCGAGGTTCAGCTTCATCTGGGGATCGGTGGCGTAGGCGAAGTACATGTAGTCGCGCTCCTCGTTCGTGACCATCTCGAGCGTGAGCTCGTCGTGGTTGCGCAGGAAGAGGCACCACTGGCAGGCGGGTGGGATCGCCGGCGTGTGCGTGAAGATGTCGGTGATCGGCAGGCGGTCCTCGCGGCGGATGCCCATGTAGAGCCGCGGCATCAGCGGGAAGTGGAAGGCCATGTGGAACTCGTCGCCGTCGCCGAAGTAGGGCCGCACGTCCTCCGGCCACTGGTTGGCCTCGGCCAGCAGCACGCGGCTGCCGCCGTACTCGCGCTCGACGACGGCGCGGAACTCGCGCAGGATCGCGTGCGTCTCGGGGAGGTTCTCGCCGTTGGTGCCCTCGCGCTCGATCAGGTAGGGCACGGCGTCGCAGCGGAAGCCGTCGAGGCCGCGGTCGAGCCAGAAGCGCATGACGTCGAGCATGGCCGCCTTCACGGCGGGGTTGTCGTAGTTGAGGTCCGGCTGGTGGCTGAAGAAGCGATGCCAGTAGTACTGCTGCGCCACCGGGTCCCACGACCAGTTCGACTTCTCCGTGTCGGTGAAGATGATGCGCGCGTCGCGATAGCGCTGGTCGGTATCGCTCCACACGTAATAGTCGCGATAGGGCGACGCGCGATCCGCGCGCGCGGCCTGGAACCACGGATGCTGGTCGGACGTGTGGTTCATCACGAGGTCGGCGATCACCCGCAGGCCGCGGTCGTGGGCGGCGTCCATGAACTTCTGGAAGTCCGCCACCATGCCGTACGAGGGATGGATGCCGTAGAAATCGGCGATGTCGTAGCCGTCGTCCTTCAGCGGCGAGGGGTACATCGGCAGGATCCACAGGCAATCGACGCCGAGGTCGCGGATGTAGTCGAGCTTCTCAGTCAGCCCCGCGAAGTCGCCGACGCCGTTGCCGTCGGCGTCGTAGAACGCCTTGACGTGCACTTCATAGAAGACCGCATCCTTGTACCAGTCGCTCATTGCGCACCTCGCGCGAGGGCGCGGTCACGCGGAATCGCAGCCGGCCCCCGGCCGCCCGCCGCGCCCGTCGCAGCCACGTGAGCGATGCGCAAAGTGGTCACGGGATGTGGACCACTTCGAGCTTCAGGCGATCGGGGTCCTCGAAGAAGACGGCGTAGTAGCCGGGGCGGTATTCCCGATACTCGCGCGGGCCGCCGTAGAGCGCCGGGATGCCGCGGGACTTCAGGAACTCTTCGTAGAAGCGATCGACGTCGGCGCGCGAGGTCACCCGCCACGCGACGTGATTCAGCCCGGGGTTCTTGCGGTGCGGCGCATGGCGGCGGCGGTCAGCCGGCGTGCCGATCAGCCAGAAGTCGGTGGTCCCGTTCGACATGCCGAGGACGCCGGGCTCCTCGTAGCTGACACGATAGTCCAGGTAGTCCAGGAGCGCCCGGTAGAACGGCAGCGACACGCCGGCGTCCCGCACGTTCAGCTGCACGTGGTAGACGCTGGCCTTCATGGCGGCTCACGCGCGGCGCAGATGGAAGATCTGGGCGGAGTCCCGGGCCGGGTCGAGCTCCACGAAGCCGCTCGGGCCCCGCCACTCGTAGGCGACGTCGCTGAGCAGCTCGTGCATCCGGTACGGATGGTCGGGCGCGATGCCGAGCTCGTCGATCGGTACCTGCACCCGGGCGGCGCGCGTGCCATGCAGGTCCAGGTTGGCTGCCACGAAGATCGTGTCGTCGCGCTCCGGCGTCATCTTGCTGTACCACAGCACGTGCGGATCGTCGGAGTCGTGGAAGCGCAGGTTCTTGTAGAGCTGCAGCGCACGGTGCCGGCGGCGGATCCGGTTGATCCGGGTGACGAAGCCCACGAGGTTGCCGGGCGCGCTCCAGTCGCGCACCTTGAGCTCGTACTTCTCGGAGTTGTGGTACTCCTCGGAGCCGGGCGCGAACGGCTCGTTCTCGCCCAGCTCGTAGCCCGAGTAGATCCCGTACAGCGACGACAGCGTGGCGGCCAGGACCAGGCGCATCTTGAAGGCCCGCCGGCCGCCGTGCTGCAGCGTCTCGTGCAGGATGTCCGGCGTGTTCGGCCACAGATTGCCGCGGAAGTACTCGGCCACCGGCGGCGTCGTGATTTCCGTGAGGTACTCCGCCATCTCGCGCTTCTCGTTGCGCCAGGTGAAGTACGTGTACGACTGCGTGAAGCCGGCCTTGGCCAGCACCTTCATCATCTTGGGCCGCGTGAAGGCCTCGGCCAGGAAGACCGCCTCGGGATGGACCGTCTGCACCTCGCGGATCATCCACTCCCAGAACCGCACGGGCTTGGTATGCGGGTTGTCCACGCGGAAGGTCTTCACCCCGTGGCCGATCCAGAACTCCACGAGCCGCTTCATCTCCTGCCAGAGCGGCGCCGGATCCTCACCGTGGAAGTTGACGGGGTAGACGTCCTGGTACTTCTTCGGTGGGTTCTCGGCGTACTTGATGGTGCCGTCCGGCCGGTGGAAGAACCACTCGGGGTGCTCGCGCACGTACGGGTGATCGGGCGAGCACTGGATGGCGAAGTCGAGCGCGACTTCCAGGCCGAGGGCCTGCGCGCGCGCGACGAAGCGATCGAAGTCGGCCAGCGTGCCGAGATCGGGATGCACGGCGTCGTGGCCGCCCTCGGGGCCGCCGATGGCCCACGGGCTGCCGGGCTCGCCGGGCTGCGAGGTCAGCGAGTTGTTGCGGCCCTTGCGGTGCGCACGGCCGACGGGATGGATGGGCGGCAGGTACACCACGTCGAAGCCCATCGCCGCCGCCCGCTCGAGCTGCGCCTCGGCGTCGCGGAAGGTGCCGTGGCGGCCGGCCACGCCGGAGCGCGGGAAGAACTCGTACCAGGCGGCGAAGCGCGCGCGCTCGCGATCCACCATGACCTCGTACTGGCGCTCCGACCACGTGGCGTCCGTGCGGTCGAGGTGGCGGTCCATCAGCGCCAGCAGCGCCTCCTCGCGCGCGGCGGCGACGGCGGCCGCCTGGTCCTTCGCGCTCTCGATCTTCTTCAGCCAGTCGGTCAGCGCGCGCCCGTCTCCAGTGGGCGCGCGGTCGGCCGCGGCCCGCACCAGCCCGGCGCCCTCGCGCAGCTCGCTGGCCACGTCCTGCCCGGCCTCGACGCGCTTGGCGAGGTCGGCCAGCCAGGAGCGGAAGGGATCGGCCAGCGCCTCGATGGCGTAGACGTGGCGGGCATTGTCGTCCAGACGGAGGGCGCCGGCCCACCGGTCGTTGTCCACGAAGCGCATGGGCGTCTCGCGCCACGCCGTCTCGTCCGCGCGGCGGCACTTGAGGAAGGCCACGAGCACCTCGTGGCCTTCCTTGAAGATGTCCGCGGTCACCTCGAGCGTGTCGCCGACCTCGCGCTTGAGCGGATAGCGCCCGCCGTCCACGACGGGCGCCACGCTCTCGATGATCACCGTGCGCCGGAGGTCTGTCGGGAAGGAGTCTTTTGGGAACCCTGGGAGGGTTCCCCTCTTCCCCTCCTCATTGCGGTCGACGCGGGGCGCGCGGGGTTTCGGGGTCCGGCTGACGGGTCGTTTCATCGCGTCGCTCATCGCCAGTGTTCCACGAGATAGGGTTTCTGTCGCTCGAAGGCGGCGCCGACCAGGTCGAGCTCCGCCTGGCTGGCGGCGGCGCCCAGCGCGCGCGTGGCCGCCACGAGGGCCGCCGTACGGCCGAGGTAGAGCGGCGTCAGCGAGCGCAGCAGGTGATCGCGGTGCACGACCGAGTAGTGATGGCCCAGCGCGAAGTCGTAGACGACGCGGGCCCAGAGATCGTCGGGAAACTGCATGTGGCCGCCGCTCTCCAGCGTGAGCACGTCGGCCAGCGTCTCCGGCGCCAGCACCAGCTCCCAGATGGGCGTGAGGTCGCGCACGCCGAGGCGGAAGGCCTCCAGCATGCCGTCCACGTCCACCGTCATGGGATCCACGCCGAGCGACGCCGGCTCGCCCACGATGGGGATCGGCTCGCTGCCGCGCACCTCCAGCCACAAGTCGCCGTGGCGCTCCATCACCGTGAAGGCGGCGCCCAGCGTCTGCGCCAGCATCGCCGGCAGGTCGGTGGCGCGCGTGCGCGAGCGCACCAGGTGACGGCCGAGCGCGGCCTCCCACACCGAGAAGCCGTCGGCGATGGCCGTGCCGGTGATCCACAGATCGTGCACGTCGCCGCCGGTCCACGACCACTTGGGATGGATCAGCAGGTGCTCGATCAGCCGCGCCGAGAGCGCCTGCTGGCCGCCGAAGGGCTGCTGCAGGCGGCGCCCGTAGAGCGCCCGCACCAGCGGGCTCAGCAGCAGCCGCGAGATCGTGCCCTCCCAGCGGTGGCGCGCGTAGGCGGGCGCCACGAAGTCGGCCTTGCCGTCCAGCACCGGCGCCGCCAGCCGCTCGAGCCATTCCGGCGTGACGGACACCGCGTCGGCCTCCAGCAGGACGAGCGCCTTGGCGCCGAGCCGCTGGGCGAGGTCGAACGTGGAGCGCAGCGCGGCCCCGCGGCCGGGCACGCCGTGGAACGGCACGGCCACGCGCTCGCCCGCCGGCGCTTCGTAGCGCAGCACCACGGCGGGCAGCGCGGTGCCGCCCACGCGCTCGCGCGTGTCGTCGGAGGAGCCGGCGTCGGCCGCGATGAGCGCCGTGCGCGTGCCGGGAAAATGGCGCGCCACGCCGGCGGTGACGGCGTCGAGCACGCCGCCCATCGTCTCGGCGTTGTTGTAGGTGAGCAGGCCGACCGCGAGATCGACCGGCGCCAGCCGGTCCACCGCGGCGCGCACCGCCTCGGGCGGCTCCGGGCGCCCCATGCCTCAGCGCGTGAGATGGATGAGCAGCGCCATGTAGTCGGTGAGATGCCGCGTGATCAAAAACGAGCGGCGCACGTGCTCGCGGCCGGCCGCCCCCATGCGCGCAATCAGCTCGGGGTTGTTCAGCAGGTGGCGGATGCGGAAGGCCGCGCCCTCCACCGAGTGCACGGTGTAGCCGGTCACGTCGTAGACGATCTGCTGCGGCAGGCCGCCGGCGAATCCGCCCACGACGGGCTTGCCCTTCCACATCGCCTCGGCGGCGCCGAGGCCGAAGCCCGCGTGCACCGACTTCTGCACGACGATGGTGGCCGCGCGCTGCAGGGCGTTGATCTGCAGGTGCGCGTCGGGCGGCAGCTCGAGGATCACGATGTCGGGGTCGGTGTGCGCGGCCTCCCGCAGCTCGGCCAGCGTCTCCACGCTCTCGCGCTCGGCATCGCCGGTGCCGGCCAGCACCAGGCGCACGTTGTAGTACTTCTTCACCAGCCGGTAGCCGTCCACGACGCCGACGGGATCCTCGCCGGGCGTGAACGGGCCCACCTGCAGCAGCAACGGCTTGTCCTGCGGCACCCCGAGCCCGCGCAGGATGGTCGTGACCTCGCGCGGCGACAGCTCGCGGTTCTTGTCCGACAGCGGATCGATGGAGGGCGCGATCACGTATTTCGGGATGCCGAGGCGCCGCGCGAACTTCGGCAGCGAGAAGACGGCGGCGTCGTACTGGTTGATGTACGGGCGCAGGAAGGCCCACGCGCGGCGCGACGGGCGCGAGGCGTCGAAGTGGCAGCGCCACACCCAGCGCCCCTCGCCGGGCCGGTGCTCGATCAGCGTGGCCGGCTGGATGTCGTGGACCAGCACGAGGTCGGCCTCCAGGTTGAGCTTCTTGCCGTTCACGCGGTTCATCTCGACGTAGTGGTCGAGCGCCTCGTCGGTGAGCGCGCGCTCCGTGCCCGTCAGCGCGGCCCGCAGGGCCGTCGTCGTCGCGTAGAAGCCGGGATCGCCGCCGGTGATCTCCCACGCCGCGTCGATGCCGAGGTCCGACAGCATCGGCACCAGCGGCTGCAGGATCTCGGCGGCGCCGCCGCCGAAGCGCCCGCCGCTCACGTGCAGGAAGCGCCGGCCCCGCACGTGCTCGGCCAGGCGCAGGATGATGTCGACGGCGCCGGGCGGGGCCACGCGGCGATAATCGTCGACGGCGATCACGCGCCCTCCTCCAGGGCCGTGTCCACGAGGGCCAGGACGCGCGCGCGCACGCGCTCGAGGCTGGTCATGTAGGCGTCGATGCGCTGGATGCGCTCGGCCAGCGCCGTCATGCCGAGCGAGGTGCGGAGCCACTCGGCGAAGTCCCCCGAGCGCCGGCCCAGCCGCGCGCGCGCCTCGACCATGTGGTAGTAGATCGCGCTCGCGTCCACCTCGGCCAGACCCTGGCGGAACTCGGCCAGCGTGGCGGCGGCCGAGCCCAGCGGCACCTCCACGATGTGCGACTGCTGGAAGTGGAACACCTCGCCGTACTCCACGCGCGGCACCACCGAGAGGTGCACCAGGTGGTCGTGGACGGCCGACAGCAGCTCCTCGCGCAGCGCCTCCAGGCTGCTGAACTCGAACGGATTGATGACGGCCAGCCGCTCGGCCAGCACCTGGTCGCGCACGTGCACCGCCACCCACGCGGCGAAGTCGTTGCCGTAGGCGGTGGTGATCGGGCGATGGCGCAGGAAGTAGCCGTGCGTGTGATAGAAGACCGAGCCCGACGGCACGTCCTCCAGCCGGTCGAGCAGCTCGCGCTCGTCGGTGGCGCGCTGGTCGAGCGACTGGCGCAGCTCGACGCAGCCGATGAAGCGAAACGGATCGGTCGCCGTCGCCACCGTGCTCACGGCCGGCCCCCCTGCCGCTCGAGCAGCGCGGCCGGGAACGCCGAGAGCGCGCCCGCCGCCGGCAGGGCCGCGGAGTCGCCGGCCTGCGTGCTCTCCACCGGCTCGCCGGTCAGCACGTTGACGAAGCGCCCGGCCAGCTCGCGCGGCAGCTCCACCCACGTGTCCGCCCAGTACTCCGCGCCGAGCGGCAGCGCGTCGGCGCCGCGTCGCGCGAGCAGGCGCGGGATCACGGTGATCGCGACCTCGTCACCGTGGACGCGCGCGAAGGCGCACACGTGCTCGGCCCACACGCCGCGGGCTTCCAGCGGGCGGTACTCGCCCGCATCGAACAGCGCGCGGTGGGCGTGGCGGAAGGCCAAGGCCTCGCGGATGAGGTAGAGCTTCACCCGTCCGTCGTCCTTATTCTTCACGAGCTCTCGGGCGAGGCTCGTCTTCACCAGCTCGTGGGCGAGCGCGGCGCGGTCGGCGGCGCCGGCGATGGCCGCGGTCAGCTCCTCCAGCATGCGGGCGCGCAGCGCCCAGTCGACGGGGCGGCGGTTGTCGGGATCGACGAGGCTCAGGTCCCACAACTCGGTGCCCTGGTAGAAGTCGGGGACGCCGGGCGCGGTGATCTTGACCAGCACCTGGGCCAGCGACGACAGCGCGCCGAAGTGGGCCACGCGCGCCTGGAAGGGCGCGAAGTCGTCGAGGAAGGCGGCCGAGCGCGCGGGGTCGAGGATGGCCTCGGCGAACTTCGCGATCGCCTCGTCGTAGCGCGCGTTCGGATTGATCCACGAGGTGTGCACCTTCGCCTCGCGCAGCGCCTTCAGCAGGTAGGCCTTCAGCCGCTCGGCGTCGATGGGCCAGGCGCCGACCAGCGTCTGGTAGATCAGGTACTCGGTGTTGACGCCGGGCGCGGCCACGCCGTCCACCATCGTGCGGTGCGCGCGGTTGAGCCGCTGCCAGGCCAGCACGCGGGCCCGCCACTCGGTCGGGATCTCGGAGAGCACGCTGATGCGCGTGCGCACGTCCTCGCCACGCTTGGTGTCGTGGGTGGCGGTGGCCGAGAGCGCGTGCGGCGAGCGGCGGCGGCGCTCCACGTTCTCGGCGTGGAACTCGGCCAGCGAGGTTCCGAAGCGGCTCGGATCGCCGCCCACCTCGTTGAGCGAGACCAGCCGGTTGAACCGGTAGAGGACGGTGTCCTCGTAGCCCTTGGCGGTGACGGGCCCGGTGATCTGCTGGAAGCGGCGGACGAAGTCGAGGCGCTCCTGGCGGTCGGCCTGGGTCGCCCAGTCGGGGACGCGCAGCGTGAGGACGTCGTGCACCCAGTCGTAGATCGTCTCGTTCATGGCCGGCGTGCGCCGCTTGGCGTGGGCGACCGCGTGCGCGACGTACTCGCGATCTCGGTCTGTTATGTACGCCGTCGGGGCGCCTTCGGTGGCCTCCGGCGCCCGACGTTCGGGCGTCGATCCGGGGTCATCGCCCGCGTAGGTGCGGTAGACGGGGAAGGCGGCGATGATCTCGCGCAGGGCGATGGTCAGGCTGCGCAGCGTGAAGTCGCGCGAGTCGCGGTGCTTCTCCGAGATGCGGTTGAGCCGGTGGCCGAGCATGTTCAGCTCGGAGGCCATCGAGGTCTCCATGATGAGCCGCTTGCACTCGTAGACGATCTCCGAGAAGGGCGGCCGCACCTTGATGAGCCGCGCGTACACCTGCTCCATCGCGCGTGCCTGCGCGCGGTCGACGAAGATCCCGTTGACGAGGTTGAGGAACTCGTAGCCGGTGGTGCCGGCCGTGGCCCAGCCCTCGGGCAGGTGCTCGCCGGGCGCCAGGATCTTCTCGGCCACCACGTAGAACTCGCCGGCGTCGGGCGCGCGTCCGAGCGCGCGCGCGCAGCCGCGCTGCAAGCGCTGGAAGTACTCGGCGGGCTCGTAGAGCCCGTCGGGGTGATCGACGCGCAGGCCGGTCACGATGCCTTCCCCGACCAGGCGGAAGACCAGGCGGTGCGTCTCGGCGAAGACCTCGGGCTCCTCCACGCGGATGGCGGCCAGCTCGTTGATGTCGAAGAAGCGCCGGTAGTTGATCTCCTCGCCCGCCACCCGCCAGAACGCCACGCGATAGGCCTGGTCGTCGAGCAGCTCGTCGAGCAGGTCGAAGCTGCGCGGGTCGCCGGGCGTGCCGTTGAACGCGCGCACGTTGTCCTCGACGAAGGCGCGCACGGCCGGCGCGTGGTCGAGCAGCGCGGCCAGGCGCTTGCGCCCGATGTCGATCTCGCGCCGGCGCGCGGCCAGCAGCTCGGGATCGGTCTCGTGGTGCGGCGGGATCGTCGTGAACCACGTGATCAGCCCCTTGAGCTCGATCAGGTCGGGATGCTCGGCGCCCAGCGTGGCCTGCAGCTCGCCCAGGCGCAGGCCCAGGACGCGCCCCCACGAGCGCGGCGCCACCGGCAGCACCGTCTCGTAGTAGCGGACGCTGAAGCCGCCGTTCTCGAGCGTGAGCGCGAGCTGGCCGGAGTCGAGCGCGGTGCCGTAGGTGTCGCCGAGGATCGGCAGCAGCACCTTGCCGGCCAGCTCCTGCTTCACCGGCGCCCAGTCGATGTCGAAGTACACGGCGGCCGGCGAGGCGGGCCCGTTCTCCAGCACCTCGCGCCAGCGCGCGTTGCGGTTGTGCGCGATACCCATGTGATTGGGGACGAGGTCGATCAGCAGGCCCATGTCCTGCTCGCGCAGCGCCGCCGCGAAGCGGCGGAAGGCCGGCTCGCCGCCCAGCTCCTCGCGCAGGCGATTGTGATCGCTCACGTCGTAGCCGTGGCTGTTCGGCGTCGACGTCTCGAAGAACGGCGAGGGGTAGGCGTCGCTCACGCCGAGCGCGTGCAGGTAGGGCAGCACCTGCGCGGCGTCGTCGAACGTCAGATGGGGGGCGAGCTGCAGGCGATAGGTGGCCAGCGGCACACGCATCACGGCCCCTCCCCCACGAGCTTGAAGCCCAGCGCCGCGCCCAGCGGCGCCAGCCGCGGCCGCGCCTCGCGCCGGTCGCGCCAGATCTCGAAGAAGCGGTTCTGCGTGGCCCACAGCCCGAAGCGCAGCCCCAGCGTGCGCGCGTCCGTGATGAGCCGGCCGGCCGCGGCCACGCGCTCGGCGCTGGGATCGGCGGCCACGGCGTCGAGCGCGCGATCGACGGCGGCCTGGAGCTGGGGCTTCGCGGGCAGGAGATCGAGCGTGAGGCCGAGCGCACTGGCCTCGGCGAGCGTCTCCAGCAACGGCTCCGACAGCGCGCCGGTGCGATCGACGTCGGCCAGCTCGGCGAGCGCCTCCTGCTCGAGGACGTGGCGGGCCACGATGGCCAGCGCGTCGGGAATGGGCGCGTCGGCCTGGCGCAGGTAGCGGACGAGCTTGCGGTTCTCCTCCCAGATGCCCCGGTACGTGGTCTCGTGCTTGTCCAGCACGGAGGCGATCACGCGGGCCAGTACGCGGCGGCGCTCCTCGAGGAAGAGGTGCGGCAGCCCGAAGGCCTCGCCGCGGAAGTACTCGTCGATGCCGCGCACCATGTCGGCCAGCGAGTAGCGGGCATAGCGCTCGAGCAGGTCGTCCTTCATGCGCTCGTAGGCGGCCCGGCTCTCCCACGCCTGCAGCGCGCAGGAGAAATCGTGGCCGCCGAAGTGCAGCAGCGCGTAGGCCGCTTCCCGCGTCTCGCCGGTCACGTCCGACTCGACCTGCACGTGCCCGATCCGCAGCGTGGTGGGGCCGTAGGCGGCGCGCGCCTCGTCGAGCCGGCGTACGTGATAGGCGTACACGACGGCGTCGTCGGGCAGGTCGTCGATGAGGCCGGTGATCGCGTAGTGGGCGACCACGCGGCGCAGATCGACGACGGCCGGCGCCACCAGGCGCCGATAAACCTCGGCGCCGTCGCCGAAGACGGGGACGTTGCTGGGCGCCGAGGCCAGCTTGCGCTGGAACTCGGGCTCCAGGTGGCCACCGCCGAGGTCGTGCAGGTACTGCAGCGTCATCGCCGCGTAGCGGAGGATCTGCACCGGCTCGATGCCGGAGATCTCGTCGAAGAACCAGCCGCACGAGGTGTACATGAGCAGGCGATTGCGCTGCAGCTCCAGCAGCCGGCGCGCCTCCATGCGCACGGCCGGATCGGCCGGCACCCGCAGGTGGGCGGCCAGGAAGCGGTCGAGGCGCTCGCGGCGGCGGTCGAGGATCACCTGCACGTATTGATCGCGCGCGTCCCACGCGTCCTTGAAGAGCGCGCCGGCCCGCGCCTCGTAGAGCGCGTCGGCCTGGTCGCGCAGCCAGTCGAGCGCCTCGCGCAGCGGCGCCCGCCAGCGCTGGTGCCAGTCGGCGCGCACGCGGCAGCCGCAGTCCGTACGCCAGCGCTCGACCCCATGGGCGCACGACCAGGAGGTGGCCTGGTGGATCTGCGCCTCGTGCGTCGGCGGATACGCGGCCAGGAAGGCGCCGTAGTTGGTCAGCGTCACGCTCTCGTCCTTGCTGAGCTGTTGCAAGGCGGCGGCCAAGGCCATCTCGCCGAACCGGCTGTGGTGGCCGTAGGACTCGCCGTCCGTTGCACAGTGGACGAGCTGGGGCCTGTCGCGCTCCGGCGAGAAGCCCGCCCGCAGCCGGGCCACGAACTTCTCGGACCCCTGCAAAATATTCTCGAAGGCGATCGCGCGCGAGATGGGGCCGTCGTAGAAGAAGAGGGCCAGCGACAGGCCGCGGGGCCCGTGCCAGAGATAGGGGCGGCTCGGATCGATCGCGTCGTGGACCTCGTCCCAGGGCCCGCCCTCCAGCGGCCGCACCCGCCACGCCTGGCCCGGGGCGAGGACCGTGAAGCGCACTCCCTCCTCGGCCAGCACCTCCAGCGTCTCGTCGTCGGCCGCCGTCTCCGGCAGCCACATGCCTTCCGCCTCGCGGCCGAAACGCTGGCGAAAATCCTCGAGCCCCCAGCGCACCTGCGTCACCTTGTCGGCCCGCGTGGCGAGCGGCATGATCTGGTGGTTGTAGACCTGCGCGATGGCGTTGCCGTGGCCGCGTGCCGCCACGCTGGCGCGGTCGGCTTCCAGGATCTTGCGATAGACGCCCGGGGCCTGGCGGGCGAGCCAGGCGAAGAGCGTGGGCCCGATGTTGAACGAGATCCCCTCGAAGTTGTTCACGATGTCGAGGATGACGTTGGCCTCGTCCACGCGGCGCGCCGCCGTGCTGGGCGCGTAGCACTCGGCGGTGATGCGCTCGTTCCAGTCGTGGAAGGGCGCGGCCGAGTCCTGGACCTCGACGGCCTCCAGCCAGGGGTTCTCGCGCGGAGGCTGGTAGAAGTGCCCGTGGATGACGATCGCGCGCGGGGCGGGCACGGCCGGCGGCTCCCTTAGAATTCCTCCAGCCCCAGCAGGAACTCGCGGCGTCCGCCCCTGGGAACCACGACGATGCCGGACGGATCGACGTAGTGTCGCCGCCGGTCGATCACCGGGTCTACGCCGATCTCACTGTCGGCCGGGATGATGTTGAACCGGTCGACGATGGCGCGCTTGAGGCGCGCGCCCTTGCCGACCGTGGTGTGGTCCATGACGATCGAGTCCTCGATGGTCGCGCCCTCGTTGACCCAGACCGAGCGGCCCAGGATCGAGTTGCGGATGGTGGCGCGCTTGACCAGCGAGGCCTCGCCGATGTGCACGTTGTCCACCTCGCCGCCGATGAAGCGAGCCGGCGGGCCCGGGTGCTGCCCGGTGCGGATCGGCCAGTAGCGGTTGTCGAGGTCGAAGCGCGGCGACTCGCCCAGCAGGTCCATGTGGGCGTCCCAGTACGCCTGCACCGTGCCCACGTCGCGCCAGTAGCCGTGCTCCTCGTAGGGCTTCACGCCGGGCACCTCGTTGGCCTGGAAGTCGTAGGCGTACACGCGCCCGGTCGGCACCAGCTCGGGGATGATCGAGCGCCCGAAGTCGTGATCGGTCGAGCGGCGCGCATCCGCCAGCAGGGCGTCGGTCAGCGCCTGACGCGAGAAGAGGTAGTTGCCCATGGAGACCAGGCAGCGCTCGGGATCGGTGGGCATGGCCTTGGGCCGCGCCGGCTTCTCCTCGAAGTTCACCACGCGCCCGGTGCGGTCGATCTCCAGCACGCCGAACTGCGTGGCCTCGCGCCGGGGCACCGGCCGCGCGGCCACCGTGACGTCGGCGCCCGACTCCTCGTGGAAGACCAGCATCTGGTTGATGTCCATCCGGTAGACGTGGTCGGCGCCGAAGATGGCCACGATGTCGGGATTGAAGTCGTCCACGACGTTGAGGTTCTGCAGCACGGCATCCGCGGTGCCGCGATACCAGGCGGGGCCGAAGCGCATCTGGGGAGGCACGACGGTGATGAAGTAGTCGGGGAGAATTCCGGACGTCCGCCAGGCCTGGCGCAGGTGCTCGATCAGCGATTGCGACTTGTACTGGACGAGCACGTAGAGGGCGGCCATCTCGGAGTTCACGAAGTTCGACAGCACGAAGTCGACGATGCGATAGCGGCCGCCGAAGGGCACGGACGGCTTGGAGCGGTCGCGCGTCAGCGGGTGCAGGCGCTCGCCCTTGCCGCCCGCCATGATCATGCCGAGGACGCGCGCTCGCCGTCGGGCCATTCAGGACTTCGGCGGCTGCGCCCAGGCGATGTCGAGGTCGGGGAAGACGAAGTCCTCGCGCTCGAGGCGTCGCAGCGTGTCGGCGGCCTCGATGGACAGCGGCTCGCCGCCGCGCAGCGTGTTGGCCATCTCGCTCAGCCGCTTGAACTCCGCGTAGTGCTCGGCCACCCGCCGCTCGGCGTAGTCGCGGGCGGCGCCGGTGGTGATGAGGAACTGCCAGTCGGAGGACTGCAGCAGCAGCAGCTCGCGCGAGACCTGGTTGAGCAGGCGCTTGAGCTCGGCGTTGCCGCCGTCGCCCTGGCGCAGGTGCTCGACCCACTCGTGCTCGGCCGAGTAGACGCGGTCCCACGTCCACTCGGTGTCGCGGTTGAGCCACACGCGGTGATCGCCGCCCTCGCCCCACGAGCCTTCCGGCAGGGTCAGCGGGCCTTGCGGCTGCACGGCCTTCATCGACTCGCCCAGCGTCATCGGCTGCACGCCCGCCCGGTGCATCTCGCGCGCGACGTGCTCGAGCCACATCGGCCCCTCGAACCACCAGTGGCCGAACAGCTCGGAGTCGTACGGCGAGCACACGAGCGCGCCGATGCTGTCCCGGTTGGCGTCGATCGTCTCCTTGACGACGCCGACGAAGTGGCTCGCTTGCAGGCCGACCTTCTCGGCGGCGATCTTGGGATCGTAGACCTGCTTGCGGCCGAGGTCTCCCGAGGAGTCGCTGATGCGCCAGAAGCGCAAGCCCCCCGGGAAGTGCTTCTTGTGGAACTCCAGGTAGTGGAACTCGCCCGGATAGCCGTGATCGCGGCTCCACACCTGCAGCGTGGAGCGCGGGTCGCGGATGAACGCGGTGGCGGTCCCGGTGCCGCCGCGGGAGGCCACCCGGTAGGGATGGTAGGGCGAGCGCGGCGTGGAGGAGGGCATCGGCGCCGGCTCCTGGCTCATCTCGAGGCGCATCGGGATGTAGTCGCGGTAGAGGAAGACCGGCTCGCCGGCCGCCACCAGATGCGAGTCGGCCACGAAGTACTCGAGGTTGTGCTGGGCCAGCATCTCCTCGATGCCCGGGCGCATGCGCCGATCGCGCCCGCGCTCGGGCCCGGTCGGCGCCGTCCACTCGTAGCGCGGCCGGTAGGCGCACTCGGGCAGCCAGATCCCGCGCGGGGCGCGCCCGAAGTGGCGCTTGTGCGCCTCCACCCCCGTGCGAAGCTGCAGGTGGATGGACTCGTCGCGCGAGAGGAGCGGCAGATACCCATGGGTGGCCGCGCACGTGATGATCTCGAGGTGGCCGCCGCGCTGCAGCTCGGCGAACGTGCCGGGGATGTCGCCGCCGATGCGGCGGTGCAGCTCCCACATGCGCTCGTAGAACTCTTCCCAGAAGTAGGTGAGACCCACGATCTGCTTCTCGTTCAGCTTGCTGAAGAACTCGCGACTCTCCACGCACGCGCGGCGCACGTTCTCGTAGTAGAAGGAGAGCTCCTTCTGGAATTCCGGCGAGGCGAGCTGCTCGGTGAGCACGGGCGAGAGATTGATGGTCCACTTCGGCGAGATCCCGTCGGCGACGAGACGATGCGCGGTCTCCAGCAGCGGCAGGTAACACTCGAAGGCAGCCTCGTTCAACCAGTCGCTGCCGTGCGGCCAGCGCCCGTGATTGACCACCATCGGAAGATGGGTATGGAGGACCAGTGAGAACGGGTAGCTCATCCGCGGGACCCTTTCACCTCGAGCCGGGCGCTATGCCGGTGCTGACCGAAGGTCATTGGACCGTATGAAATCGCTGGGCGCAAGCCTTCATCTTGGAGCCACCCTGCACGAGGGGATGGCGACGTTCCGGGTCTGGGCGCCGAACTGCCGATCGGTCGAGGTCGTGATCGAGGGCCGCAAGCCCGAGGCCCTCACCGGGCGGGAGGACGGCGTCTTCGAGCGCTCGCTGGCCGGTGTTGGAGCTGCCACCCGCTATCAGTATCGCCTGGACGGCGAGCGCTACCGTCCGGATCCGGTCTCACGCTTCCAGCCCGAGGGCGTGCACGGTCCTTCGGCAGTCGTCGATCCCAGCCGGTTCCCGTGGACCGACCAGGGCTTCCGCGGCCACGCCCTCGGCGACCTCGTCTTCTACGAGCTCCACGTCGGGACGTTCACGGCCTCCGGGACCTTCGAGGCGGTCATCCCCCACCTGGCGTCGCTGGTGGACCTCGGCATCACGGCCATCGAGATCATGCCGGTCGCGGAGTTCCCCGGCTCGCGCAACTGGGGCTACGACGGCACGCACCTCTATGCGCCGCAGTCCACCTATGGGGGGCCACGCGGGTTGCGGCGGCTGGTGGACGCCGCCCACGGCCAGGGGCTGAGCGTGTTCCTCGACGTCGTCTACAACCACCTGGGGCCGGAGGGGAACTACCTCGGCGAGTTCGGACCGTATTTCACCGATCGGTATAAAACCCCATGGGGCAGCGCCATCAACTTCGACGGGCCCGACGCCGAGGGGGTACGCCGGCACTTCGTGGACAACGCGCGCTACTGGGTGCGCGAGTTCCATGTGGACGGCCTGCGCCTGGACGCCATCCACTCGATCTTCGACGCGTCCCCCGTGCATGTCCTCACCGAGCTCGCCGATGCCGCACGCGAGGAAGGGCAGGCGCTCGATCGGCCGGTGCACATCGCGGCCGAGTCGCACGACAACGACCGCAAGATCGTCCTGCCGCCGGCGCAGGGGGGCCTCGGCCTGGACACGATCTGGTCGGACGACTTCCATCACGCCGTCCACTCGCGGCTGACGGGCGAGAAGGGCGGCTACTACGTCGATTTCGCCGGCGGCCGCGGCCTGGCCCGCGCCATCGCCGAAGGCTTCGCCTTCCAGGGCGAGCCATCGGAATATTTCGCCCGGCCGCGGGGCACGCCCAGCGCGGATCTCGGGGGCGAGCGCTTCACGATCTGCCTGCAGAACCACGACCAGGTGGGTAACCGGGCGGTCGGCGAACGGCTCTCCACCATCGCGCCCTTCGCCGCGGTGAAGGTGGCCGCCGCGCTGCTGTTCTCGGCGCCCGCGCTTCCACTGCTGTTCATGGGCGAGGAGTACGGCGAGACCTCGCCGTTCCAGTACTTCACCTCGCACCTCGATCCCGCGCTGGTGGAGGCCGTGCGCAAGGGACGCACGGAGGAGTTCAGGAGCTTCGGCTGGGAAGGCGCGGTGCCCGACCCCTCGGAGCCCGCCACGTTCCTGCGCTCGCGGCTGAACCACTCGCTGGCCGGCGCGCCGCGCCACCGCGAGCTGCGCGAGTACTATCGCCGCTGGCTGGCGCTGCGGCGCAGCCATCCGGTGCTGGGCTCCGGTGGCAAGGACCGCGCACGCGCCGAGCTGGACGCGACCGGCAGCGTGCTCACGTTGGTCCGCCAGGGCGCGGGCGGTGCGGGCGTGCGCCTCGTCGCGAACCTCACGAATGCGCCGCGTCCGTTCGCGCCGCCCTCGGCGGAGTGGCGCGTGCTGCTCGACAGCGAGGACGCCCGCTTCGCCGGCAGCGCCGCCGCGCGCCCGCTGGCGCCGTACCACGCGATCCTCTACGAAGTGACGCAGTAGCAGGCCGCTGAAAAACGGCCATCTGCGTCGGCCTGATGCCTTCCGCTCGGTACGCCTTGGCGTCTACTTGACGCCCGCCATGCCGCGCGCGGCCGTCGAGAGGCCGCCGGTGACGGTGTCCAGGATGAAGGTGCTGGGGCAGATCAGGAAGCCCTTCTCCTGCTTGGGGTTGTCGATCGGCCCACCCTTGATGACCCGCTTGTAGACGCGGCCCGCCCGCCACACGATGGCGAACGTGCGATCGTCGCCCAGGTCGTGCGAATCGCGGCTGTTGAAGCAGAAGCGATCGGTGACGTTGCGCAGGTCGCGCTCGTAATACTCCTCGGCATAGTGCTGGCCCATGAAGTCCGTGTACGCGCGCACTTCGCCCGGGGACTGCAGCGGCGGAGCGCTCACCGGCATGCCGGCGGCGGCCAGGGCGTCGCTGCCGTAGAGCGGGCGCGTGTTGGGCCGCCGTACCCGCTCCTCGCTGTCGAGGTAGATGGTGAAGCCCTTGGCCCGGACGTCGGCGAAGGTGTCGCCGGCGATGCCGTTGTCGGGGTCGGCCTCCTGGATACGGAGAAAGTTTTCCACCATTCTGAGCATCCGGGTGCTGTTGCACTCCGTCAGCTTGATCTCCAGCGGATCGGTGGGGGCGTCCGGCTTCGGCACCTGGTCGCAGGGAAGCTTGAACAGCGCGGTGGTACGGAAGTCGTAGGAGTGCTTGACGACAAGCGGCGAGTGCGCGCAGCCGGTGACGAGAAGCGTCAGGAAGAGCGGGAGGAGTCGTCGATTCATGGCCGCCTCGATCGCGGCGCTGCACGCCGCACAGGTCGTTTGCTACCAACCCCGATGGAGCAAGGCCCACGCCAAGGCCGGCAGGCGACTCCGTTGCACACCTCGTTGCCACGGTGGTAGCGTCCTGAGCCGTGCCCGCCGCGCGTCGTCGGCTCGATCCGATCGATCACCTCCTGGCCCTCGATCCCGGCGGGCGCGGCATCGCCGCGTTCTTCCAGCCGGGCGGCGCCCTGGCCGCGGCCCGCGCGCTCGCGCGCGCGCGCAGCGTGCTGATCGTGACCGGATTCATCGTCGCCGAGGGCATGCCGGAGACCGACGGCCCGCCCGGCGCCGCCGTGCTCGGCCGCGCGCTGCGGCGGCTCGGCGCCGGCGTGCGCTACACGACGGACGCCGCGACGCTGCCGACGCTGGCCGCCGCGCTCAAGGCGCTCGGCGAGCCCGTCGAGGCGTTCGCGTATCCCGACACGGCCGACGCCGCGGCCGAGGTGCTCGCGCGCGAGCGGCCGACGCATCTCGTCTCGATCGAGCGCCCGGGCCGCGGCCGCGACGGTGATTACCTGAACGCCCGCGGCGTGTCGGTGCGCCCCTGGAATCGCCCACTGGACGACATGTTCCTGCTTGCACGCCGTGACAGGGGCCGGACGCGACGAGCGGGCGCACCGGAGCCACGCGCTTCTCGTCACAGGCCACCCTCGGCTCGAGCCGGGCAAGCGCCACTCGCTACAACCGGCCGAGCCGGGCGCGCGGCACTCGCTACAGTAGCCATCGGCGATGGCGGCAACGAGATCGGCATGGGCAACGTGCGGGGCGCGCTCGCGCGCGAAGGGGCGCTCATGGCGCGCATCGCGTCGGTCGTGCGCGTCGATCACCTGGTGGTCGCGGGCGTCTCGAACTGGGGCGCCTACGGCATCGTGGCGCAGCTCGGGCGCCTCACGGGCGGCTCGCTGCTGCACAGCCCCGACGACGAGCGGCGGCTGATCGACGCCTGCGTGGCGGCCGGTGCCGTCGACGGCATCACGCGGCGCGCCGAGCGTACGGTGGACGGCCTCGACGCCGACACGCATGCCTCGATCGTCGCGCTGCTCGGGTTATCATGGGGCCACTTGTCGCGACCAGGAGAGCGTGGATGACGATCCAAGAGGAGTACGCCGCCAGGCATCCGAAATCGGCGGTCCTCGCCGAGCGCGCGCGCCGCGCGATCCCCGGCGGCATCACGCACGACATCCGGCATCTGACGCCGTTTCCCGTCTACGTCGAGCGGGCGGCGGGCAGCCGCAAGTGGGACGTGGACGGCCACGAGTACGTCGATTACTGGATGGGCCACGGCGCGCTCTTCCTCGGCCACTGCCATCCCGCCGTCGTGCGCGCGGTGCAGGAGCAGATGGCGCGCGGCACCCACCTGGGCGCCAGCCACGAGCCCGAGGTGCGGTGGGCCGAGCTGGTGAACCAGCTCATCCCGTGCGCCGAGCTGACGCGCTTCACGATGTCGGGCACCGAGGCCACGCACCTCGCCATGCGCGTGGCGCGCGCGTACACCGGCCGCACCAAGATCCTGAAATTCACGGGCCACTTCCACGGCTGGCACGACGGCGCGGTGGCCGGCGTCAATCCGCCGTACGAGGTGCCGATGTCGGCCGGCGTCCCCGGCGCCACGATGGACCAGGTGGTGATCTGCCCGCCCAACGACATCAAGGCCGCGCAGACGGTGTTCGAGCGCGGCGACGTGGCGGCCGTCATCCTGGAGCCCGCCGGCGGCCAGGCGGGCACGACGCCGACGATGCCCGGCTACCTTCAAGAATTGCGCGCGCTGGCCACGCGGCACGGCGTCGTGCTCATCTTCGACGAGGTCATCACGGGCTTCCGCTACGCGCCGGGCGGCGCCCAGCAGTACTTCAATGTCACGCCCGATCTCACCACGCTGGCCAAGATCGTCGCCGGCGGCCTGCCGGGCGGTGCGCTCACCGGCACGCGCGAGATCATGTCGATGATCACCTTCCGCGGCGATCCCGGCTGGGACCGCGCCTCGCGCGTCGCGCATGCGGGCACCTTCAACGCCAACCCGCTGTCGGCGGCGGCGGCCATCGCCACGCTCGAGCTGTGCGCGGACGCCTCCCTGCAGGCGCGCGCCAACAAGTCGGGCGATCGGCTCCGCGCCGCGCTCGGCGAGGCGCTCAAGAAGGCGGGCGCGCCCGGGACGTGCTACGGCGAGGCGTCCATCTACCACGTCTCGTTCGAGGGCAAGCCCGGCCTGGCGGGCTTCGATCGCCCGCGCAAGGGCGCGCTCTACCACCTGCTGCGCTGCGCGCTCCTCAACAACGGCGTCGACTGCTCGGCCAACCACGGCTGGATCTCCGCCGTGCACACCGACGCCGACCTCGAGCGCACGGTGCAGGCGTACGAGCGCGCATTCCGGGCGATGGTGGCCGACGGCGCGTTCAAAGGCCTGTGATGACGCGGCGCGCCGCCCTGGCGGCGCTGCTCCTGCTGGCGGCCGGCTGCGTGCACTACCCCACCGTGATGGAGACGGGCGGGGTGCGCATCCGCACCGAGAACGGCCGCGCCGTGCGCCAGGGCGGCGACCTCGTCGTGACCTTCGACGTGGTCAGCTCCGGCAAGTACGGGGACACCATCACCGGGGTGGTCGCGCCCCTGGCCAAGCAGGCCGTCCTGGTCCGGGGGGGTGGCGGGGCCCTCAGCCGCCTGGAGATCCCGGGCGCCAGCACGGTCAAGTTCACCCCCGAGGGGCCCCACGTGGTCCTGCGCTCCCTCCAGCGGCCGGTCGAGCGGGGCGAGACCTTCGTGGTGACGCTACTTTTCGAGAAGTCCGGGGGGATCGGGGTGGTCACGCTGCTCGAATAGCCCGCCCCGCGCGAACCTTCTGTCGAGGCGGGCTGTCTTGCTAATGTTATTGGGCCGATGCCTATCAAGCTCAAGCTCAGCTTGGTGATCACGGCCTTGCTGGCGGTAACCGTCATTTTGCTGTCGGCGATGCTCCTGCGCCGGCAACAGGCGACCCTCACCGCCGAGATGGTCAAGCGAGGCCTGACCATCGCCCAGAACCTGGCCGCCAGCGCCAAGAACCCCCTCGTCAGCGACGACGAGCTGACACTGAACCTGCTCGTCAAGGACGCCATGAAGGATCCCGACGTCGCCTACGTCGCGATCACCGACGAGAAGGGCAAGGCCCTCGCGCACTCCGACGTCCACCTCATCGGGCGGCGGCTCGAGCGCCCGCGCGGCTTGACCCCGCTGAGCGGCGCGCTCCTCGTCCAGACCTACGCGGCGCCGGGCGGAGGCAATCTCATCGACTTCTCGGTGCCGCTCACGTTTCGGCAGGTGCGCGTGGGCGCGCTGTATCTGGGCTTCAGCCAGCGCGCCAACGTCGCCGCGCTGGCGAGCGCGCGCGACAACGCCATCCTGGTGAGCCTGGCCATGGTCGCGCTCGGCATCGCGGGCGCCTTCACGCTGGGCACGGTGCTCTCGCGGCCGATCTCGCGCCTGGTGGACGGCACGCGCGCGATCGCCGACGGCAACTTCGCCATCACGCTGCACGTGGCCTCGCGCGACGAGATCGGCGCCCTCACCCACAGCTTCAACGAGATGGCGGCCAGCCTGCGCGAGACGGACGCCATCAAGCGGGCCTTCAGCCGCTACGTGGCGCGCGAGGTGGTGACGGAGATCCTCAAGGACCCCGAGAAGATCGTGCTCACGGGCGAGCGGCGCGAGGTGACCGTGCTCTTCTGCGACGTCCGCAACTTCACCTCGATCTCCGAGCGGCTGGCGCCGGAGGAGGTCGTGAGCCTGCTCAACGCGTTCTACACGCTGATGATCGACACCACGTTCAAGCACGACGGCACGCTCGACAAGTTTCTCGGCGACGGCGTGATGGCCGTGTTCGGCGCGCCCATCTACCATCCCGACCACGCGCTGCGCGCCGTCCGCACGGCGCTGGCCATGCAGGCGGGCATGCGCGAGCTGAGCGCGCGCCGCGCGGCGGAGGGCAAGCCGGCGCTGGCCATCGGCATCGGCGTCAACGCCGGCACCGCCGTGGCTGGCAACGTGGGCACCGAGACGCGGATGGAGTACACGGTCATCGGCGACAACGTCAACCTGGCCTCGCGGCTCGAGTCGTACGCCAAGCCCGGGCAGATCCTCATCACGTCCACCACGTACGGCATCGTGCGCTACGGCATCGAGGCGCGCCGGCTGGGGCCCATGCGGCTGCGCGGCAAGGAAGACGAGGTCGAGGTCTACGAGGTCATCGGAGCGCGCGGGGCGTGAGCGCCGCCTCGCTCCGCCTGCGCGTGGCCGCCGGCGGCCTCGCGGCGCTTGCGCTGGGCGCGTGCGCCACGGCCGCCAAGCTGCCGGTGGTCGGACGGCCCACGCTGGAGTCGGCGGACCTCATCGTCGTCACCGCGCGCTGGGGCGACACCACGGCCGAGCTCGCGCGCCGGTTCCTCGGCGACGCGCGCCTGGCGTGGATGATCGAGGACTACAACGACGTCACCAAGCTGGCCCGCGGCCAAACGGTCGTCATTCCCAAGCGGCCGTGGAATCCGAGCGGCGTCTACACCAACGGCTATCAGCTCGTGCCCGTGCTGACGTACCACGACATCGGCCCGCAGGCGAAAGGCCGGCTGGTGATCGGGGCCAAGGCCTTCGGCGAGCAGATGCACTATCTCAAGACCCACAACTACCGCGTCGTCAGCCTCGAGGAGCTCCACGAGTTCCTGCAGCTCAAGCGGCAGCTCCCGCGCCGCGCCGTCGTCCTCACCTTCGACGACGGCCACCGCTCGTTCCTGGAGTACGCGTATCCCGTCCTCAAGGACCTGCGCTTCCCGGCCACACTCTTCGTCTACACCGACTACGTGGGGAGCGGCCGCAACGCCCTCGATTGGGACGACCTCGCCCGGCTCGACGCCGAGGGCTTCCAGGTGGAGGGCCACACCAAGACGCACGGCGACCTGCGGCGGCAGCCCGGCGAATCCGAGGCCGATCACGCACGGCGCCTGCGCGCCGAGCTGGAAGCCTCCCAGCGGCTGTTCCAGCAGCGGCTCGGCCGCCCGGCGCGCTTCCTGGCCTATCCCTACGGCGCCGCCGACGACGCGGTGCTCGCCCACACGCGCGACTCCGGCTTCCTCGGCGGGCTCACCGTCTTTCGCGAGGGCAACGCCTCGTTCGTGCCGCTCTTCCGCATCCGCCGCAGCCAGATCTACGCGGAGATGACCCTCGAGGACTTCGTGAAGAACCTGAATACCTTCGCGCCCGAGCCCATCAAATGACCGCGCGGCCGGCCCTGGCGCTGCTGGCGGTGCTCGCCCTTTCCGGATGCGCGACGTTGCTGGGCGGCCCCGGGCGCCAGACGCTGGCCGACATCGAGCGCGCCAAGGCCGAGCGGCTCGAGCGCGACGGCGCCCTGCGCGCGGCGCTCGAGGCGACCACCGTCGCACTGACGCTCGAGCCCGATGACCCCGCGCTGCGCGAGCGCAAGGCGCGGTTGGAGGCGCGCATCGAGCGCGCGGTGGCCGAGCAGATGCAGCACGCGCGCGCCGCGCTCGGCCGCGGCGCGTACCTCGAGGCCCGCCGCCACTTCCTCATGGCCCTCGCGCTCGATCCCGGCCACGCCCCGGCCTTCGAGGGCCTGCGCAACGAGGTGAAGGAAGTGCGCTTCGTGACCCACATCGTGCGCGCGGGCGAGAGCCTGGGCTCGATCGCCCAGCGCTACTACGGTGATCGCTCGCGCTCGGAGGTGATCTGGGAGATCAACCAGCTCCCGCGCAACCCGCGCCTCACCGTGGGCGCCTCGCTGCGCGTGCCCGAGATTCCCGGCGTGCCGTTCTATCTCTCGCCGCGCGAGGGCGCCGACCCCTCGCGTGGCACGATCCCGCGCGACGACCTCGCCCCCGAGATCGATCCGCTGGTGGCCGAGGCCCGCGATGCGCTGGAGCGCAAGAACTTCGCCGAGGCCCTGGCCAGCGTCGATCGCGTGCTGGCCAGCAACCCGTATCACTCCGAGGGCGCCGAGCTCAAGAAGACGATCCTCTATTCGCTCGGCAAGACGCGTCTCGGCGAGCGGCGCTACGACGAGTCCTACCAGGCCCTGGTGCAGCTCGCCAAGCTGACGCCGCGCTACGACGACCTCACCGACCTCACGCGCCAGGCCCGCGCGGGCCTCGTCCAGCAGCGCTACAACGAGGGCGTCCGTCTCTACCGCGAGGAGAAGCTGGAGCAGGCCATCGACGAGTGGAAAGCCGTCCTCGAGCTCGACCCGCGCCACCCCAGCGCCCGCAAGAACATCGAGCAAGCCGAGCTGATCCTCAAGAAGCTGGACGAGCGCACCAAGCGCTGATACTCTTCGTCTCCGTCCTTCCGGTCCGGGCAGGTAGCTCAGTTGGTAGAGCACAGGACTGAAAATCCTGGTGTCGGCGGTTCAATCCCGTCCCTGCCCACCATTCTTTTCCGACGCTTAGCGACACGCTCTGAGCTGTAGCCGCCGCGATTGTCCCAGTTTTGTCCCGTACCGGGCCTGCAGCACTACTTTGGGAGGACGTTATAGTGGCCGACCCGTTCTTCGGGAAGTGCAGCCGCTGCGACAGAGAGATCACTGCGTTCATCATGAAGGTGGACCCGAAGCGGCGTCAGATCCTCCGAGTATGTCAAGAGTGCGATTTGCTTGAACGGCGCGAGGAACACGGCCGGTGCGGCATCTGCCAGGAGCAGGTCGTGAACGAAGATGCTTTGAAGCACCCGATTTGCACCGAGTGCCATTTGCGACTCGTCGCCGGGGACGCCACCGGCCTTCAGCGGATGCGGCGTCACGCCTCCGTGGTCTGTTGACTACGATCCGGCTTTACGAGCGCGA
>QHRW01000070.1 GCA_003220265.1 Candidatus Rokuibacteriota bacterium | reverse complement strand
CCACGAAGACGTGGACGAGGCCCTTGTCGTGCTTGAGGATGGGCACGCGCGAGCGCTCCGCCACCCACCGGACGAAATCCTCGCCGCCGCGCGGGATGATGAGGTCGAGCAGGCCGTCCAGCTCGAGCATCACCGCCACCGCTTCGCGGTCGGTGACGTCCACGAACTGGATGGCCTCCGACGGCGCGCCCGTCTTTTCGAGGGCCTTGGCCAGCACGGCCGCGATGAGCGCATTGGACTCGATGGCCTCGCTGCCTCCGCGCAGCACCACGGCGTTGCCGGACTTCACGCAAAGGCCGGCAGCGTCCGCGGTCACGTTCGGGCGCGACTCGTAGATGAAGCCAATGACGCCGAGAGGCACGCGAACGCGGGCGATCTCCAGCCCGGTGGGACGGCGCCAGGCCTCGACCGTTTCACCGACAGGATCGGGCAGCGCGGCGATCTCGCGCAGCCCCGCGGCCATGGTCTCGATGCGGGCGTCGGTGAGCGTGAGACGATCGAGGAACGCGCGGGGGACGCCGGAGGCGCGCGCGCGCTCGAGGTCCGCGCGGTTGGCCTCGAGGATGGCGGCCGTCTTCTCCTCGAGCCCGCGCGCCATCTGCAGCAGCGCGTCGTACTTGGTCCGGCTGCCGCACAGCGCCAGCGCCCGCGCGGCCTCCCGCGCCGCGCGCGCCTTGGTCTCGACGAGATCCCTGATATCGCCCGCCATCGTGCCTTTCTTTGTGAAGAGGGGGAGCGCCGCCGCTCCCCCTCTAGACTCCCCCACCGGGGACCCGCCACTCCATCCTACTGGCGCTCGAACGTGATTCGCTCGGCTCCGCCGACCCGCGCCGGTTCTCCCTACAGTATGACCAAGTTGTCGCGGTGGATGACTTCTTCGAAACTCTTGTACCCCAAGCGTGGTTCGATTTCGCGCGTTTTGGCGCCGCGGATGCGCAGGAGCTCGGGTGCGTCGAAGTTCACCAGCCCCCGCGCGAACTCGCGACCGTCCACTTCGTCGCACACCGCCACCACCTCGCCGGCGGCGAAATCGCCCTCAACCTTGACGACGCCCGAGGGCAGCAGGCTCTTGCCCCCCAGAGTTAAAGCCCGGACCGCGCCCGCGTCAACCGTGAGACGGCCCTGCGGCGCCACCGCGAAGGCGATCCACCGCTTGCGGGCGCCGAGCCGATCGGCCCTGGGCGCGAAGTACGTGCCGAGCGGCTCGCCGTGCAGCAGGCGGGCCAGCACGTGCTCGGTGCGGCCGCTCGCGATGATCATCGGCACCCCGGCCGTGGCGGCCTTCTGCGCGGCCTGCAGCTTGGTGGCCATGCCGCCCACCGAGCCGGCGCCGGCCCCCGCCCACACCAGGCGCGTGACGTCCTCCGTGATCGCCTCCACGGTGTCGAGCTTGCGCGCGTCGGGATTGGTGGCGGGATTGGCCGTGTAGAGGCCCTCCACGTCGGTGAGGAGCACGAGCAGGTCGGCCTCGATGAGCGAGGCCACCAGCGCGCTCAGGTTGTCGTTGTCGCCGACCTTGATCTCCTCCGTGGCCACCGTGTCGTTCTCATTGACGATCGGCAGCACGCCGAAGCCCAGCAGCGCCAGCAGCGTGTTGCGCGCGTTCAGGTAGCGCGCGCGGTCGCCGATGTCCTGCGCGGTCAGCAGCACCTGGCCCACGCTGACGCCGTGACGCTTGAACGCCGTCTCGTAGTGGCGCATCAGCGCCGACTGGCCCACGGCGGCGGCCGCCTGCGTCTCCGGCATCGAGCGCGGGCGGCGCGGCAGGGCCAGACGTGCCATGCCGGTGGCGATCGCGCCCGACGAGACGAGCACCGTGTCCACCTTGTCCGCGCGCACGGCGGCCAGGTCGGCGGCGAGGGCGGCGATGCGCCGGCGATCCGGCCCGGCCTCCGGCGTGGTGATGAGGCCGCTGCCGACCTTCACGACCAGGCGGCGGATCCGGCCTAGCTGGCGGCGCGCGCCCATCCCAGGTCGTCCAGGCGCGCCGCGACGGCGCGCAGCAGCTCGGGCAGCCCGCGGCCGGTGGCGGCGGAGATGACGTGCAACGGCTGGCCGGTGGCGGTGCAGTGCCGGCGGATGCGGTCGAGCGCGGCGGCGACGCCGGCGTCGCCCTCCACGAGGTCGGCCTTGTTGGCCACCACGAGCTGCGGCCGCGCGGCGAGCTCCGGCGAGTAGGCTGCCAGCTCGGCGTTGATCACGCGCAGGTCGTCGAGCGGGTCGCGGCCGCTCGCCGGATCGAGGTCGAGCATGTGCAGGAGCAGCCGCGTGCGCTCGGTGTGACGGAGGAACTGATGGCCGAGGCCACGGCCCTCGCTCGCGCCTGGGATCAGCCCCGGCAAGTCGGCGATGACGAACGAGCGTTCACCGTCGGGGGTGCGCACGATGCCCAGCGAGGGCTGCAGCGTGGTGAAGGGATAGTCGGCGATCTTCGGCTTGGCCGCCGATACGCGCGACACCAGCGTCGACTTCCCGGCGTTCGGAAATCCGATGACGCCGACGTCGGCCAGCAGCTTCAGCTCGAGCCGCAGCCAGCGCTCGGGGCCGGGCCGACCGAGGTCGGCGCGGCGCGGCGCCTGGTTCGTCGAGGACGAGAAGCGCGCGTTGCCGCGGCCGCCGCGAGCGCCGCGGATGCCGACGATGCGCTGGCCGGGCACGGTGAGGTCGCCGATGATCTCGCCGCGGTCGCGGTCGGCGATCACGGTGCCGAGCGGCACGCGCAGCACGAGATCGTCGCCGCCGGCGCCCGAGCGATTGCTGCCCTCGCCGTGCTGTCCGCGCTCGGCATGGTAGTGGCGCTTGTAGTGGAAGTCGAGCAGCGTGGTCAGCGCGGGATCGGCCTCGAAGAACACGGAGCCGCCGTCCCCGCCGTCGCCGCCGTCAGGACCGCCGCGCGGCACGAATTTCTCGCGGCGAAAGCTGACGCACCCGGCGCCGCCGTCACCACCCTTGACGAAGATGTCGATCTCGTCGACGAACATATCGGGATGCGAGCCTCGGAGCGGGCGGGCCGGCGCCCCCCGTCCGAGGCGCTTTAATTCGACGGCGGGGGCGTCAGGATGCTGATGTAGCGGGAGTAGCCGCGGCGCTCGAACTTGACGATGCCGTCCACCTTGGCGAACAGCGAGTCGTCGCTGCCGAGGCCGACGTTGGCGCCCGGCTTGAAGCGGGTGCCGCGCTGACGCACCAGGATGGAGCCGCCGGTGACGAACTGCCCGCCGAACCGCTTGACGCCCAGCATCTGCGGGTTGGAATCGCGGCCGTTGCGCGAGCTGCCGACGCCTTTCTTGTGCGCCATGACGTCCTCTACACCTCGATCTTCGTGATGCGCACCGTGGTCGCCGCCTGCCGGTGGCCGCGGTTGCGCCGGTAGTTCTTCCGCCGCTTGAACTTCACGACCATGACCTTCTTGCCGCGTCCCTGCGAGACGACCGTGCCCGACACGCGCGCGCTCTTGAGCCGGTCCGGCGCCACGATGATCTCGCCGTCGCGGTTCACGAGCAGCACCGAGGCGAACGCCACCTCGGCGCCTTTCTCCCCGGGCACTTTCTCGACCGAGATGACCTGGCCCTCGGCCACCCGGTACTGCTTGCCTCCGGTCGCGATGACGGCTTCCATTGCCTCAGAGCTCCTGAAAACGAATGAGTGACGGCCGTTTATAAGACCACATCGCCGGCGTGGGCGTCAACCATTCGGGGCCGAGGCCTTCGGCTGCCCGTCCTGGAGATACTCGGCCAGCCGCTTGCGCACGAAGAGCCGCGAGCGGTGCACGCGCGACTTCACCGCGGGCAGGCTGATGCCGAGCGTCTCGGCGATGTCGGGATTCGACAGGCCCTCGACGTCGTGCATCACCAGTGCCGTGCGGTACTCGGCCGGCAGGCCGTCGATGGCCTCCTGGAGCACCTGGCGCAGCTCGCCCTGCAGCGCGCGCTCGTCCACGCGATTGGACCAGTCGTCCATCGGCTCGAAGTGGCGCCCGTCGTCGTCCAGCGAGGGCAGCACGTCGTCGATGGCGATCTCGGCCGACTTCTGCCGGCGCGTGCGCAGCTTCTGGTAGGCGGCGTTCGCGGTGATCCGGTACACCCACGAGCCGAACGCCGACTCGCCCTTGAACATGCCGATCTTGCGCGCGGCCGTCCACAGCGCGTCCTGGGCCGCCTCCTCGGCGTCCTCCTTGGAGCCCGTGATGCGCATGGCCAGGCGATAGACGCGATCGCCGTAGCGCTCGACGAGCCGCTCGGCGGCCTCGGGGGCCTCGGCGCGCAGATCGGCCACGAGGTCCGCGTCCACGTCCACACGCGTTCCCGGCGCCACGCTGCTCATGACCGCACCTCGTAGAGCGTGAGATAGCGCTTGAGCTCGCCCACGCACTGCTCGAGTACTGCGATGTCCTTCGAGACCTTCGTCAACAGGATGCCGCCCTCCAGCCCCGCCACCAGGAACTGCGCCGCCGGCTCGGGCCGGCAGGATGCCACCACCTCGCCGCGCGCCTGGGCCTCCGCCAGCGCCCTGGTCAGACGCACCCGCCATGCTGTAAACACCGAAGCCAGCCGCGCGCGAAATCCCTCATGCACGTCGCTGAGCTCCGAGGCCAGGTTGCCCATCGCGCAGCCGCCGACGCAATTGGACTTTCGTTGCGCCTCCAGCACGCGATCCAGGAAGCAGCGGACCTGATCCAGCCGCGGCGCCGCGGCGTCCGAGAAGCACGGCTCCAGCGTCCGCTCCACGAACCACCCGACAAGCTGGTCGAGGATGGCGAACCCCAGGTCCTCCTTGCTCCGGAAGTGATGGTAGAAGTTGCCCTTCCCGGCCCCGCTCGCGCGGAGCACGTCGTCGAGCGACGTGTTCTGGTAGCCGCGCACGTGCATGAGGCGCGTCGCGGCCTCGATGATCGCCTCCCGGGTGGACCGGCCGTCGCGCGGACGGCTCGTGGGGCTTGGCGTCTTGGTGGCGGTCATCGTCTGTACCAACCGGTTGGTACAGAACCCTACCCTCTCGAACGCACCGCGTCAAGAGCCTCGGGGGGAGCGCCTCACTCGGGGGGAGCTTCGCTCCCCTCCGACGGTCGTCGCGCGCCTTCGGCGCACTCCTCCCTGCCCCCCCAGACCAAAAACAGAATTGCGCCGGCGAAGCCGGCGCTCGAAGCGGCGTTACCGGGCGCTCGACGGGGCTAGAAAAGCGGGGAGGCGACGCGCATGGCGGCCATGACGACGGCCTTGGGGTAGAGGCCCAGGATCACCACGCCGAGGACGCAGAGGGCGACGGAGAGGGCCAGCGTGGGGGCGACCGGCACGCGGGTGGGGCGGTCGGGGGGCTCGATGTACATGCGCTTGGCGACGAGGAGGTAATAGAAGAGGGCGACGACGGTGAGGAGGGCGCCGAGGAGGACGAGCCAGTAGAGGCCGCGCTCCGTGGCCGCCCAGAAGACGTAGAGCTTGGCCCAGAAGCCGGCGACGAACGGGATGCCGCCGAGCGACAGCAGGAACAGCAGCATCGCCAGCGCGAGGAGTGGCGAGCGCTGGGCCAGTCCGCGAAACGCCGTCGTCGCCTCCGAGCCCTCCGAGCGCGCGAGGGCCTCGACCACGAGGAACGCCCCCATGTTGCCGAACACGTACGCGACCAGATAGAAGAGGACCATCGCGGTGCCGGACGCGGAGGCCGCCGCGACGCCGACCAGCATGTAGCCGATCTGCGCGATGCCGGAGTAGGCCAGCAGCCGCTTGGTGTTCTGCTGCGGCAGCGCCATCAGGTTGCCGGCCAGCATCGTCACCGTGGCCAGGAACGCCGCCACCGGCACCCACGTCGCCGCCCGATCACCGGCGCCCTCGAAGTACACGCGGAAGAGCGCGACGAAGCCCGCCGCCTTCGGCGCCACGCTCAGCCACGCCACGAACGGCGTCGAGGCCGCCTCGTACGTGTCGGGCACCCACATGTGGAAGGGGAACGCGGCGATCTTGAACGCGAAGCCGACGAGCGTGGCAACGAGGCCTAGCGTGAGCAGTGGATCGCCGGCGGTGGCGACGGCGGCGATGCGGGCGAGGTCGGTCGTCCGCGTGGCGCCGTACACGAACGAGAGGCCGTAGGCCATCACCGCCGAGGACACCGAGCCGACGAGGAAGAACTTCAGCGAGGCCTCGACGGCCGCGGCGTCCCGCTTGAGGAAGCCGGCCAGCACGTAGAGCGGGATCGACATCAGCTCGAAGGCCAGGAAGAGCAAAATCAGATCGCGCGCCGAGGCCAGCACCATCATCCCGAGCAGCGAGGTGAGGATCAGGAGGTGGTATTCGCCGGCGCGCCGTACGAAGACGCGATCGGTCAGCGAGAGGCCGGCCAGCAAGCCGATGAACGTCGCGGCCAGGAACAACCGCTTGGCGAAGATCGCCAGGCCGTCCTGCACGAACATGCCGCCCAGCGCCGGCCCGGCGGGCCGCGCGAGCATCGCCAGCACGCCGACCGCGAGCACGCCAGTCGTGGCGAGCCAGGCCACGAAGCGCCGGTCCTCGCCGCGCGCCAGCAGCCCGGCGCCGAAGACGAGCAGCAGCACGACGCCGATGCCGGCCTCGAGCGCGAACGGCGCCAGGCCGCTCACGGCTTGCCTCTCCGGGTGAAACTCACGGCTTCACCATGCGCGTGAGGATCGGCACCGTGGCGGTATCCACCGGGCCGATGGCGAGGGCGGGCACGAGGCCGAAGACCACGATCACGCCCGTCAGCAGCACGAGGGCCAGCCACTCGGGGCCGCGGGCATCCTCCAGGTGGTCGAAGTGCGGCGAGGGCGGGCCCCAGAAGATCTGCTTGGTCACGCGCAGCACGTAGACCGCGGTCAGGAACGTCCCGGCCACGGCTGGGACCAGCCACCACGGGTGCGCGGAGCGCCACGCGCCCATGAACGTGAGGATCTCGGCCACGAAGCCGGAGGTGGCCGGCAAGCCGAGCGAGGAGAGGCCGCCGACGGTGAACGCGGTCGCGATGCCGGGCATGGCGCGGCCGAAGCCGCCCATGGTGAAGATCGCCCGCGAGTGGGCTTTCTCGTAGACGAGACCCACGAGCGCGAAGAACAGGCCCGTCATCACGCCGTGGGCGAACATCTGGAAGACCGAGCCGTTGAGGCCGGCCTCGGTCAGCGTGGCGGCGCCGAGCATCACCAGGCCCATGTGCGACACCGACGAGTAGGCGATGACGTACTTGAGGTCCGTCTGGGCCATGGCCGACAGCGCGCCGTACACCACGTTGATGCACGCGATGCCGCCCACCAGCCACGCCAGCTCGACGGCGGCGTCGGGCAGCAGCCCCATACCCAGGCGCACGACGCCATAGGCGCCCAGCTTCATCAGCACGCCGGCGTGCAGCATCGAGACCGCGGTGGGCGCGGAAGCATGCCCGTCGGGCGACCACGTGTGCAGCGGCCAGATGCCGGCCAGGATGCCGAAGCCGACGTAGAAGGCCAGGAAGACCCAGAACTGCACGCGCGGGTCGAACGTCGTCGCCTCCAGCTCGAGGAACGAGAAGGAGCCGGTGCCGGCGGTGACGTAGAGCGCGAAGATCCCCACGAGGATGAACGCCGAGCCGAAGAGCAGGTAGAGCGTGAGCTTCATCGCGGCGTACTCCTTCGTGCCGACCCCCGTCTCGCGGAAGGCCCAGCCGAAGATGCCGCGCGGGCGCACCTCGCCCGACGAGCCCCAGATGCCGATGAGCAAGTACATCGGCAGCACGGCCAGCTCGTAGAAGAGGAAGAACACGAAGAGGTCGAGCGACACGAACACGCCGTACACGCCCGTCACCAGCGCGAGCAGCAGCGCGTAGAACTCCTGGCTGCGCGATTTGACGGTCCACGACGCGAACACACCGGCGAAGATGATGACGGAGGTGAGCAGCACCATCAGCAGCGACATCCCGTCCACCGCGACCTCGTACGAGATGCCGAGCGGCGGCACCAGCGGCAGCTTCTCGTAGAACTGGAAGCCGGCCGCCTCCCGGTCGTAGACGACGAAGATGAAGACCGACAGCACGGTGGAGATGGACGTCGTCAGCAGCGCGATGAGCCGCACGGCCAGCGGGCTGTGGCGGGCCAGGAACATGATGAGCACGGCGCCCACGAACGGCGCCCACGTGATCACCGACAGGACCGGGAACGGGATCATTTCATCCGCCACTGGGCGAGGACGAAGAGGATGAGGGCGCCGAGGGCGACGCCGTAGACGTAATCCTGCGGCAGGCCGGTCTGCAGGCGCCGCAGCCGGTCGCCCGCGCGCAGCGTCCACGCGCTGAACACGTTGAGGAGGCCGTCCACGACGTAGCGGTCCACCCAGCCGACGACGCGCGAGAAGCCGAGCAGCGCGCCGCGGTAGAGGCCGGCGAACACCGCGTCGATCCCGTAGCCGCGGCGCGCCGCCCAGTCCAGCGGCGCCAGCACGGTCGCCACCCGCGCCGGATCGATCGCGCCGCGCCGGTACATCGCCCACGCCAGCACGATGCCGGCGCCGGCCAGGCCCAGCGAGAACGCGGGCAGCCACGCGGGCGCCCCCTCATGATGAGCTCCGGCGAGCATCTGACGCGCGAGGTTCACGCCGGTGGCCACGCTGAGCGCGGCCAGCGTCCAGCAGACGCCGCTCATGAGGGGCGGCACGTGGTGGTGCGCGTGGCTGTCGCCGAGGCCGCGCGCGAAGAAGGCCAGGAAGACGACGCGGAACATGTAGAAGGCCGTGAGGAACGCCGTCACCGCCAGCATCACGAACGGGATCGTCAGGTGAGCCTCGAACACGCCGCCCAGGATCGCTTCCTTGGTGAAGAACCCGGGCAGCGGCGGCACGCCGGCCAGCGCCAGCGTGGCGAGCACGAAGGGCACCCACAGCCACGGCTGTCCGCCCAGGCCGCCCATGCGGAAGACGTCGTTGGTATGGAACACGTGGATCACGATGCCGGCGCCGAGGAACAGCAGCGCCTTGAACACGCCGTGCGTGAGCAGGTGGGCGAAGCCCGCGTCCGGCGCGCTGGCGCCCGCCGCCGCCATCATGTAGCCGAGCTGGGACACCGTCGAGTAGGCGAGCACGCGCTTGATGTCGTTCTCCACGCACGCCATGGTCGCGGCGAGCAAGGCGGTGAAGGCGCCCACCCACGCGATGAGCGTGAGCACGTCGGGCACGAGCATGAAGAGCGGAAACGCGCGGTTCACGAGGAAGACGCCGGCGGTGACCATGGTGGCCGCGTGGATCAGCGCCGAGACCGGCGTGGGCCCTTCCATGGCGTCGGGCAGCCAGATGTGCAGCGGGAACTGGGCCGACTTGCCGACGGCGCCGAGATAGATGAGGAACATGATGAGCGGCATGCCGGCCGGCGGCAGCCCGTTCGTATGGGCGAGCCGGAACAGCTCCCAGAAGTCGAACGTCCCGGCGGCCGCCCACAGCATGACGATGCCCGCCACGAATCCGAGGTCGCCGAGCTTGGTGATCCAGAACGCCTTCACGGCGGCGCGCGCGGCCGACGGCCGGTCGTACCAGTAGCCGATCAAGAGATAGGAGCAGAGACCGACCAGCTCCCAGAACACGAACATCTGGAGAAATGTCGGCGCCAGCACGAGGCCCAGCATCGAGAAGGCGAACAGCGAGTGGTAGGCGTAGTAGCGGCCGAGCGAGCGGCGCGGCTCGTCGTGCAGGTAGGCCCACGAGTAGAGCTGGACCATCAGCGACACGAACGTGACGAGCATGCACATCGCCATGCTCTTGCCGTCCACCATGACGCCGACGGTGGCCATCGGCCCGCCGTCGGCCGGGATCCACGACCATGTCGTGGACGGCGACTGCAGCAGCTCCAGCGGCCTGGCCCGCCACGACAGCCAGAAGGCGGCCACCACCGCCGCCACCATGACCGTGATGCTGACCGTGGCCGCCGCCACCGCCGAGCGGCGCAGCGGCCGCACGAGCGCCAGCAGCAGGAAGCTCGCGAAGGGCAGCCCCAGGACCACCAGCGCCACCGCGGCTGACCCTACGCGCATGCTCATATCGTGGCGCACCCCGGGGCCGGCACTGGGGGCTTCATCCGCGCAGCAGGTCGAGGTGGTCGGCCTCGACCGTCCGCCGCACGCGGAAGATCACGATGACGATGGCCAGGCCGACGGCGACCTCGGCCACCGTGATCGCGATGGTGAACAGCGTGAAGAGGATGCCGCCGAGATCGCCCGAGAAGCGCGCGAAGGCCACGAGGTTGATGTTGACGGCGTTCAGCATCAGCTCGATGCCGAGCAGGATGCCGACCGCGTTGCGGCGGGTCAGCACCCCGAAGAGCCCGATGGCGAACACGAGCGCGGCCAGCGTCAGGTAGGCGCCGAGCGGCATCAGGGCTCGCTCCGCGCGAAGTAGAGCGCGCCCAGCAGCGCGATCACCAGCAGCACGCCCAGCAGCTCCAGCGGCACCGCGAAGGCGCCCACGAGCGCGCGCCCCACGGCCAGCGTGAGGTCACCCGACACGCCCGGCCGGGCGCCGGCGAGCGGCGCCTGCACGAGGAAGCCCGCCACGCCGGCGAAGACGGCCACGCTCAGGAGCGCGCCGTTGATCAGGTAGCGGCTGGCCTGGCGGATGGTCCGGCCGACGAGGCGCTCGGTGAGCATGATGGCGAAGACCACGATCGTCACCACCCCGCCCGCGTAGAGGAGCAGCTGGACGCCGAACAGGAAGGGCGCGTCGAGCAGCAGGAACACGACGCCGGTGGCGACGAGCGCCACCGCCAGATACAGGATGGAGTGAAAGAGGTTCGGCGTGAGGACGACGGCGAGGCTCGACCCGAGCAGCACGACCGCCACTCCGACGAACGCCACGGCCTCGGCCGTCACTCGGCCGGCTCCTTGGCTTCCGCTTTCCCTCCGGCCTCGACCTTCGCCTCGGTCTTCACCGCCTTCGGCGGCGCCTGCATGTCACGCAGGCGGTTGCCCGTCGCCCACGAGGCCGGGTGCTCCAGGCCGAGCGCGTGCAGCCGGTCCTTGTCGAGCAGCATCTCGCGGCGGTCGGCCGTGGCCAGGTCGAACGTCTTCAGCATGATGATGGCGTCGGTCGGGCACACCTGCACGCACAGCTCGCAGAACTCGCACGAGTAGAGCTCGAGCGTGAACGTCTTGGCCCAGTTCCGCTTCTCCGCCTTCAGCATCTCGACCTTGATCACCTGCGGCGGGCAGATGAACTCGCAGAGGCGGCAGCCGATGCAGTTCTCCTCGCCGGTGTCGTGGTCGTAGGTGAGCGCCAGGATGCCGCGGAAGCGGTCGGGATAGACGCGCTTGACGGTCGGATACTGCAGGGTGACCGGCCGCCGGAAGAAGTTCCGGAACGTCATGCCCATCGCGCGCCCCACGGCGCCGATGAGCTGCCACGTCTCCCCCAGGAACGAGGCGCCTTTACGCGCCACCGGTGCTCCGCAGGGCCACGACCAGCGCCGTCGCCATCAACAGGACGAGCGTGGCCGGCAGCAGCAGCTTCCAGGAGATCGCCAGGATCTGGTCCACGCGGATGCGCACGAACGACCATCTGACCCACGTGACGACGAGGAAGACGACCACGGCCTTCAGCAGGAACCAGACGGGTCCCATCCACGCGGGCCCGGGCCCGAGCCAGCCGCCCAGGAAGAGCAGCGCGCCCAGGAACGAGGTGGCGATCATGTGCGCGTACTCGCCGAGCTGGATGAGCGCGAACTTCATGCCGCTGTACTCCACGCGGAAGCCCGCCACCAGCTCCGACTCGGCCTCGAGGATGTCGAAGGGCACGCGGTTTTCGGCGGCCAGGGTGGCGACCAGGAAGGCCACGAACGCGAGCTGACCGAGCACGGGGTAGAAGACGAACGCGCCGTACATGGCGCGCTGGGCCTCGACGATGACCGAGAGCTGCAGCGAGCCCGCCAGCACCACCGGCACCAGCGCCGCGAAGATGAAGGGCAGGTCGTAGGAGATGATCTGGTTCACCGCCCGCATGGCGCTGAGCAGCGCGTACTTGTTGTTGGAGCCCCAGCCGCCCATGAACAGGCCCACGATCTCCAGCGCCGACACCGCCAGGAAGAAGAGCACGCCGATGTTGAGGTCGGCCACGCCCAGGCCCGGCGCGAACGGAATCGTGGCGAAGACGAGGATGCACGGCACCAGGAACGCCAGCGGCGCCAGGTTGTAGACCCAGCGATCGGCGGCCCGGGGGACGATGTCCTCCTTCATCATGAGCTTGAGGGCGTCGGCAATCGGCTGCAGCCAGCCGTGCGGCCAGCCGACGTAGTAGGGCCCGATGCGCGACTGCATGCGGGCGGCGAACTTCCGCTCGAGCAGCGTGACGTAGGTCACCATGCCGATGACCGCGTTGAGCACCACGAAGCCGACGAGGGCGTGGTAGACGAGCGGTGACATGGCTTAGCGGTCGACTTCGCCGAACACCGGGTCGACGGAGCCCATGATGGCCACCACATCGGCGATCTTGTGGCCGGGGATGATGTAGGGCAGCACGGCGAGGTTGGAGAAGGAGGCGCCGCGCCACTTGAGGCGGTACGGCTTGGCGCCGCCGTCGGCGACGAGGTAGCAGCCGACCTCGCCGCGCGCGCCCTCGATCCGCGTGTAACCCTCGCCCTTGGGAATGCGCACCTGCCCCACCGACTTCACCCCCGGCCGCGAGGAGATCGGGCCCTCGGCGAGGCCGTCGAGCGCCTGGCGCACGATCTTGATCGACTCGCGGAACTCCACCATCCGCACGCGATAGCGCGCGAAGCAGTCGCCGGCGGTCTCCACGGGCACCTTGAAGTCGAAGTCCTGGTACGAGGAATAGGGCTCGGTGCGCCGCACGTCGTACGGGATGCCGGAGCCGCGGATGAGCGGGCCGCACACGCCGACGTCCTGGGCGAGCTCGCGCGAGATCACGCCCACGCCCTGCGTGCGCACGAGGAAGAACGGGTTGTCCTCCAGCATCGCCTCGTACTCGTCCACGCGGCGGGCGATGAGGTCGATCGTCTGGCGGCACCGCTCGGCCCAGCCCGCGGGCACGTCGTAGCGCACACCGCCCACCTGGTGGAAGCCGTAGAGCAGGCGGGCGCCGGTGAGCGACTCGAAGAGGTCCAGCACGAGCTCGCGCTCGCGAATGGCGTAGAGGAAGATGGTGGCGCCGCCGCCGAGCGCGCCGCCCATGTCCATGCACCACGTGCCCAGCCAGAGGCAGTGCGAGGCGATGCGCTGCAGCTCGGCCACCAGCACGCGCAGCTGCTGCGCGCGCTTGGGGACGTCGATCTTGCCGACCTTCTCGACGGCGGCCACGTAGGCCAGCTCCGCGGTCATCGCCGAGACGTAATCGGTCTTGGAGGCGATCGAGGGGTACTGGACGTAGGTCAGGTTCTCGGCCAGCTTCTCGTGGCAGCGATGCAGATAGCCGATGACCGCGTCGACGGCGACGACGGTCTCGCCTTCCAGCGTCAGGATCGCGCGAAAGACGCCGTGGGCGGACGGGTGCTGCGGCCCCATGTTCATCACGAGGCGCTCGGTCCCGCCGTACCCGATTTCGACGGTCTGCTGCGCGGTCGTTTCCGCCATCGGCTATTTCATCGGTGAGACGGGGGTCGGGATCAGGACGACCGACTGCATGTTCAACAGGAGAGGCAGCGCCTTGCCGAGGAACGCCTGCCACTCGGGGTCGGCCAGCGCCTTCGCGCGGGCGGCGGCGCGCTCGCTGAGGTCCTTGTAGACCCAGAGGTGCACGGCCTCGTTGAGCTGGCCGGCCTCGGTCTGCCAGTAGCACACGTTGCGCGAGTACTTCTCGCGGCTCGGCAGCACGCCCTTGGCGAGGCTGAGCCACTCGCCCAGGCGACCGACCTGCGCGCGGTACCAGCGGAGCTCGTAGATGTTGCCGCTGTCGGCGGGCGGCTTGAACGGCGTGACCGCCGACAGGATCTTGTTCTCCTGCGCGATCATCAGCGGACGGATCTGCGGGATGTACTCCTTCGTCCACGCGTCGTTCTTCGCGAGCTCGCCGCGCAGCCGATCGCGCTCGACGAGGTCGGGATAGCTCCAGAGGTGCACGTACTGGTTGAGCGTGCCGAACTCGCTCGTCCAGCCGCCCTCGAACTTGCCGTACCGGTCGCCCCGGATCTTGCGGCCCACCTCGGCGTTGAGCTTGAGGTACTCACCTTGCTTGCCCGGGAACAGCGTGTAGGTCCGCAGCTCGTAGATCATGGCTGGTGGCTCCTCCGGCTAGCGATACGGGGCGTGCGGGGTGTCGACGGCGTAGTCCTTGCGCAGCGGATGGCCTTCCCAGTCCTGGTCGAGCAGGATGCGCCGCAGGTCGGGGTGACCCTCGAAGGTCACGCCGAACATGTCGTAGCACTCGCGCTCCATCCAGTTGGCGCCGCGGAAGAGGCCGGTCAGCGTCGGGCAGCGGGCGGTGCCGGCCTCGAGCCGGGTGCGCAGGGTCACGGCCACCGCAGCGTCCAGGTGGTCGAGCCGGGCCAGGACCTCCAGCCCCTGCTCCTTGTAGTCCACGGCGGTCAGCCAGTTGAAATAGCGGCAGCCGAGCGTGTCCTTGGCGAACCGAGCGATCTCCTCCCAGCGCTCGCGGGGGACGATCACCCCCACTTCGCCGCCGGTGACGCTCGCGGCGAGGCCGAGGCGCTCCTGGATCTGCGACGCCGCAGCGGCGGCGGTCAGCGCGGTCACGCGGTTTCGGCCGGGGCGGGGCGCTCGCCGGTGTGCTGGAAATGGGCCACCTGCTCCTGCAGCTTCAGCAGCCCGTACATCAGCGAGTCGGGGGTCGGGGGGCAGCCGGGGACGTAGACGTCCACCGGCACTACCCGGTCCACGCCCTTGACGACGTGGTAGCCGTGGCGGAAGGGGCCCCCCGAGTTGGCGCACGAGCCCATGGAAACCACCCACTTGGGGTCGGGCATCTGGTCGTAGATGCGCTTGAGCATGGGCGCCATCTTGATGGTGACCGTGCCGGAGACGATCATGAGATCGGAGTGTCGCGGGGACGCCCACGGCACCATCCCGAAGCGCTCCACGTCGAACCGCGAGGCGAAGGTGGCCATCATCTCGATCGCGCAGCAGGCCAGCCCGAACGTCACCGGCCAGATCGACGACTTGCGGGCCCAGTTGAAGATCTTCTCCGTGGACGTGGTGACGATCCAGCCGCCCGGCATGTGGTGGATGGCGTCGGCGATGGAGGTCAGGGCCTCCGAGGTCTTGTCGTTGTCGGCGCGCGTCTGGTGGTACTTCTCCCACTCCTGGAGGTCCTTGAACTCGCTCCACACCGGCGGCGGAATCTGCGGGACCGGGGGCTTTACTTCCACTCGAGCACTCCCTCCCGATAGGCGTAGAGCCAGCCGAGCCCGATGATGCCGACGAAGGCGGCCATCACCCAGAAGGCCGGCATGCCGACGGTGCGGAGCACGAGCACCCAGGGGAAGAGGAACACCGCAAGCGCGTCGAAGACGATGAAGACGAGTGCCACAAGGTAGAAACCGACGGGGAATTGTATCCACGCGGACCCGATCGGCTCGGCGCCGCACTCGTAGTTGCTCAGCTTGACGTCGTTCGGGCGGCTCGGCCGCAGCACCCGCGCCATCGCGAGCGAGACCACGCCGAAGCCCACGATGAGCGCGGTGAAGATTGCGACGGGCAGGTAGCCGGACACAGAATTCCCCCTCCTTATTTGTGTCGGTCCAAGGGCTGAGTATATCACGCGGTGGTTGGACCGCCGTCGGCACGGCGCTTGCCTCCGAGGAGTGCAGCCCCATGAGCCCCGGCGGACACCTCGTGACGACCGTGACCGCGTGCGCTGCGGCCGCCGCCGCCACCGAAAGCTGGCCGCTGGTGGCCGGACTCGCCGCCGGCGGGTTCTGGATCGACGTCGATCACGCCATCGATTACGTCGTGTTCGAGCGCCAGCGCGACCTGCGCCCCGGCGCGTTCCTGCGCTACTACCTCGAGGGCCGGGTGCGCCGCACCGTGCTGGCCCTGCACTCCTACGAGCTGTTCGCGGTGCTCATCGCGCTGGCCTGGGGGACGGGGAATCCCTGGCTCCTCGGGTACGTGGGGGGCGCGCTCATGCACCTGGCGCTCGACCTCGCCTTCAACGGCGAGTTCACGCCGCGATCCATCGTCGCCTTCTATAGCTTCACCTACCGGGCCGTCCATAGGTTCGATGCTGCATATCTATTGGGCAGCGGGCCTCCCCGTGACGTCGCCCCGGGCTTCTGGACTGCGTTCTTCGGGGGCGCGCGGGCCCCGCGCGCCGTGCTAGACTCGCCGGACAGTCATGCGAGTGCTCGTCGTCGAGGATGAAGAGCCTCTCGGCGAGGTGTTTCGCGACTTTCTCGCCGAGTTAGGACACGACGCGGTCGTCGTGCGCAGCGCCGAGGCGGCCCTGGGCACGCTGCAGCGTCAGCGTCCCGACGCCATCATCCTGGACATCAACCTGCCCGGCATGAGCGGCCTCGACTTCCTGCAGCTCCGTCCCGTGCGCGAGGCCGCGTTGCCCATCGTCGCCATCTCCGGCGTCGCCACCGAGAGCCAGGCCCGCGAGTGCCTGCGGCTGGGGGCGCTCGACTTCGTGGGCAAGCCGGTGCCCCTCGAGCGGCTCAACGAGGTGCTCACGTTCCTGGAGCCGCACGCGCTCACCCGCCGTGCCGAGGGGGCACGGCAGTCGGAGCGCCGCCGCGGGCCCCGGGTGCACATCGGCTTCCCCGTGCGGATCGTCGAGTACAAGGGTACGGCGTGGGACGGCGTCTGCACCGAGCTGTCCGCCACGGGCATGAAGGTGCGCTCCTCCGCTCAGCTCACCGAGGGCTCGGCCGTGAAGCTCCTCTTCACGCCGCCCGACGGCGCCTCGACCGTCGAGGTCATCTCGCTGGTGGTCAGGATCGAGCGCGACGCCACGGCCTTCTCGTTCGTGCACCTCGCCAACGCCGAGGCCAAGCGCCTCGGCGACCTCGTCCAGCGCCTGCAGCGTCCCTGAGCCGGCGTCAGCGCCACGACGCCGGAAAGAACTTGGAACATCTGGAGAGGAGCTTGCCCCCCGTTCGTTTCTGCTCGCGCGGGCATCGTTCGGACTGACGCGCGGTTCTCACACCCCCAGCCGTGGCAGGGGAAATGCTATTTCCTCACGACCGGAGGGGTTGCGAGCTATGCGGTTCTTTCGGTCCGAAATCGAAATGGTGTTCAAGATGCTCGGCATCCTGACACTGATCGGCTTGATCGTCCTACCGATGGCGTGGGGATACGAGCAGCGCAAGCAGGCGCGCGCCTGGCAGAGCGTGGCGTGCTCGTATCGCATGCGCGAGGTAACGAGGCGCGTGCCCGTCGTGGCGACGCTGGATTACACGCAGAATCCCTGCTTGACGCTGGAGCGGCTGGGGCTCGACCTAGACGTGACGCGTTAGACGCTCGGCCGCGCCGGCGGCGTCGCCGGCCTCGAGCCCATCGAGCGCGGCGCTGATCGTGGCGGGGACCCGGGCCTCGCCGTCCGGACCCGCCAGCACCAGCGCCCGCAGCCGCGCCGCCAGGGCCGTCGACACCGCGTAGCCCGCGCCGTGCCGCTCCTCGATCGCCGCCGCGCGCCGCACGCCGGCCAGCAGCGTCTCGTGGAGCGCGGTCATCCGGCGCCGGACGTCGCCATAGCCCTTCACGAGCTGAGCGGCGCGTGCCACCTCGGCCCCGAGCGCCTCGTCGCGCGCCGCGCACGTCCGCACGGCCTCCAGCCAGCGCGCGATCTGGGCGTGCTCCTCGCGCGCGCGGTAAGAAATCGGCCGCCAGCGCTTGAGGCGCGCCAGGAGCCAGACGCGCAGGAAGCCGCTCACGGTGGTGATGCGCACGTGCTGGCCCAGCGTCGGGCGGCCATGCGGCCAGCGCCGCTCGGCCCAGCGCGCGAACGGTCGCACCAGGCGGTCCGGCAGCACGCCCCAGATCTCGTCGAGATCGGGCTTGAGGAAGTCCGTGACGACGAGCTCCGCGTCCTGGCGCTGGGAGGCGCGGATCCGCTCGAACCGGGAGGCGCGCGTCTTCAGATCGGCCACGCGCACGGCGTCCTCGTAGGTCATCCAGAGCGCGAGGTACCGCGCGACCGCCTGTCCCATTCCAAGCCGGGCCGCGGTCGCGCCCTCGCGGGGCACGAAGGGCTCAAGCAGCTCGAGGTACCGCCGCGCGTAGCCGACGTCCTGATAGTCGATGAGCTTGGGGATCGCGTGAACGACGAGCTCGCGGATGGACGTCGGCATCTGTTCGATCACGGATCGGATGTCAGCGGGCAGGGCGGCGGCGGGGGCTCCCCGAGCGAGTGGGGTATCGAGCGAAGGAGCCCCCGCCGCCGCCCTGCCCGCGGCGTCCACGCCGTGAGCGAGCGTGAGGCCGAGGTCGAAGCCGGCGAGATTGGACTGCACCGCGACTCCCTTGGCCTCGACGGCCTTGCGGAACGCCGCCTCGGAGATGGGGACGACGCCCGATCCCGCCAGCGCACCGAGCAAAACGGCGTTGGCCTCGGTACCGTGCTGGCGCGCCAGGACCAGCGCGTCGAAGGCGATGAGGCGATGGGAGGCGGCCTGGGCCGCGCGCTGCAGGGCTTCCTGGGGATAGATCGCGCGGCCCGTGGCGATCTTCTCGTGGATCGACAGCAGCCGATGCGTGGACGCGATCACCGTCGTGCGCGAGGGCGAGACGAAGCCGAGCTCGATCATGCGCCCGACTTCCATGAACTCCGGCGCCACCAGCACGTCGAGCGCCCCCGGCACCGGGTAGAGCGAGAAGGCCGGCTCCTCGGCGCCGCGCTCCGTGTAGAGCTCGACATAGTACGTGGTGGAGCCCGTGCGCTGCGCCACGCCGGGGATCGAGGTGCCGTGGGTGGGAAAGCCGTCGAGCAGCGCGGCGTCCACGATCCACTCCGAGAGCACGCCGCCCCCCTGCCCGCCCACCGCGGGGATCAGCAGCGACAGGACTGTTGGAGCGGGTGACGCGTGCACGGCTAGAGCCGCGGGTGGCCTGAGCGAGAAGCGGCGTGGCTCCGCACCTGCAATCTCACGCGGGCGCGAGTGACGCTATGACGCGGCGGCGGAGGCGGCCGATGAAGCGCGTCCACCAGCCGGGGTTGGCGATGGCCTTCACCTCGTAGAAGGAGGGGCAGAGCACGGCGGCGTGCGCGACCTCGCCGCACACCCCGCAGCCGACGCAGGAGGCGTCGACGTGCGCGATGGGATCCTCGCGCAGCGGATCGGGGCTCTCGCGCAGCGTCAGCGACGGGCACCCGTTGAGGCGCATGCACGAGTGGTCGCCGGTGCACACGTCGGGATCGACGCCGAACTGCGGGGTCACCACCGTGCGGCCCGCCGCCAGCTCCTTGCGCGCGAGCGGCTTGACCCGCCGCTGCTGCTCCAGCATGCACTCGCCCGAGGCAATGATGACCTTGAGCCCCGGCACCCGCGTGGTGAGCGCCTCGCGCAGCGTGCGGATCGTCCCGCCGATGTCGTAGGAGTCGATCGTCTTGATCCACTTGACGCCCACGCCGCGCAGCGCCTGCGGGATCGTCATGCCCGTCGGCTCGTGGCGCGCATTGGTGCCGGTGGACGGGTTGTGGTGCTGCCCGGTCGCGGAGGTGTACTTGTTGTCGACGATCACCAGCACCGAGTCCTGCTTGTTGTAGACCGCGCCGGCCACGCCGTTGGTGAGGCCGTTGTGCCAGAAGCCGCCGTCGCCCATCACCGAGATCACGCGCTTGCCGAAGTTCGGCGCCACCGCGCCGGCCGACGCCAGGCCCATGCCGTAACCCAGCACGGAGTTGCCGACGTTGAAGGGCGCCTGCGTCGAGAACGTCGTGCAGCCGATGTCGGCCGCCACGTGCGTGTCGCCGATGGCGGGATCCTGCCCCCTCAGGATCTTCATGGCGCTGAACAGCGGGCGCTCGGGGCAGCCGGTGCAGAAGGACGGCGGGCGCTTGTCGATCGGCTGCGGCAGGTAGCCGCGCGCCTTCTCCTGGTGCGCGGTGAGCGCGGCGTAGCGGTCCTCGATGGCCGTCACCGTGGTGATCGAGGGCGGCGCCAGCGTGAAGAACTTCCGGAGCCCGCCCACCACGAGCGCGGGCACGTACTCGCCGTGCGGCGACAGCAGCTCCTTGCCGTGGATCTCCACGTCCAGCCGCGCCTCGTGCGCGAGCGCCTTCAGCTCGCGCTCGATGTAGTTCGGCATCCCCTCCTCGACCACGAACACGTGGGACTTGCCGCGCAGGAAGGCGATCAGCTCCTCGGGCACCAGCGGGTGGAGGGCGTTGAGGATCAGCATGGGCACCGGCGTGCGCCCGTGCACGTCGCCGAGCCCGAGCACGTTCAGACTGCGCGCCACCGTGTTCCACAACCCGCCCTGCATGATGAGGCCCAGGCGCGACTCCGAGCCGGGAATGTGCTCGTTGAGGCGGTGCTCGACGATGTAGCGCTGGGCGGCCGGCAGCCGCTCGGTGAACTTCTTCGCCTCCATCGTATAGGTGAACGGCGGCAGGTTGATCCGCTCCAGCGAGAACGAGGGCTGGGCGACGGGCGACCGCATGCTGATGGCCGGCCGCACGTTGTCCTTGCAGCGCAGCGTGCCGCGCATGTGGCAGGCGCGGATGCGGATGGAGAAGAACACCGGCTCGTTGCACGCCTCGGAGAGACCGAACCCTTCTTCGACGAACCGGGCGAACGACGTCAGACTGTTTCGGGGATCGAGAAGAGGAATGGACGACTTCAGCGCCGCGGAGTGGGTGCGCTCCTGGAGGATGGAGGCGCCTTCTCCATAATCTTCGCCGATGACGATGAGCGAGCCGCCCCGCACGCCGGCCGAGGCCACGTGCGAGAGGGCGTCGGAAGCCACGTTGGTGCCGACCACGGACTTCCAGGTGACGGCGCCGCGCATCGGGTAGTTGATGGAGGCGCCCAGCAGCGCGGCCGCCGCCGCCTCGCTGCCCGAGAGCTCGAAGTAGATGCCCATCGGCCTGAGCAGCGACTCGTTGGCGTCGGCCATGACGTCGAGCAGGTGCGAGATGGGCGCGCCCGGATAGCCGCCGACATAGGACACGCCCGACTGCAGCAACGCCTTGGTGATGGCGAGGATGCCCTCGCCGTGCAGGATCTGGCCGTCGCCATAGCCGAGCTGCTTGACGTCCTCCGCGAACGAGCGCTCACCCATGGCCCGATTGTGGCACAGATCGGGCGCGTGGTCAGGCGGCCGTCCCCCGCTCCGGCGCCGGCGGCTCGTCGGGCACGCGGCGCTGCGCGAGCCGGCGATGGAGGCGATCGAACTCCTCCTGGAATTCCGCCAGCTCCTCGTCCGTCGAATTCTCGAGCGCCACCATGGCCGTGCGAGCGCCCTTCACGCCACGAATGAGCTCGTCGAGCTTCAGATGGATGGCGCGCGCGTCGCGGTTCTGCGTGGCCTGGATCAGGAACACCATCAGGAACGTGATGATCGTGGTGGCCGTGTTGACCACGAGCTGCCATGAATCCGAATAGCCAAACAGCGGCCCCGTCAACGCCCACAGAACGATGAGGGTCAGACCGATGACAAATGCCGCCGGGCTTCCCACCGACTCTGCAGTACGTCCGGAGAAGCGACGGAAGACTTCTCGCATGGATAGCCTCCTAGGAAATAGATGTTCTAGCAACGCTCGCGCCAGCAGGCGTTCTTTTTGCATGGCTCGGTAAGTAGGTCTACGAATAGACGCCGCCGCGGGAACGCTGCGATGCTTCGCGCGGCATGGGCGGCTCTTCGGGCACCAGAAAGGGCAAGATGACCCGCATTCTGCTGGCCGAAGACCAGCAGGTGGTTCGCCAAGCGCTGCGTTGCCTCATCGAGCGTGAAGCAGATCTTGAAGTCGTCGGCGAAGCCGCCGACGGGCTCGAAGTCCTGCCGTTGGCCGAACGCCTCAAGCCGGACGTGCTCATCACCGACGTCGCCATGCCGGGCCTGTACGGGCTGGAAGTGACGCGGCGAGTGCGCGAGCTGACGCCGGGCACCGCCGTCGTCATTCTCTCGCGCTATCTCAACGAGTGGTACGTGACAGAGGCGCTGCGCAGCGGCGCGCTCGCCTACGTCGTGCGCCAGTCGGACTCCGGCGAGCTGCTGCGCGCGATCCGCAGTGCCGCGCGCGGCCGCCACTACCTCGGCTCGCCGCTCAACCAGGACGTGGTCGACGCGTGGATGGCGCGGGCCGCGCGCCGCGTGCGCGATCCCTACGATACGCTCACCAGCCGCGAGCGCGAGATCCTCCAGCTCGTCGCCGAGGGTTACAGCTCGACGGGGATCGCGCGCCGCCTGACCATCAGCGCGCGCACCGCCGAGGCCCATCGCGCGAACGCGATGCGCAAGCTGCGCCTGCGCAACCAGGCCGCGCTCATCCGCTATGCGCTCTCGCGCGGCGTGCTGCCGCCCGCGCTGCCGCTGCCGCGCGAGGCGCGCACGCGGCGCCGCGGGCGCCCGCGCGCCGTGCTGCCTCGCCCGCGCCGGCCCTCGGCGTGACGTCGTGCCGACCGACGGCGTGCGGGCCCGGGTCCTCGCCTTCATGCGGAAGGCGGCGCCCTACGCCTATTGCGACGGGTGCCTGGCGCTGCGCCTCGACAGCAGCCTCGCCGAGATCAAGGCCGCGCTCGCGGCGCTGACGGCGGACGGCGAGTGTGAGCAGCGGCGGCGCGCCTGCTATGGATGCGGGCGGACGCTGGAGCTCACCGCGCTGCGCGACCCGCGGTGACCTCCGCTGGGGCCGTCTCAACGAGTGGACGTTGACCGTCGCCTGCGGTGTGCGCGAACGTGAGCCGTGCATCCGCGGTGGATTGCGATCGATCAGG
>QHRW01000200.1 GCA_003220265.1 Candidatus Rokuibacteriota bacterium | reverse complement strand
CTGTACGCCAAGGCCCGGGTCAACGACCCCGAGGGCGACCCGCCTCAGTTCGGCCAGCAGCAGGCCGACGCCCTCGGGATCATCGCCGAAGCGGCGCTCGCCCACGAGCTCGACCCCGGGCCCTCCACGGATCGCTATCAAGTGGTGGTCCACGTGGACGCTCCGGTGCTGGCCGACCCCGATCAGCCCGGCCAGTCGGTCCTCGACGACGGGCAACACGTTACCGCGGTAACGTCCCAGCGCCTCGCGTGCGATGCCAGCCGCATCGTCATGCGGCACGACCCCGACGAGCGCGCTGTCGAGGTAGGCGCCCGAACGCGAACGATCACGCCGGCGCTACGCCGCGCGCTGCAGCACCGCGATCGAGGTTGTCGCTTCCCCGGCTGCGGATTGCCGTTCACGCAGGGTCATCACATCCGCCACTGGGCACAGGGTGGCCCGACGACGCTGTCCAACCTCACGCTGCTGTGCCGCCGTCATCACCGTTCGGTGCACGAGGACGGCTTCCGGGTCGAGCGACTCCCCGATGGCGAGCTCGACTTTCGGCGGCCGGACGGCCGGCGGCTGGACGCGGCGCCGCCGCTGCCGCCGGTGCCCGACGACGTCATCGGTGTGCTGCGCGCGGAGAACGAGGCGGCCGGACTGCAACTGGACGGGCGAGCGGCTCGAGGCACGTGGGATGGCACGCGCTTCAGCGTCGGCCGGGCGATCGACGTCCTGCACCCGCGCGCCATCGGCTACTGATGCGCGGGCGAGCGGTCGGCGCCCCTAGGCACCGCCGGCGGCTGACACCGGCGGCGCGATCGCTCAGGGCAGCAGGACGGTGAAGTTCGCCGCGCTCTGACCGGTCCCCGCCGGGTTGGTCACCGCGATCTTGCCCGTCGACGCCCCGCTCGGAACGTTGGCCGTGATCGACGTCGGCGACAGGATCGTGAAGCCCGGCGGTCCCGTTGATCGTGATGCTCGTACCCACTTGACCGCTCGCCGGCGTGAAGCTGGTGACCGTCGGCAGCTTGATCACGACGAAGTTGTCGACGCTGAGGCCGGTGCCGTCGAGCGTCGTCACGCTGATCTTGCCCGTCACTGCGGTATTCGGGACCGTCACCGTCACCGACGTGTCGGTAGACCCCGGCGTCACCACCGCCGGGACCGCGCCGAACTTCACGGTGGGCTCGCCGGTAGCGGCTCTGAGATTGGACCCGCTTATCGTCACGATCGTGCCGGCAGGCCCGGTGGTCGGGAGGAAGCTGTCGATCTTCGGCGTGACCTTGAAGATCGCCGCACTGAGGGCCGGCCCCGCTGGGTTCGTGACGCCAAACTTCCCGGTCGCGGCCACGTCCGGGATCACAATTCGGATCATCGTCGCCGACAGCACGATGAAGCCCGGCAACGGGACATCGTTCAACCGGACCTCGGTGACCGAGTTCAGGTTCGTGCCCGTGATCGTCACCGTCGTCCCCACCGGGCCGCTGGCCGGCGTGAAGGCCGTGATGGTCGGCGGCTTGATGACGGTGAACGTATCGGCGCTCATCCCGGTGCCGTCCGTCGTCGTGACGCTGATCTTCCCGGTCAGTGACGTTGCCTGGATCGTGGCCACGATCGATGTCGGCGTGGCCGATGTGACGGCCCCCGGCCCGCTCCCGAACTTCACGATCGGCGTGGCGGTGCCCACCTGGAGATTGAAGCCGTTGACCGTCACGGTGTTGCCGGTGACCCCGGTCCCCGGTGTGAAGTCCGTGATCTTCGGCGTCACCTTGAAGGCGACGGGGCTGGTCCCCGTCCCGTCCGGGCTCGTGAGCTGTACGAGACCCGTCACGGCGCCCGCGGGCACGGCGGCCTGGACCGACGTCGCCGTCACCATCGTGGCCGGGACCGTCTGGTTGAGGCTGAACGTCACGTCGGTGACCGTGCCCAGGCTCAGGCCGGTGATCGTCACCACGGTGCCGACCGGGCCGCTGAGCGGCGCCAGCGTCGTGATCTTCGGCACCGATCTCACCGTCACGCTGACGGTGCCCGCCTGGTTGAAGTTCTGGCCGTCGCTCACCGTGACCTTGACCGCGCACGTCTTCGACGCGCCAGTCGTGTTCGCCGGCGCCGTCCAGGTCGGTGCCTGCGCCGTCGCGTCGTCGAAAACACCGTTCGAGGTGAGGCCGGTGCACGTGGCGACCCAGGCGTAGCTGAGCGGGTGGCCGAAGTTGTCCGTCGCGGTCACGCTGAGGCTGACGGTTCCGCCTGGGCTGACCGAGCTGGGCGTGGCCGTGGGCCCGGCGGTGATCGCCAGCTGGTGCAGCTTGATCAGCGCGCGGTCGGCCTGGATCAGGCCGAACCCGCTGTTGTTGTCGAAGCCGGCCACGCCGATGTTGATGGTCGTCTGCTGGAGCGTGGTGCGCAGGTCATCCGGCGTCAGCGTGGGCATGCCCTGCAGCAGCAGCGCCGCCACACCGGCGGCGTGCGGAGCGGCCGCCGACGTCCCGAAGAAATTGAAGAAGCCGTTGCCATCGAAATCGAAGCCGAAGAACGTCGTATCAACGCCGTCCGGGGCGACGATCTCGGGCTTGAAGTGGCGCGGGTCCGGCGTGGCCAATGGGTTGCCGGCGGTGTCGAGGAGGATGGGCGTCGTCCCGCCCGAGGAGAACGGCTCGAGCGTCAGCGGCGTCTTGTAGAACGAGGCCCCGACCGCCACGGCACCGCTAGCGTTCGGGTGCCCGTAGATCGTGCCGGCGTTGAACGCGGGTGAGGGCGTCGGACTTCCTCCCGCGGAGAACACGACGTACTTGAAGCGCCCGGGGTTCGGCCCGTCGCGGTTGACGATCATGATGAACGCGGCGGAACACCGAGCTCCGATCG
>QHRW01000069.1 GCA_003220265.1 Candidatus Rokuibacteriota bacterium | reverse complement strand
CGATCATCTCGTCATCGCCGTCCCCGACCTGGCGGCGGCCACCAAGACCTATCGCGACCTCGGCTTCACCGTCGTCGCCGGCGGGCGCCACCCGGGCGTCGGCACCGACAATGCGCTGATCGCCTTCCGCGACACGTCGTACCTCGAGCTGCTGGCTTTTCACGAGCCGCGCCCCGACCATCGCTGGTGGAGCGCCCTGGCCCGGGGCGGCGGCCTCGTCGACTTCTGCTTGCAGACGGACGACCTGACCGCCGACGCCAAGATGTTGCGCCAGACCGGCGTGGACATGGGGGACATCGAGCAGCGCGATCGAACGCGGCCCGACGGCGTCGAGGTGCGCTGGGCCTACGCGCTCGCGCGCGGCGTTCATCGGGGTGTGGCGCCCTTCCTCCTCGCCGAGCAGATGCCGCGCGACGAGCGCGTGCCGCGCGAGCGCGCGCACGCCAACGGCGTATCCGGCATCGGCACCGTCACGGTGGCGGTGGACGACCTGACCGTCGTGCGGCGGTGGTACGCGCAGGCGCTGGGCACGCCGGGCCAGGACCTCGCCTATCCGGAGCTGGGCGCGATGGGCGCCCGCTTCGCGGTCGGCCCGCACGCCTTCGAGTTCCTCGCACCGACGGGCGCGGGGCCGGTGCGCGACTGGCTGCACGTGCGCGGCGCCTCGCCGTACGCGGCCACGCTGGTCGGCGGCCACACGCGCGGTCCGCTCGATCTCGCTCGCACGCACGGCGCTCGTCTGGCGCTGGCGTGACTTCCCCTGCAAAAGGAGTGACACGATGAGGGCGGCGCTCGCAGTGCTCCTGGTCCTGGCGCTCGGCGCGACGGGCGTGTCGGCGCAGGCGCCGGGTCAGCCGGTCAACCTCGCCTTCGCCACGCTCGACACCGGCAGCGCCTGGTACGTCTACGGCGCCACCATGGCCGAGCTGCTGCGCCGCACGCTGCCGCCGGGCTCGAACATCGACGTCAAGCCGCGCTCGGGCGGCGTCGGCAACCCGCTACTCGTGGCCAAGAACGAGACCCCGCTGGGCTTCGGCTTCACGGTGACCAACCGCTGGGCCTACGAGGGCAAGGAGGCCTACACCGCGCGCCAGGACAACCTGCGCGGGCTCGTCGGCGGTCTCGACACCTACTATCTCGTCGCTGTCGCGACGAAGAAGCTCGGCATCGGCTCGGTGCGCGAGATCCGCGACAGGAAGCTGCCGGTGAAGGTCTACACGCAGCCCATCGGCGCGCTCGGCGAGTTCGCGGGTCGCCAGCTCCTGCGCGCGGCCGGCATGAGCTATGCCGACATCAGGGGCTGGGGCGGCACCACCAGCCACGTGGGCTACAGCATCATCGTGGACGCCTTCAAGGACGGGCGCGCCGACGTCCTGTTCGCCGTGGTCACGCCGAAGCATCCGTCGGTGAGCGAGATCGTCACCGCGGTCGACGTCAAGTTCCTCGGCCTCGACGCCGAGTCGGCGAAGGCCATGCTGCCGCTGGGCTACACCGCGGCCACGATGCCGCCGGAGACGTTCAAGGGCCAGGCCGAGCCGGTGAGCACGGTCGGCTTCCCCACGGTGCTCATCACCAACAAGGACCTTCCCGAGCCCGTGGCCTACACGGTGACCAAGACCGTGCTCGAGAACAAGGACGCGCTGGTGCGGGGCCACGCCGGCCTTGCGGAGTTCGATCCGCGCACGGCCTGGCAGCCCGAGAAGGTCGGCATCCCGCTGCATCCGGGCGCCGAGAAGGCGTACCGCGAGAAAGGCTGGATGAAATAGCCGCCGAGGTCGTACTCGACGACGGCCACATCCTCACGCTCGACCCGCGGCGCCCGGTCGCCGCCGCGCTCGCCATCGCCGGCGGGCGCGTGGTGGCCACGGGCAGCCGCGCAGAGGTGCGCCGCTGGCGCGACCGCCGCACGCGCGTCGTGAACCTGCGCGGCGCCACGGTTATTCCCGGCCTCGTGGATGCGCACGCTCACCTCGATCGCGAAGGCCTCAAGTCGATCTACCCGTCGCTGGCGCGCTGCCGCTCCATCGCCGACGTCCAGGCCGTGATCCGGCGGCTCGCCGCCGAGCGCAAGCCGGGCGAGTGGATCGTGACGATGCCGATCGGCTCGCCGCCCTTCTACCAGGACGCGCCGGGCGGCCTGGCCGAGAAGCGCTGGCCGACGCGCGAGGAGCTCGACCAGGCGGCGCCCGAGCATCCGGTCTACATCCGCGGCATCTGGGGCTACTGGAATCGTCCGCCCGTGCACTCCATCGCCAACAGCCGCGCGCTCGCCCTGGCCGGCGTGCGGCGCGACACCATGCCCCCCAAGGGCGTGGACATCGTCAGGGACGCGGCCGGCGAGCCCACCGGGCTCTTCGTCGAGCACAACCTGATCCAGGTGCTGGAGTTCACGCTGCTGCGCGCGGTCCCGCGCTTCACGCACGCCGACCGGCTGCGCGCGCTGCGCGACTCGCAGCGACGGTACGCGATGCGCGGGGTGACGGCGGTCTACGAGGGCCACGGCATCGCGCCGGAGGTGCTGAGCGTGTATCGCGAGACCCATGCCGCCGGCGCGCTGAAGCTGCGCTGCTCGCTGGCGCTCAGCCCCACGTGGACGCGCGCCGAGGCCGCGCGCGCGATTCCAGACGTGGCCGCCTGGGCGGGCGGGCAGGGGCTCGGCGACGGCCGGCTGCGCGTGGGCGGGATCTGCCTGCACTACGGCGGCGACGCCGAGGTCGCGCGCATCCTGCACGCGAGCCAGCCGTACACGGGCTGGGCCGGCTTCGTGGAGAGCGCCAATGACGGCGGCGCCTACCGGGCGCAGGCCGAGCTGGCGGCGCGCCACGGGCTGCGCGTGAACACGCTGGTGACGCGCTGCCTGCCGGAGGTGCTCGACGTCTGGGAGGATCTCGCCACGCGTTATCCGATCCGCGAGCGGCGCTGGGTGCTCGTGCACCTCAACGCGGCGACGCCCGAGCAGCTCGCGCGCATCCGGCGGCTCGGCGCCGTGGCGACGACGAATCCGATCTCCTATCTCTATCGCTCGGCCGGCGACGAGGTGGCGCGGCTGGGCGGCGCCGCCGAGCAGCTCCTGCCGCACCGCAGCCTGGCGCGCCAGCGCATCGCCTTCGGGATCGCCACCGACAACAAGCCGGCCGATCCGTGGGTGGCCTTCGCCGCCGTCGTCGCCCGGCGCGACATGCGCACCGGCGTGGTGGTGGGCCCGGGCGAGCGACTGACGCGCGCGCAGGCGCTGGCCGCGCTCACGCATGGCGGGGCTGCCGTGACGTTCGCCGAGCGCGAGCGCGGGCGGCTGGCGCCGGGCTGGGCCGCCGACCTCGCGGTGCTCGAGCACGATCCGCTCACCGCGCCGCTGGAGGCGCTCGTCGGCCAGACCGCGCGGCTCACGATGGTGGGCGGCGAAGTCGTCTGGCAGCATGCCTGACCTTCGCTCGCCGCGCATCTGGCTGGCCATCGCCTGGTCGGTCTTCCAGCTCTACACGGCGGTGGCCGGGCTCTACGACCTGCTCATCCAGCTTCCCGTGCACGTGGCCTTCGCGGTCGCGCTCGGGCTACTGACGGAGCCCACGCCCGACTCGCCCGAGGCCGCCGCCGCGCTGGCCGCGCGCAAGCGCCGGCGCTGGCTCGACGGCACGCTCGCCGTGCTGGCGGTCGCGTGCGCCGCGCACTACGTCGTCCACATCGACCGGCTCACGACGCGCATGGCCGGCGTGGAGGACCCCACGCGGGCCGACGTCGTCGTGGGCGTGCTCTTCGTGGCCCTGCTGCTGGAGGCTGCGCGCCGCCACATCGGCCCCGCGCTGGTGATCCTGGCGCTGGCCTTCGTCGCCTACGCCTTCGTGGGGCCGTGGCTGCCGGGCTTCGTCTCGCACGGCGGCGAGACCTTCCTGAAGCTCGTCGATCTGCAGATGTTCACCACGCAGGGCGTGTTCGGCGTCCCCACGCTGGTCTCGGCGACGTTCATCTACCTCTTCGTGGTCTTCGGCGGCGTGATGTCCTACGGCGGCCTGCTGCGCTTCTTCACGGACGCGGCGCTGGCGGTGGCGGGCGCCTCGCGCGGCGGCGCCGGCAAGGTGGCCGTCATCTCGAGCGGCCTCTTCGGCACCGTCAACGGCAGCGCCATCGCCAACGCGGTCACCACCGGCGCGTTCACGATCCCGCTGATGATGCGCGCCGGCTACCGGCCCGCGTTCGCGGCTGGCGTGGAGGCGTGCGCGTCGATGGGCGGCCAGCTCATCCCGCCGGTGATGGGCGCCGCGGCGTTCATCATGGCCGAGACGCTGCAGGTGCCCTACGGCACCATCGCCTTCGCGGCGACGATCCCCGGCATCCTCTACTTCGTCGCCGTCGGCGCCATGGTGCACTTCGAGGCGGCCCGCGTGGGGCTGCCCGTGCTGCCGCGCAGCGAGCTGCCGCGCCTCGGCGCTGTCCTCAAGCGCGACTTCCACCTGCTGGTGGGGCCCGCCGTGCTGGTCTGGTTCCTCGTCGAGGGGCGCTCGCCGCTCTTCGCCGGCTTCTGGGCCCTGGTGGCGGCCTTCGTCACGAGCCAGCTCCGGCGCGACACGCGCATCGGCCCCGCCAAGATCCTCGCCGTGCTGGCCGACAGCGCGCAGAGCGCGATGCCGGTGGCGCTGGCGTGTGCCACGGTGGGCATCGTGGTCGGCGTGGTGTCGGCGACGGGGCTCGGGCTCAAGCTGGCGGGCGGCATCGTCAACATGGCCGGCGGCAACATGCTGGCCACGCTGGCCCTCACGATGATCGCCGCGCTGGTGCTGGGCACCGGCCTGCCGACCTCGGCCACCTACATCATCACGTCGATCATGGCGGCTCCCGCCCTGGTGCAGCTCGGCCTGCCGAAGCTCGTCGCCCACATGTTCGTGTTCTACTTCGGCATCCTGGCCGATCTGACGCCGCCCACCGCCATCTCGACGTACGCGACGTCGTCGATCGCCGGCGCCGACGTGTGGAAGACGCAGTGGACCGCGATGCTGCTGGCGCTGTCCGGCTTCATCATCCCATTCTCGTTCGCCTACGATCCCGCGCTGCTGATGCTCAACGCCTCACTGCTCGAGATTGCGGCGCGCACCGTGGCCGCGACGCTCGGGATCCTGATGCTGGCGGCCGGCATCATCGGCTACCTCCGTGCGCCGACGCGGACGTGGGAGCGCTGCCTGCTGCTGGCCGGGGCGTTTCTCCTGATCTTCCCGGGCGTGAAGAGCGACGTCGCGGGCGTGATGTGCCTCGCCGTCGTGCTGTTCTCCCAGCGCGGGCGCGCGGCCAGCGCCGCCCCGGTGTCGGTGGGACTATGATGTGGGCGCTGGACCAGGAGGGGATCGCTGATGGGCTTCATGGACCTGCGGCAGTGGCTGCGCCTCCTCGAGAAGGAGGGGGAGCTGCGCCGGATCGGCGCCGAGGTGCACTGGGACCGCGAGCTCGGCGCCATCGCCCGTCGCGTGCTCGAGAAGAAGGGCCCGGCGCTGCTGTTCGAGAACGTGGCCGGCTACAAGACTGGCCGCTGCACGAAGCTCTTCACCGGCGGCCTCGGCGACCGCCGCCGCCTGGCGCTGGCCCTCGGCTTTCCGCGGGACGTCAGCAACGCCGAGCTGGTCCAGCACGTCATGACCAAGAACCGCGACGCGGTTCCGCCGCGCGTGGTGAAGACCGGGCCGGTGAAGGACGTCATCGTCAAGGGCGCCGCCATCGACCAGAACGAGTTCCCCGTCCCGCGCTGGCACCATCTGGAAGGCGGGCGCTACATCCACACGTTCTCCGGCATCGTCACGCGCGATCCCGACACGCGCGTGATGAACGTCGGCATCTATCGCGGGATGATCGGCAAGCCCGACACCTGCCCGATGCTGCTGATCAAGGGCGGCCAGCACTGGGGCCACCACTTCCAGAAGTACTCCGATCGCGGCGAGCCGATGCCGGTGGCGTGCGTGATCGGCTGGGATCCGATCATGCCGTTCCTGGCGGGCTCGCCGATTCCCACGGGCGTCTGCGAGTGGGACGTGATGGGCGCGTATCGTGGTGAGCCGGCCGAGCTGGTGAAGTGCGAGACGGTCGATCTCGAGGTGCCCGCCACGGCCGAGATCGTCATCGAGGGCGTGATCCACGACGATCCGGCCACGTGGGAGCTGGAGGGGCCGTTCGGCGAGTACACCGGCCATCTCTCGGACGTGCCGACGCCGCGGCCGACCATGAAGGTCACGTGCATCACGCACCGGCGGGATCCGATCTTCCGCGGCTGCCTCGAGGGCACGCTGCCCGGCTCCTACAGCGAGAACAGCGTGATGTCGGCCGTGCAGCGGGCCGGCATCGCCTGGAACATCCTCAAGACCGCCGGCATCCCCGGCATTCGCGACGTCTACGTCCACCCGATCACGAACGGGGTGAACATCGTGGTGCAGATCCGCAAGGCCTACCAGGGCCAGCCCAAGCAGATCGCCGCCGCGCTGTGGGGCAACAGCGCCGCGCAGTACCGCTACAAGCACGTGTTCGTGGTGGACGACGACATCGATCCGTCCTCCTACGAGCAGATCGACTGGGCGCTGGCCCATCGCGTGAACGCCGGCGAGGGCGGCCTCGTCGTCTTCCCGGGCATCTTCGGCTCGCCGATCGATCCCTCCACGCCCATGGAGGACCGCGACGTGAGCCGGCTCGGCACCGGCCTCTGGAATCGCGTGCTGTTCGACGCCACGCGCTCGTGGAAGTTCGAGCGCCGGCCCGAGTGGGGCAACGAGCGCTTCCCGCCGACCGTGCGCCCGGCCGCCGAGGACGAGACGCGCGTGCGCGAACGCTGGGACGAGTACGGCCTCGGTGATGTGTAGATGAAGGTCACCGAGGTCCGCGCGATCCCGCTGGCCATTCCGCTGGCCAAGAGCACGCCGCCGTCGCCGTGGGCGCCCGGGCTCGCGCGGCAGATCCTCGTGCGGGTCACGACCGACGACGGCCTCGTGGGCTGGGGCGAGTGCTTCGCCTACGGCGCCACGCTGGCCGTGTGCAACGTCGTGGACGACGCACTCGCGCCGCTGGTCGTGGGCCAGGACCCGACGCAGATCGAGCAGCTCGTCGACCGCATACATCGCACGCTGATGATCTGGGGCCGTCGCGGCCTGGCCATGATGGCCGTGAGCGGCGTGGAGCTGGCGCTGTGGGATCTCGCTGGCAAGGCGCGCGGCGTGCCCGTCTACCAGCTCATCGGCGGGCTCTGCCAGTCGCGCGGGCGCGCGTACGCGAGCCTGCTCCGTTTCGAGACGCCGACCCAGGTGGCGCAGGCCGTTTCCGCCGCGCGCGTGCTTGGCTTCACCGCGGTGAAGCTGCACCAGATCGACGTCGAATCGGTGGCGGCGGCACGGGAGGCGGCCGGCGCCGACGTCGACCTCATGCTGGACACGAACTGCCCGTGGACGGTGGAAGAGGCGATTCGCATCGGCCGCCGGCTCGAGCGTTACGACCTGCGCTGGCTGGAAGAGCCCGTGTGGCCGCCCGAGGACTACGCCGGGCTGGCGCGCGTGCGCGCCGCCCTGCGCATGCCGATCGCCTGCGGCGAGAACGAGGCGACAGTGTTCGCCTTCCGCCACATCATCGAGGCCGGCGCCGCCGACATCGTACAGCCCAGCATCACCAAGGTCGGCGGGATCGCGGAGATGAAGAAGATCGCCACGCTGGCCGCCGCGGCCAACGTGACGTTCGTGCCGCACTCGTTCTACTTCGGCCCCGGCCTGGCCGCCACGCTGCACGTGGTCGCCTCCACGCCGGGCGTGCCGTACGTCGAGATGCCGCCGGGCCACCTGGTGGCGCCGCTCACGGCCGAGCCCATCGGCTTCAAGGCCGGAGCCGTGATGGTGCCCGATCGCCCCGGCCTCGGCGCCGATCCCGACCCCGACGTCCTGACGCGCTATCCGTTCGGGCGCGAGGCGGCCAGGCCCTTCATCCTGACCTGATGCGGCTCGTCGTCTTCGACTTCGACGGCCTGATTCTCGACACCGAGGCGCCCGTCTACGACGCCTGGCAGGCCATCTACGCCGAGCACGGCCAGACGCTCGTCTTCGAGAAATGGGCCGAGTGCATCGGCACCGCCGACGTGTTCGATCCCGGCCAGGAGCTGGCGTCGCTCTGCGGCCGCGCGCTCGACGCCGAGGCGCTGCAAGCACGGCATCGCGTCGACTGCGACGCGCTCATCGCCGTTCAGTCGGTGCTGCCCGGCGTGCGCGAGTATGTTCGGGAGGCGCGGCGGCTTGGTTTGCGGCTGGGGGTGGCGTCGTCCTCGAGCCACGCGTGGGTGGACGGCCATCTCACGCGCCTCGGCTTGCGCGAGTATTTCGACGTCGTGCGCTGCCGCGACGACGTCTCGGTGGTCAAGCCCGATCCCGCGCTCTACCTGGCGGTGCTGGAAGCCACCGGCATCCCCGCGCGCGACGCCTTCGCGCTGGAGGACTCGCCCAACGGCGTGTGGGCGGCCAAGCGGGCGGGAATGACCTGCGTGGCGGTGCCCAATCCGCTCACCGCCCGCCTCGATCTCGCCCACGCGGATCTGCGGCTGACCTCGCTCACCGACCTGCCGCTCGGCGATCTGCTGGCCAGGCTGCGCGCGCGATAGCGCGCTCGGTGCGCGGGGCCGTGCGTGCCGGCGCGCGGAGAGCGCTTGGCAGTGCTCGCCGCCTATTTCTGTTGTACGTAGGAGGGGGCCCACTGGGCCCCCTCCTACACCTCCCCATTCGCGTTGCGAGACGTCAGACCGTACTACGCGTCAGACCGTACTGCTGCGCGCAGACGTGGCGCGTTCGAGCTATTAGCGCGGCGGGGAAGTTCGCGAGCGAACGAATTACGGCGCTTGTGGAGCGTCAGCCGGGGCGTACGGGCTGGGCAGCGTGGTGTCGGGCGTGAACGCCGGCGAGGCGTTCGCCGCATCCGGATTGATCACCACGACGCTGGTGCCGGGCGTGACCGCGCCGAGACGATCGACCGGGCGCCCGAGCAGCACGATGGTGCGGCCCGTGGTGCGCACCTGGCGGCCGTCCTCGAACACGATCACGCCCGTCCGCTCGTCCACTTGCTTGATCGTACCGGTGAGCACTTCCTGCGCACCGGCGGTGCCGACCGTGAGGCTGACAAGCGTGGCGAGCGCGCACATCGAACCGACGAATCCTCGAGTCATGAAGTTCCTCCCTTGCGCCGGAGGTCAGGTCTCCGGCGACCGGCGGGAGGGTTGCAATGTGATTGCCACCGACGCGGGGCCGGCGGCGGGTGCCTACACGGCAGGCAGGCCGACGGCCTTGCGGATCTTGGCGATCTGACCGGCGTGATCGTTCATGTGGAAGTCGTACATCGCGCCGACGAACATCGGCAGCGGGATCTCGTCGGTACCCATGAACGACTTGAAGAGCGGGATGCGCGCCTTGCGGCCGAGATCGCTCTCGGACAGGCCCCGTAGATACGTGAAGACCTCGCGGCGCTGGGCGTCGAGTCCGTCCACCAGCTGCTTCAGCGTCATGGCCCGCCGCGCCGGGGTGAGGAACGTCTCGCCCGGGGCGATGTCGATCGTGGGAAGGTCGCGCTCGGCGAAGCTGGCCAGGATCGCGGCCGGCTTCCAGTCGTCGCCTTCGAGCAGGTGCGATAGCACCTCGCGCGCCGTCCACTCGCCCGGCGCGTCCGCGCGCTCCAGGTAGGGCTCCATGCCGGCCAGCTGCGCCGTGAGGTTCTTCCAGGCCGCGTCCGCCTTGGCCTCCAGATCCCGCACCGCCTGAGTCGCCATGGGCCCCTCCGTCCCACGGCGGAGCGTACCACGGTCGCCGGGCTCCGCGTGGACGCCTGCGCCGGCCCGTTTTACGATGAGAGCGCTGCCTGCCACGTCCAGGAGGACGTCCCACATGCGCGTTCTGCTCGTGCATCCGAGCCCATTGCTCTACTCCGAGCTCTACCTGCGCCTCGAGCCCCTCGGCCTCGAGCGCGTGGCGGCTGCCGTCCGGGCTGCCGGTCATGAGGTGCGCCTGCTCGACCTGCAGGTGTTCGACCATGCCGAGTACCTGCGCGAGCTCGCCGAATGGCAGCCGCGCGCGGTGGGCTTCTCGCTCAATTACCTGGCCAACGTGCCGGAGGTGATCGACCTCGCCAAGGCCACGCGGGCGCAGCGGCCGGAGACGTTCGTGTTCATCGGCGGCCACAGCGCGTCGTTCATCGCCGCCGAGCTGCTGGACCACGGCGCCGGCGCCATCGACTGCGTCGTCCGCGGCGAGGGCGAGGTGGTCGCGCCGCGCGTGCTGGAGGCCATCGGCGCCGGCGGGCTCGAGCGGCTGCCGGGCGTGGTGACCCAGCGCGGGGCGGGGCCGAGCCCGACGCTGCTCGAAAATCTCGATCGCCACCTGCCGGCGCGCGACCTCGGCCGGCGGCGGCACCGGTACTTCCTGGGCGTGCTCGATCCGTGCGCGTCGGCCGAGCTGACGCGCGGCTGCCCGTGGGACTGCTCGTTCTGCAGCGCGTGGACATTCTATGGCCGCAGCTACCGCAAGTCGTCACCGGAGGCGGCCGCCGAGGACCTGGCGCGCATCCGCGAGCCCAACGTGTTCCTCGTGGACGACGTGGCCTTCATCCACGCCGAGGACGGCTTCGCCATCGGCCGCGAGGTGGAGCGGCGCAACATCCGCAAGCAGTACTACCTGGAGACGCGCTGCGACGTGCTGCTCAAGAACCAGGACGTGTTCGCCTACTGGCGGAAGCTGGGCCTGTTCTACATGTTCCTCGGCGTGGAGGCGCTCGACGCCGAGGCGCTCAAGCGCCACCGCAAGCGCGTCTCCTCCGACGCCAACATGGAGGCGCTGGAAGTCGCGCGCAAGCTGGGCCTCGCCGTGGCCATCAACATCATCGCCGACCCCGACTGGGACGAGTCCCGCTTCGCCGCCGTGCGCGACTGGGCGCTGACCGTGCCGGAGATCGTGCACCTCACGGTGGCAACGCCGTACCCCGGCACCGAGACGTGGCTGACCGAGACCCGCGAGCTCACCTCGCACGACTACCGCCTGTTCGACGTCCAGCACGCGGTGCTGCCGACGCGCCTGCCGTTGCATCGCTTCTACGAGCAGCTCGTGCAGACGCAGGCCGTGCTCAACCGCAAGCACCTCGGCTGGGGCGCGATCTCCCGCTACGGCGGCCCCCTGGTGCGCGCGCTGGCCCGCGGCCAGACGAACTACCTGAAGATGCTGTGGAAGTTCAGCTCGGTCTACAACGCCGAGCGCCAGTACGGCGACCACGCGCGCCCCGTCAAGTACGCGCTGCGGCCGCGCCGGCTGGTGGCGGGCAAGCCCACCCCCGCGCAGCTCTACGTGCATCAGCCCGTGTCCGCGCGCAAGGCGAGCGCGTGAGCGACCTTGACTCGACAGCCCGCCGGGTGCTGTATTGGGGCGTAACCCTGCGATGACACGACATTTTGGCGACCGGCATGGCGCTGTTCAAGGCTGAGAAGAAGGCCCCGAAAGGGCCGGCCGGCCGCTGGGACGTCGTCATCGGCGAGGACATGTGCAAGGCCTGCGGATTCTGCCTCAGCGTCTGTCCCGTCGATGTGTTCGCCTATCGCAAGGCGCCGAACAAGATCGGCTGGTTCCCGATGTACACGGCCCACGAGGAGAACTGCATCGGCTGCATGCTCTGCTACCAGATCTGCCCCGACTTCTGCATCGACGTGTCCGTGAAATCCACGGCCGTGGCGACGGTATGAGCACACTCGCGCCGGCCGTCAGCGAGCAGCTGGTCGCGCCCTGGGTCGAATGGGCGCGGCGTTACACGCGTGGGCGGCGGCTGCTGGAGGCCGGGACGTACGCGCTGACGGAGGGCGCCATCGCGGCCGGCTGCCGCGTGTTTGCCGGCTATCCGATCACGCCGGCCACCGACATCGCCGAGTACATGTCCAAGCGCCTGCCGCAGGTCGGCGGCTACTACGTGCAGTGCGAGGACGAGCTGGCCGGCATGCACGCCTGCGCGGGCGCCAGTCTCGGCGGCCTCAAGGCGATGACCGCCACCTCGGGTCCCGGTTACACGCTGATGCACGACGCCTACGGCTGGTCGATCACCAACGAGATCCCGCTCGTCGTGGTGGATGCCATGCGCGTGGGGCCGATCAGCGGCATCACCGGCGCGCCCGGTCAGGGTGAGTTCTACATCGCGCGCTACGCCAGCCACGGCGGAAATTTCGAGACCATCGTCCTCTCGCCGTCATCCGTGCAAGAAGCATTCTGGTTGACCATCGATGCGTTCAATCTTGCTGAACGCTTTCGTACTCCCGTGACGATCCTCACCGACCAGGTCATCTCCGACATGTGGGAGGACCTGTTCATCCCCGAGGACTATGACGCGCTCGACTTCGTGGTGCCGCGGAAGAACAACCTCATGATGCCGTTCTACCCGGTGGGCAGCGCCGACCTCGACGTGCCGCCGAACGTGATCGGCCACGGCACCGGCGTGTGCGTCTCGGCCTACACCCACACGGAGGAAGGCTACGACATCGAGGAGATGGAGGCGCAGTGGGCGCAGACCTACCGCCTGATCAACAAGATCCGCCATCACCGTGACCAGCTCACGCGCTACGAGACGGTCGGCGTCGAGGACGCGGACGTCATCGCGGTGGCCTACGGCGCCAACGCCCGCACGGTGAAGACCGGCGTGCTGGAGGCGCGGCGGCGCGGCGTGCGGGCGGGCTTCGTGCGGCTCATCACGCTGTGGCCGTTCCCCGACGAGCTGTTCGAGCGCGACGTGCCCTACGTGGTGTGTGAGCTCAACTACGACGGCCAGCTCGTGCGCGAGGTCATGCGCTCGGCCCCCGACGGCAAGAAGGTGCGCTTCATGGGCAAGAGCGCCGAGCTGCACACGGTGGCCGAGGTGGCCGCGGGTCTCGAAGGTGTGGCGCGCACCGGGCGCATCCCGGAGCTTCCCTACATCTGGACCGAGGTTAGATAGTCGGAGGGGGCCTCGGCGGCCCCCTCCGATGCCTCCCCCAGAGCAGGGATTGCGCCGGCAAAGCCGGCGCTCGAAACAGGGAGACGCGATGAACAGGCTGGCGAAGAAATATCTGAGGCCGAGCCAGATCCCCACGAAGGCGTGTCATGGGTGCGGCATCGGCATGATCGAGAACTGGCTGCTGCAGGCCATCGACGAGATGGGATTGAAACAGGATGATGTAATTTTCGGAACGGGAATCGGTTGTGTAGGCCGGCAGACGTTCGCGACGTGGGGCGGCGATAATTTTGGCGCCACCCATGGCCGCGCGCTGGCCGTGGCGACGGGCCTGAAGCTGGCCCAGCCCGACAAGAAATACCTGATCGTCGTGGGCGATGGCGACGCGGCCTCCATCGGCACCTCGCACCTGATCCACGCGGCGCGCCGCAACCTGGGCGTGACGGTGATCTGCGAGGACAACATGGGCTACGAGTCCACCGGCGGCCAGTTCTCGCCGACCACGCCGGCCGGGTACGTCACCAACTCGAGCCCGTATGGCATGGTCGAGCCCGGCTTCGACCCCTGCGACGTCGTCAAGGCGGCGGGCGCGACGTTCGTGGCGGAGACGACGGCCACCCAGTGGCACCAGACGGTGAAGATCGTCAAGAAGGCCCTGGCCAACGACGGCTTCTCGTTCGTCCACGTCCGCTTCCCCTGCAACGAGAATTTCGGCGCCTACGCGCTCGGCACGCGCGACACGCTGAAGAACCTCGAGTGGATCTACGAGCACACCCAGGGGCGCAAGGCCGACGGCACCGACGCGGACTTCACGTGGGAGACGGGGATCAAGCACGACGCCTCCAACAGCCGTCCGGAGTTCTCGCGCCTCATGCGCGACATGAACGCGCGCGTGAAGGCGGATATGAAGGCGAAGCAGAAGTGACGGCGGCCGCCAAGCCACGCACGGAGATCCTCATCTCGGGCTTCGGCGGCCAGGGCGTGATCCGCATGGGCCAGATCCTGGGGCTGGCCGCCATCAAGCAAGGGCATCGCGTGACGATGCTCAAGAGCCACGGCACGGAGACCCGCGGCGGCTACGTGCGCGCCCAGCTCGTGATCTCGCCCGACTACGTGGACAGCCCCGTCGTGGAGAACGCCGACGTCTTCGTGGCCTTCTCGGCGCCCGCCTACAAGAAGTTCTTCGACCATTGCCGCGGCAAGATCCTCTACGACCCCGAGATGGTCGAGGACGTGCGCGCGGAGGGGCCCGAGCGCCACGTGGCGGTGCCGGCCACCCAGCTGGCCAAGGAGCGCTTCAACAACGTGCTCTTCGCCAACATGATCATGCTCGGCGCCCTCACGCGGCTGAGCGGTCTCGACTACGAGGCGATGAAGAAGGCGATGCTCGAAGTGATCCCGCGCTTCCACGAGCAGAATCTCGCCGCGCTCGACGTGGGTTATACCCTCCCCGCGCTGATCCCCGCCTGAGCCGTGAAGCCCTGGCATGGAGTGTGGCCGGCCCACGTCCCGCACTCGCTTTCGTATCCCGACGCGCCGGCCTGGTGGCTGCTGGAGCGCAACGTCGCGCGATTCGGCGCGCGCGTGGCGCTGCGCGAGCTCGATCACGAGACGCTGGCCGAGCGCCGCACGCTGACCTACGAGGCGCTCTTCCGCGCCGTCCGCGGCGTGGCCGCGGGCCTGCGCGCGCGCGGCGTCGCCCCCGGCGGGCGCGTCGCGCTCGTGCTGGCGAACTCCGCGGGCCTCGTCGTCGGCTACTACGCCACCTGGTTCGCGGGGGCCACGGCCGTGCCCGTCAACGACGGGGCACGCGAGGGTGAGATCGCGCAGCAGCTGGCCGATGCCGCCGTCTCGCTCGTGATCGCCCCGGCCGGAAGCCCAGCGGCGGCGGTCGCCGCGCAACTCAAGCTGCTGCACGTGGACCTCGACGAGCTGCGGGCGCTGGAAGCGTTGGCGCCGGCGGCGGCGGCGCCTTGCGATCCCGCTCGCGACGTCGCCGTCCTGCTCTACACGGGCGGCACCACGGGAACGCCCAAGGGCGCGATGCTCAGCCACCGAAACGTCGTCGTCAACACCACCCAGTTCGCCGAGTGGTACGCGTTCGAGCCGGGCGCCGAGACGTCCGTGTGCGCGATCCCGATGTCCCACAGCGGCGGGATGTCGGGCGTGATGAGCGTGCCGCTGTCGGCGGCGGCCACGCTGCTCGTGTTCGCACGCTTCAACGCGGCGCGCATCGCGCAGGCGGTGACCCGTCATCGGGTGACGCGGCTCTTCGGCGTGCCGACGATGTTCATCGCGCTCCTCGACGATGCCGAGGGCCGGCGGGCGGACTACGGCGTCCTTCGCGCGTGCCGCACCAACGCTGCGCCGCTGCCGCCCCCCGTGAAGGCCGCCTTCGACGGCCTCGTCGGCCGCGAGGTCCTGGTGGAGGGCTACGGCCTCACCGAGACGAGCCCGCTCACCCACGCCAACCCGATCGGGCGCGCGCGCCCCGGATCGATCGGCGTGCCGCTGCCCGATACCGACGCCCGCATCGTGGACGACACGGGCGCCGACGTGGCGCCCGGCGCCGCGGGCGAGCTGTTGATCCGCGGGCCGCAGGTGATGCTGGGCTACTGGAACCGCCCCGCCGAGACGGCCGGCGCGATCGAAGACGGCTGGCTCCACACGGGCGACGTCGCGCGCATGGACGCCGACGGCTACTTCGCCATCGTCGACCGCCAGAAAGACCAGATCAACACGGCGGGCTTCAAGGTGTGGCCGCGCGAGGTGGAGGAGACGCTCTACGCGCATCCGGCCGTACGCATGGCCGCGGTGATCGGCGTGCCGGACGACTATCGCGGCGAGGCCGTGAAGGCCTTCGTCGTGCTGAAGGACGAGCACCACGGGCGCTGCGACACCGCCGAGCTGATGGCGTTCTGTCGCGCGCGCCTGAGCGGCTACAAGGTGCCGCGCAGCCTCGAGCTGCGCGACGCGCTGCCGATCAGCGCCGCCGGCAAGCTCCTGCGGCGGGCGCTGCGCGAGGAGGGGCGCGCGGAGAGCGGTCCCGGCACGGCTTGACGAGTGTCACCCGCTGGCCTGTAATGGGCGCTCCGAAGGAGGGCGCGTGACGCGACGGCTCGGCTTCTTGGTCCTGGTGCTCCTGCTCGCACTGGCCGCGCCGGCCGGCGCCGCCGACTGGTCCGCATGGCAGCGCTACATGGAGGCCGCCGAGCGCGCCTGGGAGCAGGGACGCCTGAGCGGTGCCGAACAGCGGCTGGAGGACGCGGTGCGTGAGGCCGAGCTCCAGGATCCCAGGAGCCCGCAGCTCGTCCGCAGCCTGACGGTCCTGGCCGAGGTGTACCGCAAGCAGGGGCGCGAGCGCGACGCGCAGGCGGTGGCCGCCCGGGCCAGCGCAATCAGCCGCGCCACGGCCTCCAGCGGCGCCGACGTCACCGAGCACCTTCAGGCGTACGCCACGTTGCTGCGCGAGCTCGACCGCGACGTGGACGCCCGCGCCGTGGAAGCGCGCGTGCAGCGGCTCCGGGAAGTCGGGGCCGGCGATGGGCGCGGCAACCTGCTGTACTTCAACCCGGTGGCCGAGCTGCGCGAGTACGCCGCGCTGCTGCGCCGGCGCAATCGCGACGCCGACGCCCGCCTGGTCGACGCGCGGGCAAACGCCGAAGCCACCCGCCTGGTGGGGCGCTACGAGGCGCTGCGCAAGGGCTACAGCCGCGAGCCGGCCGCGCTACCGAGCGTCACGTGGGTCCAGCAGATCGATGCCGGCAGCGAGGCCCGCCTGGGCCGGCTCTACCCCGAGGCGGAAGGTCTGTACCGCGACGCGGCCAAGACCGCCGAGAGCTTCGAGCCACAGGACGCTCGGCGCGCGTACTCCCTGAGCCTGTTGGCCTACACCCTGCGCGCCCAGGGCAAGCGTGACGAGTTCGAGCGGACGGTGGAGCGCGTGCTACCGATGCTCGAGCCGATCGCCGGCAGCGGTCACGCGTTCCTGCCCCGCAGCTTCGCCCTGCTGGCCCAGGCCTACCTGCGATTCAACTTCGACGGCGCCGAGGCCCTGACGTACTTCCAGCGTTCGCTGCCGCTGCTCGAGAAGGATCTCCGCGGCGATCATCCGGCCGTGGGGTTGCACGTGGCGGGCGTGGCGGCAGCGCGGCTGGCGCTCGACCAGCCGGAGGCCGCCGAGCCGGCGCTCCAGCGCGCGCTGGCGATCGCCGGAGCGCAGACGGGGCCCGACGACGCGATGGTGGCGCGCGGCCTGGTGACCGTCGTGCTCGTCTACATGCGCCGCGGCGACTACGCGCGCGCCGACGCCGTCGCCGACCGCGTCGTGAACGTCTACCGCCGCACGCTGCATCCCGATCACCCTGAAGTCCTGTTCGCGCTGGCCCTGCAGCGCGAAGTGCAGGCCAAGGCCACGCGATGAGAGGAGACGTTCCATGGCGGAGATGAGCCCGTTCCGCAAGCGCCTGGAAGACGCCGTCAACGCCCGGCACAGCCGGATGAACCCGTTCACAGAGCAATGGGTGAAGGGCGCGCTCTCACGCGACCAGCTCGGCGCGTGGGCGGCGCAGCACTACCAGTACGTCTCGCAGTTCCCCCGCTGGTGCGCGACCGTCTACGGCGACTGCCTCGATGCCGACGCGCGCGACTTCCTGCTGGAGAACATCATCGAGGAAGAGTCGGGCACCAAGCACGTCGATCTCCTCATCCGCTTCGCGGAAACGTGCGGCGTGTCGCGCGCCCAGGTGGAGAGCACGCGCCAGCTTCCGACGACGCGCGGCCTCACCGCGTGGTGCTTCGAGATGTCGCGCCGGCCGTTCCACGTGGCCGCGGCCGGGCTGCTGGTGGGCCTCGAGTCGCAGGTGCCCGGCATCTACAAGCGCAACCTGCCGCCGCTCAAGACGCACTACGGCTTCAACGATCACGAGGTCGAGTTCTTCGCGATCCACATCGAGGCCGACGAGGTGCACGGCGAGCGCGGCTACCAGATCGTCGAGCGCCACTGCACGACGCCCGAGCGCCAGGCCGAGGCCGTCGACGCCGTCCGCCAGGCGACGGAGATGCGCTGGCAGTACATGACCGGCCTGCACCGCGCCTACGTCCTGAAGGAAGATCTCTGAGGTGAAGCGGCCCGCGGGCGCGCGCCTGGACGAGATGACGGCCGGCGTCCCGAAGCTCGTCGAGGTCGCCGGCGTCCGGATCGTCCTCACGCGCGTGGGCGACACCGTCTACGCGTGCGGCGACACCTGCGAGCACAGGGGCGGGCCGCTCAGCGAAGGCAAGCAGTCGGGCACCCGGCTGGCGTGCCCGTGGCACGGCTGGCATTACGACGTGAAGACCGGGCAGTGCGTCTTCCCCGGCCGCGGCGCCGCCGTGCCGTCCTATGCCGTCGAGATCACCAACGGCGAGATCCACGTCGAGCTGCCGTGAACGGAGGGGAAGGGGGGAACCCTCCGAGGGTGAGCGTGCTGACGCTGAAGCAGGCGGTCGCGTGCATCGACCGGGGCCTGGCGAAGGCGCAGGGCCTCGGCTTCCAGGTGGCGATCGCCGTGGTGGACGAGGGCGGGCACCTCGTCGCCTGCCATCGGATGGACGGCGCGCTGTGGATCACGCCGGAGATCGCGCGCGCCAAGGCCAACGCCGCCGCCGCCTTCCGCACGACCACGCTCGACATGGAGGATCGCTTCAGCAAGGGCAGCCGTCAGCTCTTCGCCTCCAACGTCGCCTCGCTGGGCGACTACCAGCTCGTCTTCGGCAAGGGCGGCGTGCCGATCGTGGACAACGGGCAGGTCATCGGCGCCGTCGGCGTCAGCGGCGCGGTCCCCGCCGACAACGACCACGCGATCGCGGAGGCCGCCGCCGGCGGGAAGGGACAACCATGAGCCGGTGCCTCTGAACGCTCAGGCGCTGGCGGGGGCGGCGACGGCGGGGCGGAGTACGAGGCAGAGCGGAACGGTGGCGAGCACGACCAGCGCGACCATGGTGAGTGTCGTTGGCACGCCGGCGAGGTCGCTGACGAAGCCCCAGATCGTGGGCGCCATCGCCGAGGCGGCGATCGTCACGGTGTAGTAGAGGCCGTAGGCACGCGAACGGCGCTCCGAGGACACGAGATCGGCCACCGTTCCGTAGAGCACGGACGACGTCCCGTTGAGCGCGATCCCGAGCGGGATGAGGACGGCCAGGGCGATCGGCAGCGGCGCGGCCACGACCACGAGAATGAGCGCCGTCGTGAGCGCCTCGGTGAGGACCACGGTGCGGATCACGCCGACCCGGTCGGCGATGACGCCGCACACGAACTTGCCCGTGGCCCCCCCGACGAAGACCAGCGCGAACGCGACTCCGACGCCGCCCACGCCGAGGTCCTTCGCGATCAGGATGAACGGCATGAACGTGAGGAACCCGGTCCGCGTGGCGTTGTCGATCATCCCGATCGCGCACAGCGCCGAGAAGCCGCGGCTGTCGCGAATGCCCCAGCCCGGCGGCAGCGGCGCGTCCTCCGCGGAGCGCGTCACGCTGCCACCGGCCCCCAGCCGCGCGAGCAGCGGCACGATCACGAGCGCGGCGGCGACGCCCACGACCCCGTAGCTGGCGCCGGCCACGCGCCAGCCGACGAGGCCGGCCAGCAAGCCGATGCCCGCCGCCACGCCCGCCTTGCCGACGTCACCGGAGAAGTTGTAGGTGCCCAGCGCGGTCCGCCGTCCGCCCTCTTCGTACGCCCTGGAGACGATCGACGACGACAGCGGGTGCTGGACCCCCGAGCCGAGACCGGCGGCGAGCAGGAGCAGCAGCAGCGCGGGGAAGCCGCCCGCCGAGCCCGCGGCGATGAACCCGAGCGCGGTGACCAAGGTGCCGGCGGCGAGCAGCCAGCGCTCGCCGAAGCGCTCGGCCAGGAAGCCCGCGGGGATCTGGAACATCGCCATCCCGCCCGTGTAGGCCGAGCGGATGAGGCCGACCTGCGCGAACGACAGCCCGAACTCCTGGGCCCACAGGGGCAGGAAGACGTAGAGCGTCTCGGAAAAGCCGTCGTGCAGGAAGTGGATGGCCGAGGCGGCGCCGAGCACGGCGCGAGCGCGCGTTTTCACGGTTGACGTAGAATACCGCGGAGGTCGAGCGATGCCCATCAGCATCACCCGTGTCTATACGCGTCTCGGTGATCGCGGCGAGACCGCCCTGGTCGGCGGCAAGCGCGTTCCCAAGGACTCGCCCCGGATCGTGGCCTACGGCACCGTGGACGAGCTGAACGCCGTCGTCGGCCTCGTGCGCGTCTTCAACGCCGAGCGCATGAAAGCGCGCGGGCCCCGCCGCAAGAAGCACGAGTGGCTCGACGCCACGCTGCGCAAGATCCAGAACCAGCTCTTCGACGTCGGCAGCGAGCTGGCCACGCCGGCCGACGCGGAATACGAAGGCATGTTCAGGATCGGCGACGGTGAAGTCACCGAGCTCGAACACATCATGGATGCCTGTCAGAAAGATCTCGCCCCCCTGAAGTCGTTCATCCTGCCCGGCGGCGGCCCCATCCACGGCTTCCTGCACCAGGCGCGCACGGTGTGCCGCCGCGCGGAGCGCGAGTGCCTGGCGCTCTCGCGCGTGGAGCCGATCAGCGAGTGGCCGTTGCGGTATCTCAACCGGTTGAGCGATCTGTTCTTCGTGCTGGGCCGCTGGGCCGGCAAGCACATGGGCGAGAAGGAATATCTCTGGGAACGCGGGCTCAGCGCGCACACGCGCCGGCGCTGAAACCGACCGGCGACCCGGAACTGCGGTGTGCCGTCCAGGGACTTTCCGCCACGAGCGTGCCGATTTGGACCGTCATCAAATCATCCAGCGCGCTCACGGTCGCCGTTTCTTGGGGCTCGAGGCGTGGTATGCACTTTGCTCGGGTGCGCGAGCATGCAGGTCAATCGGCGCTGGGTATGGCTCGGGGCCCTGGTCGTCGCCGTGGCGATCGCCGTGGGCGTTGTTCCGTCACTCCGAGTGGAAGAGCGGGTGATGTGGCTGGCGAGCCAGCCCGGCGACACGACGGCGTTTCAGCATCCAGAAAGCGGCAGAAGCGATGCGCTGATCGCACTGATTTCCGCCGCAGTCCTGTCGCCGATTGCCCTGTTCGGCCTCGTGCTCGTCTTTCTGCTGCTCGTACGGATGTTCCAGAGCCTTCTGGCCACGATACGTCTCCCTGAATGGCTCTCGGCGCCGACGGTTGGCATGGTGTCCATCGCCACGATGTATGCCACGACTCCATTGTGGCTGCCGCCCTCGCTGTCCGCGCTGGGTCTCCTTGCTCGTGCCTACCTCGTTTTCTCCCAGACGAACCCGCCGCTGTTTCACTAGGCCGCACGCGATCGTCTCTGCTCTCGATGAGCCCTCTCTCGTGACTTCCGTAGAACGTCACGGGCAGGGCGTGGTTGGCTTACTCTAGCGGGAGGGATCCTGATGGAGGGGGAGACGCATGAAAGTCTTCATCTTCCGGTGCCCATCCCAACCGGAGATGCATGCGGCCACGCGGTACGAGACGGGCTCGAACCTGCCGGGCAATCAATGCTCGGGTAGCTGGCTCTTCTCCGAGTTCGTGGATCTGAAGGCGGAGCCCAGTACGTCGCGGCTCGGCATCGACATCGACGTGCTCCGACGCCGCGTGCAACAACAGGGCTATCACGTGTGGGAGTCGGGCGCTCCGGTGCGTGTGGTGGTCGAGCCGGAGACCGCTCCCGCGCCGACGCCGTTCGCCACAGTGACTGCCGAGCCACCCGCGGTGGTCGTGCCGCCGGCCCCCGCGCCATCGCGGCGCCGTGCCGCGGCTCCCGCCGCCAAGGCGTCGCCGGCCCCGGTCGCGGCCGCGGTATCCGGCGGCAAGGTCGAGGCGGCGCCGCCGCGCCACCAGGTCGTCTGGTTCGACATTCCCGTGCGCGATCTCGACCGCGCCATCCGCTTCTACTCGGCCGTGCTCGGCGTGCTGCTGCGGAAGGAGCAGGCCGGCCGCGGGGTGGCGATGGCGGTCCTGCCCCACACCGACAACAGCATCGGCGGGTGCCTCGTGCAGACGATGGACGCGACACCCTCCGACGGCGGCCCGCTGCTCTACCTCAACACGGACGGCCGTCTCGACGTGGCGGTCTCCGCCGCGAAGCTTGCCGGCGGCACCGTGCTCCAGCCGAAGCATTCGATCGGCCCGGACGGCTACCGCGCCATCGTGCTCGACAGCGAGGGCAACCGCATCGCGCTGCACTCGCGGTAGGCGTCGAAGCTCGAGGTTATTGAACGTCTCGATCAAGGAGGAGCGCATGCCTGACAGGAGTGCACTCAGCCCGAGCGATGTCTCGGGCAAGCTCGACGCCCTGGTGGCGCTGCTCCGTGACGCCGAGCGGCTTGCCAAGGAACTGGACGGCGCTCACATCGGAAACTGGTACCGCCGGCCGGATCTGAGCACGGACGAAGCGGCGAGCATGGAGTCGCGCGCCCAGCAGGTGTCGCTGGCGGCCCACGAGGTCGGCCGAAGGCTCGACGTGGTGTCGCATCAACTACGGACGGTCCGGCCGCCGCGCCGTGTCCCGCCGCCGAGCGATGGTTAGTCGTCCATTCGTCCGTCGTTCCGACTACGAGACAGCGTTGACCACCCCGCCTGATCTCGGCGGGAGGTCAACGCCGAGCTAGTTCGCGACGTTCAAGGTGATCGATGCGCGTCCGGTGGCGTTGGCGCTGTCGCGGACGGTGACGGTCGCCGTGCGGGCGCCGTTGTCGGCCGTCGAGGTCGGCCACGCCAGCGAGACCGGACCGTTGCTCGTGGTGGGCGTGCTGGTGATCGTCGTCCCGCCCACGCTGAGGGTGTAGGTCTTCGACCCGGCGGCGGCTCCCTCGATCCAGACGGTGAACCAGACGGTGCCGCTCACGGTGGCCCCGGACGCCGGGGCGGTGATGAAGACACTGAAGCTGCCGCCCGCCGGATTGACCGTGAACGTCAGCGTGCCGGACGTCTGCCCGTCGGGATTCCTGACGGAGACCGGCACCGAGCCGGCGGCCGCGATGTCGGCGGCCGTGATCGCCGCCGTAACGCGGGTGGCGTTGACGAACGTGGTGGTTCGGGTCGCGCCGTTCCAGAGCACGGTGGCGCCCGAGACGAAGTTGGCGCCGTCGACGGTGAGCGTGAAGGCGGCGCCGCCGGCGGTGGCGGTATTGGGCGTGAGCGTGGTGACGGTGGGGCCCGGCGCGGTCGCGCCGGTCCAGCTCACCTGGGCGACGGCATCGCCGCCGCGCTCGTAGTACTCCACCTTCACCTCGTGCGTGCCGGCGGCAACGTTGACCGTGGCCGTGTACGTGGTGGCCGGCTGATCGTGGAACTGGTCGATGACGGCGACGCCGTCGAGGAAGACCCGGATGCCGTCGTCGGCTCGCGCGGTGAAGGTGACACTGCCGGCGGCGAAGTTGAAGAGGCCGGTCCAGCGGACGGAGAAGTTGTCGACCGGCAGACCGGCCGGACCGCCGGCGCCCCAGTCGTTGTTGATGGTGGTCTCACACGCCGTGCGGGTGGCCGGCGGCGTGAGCGCGATGTTGCTGAAGTACTGCGCGAAGAACTGGC
>QHRW01000068.1:33016-53708 GCA_003220265.1 Candidatus Rokuibacteriota bacterium | reverse complement strand
GTCGGCGCGATCCGGATCAGTCCCTCGTAGAGCAGCGCGATCGCGTCCCAGTCGGTATGCCGCCCCGACGTCGCACGCTGGGCGTGCACGGACTGGATGGCGGCCTCGAGCTGAAAGCGCCCGGGCGCGCCCGCCTCGGCGGCGCGCGCCAGCAACTGCTCGGCCTCCTCGATCGCCGCGCGTGACCAGCGAGCGACGTCCTGCTCGGCGAGCGCGACGTAGCGTCCGTCGGCGTCACGGCGTGCCGCGCGCCGGGCCTCGCAGTGGAGCATGAGCGCCAGCAGGCCGAGCGCTTCCGGCTCGCCCGGCAAGAGGCGCGTCACGAGCCGGCCGAGCCAGATCGCCTCGTCGGCGAGCCCGCGCCGTCGCGGATCGGCGCCATCGACGTCCTCCCACGCGGTGCCGTACGCGGCATAGATCGCCTCCAGCACCGCCTCCAGCCGTGGCGGCAGCTCGCGTCGCTCGGGCACCTCGAAACGGATGCCCGCATCGCGGATCTTCGCCTTGGCCCGCACCAGGCGCTGGCCCATGGTGGCCGGCGCCACTACGAACGCGGCGGCGATGCGTGCCGCGTCGAGGCCGAGCACGGTCTGGAGCATGAGCGGCGTGCGCACCGTCTCGTCGATGGCCGGGTGCGCGCACACGAACAGCAGCTTCAGCCGCTCGTCGGGAAAGCTCGCGTCGCCGGCGCCGTGGGTGTCGTCCATGACGATTCGCAGGTCGGCGGCCGCCTCCGCGCGCACGCCGGCGCGGCGCGCGGCGTCCAGCAGGCGACGCCGCGCGGCCGTGAACAGCCACGCCTCCGGCTTGTCGGGCACGCCGTCGCGCGGCCACGTCTCCAGCGCCGCCACCAGCGCATCCCCGAGGGCGTCTTCCGCGGCCGCCACATCGCGCCAGCGCGCGGCGAGGTAGGCGACGAGGCGGCCGTAGGCGGTGCGGGCCGCCAGCGCCGCCGCGTCGTGAGCCGCCTGCCGCGCCTCGCTCACATCACCAGATTGGGCCGTACCTCGACGCTGCCGTGCGCGGCGGCCGGGCAGCGCGCGGCCCACTGCAGCGCCGTGTCGAGGTCGGGCACGTCGATCTCGTAGAAGCCGCCGAGCTGCTCCTTGGTCTCGGCGTAGGGGCCGTCCTGCACGTGACGCTTGCCGTCACGCTGGCGCACCGTGGTGCCGGCATGCGGGGGCTGCAGGGCGGCGCCGCCGGTCATCACGCCGGCCTCGCGCAGCGCCGTGGTGTAGGCGCGATAGGCGCCCCAGTAGGCGGCCTTGCGGCCCTCGTCGGTGCGGGCCTTGAAGTCGCTCTCGGACTCGTAGATCAGGATCGTGTATTTCATCGCTTCCCTCCGTCAGGGGTAGACCTCGCCCCTATGACGCGCGGCGGGAAGCGATTTCGACATCCACCGCGACGCGGGTCAGGCGAGGAGCCGGTCCTCTTGCAGCCGCACGATCGAGCGGTCGAAGGCATCCACGATCTGGTCGATGTCCTTGTCGGTCATGGCGCCGTTCATCCAGCCGTTGGAGTTGCCGCGGCTGATGTCCACGCCGTTGACCAGCAGGGCCAGGTGGAGGGCTCCGGCCAGCTTGCCGCCCATGCCGCGGTCGAGACGCGCGGCGTCCATCGTCCAGTCTTCGAGGCCGAGCTCGGCCGCGTCGGCGCCGAGGAAGACGCGGAACATGGACGACGCGCCGTAGACGCACCCGCGCACGCCGCGCGTCTTGAGCGTTTGGTTCATGCCGGCGCGCAGGCGGTCGCCCTTGCGGTTGAGCTCGCGCTGGACCTCGCCCGTCTTGAGGATCTCGAGCTGGGCCACCGCGGCCGCGGCCACCAGCGGCGTGCCGCTGTAGGTACCCTGGTCGGCCACGCGCCTGGTGCGGTCACGCTTGGCGTCGCCGGTGAACGCGATCATGTCCATGATGTCCGCACGTCCAGTGAGCGCCGCGCCCGGCAGCCCGCCCGCCACCGCCTTGGCCAGGCACGTGAGGTCGGCCGTCACGCCGAAATATTCCTGGGCGCCGCCGGCGGCCATGCGGAAGCCGGTGACGACCTCGTCGAAGATCAAGACCACGCCGCGCCGGCGCGTCTCCTCGCGCAGCTCCTTCAGGAACTTCGGATTCGTCGGCACGGTCATCGAGCGCCCGCCGGCCGGCTCGAGGATGATCGCCGCGACCTGGTGGTCTTCCAGCAGCTCGCGCACGTGGTCGATGTCGTTGCACGGCGCCACGAGCGTGGTCGAGAGCGTGCTGGCCGGCACGCCGGCCGAGGCCGGGATCTCGAACGGGTCCTTCACCGCGGCCACGAACGCGTCGTGCACGCCGTGGAAGTGGCTCTCGAACTTGATGATGTAATCGCGCCCCGTGAACGCGCGCGCCACGCGCACGGCGAGCGACGTGGTCTCGGTGCCCGTCAGCGTGAACCGCACCCGCTCTGCGCCGGGAACGATCGAGCGCACCAGCTCGGCCCAGCGCACCTCCAGCTCCGAGCCCGCGCTGTAGTGCAGCCCCTTCTGCGCCTGGTCGGTAATGGCCTTCACGACGGCCGGGTGCTTGTGACCCAGCATCAGCGCGCCGTGACCGCTCCAGCAGTCGAGGTACTCGTGGCCGTCCACGTCCCACTTGCGAGCGCCCTCGGCGCGCTCGACGTAGAAGGGGAAGGGCGCAAAATAGCGCCCGTCGTGGGCGGCGCCGCTGGGCATGGCGGCCCGGGCGCGCTCGTAGAGGGCCTTGGACTTCGGACGGGCGTCGGCGTACTGCTGCTCGATGGTCGGGCGTGGCGTCGTCATGGGCGGTAGGATAGCAAACATGAAAATCACCGGCATCGACAGCGTGGTGCTCCGGATCCCGTGCCCCAGGCCCATGTCGCTCGAGTTCGCCGACCACCGGATGGTGGCCGCCTTCATCTCCACCGACCAGGGCCTCGAAGGCTTCGGTTACACGCTGGCCTTCGGCGGCGGCGGGGCGGAGGCGATGCAGGTCTACCTCGAGACGCGGCTGAAACCGCTGCTCATCGGCGAGGATCCGCGCCTGGTCGAGCGGCTGTGGGAGAAGATGTTCCGCGCCGACCGCGGGATCCGCCGCGTGGGGTTGGCGGCCTATGCCGTCTCGGCGCTCGACATCGCGCTGTGGGACCTGGCGGGCAAGGCCGCCGGTCAGCCGTGCTACCGGCTGTGGGGCGGGGCGGCCGACCGCGTCGAGGCCTACGGCAGCGGCGGCTGGGCGAAATACCGCGTCGAGGACGTCATCGAGGAAGCGCGCTTCTACACGGGCCAGGGCTGCCGCTACTACAAGATGAAGATCCACGATCCCGATCCGCGCGTGAACCGCCAAAGGGTTGAAGCCGTCAAGAAAGCGCTGGGGGACGGCGTCAGGATGATGGTGGACGTCAACCAGAAGCTCGACGTGCTGAGCACGATCAAGCAGGCGCAGATGCTGGAGGACCTGGACCTCGTCTGGTACGAGGAGCCCGTGCTGGCCGACGACTACGCGGGCCTGGCCGAGGTCGCGCGCTCGATCAAGATTCCCGTGGCGACCGGCGAGAACCACTACACGCGCTTCGAGTTCCGCGAGCTGTGCGAGCGGCGGGCCGCCCGCTATCTGATGCCCGACGTCGGCCGCGCCAACGGCTTCAGCGAGACGCTGCGCATCGGCCACCTGGCCGCCGCCCACGGCCTGCAGGTCTCCCCGCACGTGGTGCACGAGATCTCGCTGCAGGTGGCAGGCGCGCTGTCCAACGCGTTCCTTGTCGAGTACATGAACTGGGCGCCTGCCGATCTCTTCGTCGAGCTGCCGAAGTGCGAGAACGGCTGGTTTCGCGTGCCCGACCGGCCGGGCCACGGCATGGCGCTGACACCGGACGCGGTCAAGAAGTACCGCGTGTGAGGCGGAATACAATCGGAGCCCGAGGAGGCCGCGCGTGAGCCACGAGCACGAGCATCATCACCATCACGATGACGACGACGACGTCCAGGAGCACCGCGAGCACGGCGCGCCGCTCACCGACGTGGAGCTGCGCGTGCGAGCGCTCGAGTCCTTGCTGGTCGACAAGGGCCTGGTCGATCCGGCCGCGCTCGATGCGCTGATCGACACCTACGAGACGAAGGTGGGCCCGCGCAACGGCGCCAGGGTGGTGGCGCGCGCGTGGCTCGACCCCGCCTACAAGCGGCGCCTGCTCGAGGACGGCACCGCGGCCGTCGCCGAGTTCGGTTTCATGGGCCGGCAGTCCGAGAAGCTGGTGGTGGTAGAGAACACGCCGCAGGTCCACAACGTCGTCGTGTGCACCCTCTGCTCGTGCTACCCGTGGGCGGTGCTGGGGTTGCCGCCGGTCTGGTACAAGTCGGCGCCCTACCGCGCGCGCGCCGTCATCGATCCGCGCGGCGTCCTCGAGGAGCTCGGGGTGAGCGTGCCGGAGAGCCGCGAGGTGCGCGTCTGGGACAGCACGGCGGAGATCCGTTACATGGTGCTGCCCGAGCGCCCCAAGGGCACGGAGAAGCTGAGCGAGGAGGAGCTGGCGGCGCTCGTCACCCGCGACGCGATGATCGGCGTCGCCGAGGTCCGTCGATGAACGGTGCCCACGACCTCGGTGGCATGCACGGCTTCGGCCCCGTGGACATCGAGCGCGACGAGCCCGTCTTCCACAGCGACTGGGAGCGGAAGGCCTTCGCGCTCACGCTGGCCGCGGGCTTCCTCGGCAAGTGGAACATCGACATGTCGCGCTACGCGCGCGAGCAGATGCCGCCGGCCGAGTACCTGGCCACGAGCTACTACGAGCACTGGGCGTTCGGGCTGGAAAAGCTGCTGCACGACCACGGTCTCGTGACGCAGGACGAGGTGGAGGCGCGGTTGCGCGGGCGCGCCCAGCCGTTGAAGCCGGTACCCGGCGCGCGCATCCTGGCGGCGCACGACGTCGAGAAGGCGTTGCGCACGAGCCGCACGTCGAAGGCGGACGAGGACGTGGCGCCGCGCTACAAGGTCCGCGACCGCGTGGTGACGAGGAACGTCCACCCGCTCGGCCACACCCGCCTGCCGCGCTACGCGCGCGGCAAGCGTGGCGAGATCGTGCTGGACCACGGCGTGTGGGTCTTCCCCGACACGGCCGGCAACGGCCTGGGCCGCAAGCCGCAGCACTGCTACACGGTGCGCTTCACGGCGCGCGAGCTGTGGGGCCCGGATGCGCCGGCGCCCGACGCGGTGCACATCGACCTCTGGGACGATCATCTGGACCCGGCATGAGACCGCCCGACCTCGACGCGCTGCCCGCCATCCCGCGCGACGACGAGGGGCCGGTCTTCCGCGCCCCGTGGGAGGCCCAGGCCTTCGCCATGGCCATCGTGCTCCACGAGCGCGGCCACTTCACCTGGAAGGAATGGGCCGGGCGCCTGGCCGACGAGATCGCGGCGGCGCGCGAGCGCGGCGAGGCCGACGACGGCCGTCGCTACTACCACTACTGGCTGGCCACGCTCGAGAAGCTCGTCGCCGACAAGCACATCGTGCTCGCCGACGAGCTGCGCGCCCGCAAGAGCGCCTGGGAAGCTGCGGCCGCCGCCACCCCGCACGGACAGCCGATCGTGCTGGGCGCCGACGCCGCGCGCCCGAAGCCTTGACGTGGCCCCGCGCGCGTTGCGACGGCACCACGAATCGCACCGGACCACGCACGTCGGCTGGCTCCGGGCGGCGGTGCTTGGGGCCAACGACGGGCTGATCTCGACCAGCAGCCTGGTCGTCGGCGTGGCCGCCGCGCAATCCGCGCGGGATCCGATCCTGGTCGCCGCCCTGGCGGGACTGGTGGCCGGTGCCCTCTCGATGGCCGCCGGGGAGTACGTCTCGGTCGGCTCGCAGGCCGATACCGAGCATGCCGATCTGGATCGCGAGCGGCACGAGCTCGCCACCATGCCCGAGCGCGAGCGCGAGGAGCTGGCCGCGATCTACGTGAGTCGCGGGCTCTCGCCCCATCTTGCCGGCCAGGTGGCGGATCAGCTCATGGCGCACGACGCGCTCGCCGCGCACGCGCGCGAAGAGCTGGGCCTGTCCGAGACGACGCGGGCCCGACCGATCCAGGCGGCGCTGGCCTCGGCCTCGAGCTTTGCCCTCGGTGCGGCTCCGCCCGTGCTGCTCGTGGTGTTCCTGCCGCTGCCGATCCTCAATCCCGCGCTCGCCGGGATCTCCCTGGTGCTCCTCTCGGCGCTCGGCGCCGTCGCAGCGCATCTGGGCGGGGCGGCGCCGATCAAGGGCGCACTCCGGGTGACGTTCTGGGGCGCGGTGGCCATGGCCTGCACGGCCCTGGTCGGCCGCCTGTTCGGCGCGGCCGCGTAGACCCGACCGCCGAGTCAGCCCGCCGGCTTTCTCTTCACTTCCCACTCGTCCAGCGTCTTGGGCCAGTCGGAGTGCAGGAGGCGTGAGAGCGAGCGGTCGGCGAGCATGCGGCCGCCGGTCTGGCAGCGCGCGCAGTAGTTGGTCTCGTTCTCGGCGTAGACGATGCGTTGCACGGGCGCGCCGCACGCGGGGCACGGCTTGCCGTAGCGGCCGTGCACCGCCATGTCGGGACGGAACGCCGTCACGCCCTCGGGGAAGCCCTCGCCCGCCTCGGCCCGCAAGCGCTCGATCCACTCCTGCAGCACCGCGCGCGTCGCGTCGTACAACCGCTGGATCTCGGCGTCGTCGAGCGCCTGCGTCAGCTTGACCGGTGAGAGCCGCGCGCGATGGAAGATCTCGTCGGAGTACGCGTTGCCGATGCCGCTGAACACGCGCGGATCGGTCAGCGTGCGCTTGAGCGTGTGGTTTTCCTCGACGAGCGCCGCGTGGAAGGCCGTCCGACCGGCGTCGAGCACCTCGATGCCGCCGGGGTCGAGCGCGCGCAGCGCCGCCTCGCCACGCACCGCCTCCAGCGAGGCACGCCGCTTGGTGCCGGCCTCGGTGAGCAGCAGCGTGCCGGTGGGGAAGTCGAAGGCGGCGAGACCGATCTTGCCCGGCGGCTTGACGCCCGCCGCCTTCCAGTGCAGACGGCCGGCGATCATCAAGTGAATCACCAGGAAGAGATCGTCCTCCAGCGCGATGACCAGGCGCTTGCCGATGCGCCGCAGCCCGGTCACGCGCTTGCCGGTGACGGCGCTGAGGGGCGGATCGACCGAGCGCAGCAGGAACGGCGTCAGCAGGCGCACGCGCTGGAGGGTGGCGCCCATGATGCGGCGCTCGAGCGCTTCGAGGTAGACGGTGACGTCCGGAAGCTCGGGCAACGCTTACGGCCGCAGGAGAGCGTACAGCAGGCGGTCGCCGACGCGGCCGTCCTTCACGACCGCCTGGCGCATGCGGCCCTCGAGCGTATAGCCGACCTTCTCGAGCACGCGGGCGGAGGCGGGGTTCCAGCCGAACACGCCGGCCTCGAGCCGGATCACGTCGAACGTCGCGAACGCGTAGTCGGTGACGGCGCGCAGCGCTTCGGTGGCGATGCCGCGGCCCCAGAACGGCTCGCCGAGCCAGTAGCCCACCTCGGCCGAGCGGCGCCGCTCGCCCTCGCCGGGCTCGGCGGCGATACCGCCGACGCCGCTACCGTCCACGACGATGGCGAAGTGCTGCGTCGGCGTCTTTCCGGCGGTGAGGCCGATCCACTCCTCGGCGTCTGCCGCGGTGTAGGGGAACGGGAAGCGATCTCGCAGGTTGCGCGACACGTTGCGGTTGTTGGCGTAGCGCGCGAGCGAGACCTCGTCGCCCTTGTGCCAGGGCCGCAGCGTGCAGCGTGAGAGCTTGATTTCCACGTCACACCGCCTCGACGTCCACGCGCGCCTCGAACGAGGCCTGGCCGCCCGAGAACCCGAAGACGTCCACGGCGGCGTCGGGGATCGCCGGCTCGCCGCTGGTGAGATCGTTCAACCCCGCCCAGCCGTCGCGCATCCACACGGTGCCCTCCGGCACGCGCGAGGTCACGCGCGCGCGGGCGCGCATCTCGCCGCGTGCGTTGACGATGCGCAGGGCGCCGCCGTCGGAGATGGCGCGCCGCGCGGCATCGGCGGGCGCGATCCACAGGACGGGCTCGGGATCGGCGGCGGCCAGCGTGGGCAGCGCGCGGCCGTGGTCGTAGAAGCCGTGGAAGTGCGTCAGCGTACGTCCCTGCTGCAGCGTGAGCGGGTAGGGCGACGCAGCCGCCTCTTCGTGAACGGGCAGCGGCGGCAGCCCGAGCGACTTCGCGCGCTCGGAGTAGAGCTCGATCTTCCCCGACGGCGTCGGAAAGTTCAGATCGGGATGGGCGACGTGCGAGATGCGCAGCGCGCGCATCCCGCCCTGGGCGGCGAGGGCGGCGACGGTGGCGTGGCCGGTCGCCGGGTGATCAAGGATGGCGTCGAGCGCGCCGGCCTCGTCCGGCCACGGATAGAAGTCGTCGATGCCCAGGCGCCGCGTCAGCTCGCGCAGCACCCAGGCGATCGGGCGCGCCTCGCCCGGCGCCTCCAGCACCTTCGGCATCAAGTAGAGGTGCGTGTTGGTGGACTTGCAGCCGAGCTCCTCGAGCCAGGCGGTGGCTGGCAGCACGACGTCGGCGAAGCGGCGCGCGGTGTCGTTCATGAACAGGTCGTAGGCCACGACGAGATCCTGGCGCGCCAGCCCCTCGGCCACGCGGCCGGTGTCGGCGAACGACGAGAGCATGTCGGTGCCGAGCAGCAGCATGACGCGCAGGCGGCCGTCGAGCATGGCCTCGGTGATGCGCGGCATCTGGTTGGGAATCCACTCGCCGGGCGGCCGCCGCTCCTCGGCCACGATGCCGGCGAGCCCCTGGCCGTGGACGGCCCCGCCGTGACGCGGGCCAAAGCCGGCGCCGGGGATCCCGACGTTGCCGGTGAGCGCGGGCAGGCAGCCGATGGCGCGCGCCGAGATCCAGCTGCCGGCGCCCTTGTGCATGCTGCTGCCGCCGAGCAGGATCATCGCCGGCTTCGTCGTCGCGTAGCGACGGGCGAGCGCGACGATGCGCTCGGCCGGCACGCCGGTGACGCCGGCGGCCCACTCCGGCGTATCCGCGTCCAGGTGCGCGGCCAGCGGCTCGAAGCCGACCGTGTGCTGCGCGACGAACGCGCGATCCACGAGACCCTCGGCCACGATCACGTGGAGCATCGCCAGCGCCAGCGCGGCGTCCGTGCCCGGCCGCACCAGCAGCGTCTCGTCCGACTGTGCGAACGCCTCCGTCTCGCGCACGTCGATCGTCACCACGTGCGCGCCCCGCCGCCGCGCCGCGGTGAGATGCCGCGCCGTGTTGGGCTGCGAGGCCAGGTTGGCGCCCCACAGGAGGATCAGCGCGGCGTGGGCGCCCATGTCCTCCTTGGTGTTGACCTCCAGGATGCCGGTGAGGCCGAGGCCGAAGGCGCCCAGGCCCCAGCAGATCATCGTGGGATTCCACCACTGGCAGCCCCAGAGGTTGGCGAAGCGCCGCAGGAGCTGCGAGGCGACGCGCGTGCCGTAGTTGTTGGCGAAGAGCCCGTGCCCGGACCACGTGCCCACGGCGGGCGCGCCCGCGCGCTGCATGCGCGTGGCCACGAGGTCGAGCGCCTCGTCCCACGTCGCCCGGCGCCAGCCGTCCGTCCCGCGGCGCTCGCGCACGAGCGGATGGAGCAGGCGCGCGTCGTTGCCGATGATCTCGCGCGAGGCCTGGCCCCGGATGCACAGGAAGCCCTGGCTGTCGGGGTTGTCAGGGTCACCGTGGACGCCGACCAGCCGCCCGTCCTCGACGTCCACCAGCATCCCGCACAGCGTGGGATGGCAGTTCATCGGGCACATCGTCCGCACGCGCCGGCGGCCGGCGGTGCTCACGAGAGCAGGCGCGAGGGCAGGAGCAGGCTCGCGACCACGGCCACCAGCTCGGCGGGCTCGACGGGCTTCGGCAGGTGCGTCTGGAATCCCGCGGCCAGCGCGCGGACGCGATCGTCGAGGCTGCCGTGCGCCGTCACCGCGACGGCCGGGGTGGCGCCGCCGTGCTCGGCCGGCAGGGCCCGCACGCGGCGGATGAGCGCGTAGCCATCGTCGTGCGGCATCTCGATGTCGGACACGATGACGTCGGCGCGCCACCCGGCCAGGATCTCCAACGCCTCGGCGGTGCCGAGCGCCCGGCGCACCTCGGCGCCGCTCATGGCGAGGATCCCGTCGAAGAGCTCCAGTGTGTCGCGCTCGTCGTCGACCACGAGGACACGGATGCCGTTCAGCGTGCCCAGCGGCGTGGTCGAGCTCATGCGGCGTCCGAGCAGGCGCGGCTCGGCGGCGTCGGGCAGCGGCGCCAGCACCGGCAGCCGCACGCGGAACGTCGCGCCCTTGCCGGGGCCGTCGCTCTCGGCCGCCACGCGGCCGCCCTGCAGCTCGACCAGGTGACGCACGAGCGCCAGCCCGATGCCGAGGCCGCCGTGCGTGCGCGTGCTCGAGCTGTCGGCCTGGCGGAAGCGGTCGAACACGTGGGGCAGAAGATCGGCGGCGATGCCCTGCCCGGTGTCCTGCACGACGATGACCGCCGACGAGGCGGTGCGCTGCAGCCGCACCTCGACGCGTCCGCCGCTCGGCGTGAACTTGATGGCGTTCGTCAGCAGGTTCCAGACCACCTGCTGCAGGCGGTCGGGATCCGCGTACACGGGCCCGCTCTGCGCCTCCAGCGCGGTGTCGAGCACGATGCCCTTGCTCTCGGCGGCGGGACGGACGGCGTCCAGCGCGGCCTCGACGACGGCGGCCGGCTCCACCGGGCGCACGTCCAGGCGCAGCTTGCCGGTGACGATGCGCGAGATGTCCAGCAGGTCCTCGATGAGCTGGCTCTGCGCGCGTGCGTTGCGCTCGATGGCCTCCAGCGCGCGCGCCGCGGTGGCCTCGTCGAGCCGGCCGCTGCGCAGCGTGATCGCCCAGCCGAGCACGGCATTGAGCGGCGTGCGCAGCTCGTGGGAGAGCGTGGCGAGGAACTCGTCCTTGATCCGGTTGGCGGTCTCGGCCTCGGCGCGCGCCCGCTGCTCGCGCGCCAGGAGCTGCGCGTTGCGGATGGCGATGGCCGCGTGGTCGGCGAGCAGGCGCAGCACCTCCTCGTCATGGTCGTCGAACGGCCTCGGCGCGCGGTTGTCGACGTAGAGCAGGCCCTCGACGCGGCCGCCGATGGTGATGGGCACCACCATCAGCGTGGTGACGCCCTCGGCGGCCACGGCGGCGCGATACGACGGATCGCCGGCGAAGCGTGGGTCGCCAGGGACGTCGTCGCTGCGCACGGGCGTGCCCGTGGCCACCACGAGGCCGCCGGGGCCATGGCTGGGCACGCTCGTGTGCTCCGGCGGGTCCTGGCGGCGCCGTCCCGCCCGATGGCGGAACACCATGGCGCCGGTCTCGTCGCGCAGGGCGATGGCCGACAGGTCGCTGGCGCAGAGATCGCGGGCGCCCTCGGCGACGATCTGGAGGAGATCGCCCAGGTCGAGCGAGGCGTTGATGGAGCGCGCCAGGTCGCCGAGCAGGGTTGCGCGGCGCTCGGCTCGCTCATGAGGTCGTCCCAGCTGCATGGCCGATTCAGCGCTATGATACACGCCGCTCGAGGCCGATACCCGTGAACCCCGGCGAGATCGCCGCGCTGACGTTCGACGTGTTCGGGACGGTGGTGGACTGGCGTAGCAGCCTCGTCCGCGAGGGCGAGGCCTTCGGCCGGGCCCACGGCCTGACGGTGGACTGGGTCCGCTTCGCCGATGCGTGGCGCGGGCTCTATCAGCCCATGCTCGAGCGCGTCCGCAGCGGCAGCCTGCCGTGGACGAAGCTCGACGACCTGCACCGCATGGCGCTGGATCGCCTGCTCGCGGAGTTCGGCATCCACAAGCTGTCGGAGGCCGACGTCGATCATCTGAACCGCGCGTGGCACCGGCTCGAGCCGTGGCCGGACGCGGTGGCGGGGCTCACGCGGCTCAAGCGTCGCTTCGTCCTCGCCACGCTCTCCAACGGCAACGTCGCGCTGATCGTGAACATGGCGCGCCACGCCGGCCTGCCGTGGGACGCCGTGCTCGGGGCCGAGGTGGCGCGGCACTACAAGCCGCAGCCGCAGGCGTACCTGACGACCGCGGCGCTGCTCGGCCTCGAGCCGCGCCAGTGCCTGATGGTCGCCGCCCACAACGGCGATCTCGCCGCCGCCAGCAAGGTCGGGTTCCGCACGGCGTTCGTGCGGCGGCCGACCGAGCATGGCCCCGGCCAGACGACGGACCTGGCGGCGAGCCAGTCCTGGGACGTCGTCGCCGAGAGCTTCATCGACCTCGCCGCGCGCCTCGGCTGCTGACGGGCGTGACGGCGCACGAGCTGGCGCCGCTCGTCGTCTGCGGCCTGCACGTCCTGGTCGCGGCCGGCGCGCTCCTGCGCGGGCCCGGCCGGCGCACGCACCAGATGGTGGCGGCGGTGGCGCTCGCGCTGGCCGCCTGGAGCTTCGGCGTGTTCGCGATCCGTCGCGCGCCCGACTCGGCGGCGGGTCTCGCCGGCCAGCGGTTGCTGCACGTGGCGTTCAGCGCGCTGCCGGCGTTCTACCATCATCTCGTGCGCATGGTCACCGGCGGTGCGGCGGCGCGGCGGCGCGCCGTGTGGATCGTGTACGGCGTGGCCGCCGGCTTCGTGCTGGTGGCGCTGACGACGCTGCCGCTACTCGTGCGCGGTGTCGTGCGCACGCCGCGCGGGTGGGCGCCGGTGACGGGCGCGCTGGCGCTGCCGCTCTTCGGCTTCTACCTGGCCACCCTGGCCGCCACGCTGCGCCCGCTGCGCGCCGCGCGGCTGACGCCGATGGTGGTGGCCTCGAGCCTCCTGCTGCTGGCGCCGCTGGCGAACTTCGTCGGCGCCCTGCTGCAGCGCCTGCAGCTCACGACGCTGGAGCTGCCGCCGCTGCTGCTGCCGGCCGGCGTGGTGGCCGTCGCCCTGGTGTGGTTCGCCACGCGCGAGATGCAGTCGTAGAATCCGTGGGCATGGATGCGTACCGGGCGGTGGTGGACAAGCGAGACCAGCGAATCTTCCTGGAGCGGCCGATCCCCGACGCCACGCTCGAGCGCATCCTGCAGGCCGGGCGCATGACGGGCAGCTCCAAGAACCGCGAGCCCAATCGCTTCGTGGTCGTGCGCGAGCGCGCGAAGGTGGCGGCCATCGCCGCGCTGGGACCGCAGGCGCGCTGGGTGGCGGCGGCCGCCGCCGTCGTCGTCATCGTGCAGACGGAGCGCCACGACTACGACGCCGGGCGATGCGCGCAGAACATGATGGTGGTGGCCTGGGGCGACGGCGTCGGCTCCTGCCCCGCCCACGTGGACGAGACCCAGCTCGGCGCGCTGCTGCGCGTTCCGGCCGGCCTGCACGTCAATCGCCTGATCGCCTTCGGCTATATCGATCCCGCCCGCGCCATGCCCCCGCGCAGCGTGGCGCGCCGGCGCCTGCCCCTCGACGAGCTGGCGCACTACGAGCAGTGGTAGTGCGAGCCTGAGAAAGGAATGATAATGACCCTGCAAACCGCGGCCGGCCCCACGCCGGCGCTGATGAAGGCGATCAACGCGGCGTTCAACAGCCGCGACGTGGATCGCATCATGGAATTCTTCGCGGACGACTGCACGTTCCTGATGGCGCGCGGCCCCGAGCCGGAAGGCCGGCGCGTGCACGGCAAGGCGGCCGTCCGCAAGGTGCTGGCCGACCGCTTCGCGGTCATCCGCGACATGCGCTGGGATCACGTCGACCAGGTCATCGCCGGCCAGCGCGCGGTGACCGTGTGGATGGTGACCGGGCGCGGCGACGACGGCGAGCGGCTGAACTACCGCGGCTGCGACATCTACGAGTTCCGGGGCGACAAGATCCTCAACAAGGACACCTACTGGAAGCTCGTGGAGACGAAGGACCGCCTCTAGCCGTCGAGGAACCGCCGCACGCGCTCCATGACCTCTTCCTTGGGATAGAGCGCGTTCAGGGCCCGCGCGCGCGTCAGCGGATCGCTGGCGAAGAACCGCTCGTAGAGCACCTGGCGGCTGCCGAAGGCGCTGCCGGCGATGTCCCAGGCCAGCCGGAAGAGCTTGATGCGGTCGCGCGCGGTGGCGGTGTCGGTGGCCAGGTACTGCTCGATGTCCCCGGCCAGCGGGCCCTGCAGGTCGGCCTCGCTCGGCGTGAGCATGAAGCTGCTGGAGCCGAGCAGCTCCAGGATCTCCGCCATCCGCGGGTACGCGGTCATGAAGAGGTTGCGGGTGAGCTCGATCTGCAGCGGCACCGGGCACATGACGCCCCACTCGTCGAGCGTGGCGTCGGCCTCGGCCGAGCGGATGCAGGCGCGCATCAGCTCGGTGTAGAGCGTGAGCTCGGCCAGGCGCTCCTCCGAGTGCGGCAGGTGCGCGTTGCCGAGCGTGTGCGTCATGTGGAGCGCGACGCCCAGCACGAACTCGCACTTGGCCAGGTTCTTCGCCGCGCCCTGATGGGCGGTGTGCGCCGCCGAGTGCGTGGTCATCGCGGTGTTGTTGATCAGATCGACGTCGCCCAGCACGAACACGCGCTCCCAGGGCACCAGCACGTCGTCGAAGAAGACGACGCAGTCCATCTCCTCGAAGCGCGAGCCCAGGGGATCGTCGAAGTGCGACTTCCCGTGGTCGAAGCTGTCCCGGCAGAGGAACTTCAGGCCGGGCGTCCCGCACGGGATGGCGAAGTTGACCGCGAAGGGACTGTGCTTGTCGGTGTGGCGGGCGACACGCGGGGAGTAGACGGCGATCTCGTCCGACATCGGGGCCAGCGTGGCCAGGATGCGGGCGCCGCGCACCACGATGCCGGCGTCGGTCTCGCGCACGACGCTGAGCGCGGTCCCCTCCTGCAGGTTGAACACGCCCGAGATCGTCCGGCTCCGCTGCAGGTTGATGAGCGCGTGGGTCAGCGTGAGGTCGTGCTCGCGCAGGTGCTCGTAGTAGCGCCGCATGTTGTCGCCGAACTCCGGGCGCCCCTGCGCGAAGTAGGCGGCGGCCGCGGACCACGCGGCGAAGGTGACGTTCATGAAGTCCGGCGAGCGTCCCATCATCCCGCACGTGGCGCGCGCCCAGTGCAGCATCATGACGCGCCGCCGCTCGAGCTCGTCGCGCGTGCGGGGCACGATGAAGGACAGGCCGACGCGCTCGCCGCTGGTCGGTGACGGGTAGGTCATCTCGTCGCGCAGCGCCGGATCGTGCTGCATGTCGTAGAGCGCCGCGATGGCGCGCACGCCGCTGGCCAGGCCGGGGTGCGTCGTCACGTCCTTGACGCGCTCCCCCCGCAGCCAGACCTCGCGGGGCTGCTCCCGCAGCGCCTCGATGTACTGCCGTCCCGTCCGGGCGCCCATGGTCACGACCTCCGCGCACAGATGTGGTGGAGGCTCTCCGAAAACCGTGGCCCAGTCAATGCCGTGTACCATGGTGGGTCGATGCCCCAGCCCCCGGTCGCCAAGAAGGTCCCCAAGGTCACCGTCATCCACGGCGACGTGCTGCAGGACGACTATCACTGGCTGCGCGAGAAGGACTCGCCCGACGTCATCGCCCACCTGGAGGCGGAGAACGCCTACGCGGAGGCGCTGACGAAGCCGACCACCGCGTTCCGCGAGTCGCTCTACCGCGAGATGCTGGCCCGCATCAAGGAGGACGACCAGTCCGTCCCGTACCCCTTCGGGGGCTGGCTGTACTACTCGCGGACCGAGACGGGCAAGCAGTATCCGATCTACTGTCGCAAGCGCGCCGCCGACGCGCCCGAGCAGATCACGCTCGACCTCAACGCGCTGGCCGAGGGCCACGCGTTCCTCTCGCTGGGCGCCTACGCGGTCAGCGACGACGGTCGCTGGCTGGCCTACTCGGTGGACTTCACCGGCTTCCGCGACTACACGCTCTACGTCAAGGACCTGGCCACCGGGGCCCTGGCGCCGGATCGCGTGGAGAAGGTGTCGTCGGTCACGTGGGCGGCGGACTCCACGACGATGTTCTACGTGGTGGAGGACGACGCCAAGCGTCCGTTCCGTCTCTGGCGCCACCGCCTGAGCGCGCCGGTGGCCGACGACGCGTTCCTCTACGAGGAGACCGACGCGCTCTTCCGCCTGGGCGTGTGGCGCTCGCGCAGCCGCGCGATGGTCTTCGCCGGCGCCGCCAGCTTCACGACGACGGAGATCCGCTGGCTGCCGGCCGCCGAGCCCACCGCCACGTGGCGGATGATCCTCGCGCGCCAGCACGACCACGAGTACGCCGTGGATCACGGCACCGGGCCCGGCGCCGGGCGCTTCTACATCCGCACCAACGCCGGCGGGCGCCGGAACTTCCGCCTGGTGGCCGCGCCGGTCGACGACCCGGACCCGGCGCGCTGGCAGGAGCTGGTGCCGCATCGCGACGACGTCATGCTGGAGGACGTCGACGTCTTCGCCGACCACTACGTCGTGCACGAGCGGGCCGATGGGCTCATCCGCCTGCACGTCACCACGCTGGCCGACGGACGCGCGCACTACATCGAGTTCCCCGAGCCGACGTACGAGGTGTCGGCCGACGCCAACGCCGAGTTCGCGATGCCCGCCTATCGCCTCCGCTATCAGTCGTTCGTGACGCCGGCCTCGGTGTTCGACTACGAGGTGGGCGGGCGGCAGCTCGTGCTCCTCAAGCAGCAGCCGGTGCTGGGCGGCTTCGACCCCGCGCGCTACCGCTCCGAGCGCATCCACGCGATCGCGGCGGACGGCACGCGCGTGCCGATCTCGCTCGTGTATCGCGAGGGCACGCCGCGGGACGGCTCGAGCCCGATGCTGCTGACGGGCTACGGCGCCTACGGCCTGCCGTACCCGGTGACGTTCTCGTCCAGCCGGCTGAGCCTGCTCGATCGCGGCGTCACCGTCGGCATCGCCCACGTCCGCGGCGGCGGCGAGCTGGGCAAGCGCTGGCACGACGAGGGCCGGATGCTGAAGAAGCGCAGCACGTTCACCGATTTCATCGCGGCCGCCGACGCGCTCGCGGCCGAGCGCTACACCGCGGCCGATCGGCTGGTGATCGAGGGCGGCAGCGCCGGCGGGCTGCTCATCGGCGCCGTGCTCAACCTGCGGCCGGACCTCGCCCACGCCGCGCTCATGCGCGTGCCGTTCGTGGACGTCATCAACACGATGCTCGACGAGTCGCTGCCGCTCACCGTCGGCGAGTTCGAGGAGTGGGGCAACCCGAAGATCCGCGAGCACTACGAGTACATGAAGACGTACTGCCCGTACACGAACCTGGGGCCCGGGCGCTATCCCGAGATCATGGTGCGCACGTCCATCAACGACAGCCAGGTGATGTACTGGGAGCCGGCCAAGTGGGTGGCGAAGCTCCGCCCGCTCAACCTCGGCGACCGGCCGGTGATCTTCAAGATCAACATGGCGGCCGGCCACGGCGGCTCCTCCGGGCGCTACGATGCCCTCCGCGAGGCCGCCTTCGACTACACGTGGATCCTCCACGTGCTGGGGCGCGACACCTAGGGGTCTCGTCGCCTACGTACGGATGCGATATTTTTACGTACGGAGCCCGAAACAGCCTGGCGTTCGTACTGGACCGCGAGTTCCTGCGCGCGGCCGGTGTGGGACCCGACACGCCGCTCGAAGTCTCGACCGACGGCGAAATCATCGTCATCTCCCCCGTCCGCCGCAAAGCGCGCACGGCGCGACTGCGCTCGATCGTCCGTGAAGCCCATGGCGACTACGGAGGCATCTTCAAGCGTTTCGCCGACGCTTGAGCATCACCTTCCTCACGCTCGACGACGCCTGTTCCACCTGGCGCGCCCGTCACCCGTTCGTCGACGGCAACGAGCGCACCGCGCTCATGGCCATGCTGGCCTTCCTCGGTCTGAATGGCTTCCGGCTGGTGGCGCCGGCGGACGAGGTCTTCGACGTCGTAAACACCGGGCGCGGCGGCGCGGTATCCTGCCGGGGGAGGATCGGCCATGAAGATCGCCGCGGTCGAGCACCTGCACGCGGACGCCGGGCAGCGTAACTTCGACTTCCTGAAGATCACCGCCGACAACGGCCTCGTCGGCTGGAGCGAGTACAACGAGTCGTTCGGCGGGCTCGGCGTCTCGGCGGTCATCGACGGCCTGGCGCCGATGGTGATCGGCCGCGACCCGCGCGCCTGGGAGGCCATCGGCGCCCAGCTCTACGCCGTGCGCCGGCAGGCCGCCGGCGGCGTCGTCCAGCAGGCTTTGGGCGCGATCGAGAACGCGCTGCTCGACCTCAAGGCCAGGGCGCTCGGCGTGCCGGTGTACGAGCTGCTGGGCGGGCCGGTGCGCGATCGCATCCGGCTCTACTGGTCGCACTGCGGGACCTATCGCCTGCAGTGGTCGAAGGAGATGCAGATCCCGCCGCTGCGGACGCTGCAAGACTGCGTCGACGCCGGCAAGGAAGTGGTCGGCCGCGGCTACACGGCGCTCAAAACGAACGTCTTCGTCCTCGGCGCCGAGCCGTACCTGCACTCGCCCGGCTTCGCGCGCCGCGGGCCGGGGTTCCCCGAGCTCAATGCCGAGCGCCACGTGCTCGACGCCGTGCGCGATCAGCTCGCCGCCTTCCGCGAGGGGACCGGCAAGGACGTGGACATCCTGGTGGACCTCAACTTCAACTTCAAGACGGAGGGCTTCCTGAAGGTGGCGCGCGCCATCGAGCCCTTCGACATCTTCTGGGTGGAGATCGACACGCGCGACGCCAAGGCGCTGCACTACATCCGCTCGCGCACGAACATCCCGGTAGCCTCCTGCGAGTGCCTGTTCGGCCGCCGCGACTACCGGCCGTACTTCGAGGCGCAATCGGTGGACGTGGCGATCATCGACACGCCGTGGAACGGCGTGGCGGAGTCGGCGAAGATCGCGGCCATGGCCGACGCCTACGAGGTGAACGTGGCGCCGCACAACTTTTACGGCCACCTCGCCACGCTCATGAACGCCCACTTCTGCGCCGTCGTGCCGAATCTCCGGATCATGGAGATCGATCCGGACACCGTGCCCTGGTACGACGAGCTCGTCACCCACACGCCCGACATCAAGGATGGCCACCTCGTGCTGTCGTCGCGACCGGGCTGGGGGACGGAGGTGAACGAGGCCGCGGTGCGCGCGCATCCGCCGAAGAAGCGGTAGTGAAGGCGCTGGCGCGGGCCGACCAGGCCGCCGGGGCCCGGCTGGAGGCGGCCTTCGCGCGCGAGGAGCGGCGCGGCCTCATGATGGCGGCGGCGACGCGCTCCGTCGCGGTGGCGATCATCATCGGCTGGCTCGCGGTCTCGAACCCGGAGCGCGGCCTGGCTCTGGCCTGGGTGCTCGGCAGCGCCGCCTTCTTCCTCGTCACCGGCCTGGCGCAGTTCTGGCTCTGGGCGCGCGGGGTGGCGCCGTCCGTCGCGCCGTACGCCTTCATGCTCGTGGACTCGCTGGCGCTGGCCGCCGTGCTCCTGATGCCGAATCCGTTCGACACGCTGGGCGTGCCGTGGGCGCTGCCGCTGCGCTACGCGAGCTTCGTCTACTTTTTCCTCCTGCTCATGCAGGCGGCGTTCTCGTTCCGGCCGCGGCTGCTGCTGTGGACGGGGCTGTGCGGCGCCGGGGCGTGGACGCTGGCGTTCGTCTGGATCGTCACCCGGCCCGAGACCATCAGCGCGCCGCCGAGCGCGGCCGACCGCGCGGCCATGCTGGCCACGTACTTCGATCCCCACTTCGCCTCCATCCTCAAGTACGAGAACGAGGTGATCGCCTTCCTGCTGGTGAGCGCGGGGCTCGCGCTGCTCGTGCGGCGCTCGCGCGTGCTGGTGGCGGAACGGGCCGAGGCCGAGCGCGAGCGCTCCAATCTCGCGCGCTACTTCTCGCCGAAGGTCGTGGACGTGCTGGCCGAGCGCGATCAGCCGCTGGGCCGCGTGCGCCGGCAGGCGGTGGGCGTGCTCTTCGCCGACCTCGTCGGCTTCACCACGCTGGCCGAGAGCATGTCGCCCGAGCAGGTGATGGCGATGCTGCGCGGCTTTCACGGGCGGATGGAGGACGAGGTCTTCCGGCACGGAGGCTGCCTGGAAAAGTTCATCGGCGACGCGCTGCTGGCCACGTTCGGCGTGCCCGATCCCGGACCGCGCGACGCCACCGACACGCTGGCGTGCGCGCGCGGCATGCTCGCCGCGCTGACCGCCTGGAACCGCGAGCGCGAGAAGGAGGACCAGCCGCCGCTGCGGATGGGGGTCGGCCTGCACTACGGCCAGGCCGTGCTCGGCGACATCGGCAGCGCGCGCAGCATGGCGTTCGCCACGGTGGGCGACACCATCAACGTGGCCAGCCGGCTGCAGGGCCTCACGCGCGACCTGGGGGCGACCATCGTGGCCAGCGCCGATTTCGTCGCCGCCCTCGACCAGGAAGGCGCCGACCCCGCGCTGGCCGCCGGCCTGGCCGCCCAGGGCCCTCGAATCCTGCGCGGGCGCGATCACGCCATCGAGGTGTGGGCCGGCGCCTGAACAAAACTTTACGTTCGCCACACACGCGCTTCACACGCGCGTTCGATCCTCGTTCGTGCGGGCCGGACACGAGCCGGCCGCCAAGGAGGAGAACGATATGCTGAGTCGTCGCACGATTCTCGGTTCGGTGGCGGTGCTGGCGGCGGGACTGATCACGGGCGTGGCGGCGTTCGCCCAGGGCGGCGGGCCCGGGTTCCGCCACGGCATGATGAAGCGCATGGCGACGGCGATGATCGACGAGGCGCTGGAGCCGGCCCAGGTGACGCCGGAGCAGCGCGCGAAGATCTACGCCGCCCG
>QHRW01000068.1:0-32928 GCA_003220265.1 Candidatus Rokuibacteriota bacterium | reverse complement strand
CGGAGCCAGCGCGAGGCCGAGCACCGGCAGGTCGCGGACGTGATCACGCAGTCGCTCACGGAGGTGCACGACGTGCTGACGCCGGTCCAGCGCAAGGCCGTCGCCGACTATATCCGCAACCATCGCGGAGGACACGGCGGGTGAGCGGCGGCTTGCTGACGAGCAATATCGAGGCGTGCCCCGGCTCAGCCGGGGCGCGCCGAGCGTAGGGGGGCTTGGGGGCCATCTCGGGGCCCCCATCTAAAATGTCGGGGCCCCCATCTAAAATATCCGCACTCCTCGTCGAGGACGACGCGCGTCTGGGCTCGATGGTGGCCGAGTATCTCGGGCGCCACGAGATCGACGTGACGGTCGTCGGCGACGGGGAGCGCGGCCTGGCGGCGCTGCGCCGGGGCCGCTTCGACGTGGTGCTGCTCGACGTCATGCTGCCCGGTATCGATGGTCTCGAGGTGTGCCGGCGCCTGCGGGCGGCGCCCGAGTGGGCGGCGCTGCCGATCCTCATGCTGACCGCGCGCGGCGAGGACGTCGACAAGATCGTGGGCCTCGAGCTCGGCGCCGACGACTACCTCGCCAAGCCGTTCAACCCGCGCGAGCTGCTGGCCCGGGTCCGCGCGATCTTGCGCCGCGGGGCCGCCGAGGCGTCGCGCGCGCGCTTCGTCGCCGGCGCGCTCGTCGTCGACTACGACGCGCGCGAGGTGAGGGTGGACGGGCGGCGCGTGGTGCTGACGCACTACGAGTTCGAGCTGCTGGCGACGCTGGCGCGCGCGGCCGGCCGGGTGCTCTCGCGCGAGCAGCTCATGGACGCGCTCAAGGGCCAGGACTACGAGACCTTCGATCGCTCCATCGACGTGCACGTCTCCAAGCTGCGCGCCAAGATCGAGAAGGACGCGCGGGCGCCGCGCTACATCAAGACCGTGCGCGGCGCCGGCTATGCCCTCGTGCGGCCGGGGACGGGCCGGTGAGGCTTCGCTCGCGTGTCTACCTGCATTTCGTGATCGCGCTGCTGGTGGTGGGCGCGGCGATCAGCGTGATCTTCGCCGTCGGCGGACGCGGCGGCCTCGCGCGCGAGATCGGCGAGCGCGTCGCGCGCCATGTGGCCTCGCTGGCCGGCGAGCGGCTCGGGGATCGCGGGGCGCTCGTCGCGCGCCTGGAGCAGCTTCACGCCGATCTCGACCTCGACGTGGTCGTGCGCGACCTGGACGGCGCCGTCGTCGCCGCGGCCGGCGCGCCGCTGCAGCGGGCGGCGCCCGAGGCCATCGCCGCCGCGCGCGGCGGGGCCGTCGTCGCGCGCCCCGGGCCCCGGCCCTTCGCGGTGGCGCCGGTGCGCGATGCGACCTCGGGCCGCGTCGTGGCCACCGTGGAGGTCGCGGCGCACCGGCGATTCGGCCCGCCCGCTCTCCTCGGACCCCTCGCGATCGTCGCGCTCCTGCTCGGACTCGGCGCCGTGGTGACGCGGCCGCTGGCGCGCCGCCTATCGCGCCCGCTCGAGCGCCTCACCGAGGCCGCGCGCCGCCTTGGCGGCGGCGACCTGGCGGCGCGGGTGCCGGTCTCTCCGTTGCCCCGGCGGTGGTGGCAGCGGCGCCGCGCGCCGGCCGACGAGATCGCCGAGCTGACCGGGGCGTTCAACGACATGGCCGAGCGCGTGCAGCGTCTGGTGCGCGGGGAGAAGGAGCTGCTCGCCAACGTCTCGCACGAGCTGCGCTCGCCGCTCGCGCGGCTGCGGATGGCGCTGGCGCTCGTGCCGCGCGAGGGCCGCGACGAGGCGCGCCTGGTCGAGGCCGAGCGCGACCTGGCCGAGCTGGAGCGGCTGATCGACGACCTGCTCGTCACCGCCCGGCTGGAGGCGACGGGCCTGCCGACGCGGCTCGGAGAGGTCGACGTGCGCGCGTTGCTGACCGCACTCGCCGAGCGGGCGCGCCACGATCCGGCCATCGCGGGGCGCGCGGTCGAGGTGGGCCAGGCGGAGCCGGTGGTCCTCGTCGCCGATGAGGCGCTGTTGCGACGGGCGCTCTGGAATCTCGTGGAGAACGCCGCCAAGTACGGCGCGCCGCCCATCACGCTGTCCGGCGTGCGGCTCGGCGATCGCATCCTGCTCGCCGTCGACGACGAGGGGCCGGGCATCCCGCCCGAGGCGCGCGGACGGGTGCTGGACCCGTTCTACCGGCTCGACGCCGCGCGCACGGCCGGCGCCACTGCTCCATCGGGATTCGGCCTGGGCCTGACGTTCGCGCGCCGCGTGGCCGAAGTCCACGGCGGCACCATCGCGATCGACGCCGCCCATCGCGAGGGCGGCGTCGATCGCGGGTGCCGCGTGACGCTGACGCTGCCGAGCGGCGACGCCGCGTGATCCGGCTCCTGCTGCTGCTGGTGCTGCTCATGCCGGCCTCGCCGGCGGCGGCCGCGAGCCGGTTCCCGGCGTCCGGTGACCACGATCGGAAGCTCGGCAAGCGGACGTACATCGTGCATGTCCCGCGCGACGCCGCCGCGCGCGCCCCGCTGCCGGTCGTGGTCGCGTTTCACGGCGGCGGCGGCAACGCCACGGGCTTCGCGAAGTACGCCGGGCTCGATCGCGTGGCCGACCGCGAGGGCTTCGTCGTCGTCTATCCCGACGGCACCGGGCGCCTCGGGCGCCGGCTCCTCACGTGGAACGCGGGCGACTGCTGCGGACAGGCGCAAGAGCGGCCCACGCCGACGACGTGAGCTTCACGCTGGCGATCCTGCGCGAGCTCGCGCGCGATCTGCCGCTCGACCGCACGCGCGTGTATGCGACGGGCCATTCGAACGGCTCCATGATGGCCTACCGGCTGGGCGCGGAAGCTTCCGAGCGCGTCGCCGCCGTCGCCGCCGTGGCGGGAATGATGGTGGTCGAGCGCTTCGCGCCGGCGCGGCCGGTCGCCGTGCTCCACGTGCACAGCGTCGACGATCCGCGCGCGCTCTACCGCGGCGGGCTCGGTCCGGCGTTTCCCGGCACCAGCGTCCGAAGCCGGCACCAGTCGGTCGAGGGCGGCCTGGCGCGCTGGATCGTCGTCGATCGTTGCGCGACCGAGCCGACCGTGGCCGACACGCGACGCGCGATGGTGGGACAGGCCGAGCACATCGCCGAGCTGCTCGTGCACGAGCCGTGCGAGAGCGAGGCGGCCGTCGCGCACTGGCGGCTGACCGGCGCCGGCCACGGCTGGCCCGGGCATCGCTCACCGGCGCCGGAGCGGATCATGGGCCCCGACACCACCGTCATCGACGCGGCCGAGGAGATCTGGCGCTTCGTCTCACGCTTCCGCCGGGCCGAGGCGCCGCCGCTGCGGTAGCATGCCCGGCATGGCCGACGCACTGCTGGAAACGCTCGAGATCGAGACGGCGCCGTCGCCGGAGCGCGCGGTGATCTGGATGCACGGGCTCGGCGCCGACGGCCACGACTTCGTGGACATCGTCCCCGCGCTCGGCCTGCGCGGCACGCCGGTGCGCTTCGTGTTTCCACACGCGCCCATGCGTCCGGTGACGATCAATCGCAGCATGGTCATGCGGGCGTGGTACGACGTGCGCGACGACGTGGGTGTCCGCCGCGAGGACGAGGCCGGCGTGCGCGAGTCGCAGCAGCGGATCGAGGCGCTCATCGCGCGCGAGACGGCGCGCGGCGTGGCGGCCAAGCGCCTGGTGCTGGCGGGCTTCTCCCAGGGCGGCGCCATGGCGCTCCACACCGGCCTGCGGCATCCCGAGCGGCTGGCCGGGATCATGGCGCTATCGTGCTTCCTGCCGCTGGCCGACCGGCTCGCGGCCGAGGAGAGCGCGACCAATCGTGACGCGCCCATCTTCATGGCCCACGGCACCCACGACCCGCTGATCCCGCTGGCGCGCGCCCGCCAGTCGCGCGACGTGCTGAGCGGGCTCGGCCATCCCGTCGAGTGGCACGAGTACCCGATGCCGCACTCGGTCACCGACGCCGAGGTGCTCGACATCGCCGCGTGGCTCGGCCGCGTCTTGGCCTGATTACCAAGCCAATCGGACCGCCAGCCAATCGCCGACTTGACGCCGTACCATCCCGCGCGGCACAGTCGAGCCCTATGAAAACCGAGCATGCCAGTGTCTGCCCGCTCGATTGCCCCGACACCTGCAGCCTCACGGTGACCGTGGAGGACACGCGGATCGTCGGCATCCGCGGCTCGCGCGCGAACCCCTACACGGAAGGCGTGATCTGCGCCAAGGTGCCGAAGGCGTTCCCGGAGCTCGTCCACGGCGAGCGGCGCATCCGCACCCCGCTCAAGCGCGTGGGCGCCAAGGGCCAGGACCGCTTCGTGCGCATCTCCTGGGACGAGGCGCTCGACACTATCTACACGCGGGTGAGCACGGTCATCGCCGAGCACGGCCCGCAGGCGGTGATGCCGCTGAACTACGGCGGCCCGCACGGCATGCTGGCCGGCGGCTCGATGGACCTGCGCTTCTTCCACCGCATGGGCGCCACGCTGCTCGACCGGGGCCCACTGTGCGGCGGCATCCGCACCGAGGCGTGGCTGGGCACGTTCGGCACCGCCGCCGGCATCCGGCCCGAGCAGGTCGCGCACTCGCGGCTGGTGGTGGCGTGGGGCAACAACGTGACGTGGTCGAACCTGCACCTGACGCCGATCATCAGCCGCGTGCGCAAGGCCGGCGGCAAGCTGGTCGTCGTCGATCCGCGACGGATCAAGATCGCCGAGCAGGCCGACCTGCATCTGATGCTGCGCCCCGGCACCGACGTGGTGCTGGCGTGGGCCGTGGCCGCCGAGCTCGAGCGGCGCGGCGCGCTCGATCGCGCCTTCATCGAGCGGTGGGTGGAGGGCTTCGAGGACTTCATGGCGCTGGCGCGGCCGTGGACGCTCGCGCGCGCCGCCACCACCTGCGGCCTCGACGAGGCCGACATCGCGCGCTTCGCCGAGTGGTACGCCACCATCTCGCCGGCGTCGATCAGCGTCGGCAACGGGCTCGAGCGCAACCAGAACGGCGGCAGCGGCATCCGCGCGGTCTTCGCGCTGCCGGCGATCACGGGCAAGTTCGGCGTGCCCGGCGCCGGGCTCGTCAACGGCGCGCGCTACGTCTTCGCCAAGACTCCGGCCCGGCTGCAGCGACCCGACCTGGTGCCGCCCGGCACCCGCACGCTCAACATCGTGGACACCGGCAAGCACCTGACCGATCCCACGCTGGCGCCGCCGCTCAAGGCGCTCTTCATCTACAACCACAATCCGCTCGTGGTGCACCCCGACCAGAACCGCATGCGCCGCGGCCTCGCCCGCGAGGATCTCTTCTCGGTGGGCGTGGAAGTGGCGATGACCGACAGCATGCTCTACTGCGACGTCGTGCTGCCGGCCTGCACGCACTTCGAGCACCACGATCTCTTCTCGGCCTACGGTACTCACTGGCTGCAGCGCGCCGAGCCGGTGATCCCGCCGCAGGGCGAGGCGCTGCCCAACACGGAGATCTTCCGGCGGCTGGCCGCGCGCTTCGGCTATCGCGAGCCGTGCTTCACGGCGACGGACGCCGAGCTGATGGACGACGCCATCGATCCCGCCGACCCGCGGCTAGAGGGCGTGAAGCCGAGCCGGATCCCCACGGACCGGGCCATCGCGATGACGGTGAACGGCGGGCAGGACGCGATGCTGTTCGCCAACGTCTTCCCGCAGACGCCGTCGAAGAAGATCGAGCTGGCCTCGTCGTATCTGCAGAAGAAGTACGGCGCGCGGCTGCCGTCGTTCCGCCCGGTGGCGTCGCGCTTCCCGCTGGCGCTGATCTCGCCGGCCTCCGACAAGATGATCACGTCCACCTTCGGCGGCACGTCGATCGCCGACGAGACGCCGCCACTCGAGATGCATCCCGACGACGCGCGGGCGCGCGGCCTCATCCAGAGGCAGCGCGTGCGCGTGTGGAACGAGCTGGGCGAGGTCCGTCTCGTGCTCGAGATCACCGACGCGGTGCCCCGCGGCGTGGTGTCGAGCCTCAAGGGCTTCTGGATGCGCACGACCGACAACGGCCAGACGGTCTCCGCGCTGGCCCCTGCCACCCACGCCGACATCTGCGAGGGTGCCTGCTATAACGACGCGCGCGTCGAAGTGGCGGCCTCCGCCTGAAGGAAGGATCGCTCCGCCATGGCCAATCCCGTCGATCCCAACGAAGTCCTCATGACCGGTGAGAACTCGTTCATCCGCCTCAGCCGCGACAACGGCAAGACGCTGGAAACTCGGGCCAGCCACTGGCGCGTGCTGTGGTGCCCGGCCGGGGCCGGCACCGTGCTCTTCATCCAGAGCGAGCTCACCGACAAGCAGATCCGCGTCTACAGCGACAACGCGGCCGTGGCCCGCTGGCTGCAGAAGACGATCGAGTCGATCCTGTTCCCGACGTTCGCCGACACCAACCTGCCGGTCATCGGCGCGGAGTTCGCCCGCGGCGGTGACCCGCGCTCCACCGCGTGGGAATCGATCACGTCGGCCACCGACCGCATCCGCATGACGTGGTGGGACACGCTCGAGCCCTTCATCCTCACGATGCCGCCCGGCATGAACGGCCGGCCCATCGGCGTGTTCAGCACGTTCTTCCCCGCGCGCTCCGCGCAGCTCGAGCTCAACGGCCGCTTCGCCACCGCCCAGGTGTGGGCCGAGCAGCGCGGCGACCGCCAGTCCTCCAGCGCGTGCCTGGCCTGGTCGGAGAGCTGGGTCAAGCCGCGGGGCTGATCACCAGGCCGATCTGAACTCGCGCTTCACGGCGGTGATGCGCGCCTCGTCGCGCTTGTAGAAGGTCCACTGCTTGATGCGGGTGGGGCGCACCAGCCCGGCCTGGACGAGGATGCGCAGGTGCTCACTGGCCGTGGGCTGGCTCACGCCCAGCTTGTCGGCGATGAAGAGGCCGCACACGCCGTCGCGGACGAGGTCACCGTCGACCTGCTTCGGGAAGTGCGCGCGCGGCGCCTTGAGCCAGTGCAGGATCTGCAGGCGCTTCTCGCTGGCGAGCGCCTTCACGACGTCCACGGAGAGCATGTTCGCCACTTTGCCAACTGGCTAATTGCATGTCAAGATGGACACCTCGGGAGGCAGGGATGACGATCGCTCGGGGGGCCATCGAGAAAACCGCCGCGGTCATCCGGCCGCACGTCCGCGTCACACCGGTGCTCGAGGCGGATGGCGCGAATCTCGGGCTTGCGCCGTGTCCCCTCACGCTCAAGCTGGAGCTGCTGCAGCACGCGGGCTCCTTCAAGACGCGCGGCGCCTTCGCCAATCTCCTGCTGCGCACGGTGCCCGCCGCCGGGGTGGTGGCGGCCTCCGGCGGCAACCACGGCGCCGCCGTCGCCTACGCGGCGATGCGGCTGGGCGTGCGCGCCAAGATCTTCGTGCCGAGCATCTCGTCTCCCGCCAAGATCGCCCGCATCCGGAGCTACGGGGCCGAGCTGGTCGTGGGCGGCGACCGCTACGCCGACGCGCTGGCGGCGAGCGAGGCGTGGACGCGCGATTCCGGCGCGCTGCCGGTGCACGCCTACGACCAGGCCGAGACGCTGCTGGGGCAGGGCACGCTGGCACTCGAGCTGGAGCAGCAGACGCGGCTCGACACGCTGCTGGTGGCGGTCGGCGGCGGCGGGCTCATCGGCGGCATCGCCGCGTGGTACGCGGGGCGGGTGAGGGTGATCGGCGTCGAGCCCGAGGCCGCGCCCACGCTCACCGCGGCGCTGGGCGCCGGCCGCCCGGTCGATGCGCCCGCCGGCGGCATCGCCGCCGACTCGCTGGCCCCCGCGCACGTCGGCGCGCTGATGTTCCCCATCGCGCGCGCCCACGTCGAGCGCGTCGTGCTCGTCAGCGACGACACGATTCGCCGCGCCCAGCAGGCGCTCTGGGAGTCGTTCCGCGTCGTGGCCGAGCCCGGCGGCGCGGCCGCGACCGGCGCGCTGCTGGCCGGCGCCTACGTGCCGACCGCCGGCGAGCGGGTGGGTGTGGTCGTCAGCGGCGGCAACACGACCGCGGTGGATTTCACGCGATGAGGCTGGCCGGCGCCATCTTCGATCTGGACGGCACGATCGCCGACACCTTTGCGATCTGCTTCCTCACGTTCCGCCACACGGTCGAGCGGCATGGCGGCCCCACCTTCACCGATGTGGAGATCCGCGCGCAGTTCGGGCCGAGCGAGGACGGCATGTTCGAGCGCGTGGTCCCGGCCCGCTGGCAGGACGCGTTCACCTTCTATCTGTCGGAATACGAGCGGCACCTGCCCACGTGCGAGGTGTTCGCCGGCGTGGCGGCCGCGCTCGCGTGGCTTCGGGAGCATGGCGTTCCCGTCGCGCTGGTGACCGGCAAGTCGCGACCGAGCGCGTTGATGTCGCTCAAGCAGTTTGGCCTCGACGGAACGTTCACGATCGTCGAGACCGGCTCGCCGGCCGGCGTCGTGAAGGCGGAGGCGATCGGGCGCATCGTGGCGGCGTGGCGCGTGCTCGCCCGCGAGGTCATCTACGTGGGCGACGCCGTCTCCGACATGCAGGCGGCGCACGAGGCCGGCGTGCTCCCCGTCGCCGCCGCGTGGGCGCCGGGCGTGGCGGCAGCCGATCTGCAAGCCACGTGCCCGCACGCGCTGTTCACGGACGCGGGCGCCTTTCACGCGTGGCTCGCCGGCTGACGGCCGGCACTGGACACCATCGAGGCCGGTGGGACAATCCAGCGCATGAGCAAGGTCAGCGTGCGTTACATCGTCAGCGACGTCGATGCCGCGATTCCGTTCTACACCGAGCGCCTCGGGTTCAAGGTCGACATGCATCCGGCGCCCGGCTTCGCGCGCCTCTCGCGCGGAGATCTGCACCTGCTCCTCAATCGCCCGGGCGCGGGCGGCGCCGGGCAGGCCACGTCCGATGCCCGGATCCCCGAGCCCGGCGGCTGGAATCGCATCCAGCTCGAGGTCGAGGATCTGGCGGCGACCGTCGACGCGTTGAAGCAGGCGGGGTGCAGGTTCCGCAGCGACATCGTCCTGGGCAACGGCGGCAAGCAGATCCTGGTGGACGATCCGTCGGGCAATCCGGTCGAGCTGTTCGAGCCGTTCAGCGAAGGCGGGCCACCACCTCGTCCGCAAAGGTCCTGAGGATCGACTCGCGCTCGATGAAGCCCTGACCGGGGTTCTGCGGCAGGACGATGATGCGGCGGATCTCGGGCACCGTCATCACGCGCCGCACCTGCTCGCGCACCTCCTCCGGCGTGCCGGCCAGCGCCATCATGTCCACGAAGCGGTCGGGCACCAGCTCGCGATGGCGGGAGCCGGCCGTGGCGTGCTGGTAGGAGTCGTAGGCCTCGCGCAGGCGCCGCACGGCGGCGTGATCCTCGGGCGAGAGCGGGACCGGCAGGGGATGGCGCATGGCCGAGGCTACGCGCCCGCGCACGTGATCGCGGGCCAGCGCGCGGTCGCGATCGACGGCGGTCGGCGTCCACAGCACGACGTCGAGATCGGCGAGCGCGCGCTTCTGCTGCACCGCGCCGCGCGCCACGCACGCGAGCCCGGCCTTCAGGATGGCGGGATCGGTGCCCGCGTACATGATGACGCCGTCGCCGAGCCGGCCCGCCGCCTCCAGCATGCGCGGGCCCGAGCCGGCCACGTAGATGGGAATCGGCCGGGGCGCACCGAGCCAGGCGAGCCGACTCTCCATGCCGCTGTCGAGCGGCGCCGATTGTCCGGCGAGCAGCCGGCGGATCGAGGTCACCATCGTGTCGAGCGTGGCCAGCCGCGCGGCGCGCTGCACGCTCAGCCCCATCGTCTCGGCGCTGCTGCCGCCGGTGCCGATGCCGAGGATCACGCGCCCCGGCGCCAGCTCCTCGAGCGAGGCGATGGCGCTGGCCGCGACGGACCAGTGCCGCGTGTGCGGCACCGTCACCCCCGTGCCCAGCTTGATCCGTTTGGTTCCGAGCGCGCACGCCGCCAGCGTCACCCACAGCTCGCGGCAAATGAGGTGCGAGTCGGTGATCCATACCGTCTCGTAGCCCAGCGACTCGGCGAGCTGAGCTTGCTTGACGATCGTCGGCACGGGCTGGTTGTTGACGATGCCGATGTCGAACTTCATCGCGAGGCCGGCAGCGCGGCGATGGTCGAGGCGGTGAGGCGGCAGATGTCCACCATGGCCTGCCGGAGATCGTAGGTGGTGCCGAAGCGCGCGACGACGAGCCGCGCCGAGGGGACGACCACCACCGTCTGACCGTAGATGCCGAGCGCCATGAAGGCGTCGGCCGGCATCCCCTGCTCGCGGCGGAAGCGGGCGCCTCGGCTCTCGTCGTGATTGATCCACCAGCCGGCGCCGTAACCCACGTAGGCCCCCGGCGTGGCCGTGGTCGAGTAGCGCACCCAGCCCTCGGGCAGGATGCGCGTGCCGCCCACGACGCCGTCGTCGAGGAACAGCAGCCCGAAGCGCGCCCACTCCCGCGGCGTGGCGAAGAAGAACGCGCCCGCGATCGGCGTGCCGGTGGCATCGAGCTCGAGCGTGGCGCGCCGGATGCCGAGCGGCGCGAACAGCTCGCGCCGCGCGAAGCGGAGCACGTCCACCCCGCCTCCGCCCACGCGGTCGCGCACGATGCGCGCCAGTATCGCCGAGTTGCCGTTGGCGTAGCGCCAGGCCGTGCCCGGCGCGGCGGTGAGCGCCGCGCCCTCGGCGAAGCCGGCCATGTCGGGCTCGTTGAACATCATCCGGTTGGAGGTGTCCCAGGCGCTCGACAGGCCTGCGGTGAGCGACTCGCCGAGCTCGAGCCCGCTCTGCATGCGCAGCATCTGATCCGGTGTGACGGCGCGGCGCGGATCGCCCGGCGCGGCCCACGCCGCCACCGGCGCCGGCTCCTCCATCTTCAGCTTGCCCTGGCGGACGAGGATGCCCAGCAGCGCGTTGTTGACGGACTTGGTCGCCGACCAGCCGTGGACGGGCGTGTCCACGCCGAAGCCCTCGGCATAGCGCTCGGCCACCACGCGCCCGCCGTGCACGATCACGACCGCGTGCGTGCGCCGCACGTCGGGCTCGGCGAAGGCGGCATCGAGCGCGGCCGTCAGACCGGTGTCGGCCGGCGCCACGACGTCGGGCCCGGCGATCTCGGGCAGCAGCGCGCGGACGGGCCCGTCGGACTCGACCTCGGCGGGCGCCGGTGCGGCGGGCGGCGGCGCTCCGTTCAGGTTGAGGCAGCCGGCGCCGTCGCGATAGACCGCGCGCGTCTCGAAGCCGCCGAGCGCGCGCGCGGCGACCTCGCGGCGCTCGCGATCCACCTCGTGGCGCAGCGCCCAGTTGAATCCCCGGAACGCGGGATTGGCGGCGATGTCCTCCCGCTGGACACGCGCGGGGTCGAGCCCGGAGACGAAGACGTACGAGCAGACGACGTGACTGATGTAGCCGGTGGCGACGCGCGCGGGACGGCCCGCGCGGCTCGAGCACCCGGCGAGCAGGAGGACAGCGGCCAGGGCGCAGGAAACGGCAAGTTCCCGGCGCGCCCTGGCCGTCATCCGCGACGAGCTAGACGTGGACCGGCTTGTAGGTCGGCGTCCGCCACTCGGGGTGGCGCGTGTCCACGCCCCGCACGAGGTCCAGGTACGCGCTCGAGATGCGCTTGGTCAGCGGGCCCACGGTGTCGCCCGCCCCCAGCGGGAAGCGGTCGATCGACAGGATGGGCGTGATCTCGTAGCCGCTGCCGCAGAAGAACGCTTCCTCGGCGACGTAGAGCTCGGTGCGATCGATGTCCCGCTCCACGACCTCCATGCCGAGCACCTGCGGGCAGATGTACTCGATGAGCGTGGTGCGCGTGATGGACTCGAGGATGTCGCTGCTGCTGTGGGGCGTGACGATGCGGCCCTTGCGCACCATGAAGAACGTCGCGCCGCTGCCCTCGGCCACCTTCCCGAGCCGGTTCAAGAAGATCGGCTGGTCGTAGCCGTCCGCCCTGGACTGCAGCGTGGCCAGCCGGCCGTTCTGGTAGTTGGAGCCGGACTTCAGCCGGATCGGGATGGCGTTGTCGGACGTGCGCGTCCACGACGACACGTTGCACTTGAGCCCGTTGCCCTCCATCACCCGCGGCCGCTTGCGCGGGTTGATGTAGAGGCCCGTCTGCGTGGTGGCGTCCAGGCCCGGCGCGCCCACGTAGGCGACGCAGTGCATGTGGATGTCCTCGCGCAGCTCGTTGCCGGTCACCACGGTGCGCACGGCCTCGAAGAGCTGGTCGTCGCTGTAGGGCACCGTGAAGCGCATCATCTTCATGGACTCGCGCAGCCGGGCGAAGTGGTCGGCCAGCCGGAAGCTGTACATCTCGCCGTCGCGCTCGCTCCAGTAGGAGCGGATGCCCTCGAAGACGTTGGTCGCATAGAACACCGCCGCGCTGTTGACCGGCAGCACCGCCTGCTCCTGGGGCACCAGCCGGCCGTTCATCCAGATGTTGAAGGTCGCCATGTCCGCTCCTCTATCGGTAGTTTCCTGCGGGGGTTGAGTGCGCTTACGTGCCGACACTAGACGACGGACCCCCCCGAGTCAAATCCACGCCGTGGCACGCTGCCCGATCGGTCGCCGGCAGCGCGCCCGAGCGCCGAGGGCGGGCCTCGCGCAAGTCTGCGACTTGTCGTTGCTCTGGTCTGGCACCGAACGTGCCCTGCGAAGCGCTTCGTGGAAACCGCGCGCGGGCCCGGGTCGGGCCAGGAGGGCGGAGTCATGATGGACCGCCAGACGGTCGGCGCCATGGTGGGCGGCCTGGTCGTGTCGAGCGCGCGGGTGAGCGGCGCCGTCGGGGCTTCGCGGGCGGCCGGCGCGGCGCTGTCGGGCCACAGCGCCGCGCCGTGGGCGGGGCCTCTCGCGACGATGGACGCGGCCCTGCACGCGGGCAACGTGGTGGCCGCGACCAAGGCCTGGCACGACGCGTACGGCGCCGCGCTGGGCAGCCGCCGCTGGGAGGGCTTCGCCGACCTCGCCGACGCCGCCCTCCGGATGGGCCGGGCGTCGGGCTCGCCGAACGCCGGCGTGCCGCGGGCGCGCGATCTCTACCTGTGCGCGCTCTTCCGCGCGCGGGATGCCGGCGCGCTGGACGGCGTGCTGCGCGTGGCCGACGCCTTCGAGGCGCTCGGCGACCGGGACGTCACGCGGCACGCGGCGAAGATGGCCGAGCGGCTGGCCGGGCGCGACCCCTCGCCCGAGCTACGCCAGCGCCTGGCCGCGCTGCACTGAGGTGGGGCGCGGGCCTAGCGGACGACCCGGCGGCGGGACTTCACGAAGTCGACGACGACATACTCTCCGAGCTTCTCGGGCGCCGACATGAACGCGCGGCCGTGGTTGATGCGGGCCATCTTCTCGACGAAGCCCACCAGCCACGAGCTGCGCTCCAGCATGAACGTGTTGATCGTGATCCCCTCGCGCGTGCAGCGCTGGACTTCCTTGAGCGTCTCGTCCAACGTCCGCTGCGTCGGCGGGTAGGAGAAGTCGGCCACGCCGTCCTCCAGGTGCGCCGTCGGCTCGCCGTCGGTCACCATGAGGATCTGCTTGTTGCCGCCCTTGTGGCGGGCCAGGAGCTGGCGCGAGAGCAGGAAGCCGGCGTGCATGTTCGTGCCGATGTTCCACTCGCTCCACGACAGCGTTGGCAGTGACTCGGGGGTGAACGTGCGCGCGTAGAGCGAGAAGCCCACGATGTAGAGCGCGTCGCGCGGGAACTGGCCCCGGATCAGCGCGGAGAGCGCCAGCGCCACCTTCTTGGCCGGCAGGAAGTAGCCGTTGTTCAGCATCGAGCGGCTCATGTCGAGCATGACGACGGTGGACGCCTGCGTGCGCAGCTCGGTGCGGTAGACCTCGAAGTCCCCGGGATCGAGCCGCAGCGGGGTGCCCGGCCCCGAGCGCTCGACGGCGTTCATCACGGTTTCCTTGAGGTCGAGCAGGAACGGATCGCCGAACTCGTAGGGCTTCGTCTCGTCGGTCTGGTCACCGCCGGCGCCGCGGCGCTGGATGGCGTGGCCGCCGACGCGGTCGCGCTTGAGCGTGTCGAAGACGTCGCGCAGGGCCTTGTCGGCGATCTTGCGGATGGCCCGCGCGGTCAGCGACAGCTTGTCGCCGTGGCGCTCGAGGTAGCCGGCGTCCTCGAGCTGCTTGGTCAGCTCCTGCAGCTTCTGGAGATCCTCGCGCGCCTCGGGACCGAGGAGCTGCTCGACCTTGTCGGGCTCGACGCGGTCGAGGTCCTTCAGGTTCCGGATGCCGCGCAGCTCGCGCTCGAGCTCGTCCATCTGCTGCATCTCCTCCATGAGGCGCATGGCCTCCTGGAGGCTCATCTCCTGGTCGCCCTGGAAGGGGTAGCGCTGGGCCATCTCGTCGAGCGGCAGGAACTCGGCGAGGTTCATGGCGAGCTGGCGCATCTGGGCCTCCAGGCGCTCGTCCTGGAGCATGAGGCTGCGCATCATGTCGTCGAGCTGCTTGCGCTGCTCCGGCGACAGGCTCTGCATGAGCGACTGCATGGCCGCCATCTGGCGGCCCATCTGCTCGATGAGCTGGTCGAGGCTCTCGGCGCCCGGGAAGTACTGGCCCCACTTCTGCTTGAACGCCTCGAAGTCCGGCTCCTCGCCGTCGGCCTTCTGCCGCAGCATGCGGTTGAGGTCCTGCATCATCTCGCGCATGCGCTTGAGGTCGTCCGGCGTCATGTTCTGCAGCGCGCTCTGCATGCCCTGCATGAACGGCTGCATCATGTTCTGCCGCAGCGAGCTCAGCAGCTCCTCGAACTTCTGCTTGGCCTCGGGGCTGACGAAGTCGTACGTCTGCAGATCACGGAGCTGCCCGGCCGGATCCTTGGGGATGGCGTCGAGCTTCTTCTCCTGCCCGGCGCGCTGGTGGGCATCGGGCGTCTGCTTGATGCGGTCGCGCTCGGTCAGCATGACCTCGTCGAGCTTCTTCTTGATGTCGTCGAGGCTCGAGCCGAGGTCGTAGCGCTGCAGCCGCTCCTGGCGCTGGCGCTTGAGCCGCTCGAGCAGATCGCGCAGCCCCGGCATGCGACCGCCCTCGGGCATGCGGGCGCCCTGCTGCATCATCCGGCGCAGGGCACGCCAGGGGTCGCCGTCGTAGAGGAGATCGTCGGCCATCGCCGACAGGAGCTGGTCGGCGTCGAGATCCAGCTTCTGCGTGCCGTCCCAGCGCGAGTACCGGAAGAGCGGCACCGGCGTCAGCTCCGGTAGCGGTAACGGCCGGCCTGGACGTCCTTGTTGAGCTTCTTGGACAGGTGGAGTCCTTCCAGCACGAACTCCATGGCGGCGGCGACGGCGGGCGGCTCGGTGGCGCCGAGCTTGGCGGCGGCCGCGCGCAGCCCCGGCATCTGGCCGGCCTGCTTGACGTACTCCTGCGACGGCATGGTGTCGGAGGCCTGGACGACGGAGCCGCCCTCGAAGCCCTTCACCACCTCGGCCAGCTCGGCCGCGTTGAAGGAGCGGTTGAACACGTTGAGGACGGCTTTGTGCACGAGGCGCGGCAGGATCTTGTCCTCGCCGCCGTCGCCGGCCGTCTCCAGCTCGATCTTGCCCGTGGTGGAGGCGGCCAGCGCGCCGAGGTCGCTCACGCGCGGCACCGCCAGCGTCTCGTCGAGGCGGATGGCCCGCTTGAGCGCGCTGGAGAGCAGGTTCTCGTAGTTGCAGATGGACACGCGCACCGACACGCCCGAGCGCTGGCTGATGTCGGACGAGGCGCGGGCCAGGTGCGTCAGCTCGGCCACGATCTGCTTCATGTACTCGGGGCTGGCCGTGCGCACGCCGTCCACCGGGAAGGCGGTGCGCTCGGCTTCCATGATGGCGATCTCGTCGTCGAGCTTCCTGGGATAGTGCGTGCGCACCTGGGAGCCGAAGCGGTCCTTGAGCGGCGTGATGATGCGCCCGCGGTTGGTGTAGTCCTCGGGGTTGGCGCTGGCCACCACGTAGAGGTCGAGCGGCAGCCGCACCTTGTAGCCGCGGATCTGCACGTCGCGCTCTTCCATGATGTTGAGCAGGCCCACCTGGATGCGCTCGGCCAGGTCCGGCAGCTCGTTGATCGCGAAGATCCCGCGGTGCGTGCGCGGCAGCAGGCCGTAGTGGATCGTCAGCTCGTCGGAGAGGTACCGGCCCTCGGCCACCTTGATCGGATCCACCTCGCCGATGAGATCGGCGATGGTGATGTCCGGCGTGGCCAGCTTCTCGCCGTAGCGGCGATCGCGCGGGATCCACACGACCTCGGCCGCGTCGCCCTGCTGGACCACGCGCTCGCGGCACGCCTGGCAGATCGGCGCCAGCGGATCGTCGTTGATCTCGCAGCCGGCCAGCGCGGGGATGGCGTCGTCGAGCAGCGCGATCATCATGCGCGCGATGCGCGTCTTGGCCTGGCCGCGCTCGCCGAGGAAGACGAGATCCTGGCCGCTGAGGATCGCGTTCTCGATCTGCGGCACCACGGTGTCGTCGTAGCCGACGATGCCGGGCAGGAAGGACTCGCCGCGCCGTAGACGGCCGACGAGATTGTCGCGCAGCTCCTGCTTGACGGACTTGCGCTGCCAGCCGCTGTTCCGGAGCTCCTTGATCGTGTGGGCCTGGGTCATGAGCGGTCCTTCGCCACTATGCGACCGGCGCCGGAGGCTGTCAACCTCGGACGGCATGCGGCGGCGGGTGTGCGTGCTATATAAGCGGGAGTGGCGATGGATCAGAGTCGCGTCGTGCTGGCCGGAGCGCTGGTGGCGGCGGTGGCGGCGCTGGCCGTCCTGCTCCTCGCGGTGGGCCGGCGCTGGTTCGCCCGCTACGGTCACGGATTCCTGCTGAGCGTGGTGCTGGCGCTGGCGGGAACGGGGCTGGCCATCGCCGGCGTCCTCGGCGTGTGGGCCTACACGGAGAACCGCGACACGCTCGTGCGGCAGATCGTGACCGGGCTCGTCCACATCGCCGACATCCAGCAGAACGAGATCCGCGAGGATCTGCGCGACGCCCAGACGCAGCTGCAGTTCTTCGCCACCCGTCTGACCGACGCGGCCCGCCGCAATCCGGCGGCGGTCCGCGAGCGCCTGCGCGAGCTGCAGGCCTTCGATCCGCGCTTCCTGCAGGTGAGCCTGATGGATGCCGACGGCCGGCTGCTCGTGGCCAGCGGCGTCGGCGCCGACCTCGAGCCGCTCAATCGCGTGGGCGTTGCCCACACGCTGGAGGGCAAGCCGTTCGTCTCCGACGTGTACCTGTCGCCGGTGTTCAAGCGCTGGGTCATGTACATCAGCGCGCCGGTCAAGGACGACCGCGGACGCATCGTGGGCGCCGTCAGCGCGCGGTTCGACATGCAGGACGACCTCAACGCCTTCGTCAAGGTCGCCCGCTTCGGCACCACCGGCTACACGGCGGTGGCCAACGGCGACGGCCGCCTGATCGCGCATCCGGACGAGCGGCGGCTCAACGAGGACATCACGCGGTATCCGGTCGTCCAGGCGGCGCTCGCGGGCCGCACCAGCGAGGCCATCACCGTGAACGTGCAGGGGCACGAAATGCTGATGGTGGGCCGGCCGTTCCAGAGCCCGGCGACCCTGCATCCGAAGCCGTGGGTCCTGCTCTCGGAGACCACCACCGCCGAGGCGTTCGCGCCCATCCGCCCGCTGCGCGTGAAGTTCGCGGTGGCGGCGCTGCTGGCGGGCGCTGCCTGCCTGCTGGTGGCCGCGCTGGTGTCGCGCTCGGTGACCCGGCCGCTGCACGACGTGCTGGAGGTCGTGCACCGGATCCGTGGCGGCGACCTCACGGCGCAGACGTCGGTGGCCGGCCGCGACGAGATCGGCGCCCTCGGCGTGGCCCTGAACGAGATGACGCAGGGCCTGCGCGACCGCGATCGCATCAAGGAGATCTTCGGGCGCTACGTGACCACGCAGGTGTCGCAGGAGCTGCTGTCCAAGGAGATCACGCTGGGCGGCGAGCGCCGGCGGGTCACGCTGCTCTTCTCGGACATCCGGAACTTCACGAGCATGGCGGAGGCGATGACGCCCGAGCAGATCATCACCTTCCTCAACGACTACTTCTCGGAGATGGTGGACGCCGTCTTCGAGCAGCACGGCGTGCTCGACAAGTTCATCGGCGACGGGATACTGGCCGTCTTCGGCACCCTCGACGAGCGCGCAGCCCACGAGCGCCGCGCCGTGCGGGCCGCCCTGCGGATGAAGGCGCTGCTGGCCAAGATCAACGGCGAGCGGGCGATCGTGGGCGCCGCACCCATCGCCATCGGCATCGGCATCCACACCGACGACGTGATCGTGGGCAACATCGGCTCGCGCAAGCGCCTCGAGTACACGGTGATCGGCGACGGCGTCAACACCTGCTCGCGCGTGGAAGGGCTCAACAAGGAGTTCGGCACCACCATCCTCATCACCGACACCACGTGGGAGCAGGTGCGGGAGGACTTCGAGTGCCGCCCGATGCCGGAGGCGCCGCTGAAGGGCAAGACCAAGGCGCCGCGCGTGTTCGAGGTGCTCAGCGTGCGCGCCACCGCGCGCTGACTCAGCGGTCGAGGTTGGCGAAGTAGGCCCAGAGGGCGGCGCGCTCGGCGGCCGAGAAGCGCTCCACCCCGAACCAGAGGGCCGCCGACACGCGGCCGGCCCCGTCCACGTCCGCCACGCGGGCGCCGGCCGAGGTGGCGAAGACGAAGCCGTGCTCGCCGCGCTTGACCGTGAGCATCGTCACCCCGCGCGGATCGTTGATGGCGGCCTCACCGTCGCGCATCCGGATGCGGGCGACGACCGTCTTCGTCACGTCCTCCACGCGCCATTCGTCCGTGCGCTTGCGGACGCGGTAGAGCCGCTCGCCGACGGCATTGTCGATCTGGGGGCCGAAGTCCTTGCGTCGCACCGTCCAGACCACGGCGCCGCCCACGTCGCGCAGCTGCAGGCGGTCGGCCTCCACGGCCACGTCGCCCAGCGGCGTGCCGTCACCGTCCCACAGCATGAAGCCCGGCCCCTTGGGCTCCACGCGGATCACGAGACGGTGGCGGGCGTCGTTGAGCCGGAGCTCGCCGGCGCTCGGCGGGCGCAGCGCCAGCTCGCTCGGACCCTGCGCGCGCAGGGGCAGCGGCAGGATCACGAGCGTGAGGGCGAGGAGGGCGGCGCCCGACCGGATCACGCCGGGATGGTAGCACGAGGCGCACCGCCGGCGGTCACCGGCGGGTCTAAGATGAGTGGGGGAGGATGCCGCCATGTGGTTCGCCGCCAAGAACAAGACCCTGATGCCGACCGCCGAGCAGGCGCTGCCCGGCCGCCAGGAGGCGATGCCGGTGCCCGAGCGCCATCACGTGAACGGCAACCGCATCGTGCCACCGTTTCCCGACGGCATGGAGCTGGCCACGTTCGGCCTCGGCTGCTTCTGGGGCGCGGAGAAGGCGTTCTGGAAGATTCCCGGCGTCTACTCGACGGCCGTCGGCTACGCGGGCGGCCACACGCCCAATCCCGACTACGAGGAGGTCTGCACCGGCCTCACCGGCCACAACGAGGTCGTGCGCGTGGTGTTCGACCCAACGAAGATCGGCTACGCCGATCTCCTGCGCGTCTTCTGGGAAACCCACGATCCCACCCAGGGCATGCGGCAGGGCAACGACGTCGGCACCCAGTACCGCTCGGGCATCTACGTGCACTCTCCGGAGCAGCGCCGGCTGGCCGAGGCCTCGCGCGACGCCTACCAGCGCGTGCTGACCAACGCGCGCTATGGCGCCATCACCACCGAGATCCTCGACGCCCCGCCGTTCTATTACGCCGAGGACTATCACCAGCAGTACCTGGCCAAGAACCCCTGGGGCTACTGCGGCATCGGCGGCACCGGCGTGGCCTGCCCGGTGGGCGTCGCCGCCGCGACCTCGAGCTGACTACGGCGTTGCGCCGGCGGCTCGGGACGTCTACAATGTAGCCACAAGAGGGAATCGAGGTGGCTACCGTGGGTGTCCGTGAACTGAAGAACCGGCTCAGCGAGTTTCTGCGTCGGGTCGCCGAGGGCGAACGGATCACGGTCACTGACCGCGGCCGTCCTATCGCGGTGCTCAGCCCGGCAGAGTCGACGACCGACGACGACATCCGCCGCATGGTGCGTGAAGGGCTCGCAACATGGGGCGGTGGTAAACCGAAAGGAGCGACGAAGCGCATCCGGGTCCGGGGAAAGCCGATCAGCGATAGCGTGCTCGAGGATCGCCGCTGAGGCTATATCTCGACACGAGCGCGCTACTCAAGCTGTACGTTGAAGAGGACGGGTCCCTGCTCGTGCACGAGCGGTGGAGCCAGGCCTCGGCAGTCGCGACGTCACTCGTCACCTTGGTCGAGGCCCGAGCGGCTCTGGCCCGGCGGCGCCATCGTTCCGACCTCTCGCCCGCGCAGTATCGTCGGGGCGTTCAGCAGTTCACCGACGACTGGGAGCGCCTGGTTCGCATCGAGGTCAATGAGCGACTCGTGACCAGGGCCGCTGACCTCGCCGACGCGCATCGTCTGCGCGGCTACGACGCCATCCACCTCGCATCGGCCGTCCTGGCAGCGGAACGCTTCACCGAAGAGACCATATTCGGTTCCTGGGACGACGCGCTCGATGCCGCGGCCGCACGCGAAGGCCTCCACCTGCTTCGGCCGCGGCGGCGCTGAGGCGCTACTCCTCCACCTTCACGCCGGCGCCGGCGATGAGAACGGAAAGCGAGGCCACCACCAGCGACGCCGCCAGCGCCCAGAACACCGACGGGTAGGCGCCCAGCCCCAGCAGGAGCAGGGAGGCGCCGACGGGACCGATCGCGCGGGCGCTGTTGGCGCCGAGCGCGACGGCGCCGCTGATGGCGCCGTAGTGACGCGCGCCGAAGATCCGGGCCAGCGACGTCGCGCGCGAGAGCGTGGACATGCCGTTCGAGGCGCCCAGCAGGACGACGAGGGGCAGCGCGGTGCCCACCAGCGCGATGAACGGCAGATAGGCGAGTCCCAGCGCCTGGCCGAAGAAGACCGACGCCACCATCCAGCGTGCGCCCAGGCGCGCCGAGATCGGCACGAAGATCAGCCGGCCCGGCACCTGCATGGCCCCCATCCAGCCGATGATCGCCGCCGCCACCGTCGCCGTGTAGCCGCGGTCCACCAGGTACGGGATCAGGTGCACGCTGACGGCGGCCGTGGCGAAGTTGCCGATGAAGAACGCGATCGAGAGCACCCAGAACACGAGCGACCGCGCGGCCTCGCCGAGCGTCATGCCCGGCACCATCGACGGCGCGCTCGCAGCCGTCGAGCGCGCAGTCGTGTGGCCGTGGCGCAGCAGGAGGGCGTGGATCGGGATCGTGACCACGGCCAGCACGACCGCCAGGATCGTCAGCGCGGCGCGCCAGCCGACGCGCGTCAGCAGCCAGGCCTCGATCGGCATGAAGATGGTGGAGGCGAAGCCGGCCACGAGCGTGACGGTGAGCAGCGCGCGATCGCGCCCCTCGCGGAACCACGAGACCACGACGGCGAAGGCCGGCTCGTAGAGCGTGGCCGCCATGGCCAGGCCCATGAGGAACCACACCGCGTAGAGCGCGGGCAGGCTCTCGACGCGCGCCCACGCGAACGTCAGCAGCGTGGCCAGGCACGAGCCGAGCGTCATCAGCGCGCGGCCGCCGTGGCGATCGATCCAGCGGCCGACCGGCAGCGCGGCCACCGCGGCCACGCCGAGGCCGATCGAGAAGGCGGCGGTGATGGCGACACGCGAGGCGCCGAGGTCCTGCTCCATCGGGCGCAGGAACACCGGGAAGCCGTAATAGATGATGCCCCACGTGACGGTCTCGGTGACCGAGACGGCGGCCACGATGACCCATCCGTAATAGATTTCGCGCGAGCCGATGCGGATGGACTGCGCAGACGCGGCGGCACTCTCGGTCAACGGCCGGCCGCGGCGTCGCCCCGCAGGATCATGCACGTGCTCACCGCGTAGGCGGCCACCTTGCCGCCGTCGGCGAGGACGTCGCACTCGATGAGGCCAATCGTGCTCCCGGCGTTGCGCACCCGCGCGCGCCCTTCGAGACGGCCGGCCCGCACCGGGCGCAGGAAGTTCACCTTGATCTCCAGCGTCGTGTACGACTCGCCCTCGGCGAGCGTGGTCATGTACGCCCAGCCCATCGCCGCATCCGCGATGGCCGCCAGGATGCCGCCTTGCACGGTGCCCATCGGGTTCGCGTGCGTGGCGTCGGCCTCGAGCTCGACGATCGCCTCGCCGGCGGCGAACGAGGCCAGCCGCATGCCGATCTTCGTGGCCGCGGCCGGCTGAGGCATCTCGCCGCGCAGCATCCGCTCCATCCCGTCCACCATCCTGGCCATGGCCGTCTCCTCGTTGGCGCGTGTCGGCGGCGGCGAACCGCACTATAGTCGCACGGCGATGAACACCGTCGAGATCGGACCGGAGCGCGCGGCCGACGTCGCGGCGATCCGCACGGTGCATACCGAGGCGTTCGGACGTCCCGATGAGGCCGGTCTGGTGGATCGTCTGCGCGAGCGGGCGCGCCCGTACGTCGGGCTCGTCGCCGCCGACGGCGGCGAGATCGTCGGCCACATCGTGTTCACGCCCGTCACGCTGCACTGCTATCAGGCGCCCTACACGATCACCGCGCTCGCCCCGCTGGCCGTTCGCCCCGCGTGGCAGCGGCGGGGCGTGGGCGCAGCACTCGTGCGCGAGGGGCTCGCCGCGTGTCGCGCGGCGGAACGCGACGTGGTGGTCGTCGTCGGTCACCCGGCGTTCTATCCGCGCTTCGGCTTCGTGCGCGCGCGGCCGCTGGGCCTCATGAGCGAGCCGGAATTTTCCGACGACGCGTTCATGGTCGCCGAGCTCACGCCCGGCGCGCTGCGAGGCCGGCGCGGCGTCGTCCTCTACAGCGCAGATTTTTGACAGGGGGGCCTTCGTTCGCGCGTAGCGTGTCCCTGGGATGAAGGCCGTGCTATACAGCATGGAACGCGCTCTTGACGCCCAGGCCGCTGGACTTGCCAGGCTGCAGAGTGTGCAGTGTTCACCTGGATACACAGACCTGTCTAATAAGAGTTAGGCAGCAGAGCAAGAGCGAGGATTCGGTGGGCTGGATGGACCACGCCGATCGTTTCTGGGCAAGTGAGCTGGGTGTCGCCCCTCGTGTCCTCAGAAGCGAGGGGTTCCACGTGTTTGAACGCCCTGATGCGGCCGCACAACCCCGCGCGCCCATAGTCGGGACGTCGTCAGCAACTGTCGTGTCTCTTCCCGCAGGGCTGGTTCACGCGTTTGAGAATGCAGGTCTTAGCCTCAAACAGATGGAGCGCGCGCCACGGCGCTATGTGGCCTCATGCGTCTCGATCTCTGCTCTGGAGGTTCGAGGTCCAGCCTATCTGGCATACTGGCCGACCTCGTCCTCGCGGCCGCCACTGCGGGAGCACGCCGAATTGCTGGCTGGCGATAGCCTGACGTCGCTCGGGGCACTCCGCGACGTAGCGCCTGCGGAGTGGGAGGAAGCCGGCATTGGGCCCGACTCCCGAGTCTTCGGGTTGCGCGAGGAGGGTCAGATTGTTGCGGTGGCCGGCTATGAGCGCTGGTCCGGCGCAATCGCGCAACTCCAAGTGTTCTGTCACCCGGGCTACCGGCGGCGCGGTTTGGCTGCTGAGTCGCTCAAGACCGCGATCAGCCATGCTCTGGCCGACAACCTGCTGCCGCAGTATCGGGCGCGGGATGGCAATGCGGGGAGTCTCGCGCTGGCCAAGCGAGTCGGGTTCGTCGCGTACGGGTGGATGGCCACGGTTCTCGTCCGCCTGCCTAGCAACGCAGTGCAGCGGATCGGGGCTCGCGATGCTCGCCCCGGCCGCTGACTGTCGGCGTTATGCGGGCTACGGATGGAGGCGGCAGTCGTGAGGAAACTGCGTGAAGCCGATTGGTGCTGACGAGCGGCGGTGGAAGGCGCGCTTTCGCGCGCCGCGCATCCTCAGCATGCAGGTTGCTGCAGGAGCGCCGACGCGAGGTCTCGTCACGAGCAACGTGTCCGGCACGTTCCAGCTCCACGCTTGGGACGTGCCGGGTGGCCGTCTCCGAGCACTGACGAGGCGCCCGACCGGGATCGGCGCGGGCGTCCTGGCGCCCGATGGCCGTTTCGTTTACTATCACGACGACGCCGACGGCAACGAGATCGGCCATTTCGTTCGCATTCCGTTCGAGGGCGGCGCCCCCGTGAGCATCACGCCGGACCTGCCACCGTATCCGACGTTCGGACTAGCCGTCAGCCACAGCGGCAACCGGCTCGGCTTCATCACCGCGAGCGGGGGGAGCTATCACCTGCACGTGATGGAGGTCGACGCGGTCGGCACCTTCGGTCCGCCGCAGCGGATCCACAGCTGCGGCCGGCTTCTAGTCGGCCCGGTCTTCTCTCACGACGGCGCGATCGCGGTGGTGGCCGTCAGCGCGGGAGCTGGGAGTTTTCAGTTCGGGCTCGTCGCGCTCGACACGGCGACGGGCCGCACGATCGCGGAGCTGGCAGACGCCGACAGTCGTCTCGGGGCTGTCGCGTTCGCACCACTCTCAGGCGACGCGCGTCTCCTCGCTTGGAGCAACCGAACCGGCGTCAGCCGACCCCTGATCTGGGACGTCGTTCGGGGCACGCGCTCGGATATCGCGCTCGACCGGTTGGAGGGCGAGATCTATCCTGCCGACTGGTCGGCGGAAGGCACACAGGTACTCCTCGTGCAGTTCGTCCGGGCCATCCAGCGTCTCCATGTCTACGACGTGACCAAGGGCACCTCTACGCCGCTGAATCACCCCGGCGGGACATATGGCCACGCCTACTTTGGCCTCGACGGCACGATTCACGTGCTCTGGGAAGACTCGAGGCACCCGCCGCAGGTGATCGCGTTGGACGCCGCGACAGGCATGCCGGCACGGACACTGCTGCCGGGAGCTGACGTCGCCCCCTGCCGTCCGTGGCGGTCAGTCACCTTCGCGTCAACCGACGGGCAGCAGATCCAAGGCTGGTTGGCGACGCCCGATGGCGCCGGGCCGTTCTCGACAATCCTGCACCTCCATGGCGGGCCCGAGTTTGCGATGACCGAGGTATTCGGTCCCGCGAGCCAGGCGTGGCTGGATCACGGCTTCGCGTTCCTGAGCATCAACTATCGCGGCTCGACGACTTTCGGGCGAGCCTTCCTCGAACAGATCTGGGGGAATGTCGGGCGCTTGGAGGTCGAGGACATGGTCGCGGCCCGCGGATGGCTGATCAAAGAGGGGATCGTCGACCCGGCACGGGTCTTCGCGACAGGCTGGTCCTACGGCGGGTACCTCACCTTGCAGGCGCTAGGAACGACGCCCGACCTGTGGGCGGGCGGTATGGCCGGCATCGCCGTCGCGGACTGGACCATCGCCCATGAGGATACGACCGACACGCTGCGTGGCGTGCGGGCCGCCCGCTTCGGGGGCACTCCGGAAGAGCAGCCTGAACGTTACGCAGCCAGTTCCCCGATCACCTACGCGCAGCACGTGAAAGCCCCCGTGCTGATCATCCAGGGCCGCAACGATACGCGTACACCGCCGCGCTCGGTGGAAGCCTACGAAGCGAAGATGAAGGCACTCGGCAAGGCCATCGAGGTTCACTGGTTCGACGCGGGGCACGGCTCGATGGTGGTGGATCAGGCCATCGAGCACCACGAGCTGATGCTGAGGTTTGCCGGCCGCGTCATCGGCGCGTCGAGCCGAGAGTGAGCGCGTAGGAGGGGCGCATCGTGCGGTACTCCAGCGAGCGTCGCGCGGCGTTGAGCCTCCGCATAACCTCCGCAATGCCGCTCGGCGGGCGCAGAGGAGATAGGGAGAGCCGCGATGAGATCAGCAGCCGTGTTCGTTTTGAAATCCGCTGCCTTTTCCGTGATTTTCTGTGTCGTCGCGGCGGCCATCGGGCTTTTCGTCTTCAGTGCCAGCAATAGCGTGTCTCGAAGATCGTCGGGCGGCGCGGCCGCTGCGCAGACTCAGCAGGATGAGTCGGCCGCACTGCTGAAGAAGTACTGGGCGCAGGCAGCCGAGGCCGACGCTCTACAGCAATCCCAGAAAGCATACCTCACTGAATCGGCACTGCAGCTTAGAAGATGGGAGGGGTTGCTCAATCGTTGGGACACGATTATGCAGCGACTGGAAAAGCTCCCAACAAAGTAGCGTCACCTCTTGCTTCGTTACAGCTAGGCGAGAGCGGCGCCGGCATGAACACTGCGCTTCTCTGGGCTGCCCCTAGGCGGCGGTTGCGATCACGCGCAGGTCGTCGCGGAGCATCGCGTAGAGGCGGGCCTGCTCGGCGTCGTCCTGGCCGCGGAGGACGGCGGAGGGATGCAGCGTGGCGATCGTCTTCGGCGACCAGCGGGTCGCGAAGAACTGGCCGTGCTGGCGGAGCAGCCGGAAGTCGGGACCGAGGATCGCCCGCGCGGCCGTGGCGCCGAGGCAGCCGAGGATCGCGGGCTTGATCACGTCCAGCTCGGCCTCGAGCCACGGGCGACACGCGGCGATCTCGGGCAGCCGCGGCGTCTGGTGGATGCGCCGCTTGCCGCGCTCGACGAAGCTGAAGTGCTTCACCGCGTTGGTGACGTAGACCTGGCGCCGATCGAGCCCCACCTCGGCCAGCGCCCGATCGAGCACCTCGCCGGCCGGGCCGACGAACGGCGCGCCCTTGAGATCTTCCTGATCGCCCGGCTGCTCGCCCACGAGCACCACGCGCGCATCGGCGGGACCGCGGCCGAACACCATCTGGGTCGCGCGGCGGAAGAGGTCGCAGCCCTCGCAGCGCGCGCCGGCCGCGCGCAGGTCGTCGAGCCCGGCGCCCTTCGGCACGAACGGCGCGGCGCCGCCGCCCGCCTGCTCCAGGGCGAGCACCGCCTGCATCTCGGCTTGCTGGGTCTCGCGCCGGCCCTGCGCGGCGAGGCCGTTGAGCCGGCGCACGTCGGGATCGCGCGTGTCGGCCAGCAACTCGCGCGACTCGTGCACGAGCCGCCACAGCACGGTGTAGAGCACGGCCCAGCGCGTGGGATCGGAGGCGCCCGCGGCCTGGCGCGCCACGTCGAGGAACTGGCGTGGCACGCGCGCCCCGCCAGGTAGGGCAGCGGCCGGCGTGGCAGCGTCGGCGGCCTCGCGCCACTCCACCGTGTCCGGTGATGCGCCCTCGGCAAGCAGCAGCCGCGCCGCTGCCTGCCACGCCTCGAACGTGGGCTGGATGGCTACGCTCGGCATCGAGCTCAGCCTGCCACGGCCATCGACGCCTCGCCATGGGGGCCGTGAGCGGAGAACGCCCCCCGTCGCGCGTTCAGCGCCCGTTCGGACCCTGGCCGGCCGGACGCTCGTGGCGGTGGAACTCGCCGGGCGGGGTGATGGCCAGGCGGATCGACGGACCACTGCCGGTCGGCCGGATGTGGTGATAGTGCATGGCCGGCGCGTAGACGAAGTCGCCCGCGCGCGCGCGGATGACCGGCTGGTCCTCGATTTCCCAGTCGATCTCGCCCTCCACGACGAGCCACCACTCGTCCACCAGATGGTAGTGCCGGTCGGTCGCGTGGCCCGGCGGCTGGCAGATCAGCGTGCCGACGATCTGGTCGTTGACGACGATCTTCTCCGACCACGGCGGGGCGCCCTTGGCGCGCTTGAGCTCGTCGATGCGCGCGTGCAGCGAGCCGGGTCCGAGCAGGCTCTTGACGGCGGTGGCTGGCATGGCTGTCGACCTCCGCGCGTACTATACTTCAGCAGTTGCGGGGGAGGCGGCGTGAGCGACTACCAGCTGAACCGGGTGCTCTACGAGAAGGCGCGCGCGCACAAGATGGTGGACTCGATCGGCCCCGACGAGCTGGCCGACTACGAGCTGACCGCCGAGGAGCGCGCCGCGCTGGCCGAGGGCGATCTCGAAGCGCTCTTCCGGCTGGGCGCCAATCCCTACCTCATCCGGCGCGTCTTCCGCCACAAGTTCGCGGTGTAGGCGATGGCCACCATCGTCGCCGCCTGCATGACCTCGCACGCGCCCAACATGACCGCCACGCCGGCGGCGGCGCCCGCGCAGCGCAAGCGGTTCCTGGCCGGCCTGGAGGAGATGCGCCGGCGCCTGGTCGCGGCCCGCCCCGACCTGGTCGTGATGTTCGTCAACGACCACGTCCAGAACTTCTTCTACGACAACCTGCCCGCGTACTGCGTGGGCGTGGGCGACAAGCACTGGGCGCCGCGGGGCGCCGCCGGCTTCCTCAAGATTCCCGAGCGCCAGGTGCCCGGCGCGTCCGACTGGGGGAAGGCCCTGCTGGCCACCGGGCTCGAGGCCGGCTTCGATCTCGCCGTCAGCCACGACCTCGAATTCTGGGACGACGTGTCCGTGCCCGCGCACTTCCTCATGCCGGAGGGCACGCTGCCGATCGTGCCGGTGCTGACGAATTGCGTGGCGCCCCCGCTGCCCACGCCGAAGCGCTCGTGGGCGCTCGGCGGCTTCGTGCGGCGCTTCATCGAGGGCCGCCCGGCCCACGAGCGCATCGCGCTCCTCGCCACCGGCGGCATCTCGCACTGGATCGGCGTGCCGAACACCGGTCACATCAACCCCGAGTGGGATCGCTGGGTCCTCGACACGATCGCCGAGGGGCAGGGCGAGGAGCTGGCCGCGCTGACGTGGTCGCAGATCGAGCGCGACGGTGGCAACGGCGGCCAGGAGATCCGCAACTGGATCTCCGTGCTGGCCGCCGTGCCCGGCGTGAAAGGCGAGATACTGACGTACGAGCCCGTGAAGGAATGGCTGACCGGCTGCGGTGCCGTGTGGATGCAACTTTGAGCTCACAATTCAGGCAAGGAGAGCCTATGAAGCGCATGACCGCGATGATCGCGCTGCTCGTGATGGTGCTGGTCCCGGTGCTGTGGACCGCCGAGGCCTGGGCCCGTGCCGGCGGCGGCTCCTCGGGCGGCAGCCGCGGCTCGCGCGGGCTCTCCACGCCGTCGTCCCCGGCGCCGATGTCGCCGACGCGACCCTCGACGGCTCCGGCGCCCTCGCCGCAGCAGTCGCCGTCGCGCTGGGGCGGTATGGGCGGCATGCTGGGTGGCCTCCTGGTCGGCGGGCTCATCGGCAGCCTCCTCTTCGGCGGCGGCCACGGGTTCGGCGGCATCGGGCTGATGGAGATCCTCATCGTCGGCGGCTTGATCTGGCTGGCCGTCAGCTTCCTGCGCCGCCGGCAGCAGCAGCCCGCCGCGCCGTCGGGGTACGCGGCGCCCGACGACGCGCGCAACTGGGCGCCGACGCCGGCTCAGTACACCGGGACGGGACCCACCACCATGGAGGCGCCCGCCGACCTCGAGCGCGGCATCACCAACATCCGCCAGATGGATCCGGACTTCGATCTCAAGCGCGTCGCCGACGCCGGCTCCGACATCTTCTTCAAGGTGCAGGCCGCGTGGATGGCGCGCGACATGAGCGCGGCCGCCGGCGTGCTCACCCCCGAGATGCAGAACATCCTGCAGCGTGACTGCGACACGCTGCGCCGCGAGCGCAAGCTCAATCGCCTGGAGAACATCGCCGTGCGCTCGACCGACGTGACCGAGGCGTGGCAGGAAGCCGGTCACGACTACGTCACCGTGCGCTTCCTGGCCAACCTGCTCGACTACACCACCGACGAGAGCGGCAGCCAGGTGTTGGAAGGCAGCCGGACCGAGCCGGTGAAGTTCGAGGAGTACTGGACGTTCGTGCGGCCGGTTGGCCCCAACGCCTTCCGGTTGAGCGCCATCCAACAAGCCTGAGCCTCCGGGAGGCGTCGCCATGTCGACCCACGCCCATCTGGACGCGCGGACGCTGCACTCGCGCCTGAACCATCCGGTCATCGACGCCGACGGCCACTGGCTCGAATACAGCCCCGTCATGCGCGAGGAGTTCCGGCGCATCGGTGGCGCCGCCGCCGAGGAGGCCTTCACGATCCAGAGCCAGCGCGTACCGGACGCGCTGAAGCTGTCGCTGGCCGAACGCCAGCGCCGGCGCGTCGCGCAGGAGGCCTTCTGGGGGTCGCCTTCCGCGAACGTGCTCGATCGCGCGACCGCGATGCTGCCGCGGCTACTCTACGAGCGGCTCGAGGACCTCGGCCTCGACTTCTGCGTCGTGTATCCGACGGCCGGGCTCAGCTATCACCGCATGCAGGACACCCGGCTGCGCCGGGCCATCTGCCGCGCGTACAACGTCTTCACCGCCGAGCAGTTCCGCGGGCTGTCCGATCGCCTGATTCCGGCCGCGATCATCCCGATGTACACGCCCGAGGAGGCGATCGAGGAGCTGGAATTCGCGGTGACGCAGCTCGGCTACAAGGTGGCGATGGTGGGCGGGCTCATGCGGCGCCGCGTCCGCCAGCTCGAGGAGGAGAACCCGCAGGCCTCGCAGGCCGTCGAGTGGTACGACGTCGTCGGGATCGACAGCGAGCACGACTACGATCCGGTCTGGCGCAAGTGCCTCGAGCTGCGCGTGGCACCCAGCTTTCACAACGGCGCGCGCTCGATCCTCCTGCGCAAGTCGCCGTCGAACTTCTGCTACAACCACATCGGCCACTTCGCCTCGGCGGGCCACGCGGTGGCCAAGGCGCTCTTCTTCGGCGGCATCACGCGGCGCTTCCCGGATCTCAACTTCGCGTTTCTCGAGGGCGGCGTGGGCTGGGCGTGCATGCTCTACGCCGATCTCATCGGCCACTGGGAGAAGCGCAACCGGCAGGCGATCGAGCACACCAACCCCGACAAGCTCGACGTGAAGCGGTTGCTGCAGTTCGCCGAGAAGTACGGCAGCCAGGCCGTGATCGACGCCGTGCGCCGCGGCGAGGGGCTGGAGGGCGACTCCAACTCCCGGCTCACCGGCGGCATCGATGATCTCGACGACTACTTCCGCTGCCAGGTCCAGCGCAAGGAAGACATCAGGGACCTCTTCGTACCGCGCTTCTACTTCGGCTGCGAGGCCGACGACCCGGTCAACGCGTGGGCGTTCAAGCGCGACGCCAACCCCATGGGCGCGCGGCTCAACGCGCTGTTCAGCTCGGACATCGGCCACTTCGATGTGCCGGACATGGCGGCCGTGGTGCCGGAGGCCTACGAGCTGGTCGAGCACGGGCTCATCGACGACAACGACTTCCGGGATTTCATGTTCGCCAACGCCGTGCGCTTCTGGGGCGAGGTGAACCCGGACTTCTTCAAGGGCACCGTGGTCGAGAAGCAGGCGGCGGAGGTGCTGCGCAATGGCCGTTGATCCCCAGGTTGCCTTCGTCCTCGACCTCGTCGTCAAGTCGGGCCGCCCGGCCTATCACACGCTGTCGCCCAAGGAGGCGCGCCAGCTCTTCATCGACACGCGCCCGGCCTCCACGCCGCAGCCGCCCGCCATCGGCAGCGTGCGCAATCTCTCGGCCGGCTCCATCCCGATCCGCGTCTACCGTCCGGCCGGCGTCCCGGACGCCACCCGCCTGCCCGTGCTGGTCTTCTTCCACGGCGGCGGCTGGGTGATCGGCGACCTGGACACGCACGACACGCTCTGCCGCCAGCTCACGGCCGAGGCCGGGATCAGCGTGGTCGCCGTCGATTACCGGCTGGCGCCCGAGCACAAGTTCCCGGCGGCGGCCGACGACGCGTGGGCCGCGACGAAGTGGGTGGTCGAGCACGCGGCCGAGCTGGGCGTGGACCCGGGCAAGCTCGCGGTCGGCGGCGACAGCGCGGGCGGTAACCTCGCCGCCGTGGTGGCGCTGCAGGCCCGCGACGCCGGCGGTCCGGCCATCACGCTGCAGGCGTTGCTCTATCCCGTGACCGACCTGGGCGCCGAGACGCAGTCCTATCGCGATCTCGCCGACGGCTACAGCCTCGGCACCCCTGCGCTGAGCGCGGCCCGGACGGCGTCTACTTCAGCTCTCGAGGGGTGCAGCGAGACGGCGAGGGCTGCCACTCGGCGGCGCGCCGCGCGGCTTCGGCTTTCTGATCCGGCGTCAGCCGGCTCTCGAGCTTGAACTCCCAGGCGTCCACGCCCTGCCGGAATCGTTGCTGCGCCATCGGCACCGATGCACGGGCCAGCAGCAGCCAGGAGTACGCCGACACGAGGTCCTGTGGCACCCCACAGCCCTCACGACAGTCCAGGGTAAACTTTCGCAAGAACATCCCCTCGACCATCGCCTCCCGGGAGTAGGCATGGCCGAGCGCGACCTGCGCGCGATACTGCCCCTGGTTCGCCGCCTTCCGCCACCACTCGACCGCCGTCGACGGTGCCTTCGGGACGCCGGTGCCGAGGAGAAACAGCGTGCCGTAGCGGTACTGGCCGTCGCAGTCCCCGGCCTCGGCCAGCGGCTTCCAGTACTGGATCGTCTCGGCGTAGCGGTCGCGATCGAACCAGCGCATGCCGATGATGTAGCGGTCGGTGATGTCGTAATAGGTCCCCGGCACGCATCCTGTCACGACGACCACGATCGTCATCGCGGCCATCCAGGAAGACCAACGGCTGGTCACCGCTCGAACCACACGTACATCAGCCGTGTGCCGAGGCTGTAGCCGTCGATGTGCTTGAAGCCCTTCGCGTTCGGCGGGTGGGCGATGTAGCGCGGCCACATCGGCAAGTAGCCGTAGTAGGCCTTGGCGGCCAGGTAACGCTGGATCTCGTGGACGATCTCGCGCCGCTTGGCGGCGTCGAGCTCGCGGCGCTGGGCGAGGAGCAGGCGATCCAGCTCGGGATCGGCGACGCGGCTGCGGTTGCGCGGCACGCCGGTGTAGAACATCTCGTGGAGAAAGCTGTCCACCTCCGTCTCGCCGGCACCGGTCGGTCCCATCCCCATCTTGTCGTACTTGCCGACGAACGTCATCGTGTTGTACTTGCCGATGTCCTCGGGCCGCAGCTCGGCGCCGAGGCCGATCGTGTTCAGGCTCTCGGCCACCAGGTCGTAGTAGCTACGCCACGGCGGCGCGAAGCCGGGCCAGTGATGGATCGGGGTTGGAAAGCCGCGCGGGACACCGGCCTCGGCCAGCAGCCGCTTCGCCTCCTGGACGTCATAGCCGGTGAGGTATCGCGCCTTCGCCGGG
>QHRW01000061.1 GCA_003220265.1 Candidatus Rokuibacteriota bacterium | reverse complement strand
CCCGATCAACTACTTCGCGGCGAAGTACTCGCTCCCGCACGCGGCGGCTGCGCTGATTCTCCGAGGGAACGCGGGGTATCACGCGTTCACCGAGGAGGCGGTTGCCGATCCCGCGATCGCGGCACTCCGCCGCAGAGTCGCTGTGCGCGAGGATCCTGCGCTCAACGCCAGCGTGCCGCGACTCAAGCCCGCACGGGTGACCCTCACCCTCACCGATGGGCGTCAGGTCACACGGCTGCGAGAAAGCGCACGCGGCGATTTCCAGGACCCATATCGAGAAGACGAAGTTCGGGCGAAGTTTCGCGAGCTGGCCGGTGTGGTGCTCAGCCCCGGCGCCGTTACTCGCGTGGAGGAACTCGTCGAGCGACTCGATGAGCTCGAGCACCTCTCCGATCTCGTCGTCGCGCTGACGGTCTGAGCTCCCATGACCACCAGGAGAACCAAATCCTGGTGAAGTCTGGGTAAACGGAAGGCGTCCCGTTAGACTGCGCAGCGCAGGACCGGGCGCTTGCTCCGCCGCGCGAAGAAGGTTACGTTGCGCGATATGAGGAGCTCCCGCGCGCTGCCCAATCTGCGCGAGCGTAGTGCCCCTAGCCCATCGCCAACCATCGGGTAAGCAGCGCGGGGACGCCTCCTATCGCCGGCAACCACGGAGGATCGGTCATGACACATGCCCCGCAACTCTCCCCCCTCGGCGCAGTGCTGGGAACCGAGGCCCTCGGGATCGACCTGTCAAAGCCACTCGAGGAAAGCACCTTCGCCTGGATCCAAGGCGCCTTTGCAGAGCATCCGGTGCTGGTGTTCCGGAACCAGGATCTGGGCGCGCCCGAGCTCGCCGCCTTCGGTCGCCGTTTCGGCACGCCGCGTCCCCACGCACTGATCAAGTATCGCCACGCCGATTGTCCGGAAGTCTCCTGGCTGACCAACATGGACGAGGCGGGCAAAATCGACTGGTACGGCGTCAAGCGCGCCACCGACTGGCATACCGATTCGACCTTCGAGGACACACTGCCGCTGCTGGCGGTGCTGCATGCGAAGGAGGTGCCCTCGGAGAAGGGCGGCACCATGTTCGCCGACATGCGCGCTGCGTACGAGGCGTTGCCCGAGGCAAGGAAGCAGCTTCTGTCAGAACTCACGGGCCTGCACGGCCGCAGCACAGGTCCCGGCGGCGAGCGTTTGTATGGCGACGACAAGGGTGTGACCGAGAAGAAGTATCAAGAAGTGCAGTGGCCGGCGGTCACGCGGCATCCTGTAACCGGACGGCCGATCCTATTTGTCAATCCGATGCACACCCATGGCTTCGTCGGAATGAAGCGGGAGGAGGCGTGGCCGTTGATCGAGGAGCTCGCCGAACACGCCACTCAGGAGCGGTTCGTCTATTACCACCGCTGGCGCGTCGGCGATGTTCTGATGTGGGACGAGCGGGCGACAATGCATCGCGGCGCCGGTGACTACCGGCCGGACGAGCGCCGCATCATGCTGCGCACGATCGTGTATCTGAACTGAAGCCGCCTGGGGACCATCGCGCTGAGATCATGACGGCGAAACGTGCCCCGAACAGCGCGACCGCTTCGAAGAACATCACGAAGAGGATCCAGGAGCTGGGGGACTGGCGGGGCGAGACGCTCGCCTGGGTTCGCCAGGTCATCCACGACGCGGACCCCGAGATCCAGGAGGAATGGAAATGGATGGGGACTCCGGTCTGGTCCCATGACGGCGGCGTCTGTACGGGGGAGTCGTACAAGCAGGTCGTGAAGCTCACCTTCTTCCGAGGCGCCTCCCTCCAGGACCCCCGGAAGCTGTTCAACTCCAGTCTCGAGGGGAACACGCGCCGAGCCATCGACATTCGCGCAGGCGAGAAGCTCAACGAGGCCGCCTTCAAGAAATTGATCCGGGCCGCGGTGGCCGCCAACTCCGCGGCTACCAGGGCGTCGACGTCAGGCGGAAGAAGCGGGCGGCGTTCTCCCACATGAGCTTCTGCGTCGCCTGCTCGCCGAGCGATTGCCGCCACGCGATCACGGTCTCCGCATGGTCGGGATAGATCGTCTCGGGGTGCGGGTAGTCCGACTCGAACATGAGGATGTGATCGCCGAGGATGTCGATCACCGCGCGGGTCAGCTCGATGCCCTCGGAGAAGTCGATGCCGCAGAAGACGCGCCCCATCTGGGCGTACTCGAGCGGCGTGTGCTTCAACGTCGGTGACACGGAGCCGCGGACGTAGTCGATCTGCCGCGTGAGGCGCACCAGCCAGTGGGGCAGCCAGCCGTGGCCACACTCGAGCGTGGCGACCCGGAGCCGCGGATGGCGATCCAGCATGCCGCCCATCAGCATGAACGACAGGAACCGCTGCCCGCCCCAGGTCTGGCCCGCGCACCGGCTCATGGCCGGGTTCTCCCAGACGTCGCGATAGCCGGGGAAGTAGGGCGTCTCGATGGTGAAGCCGTGATACATGATCGGCAGGTCCGCTCCGTTCGCCGCCGCCCAGATCGGTTCCAGGTCGGGATCGTCCACCGGCAGCCCCTCGGGCAACAGGGGCCACACGGCCGCCACCCAGTCGTCCTTCGCGAGCTTCTCGATCGCCCGCGCGCTCGCCGCCGGATCGGTGGCCGGGGCGAGGACCATGCTCTTCAGACGGCGTGGGTTCGTCGCGCAGTACTCCGCCATGTAACGGTGATAGGCGTCGACCAGGCCCCGCGTGAGGTGGGAAGCGAGCGCCGGCGCGCCGTACGCCCATGCGCCGGGAATGATGAAGTCGATGTCGCGCCCCTCGGTGTCCATGTCGGCGAGCCGGCCGCGCGCGTTGTCGTCGGCCACGCGCGCGGTGATCGGCCGTCGCGTGACCATGTGCGTCCGCGCGGAGAGGAACCCGCGATCGCCCTCCGCCCCCGTCGGCGCGCTCGGCTTGGCGCCGGCCACGCGCGAGTAGCGAAGCTGCTTGATCGACAGGATGGTGGCCTGGCCCTCGTCCTCGGCGTCACCCCGGCCGGGCGAGACCTTCACCTTCCTGAGGTACGGCGCCAGATCGTCCAGGCGCTCGCGCAGCGGCGGGTCGGCGTACCGCAGGAGCACGTCCATCGACGGATTGACGTGCGTGTCGGAGTCGATCACGCGGATGCCCTGTTTCATGGCGCCGGAATCACCCTCCGTCCTTCAGCACCTCGCACAGGTGAGAGCGGAGCGCCACCGTGCCGCTGATCGGATCGGCGGCGTCCGGGTCGATGAGATCGTTGTAGCTCGCCTCGGGCCAGCCGAACTGGGCCCACGTCACGTCGGGCGCCAGCGTCGCGTTCAGCCTCGCGCGCGCCCGCATGGCTGCACGCGGCGTCTCGACGACGACCCAGTCGCCATCGACGATCCCCCGAACGCCGGCGGCAGAGGGATGCAGCTCGATGAGCGGCTCCGGGCTATGGCGTCGCAGCCGGGGAAGATTGCGATGCTGGCTGTGGCAGAACTGCACGACCTTGGCGCTGGTGAGCACGAGCGGATAGCGGGCGGCGAGGTCGGCACGGCTGACAGGGCTGACCGCAGGCTCGACATACTCGGGAAGCGGCGCATAGCCATGCTCGAGGAACTGCGTGGAGTAGATCTCCACCCGCCGGCTGGGCGTTCCGAATCCCGCGACGCCGTCGTCGCGGCGCGTCGCATGGCGCCGGTAACGGACCTCGGCCGGCACCCGCACACCGCGTGGGTTCGCGCGGAGCGCCTCCACCGTGACGCCCGAGGGCGCCAGCATGAAGCCATGGCCCGCGTCCACGTCGCCCTCGAAGAATTCCTTGCCGAGCCCGAGGCGCCGCGCCAGCTCGCAGGCGATCCAGGTGTCCGAGCGCGCCTCCCCGCGTGGCTCGACCGCCGCGCGGCGCAGCTGGATCAGCATCTCGCCCTCGTGCGTCGGCCCGAACCCGACGCGCAACCCCTCGCGCTCCCACGCCGACGACACCGGCAGCACCACGTCGGCGAGCGCAGCCGTGGGCGTCAGGAACAGATCGGCCCACACGAGGAAGTCGAGCCGTGCGAGCGCGGCGCGGGCGGCCGCCGCGCCGGCCTGGGACACCAGCATGTTGCCACCGAAGCCGACCATGCCGCGCACACGGTAGGGCGTGCCGTTCACGATGGCGCGGTAGACGTCGGCGGCCAGTACCCAGCCGTTCCGTGCGATCCCGAGCGGACGCTCGGCCCGTCCGAGCGCCTTTTCGAGCTGGCCCGCGGGCAGCAGCGAGAGCGCGCCCAGGTCGTTGACGGGCGGCCGGGTCGGACGGACATTGCCGCCGGGCGCATCGAAGCTTCCGGTGAGCGCATAGAGCAGTGAGATCGCGCGGACCGTTTGCGAGGCATTGGTGTGCTGCTCGAGCCCTGTCCAGTGGAAGTAGGCCACGGGGCGACGCTCCCACAGCAGTCGCGCGCTCTCCACGATCTGCGCGGCCGGAACGCCCGTGATGCGCGCCACTCGCTCCGGCGGGTAGTCTCGACACAGCGCCGCGTAACGCTCGAATGCGGGCCGACACGCGACGACACCAGTCCGCGTGGCAACGCGCACATCGCCCTCGAGCAACGGCTCGGTGACGGGCTCGGCGAAGCGCCCGGCCGCCGCCTCGTAGGCGACCGCGCGCTCGGAGGCGCGATCCCAGACCACGTAGCGTCCCGGCCGGCCGTCACCATCCACGTCACTGGCGTCGAGGAAGTGGTTCGTGTCGTCCCGTACGAGAAACGGCCCGTTCGACCAGTCGCCGATGAACTCCCGGTCGTAACGGCCGCTCGCGAGCATGGCGCCGGCGAGACCGAGCGCGAGGGCGCCGTCGGTACCCGGCCGGACGCGGAGCCATTGATCGGCCTTGGCGGCGAGGCCGGCGCGCCGGGGATCGACCACGACGAGCGCCGTACCGCGCGCGACGGCTTCCGCGATCTCGGTCGCCTGCGCGAGGTAGGAGGTCGAGGGATTGTGACCCCACAGCAGCAGGCATCCGGTGCGCGGGAAGTCCGGCGTGCCGATGTCGGCTCCGAACGTGTACGCCGTCACGTAGTCGCGGTGCCATGCGCACAGCTCCTCGCCCCACGTCATGTTCGGGCTGCCGAAGAGCCGGATCAGGCGATTGACCCAGGGAAACCCGTCGGACATCGCCGTCCCCGAGGGCGTGGCGACGGCGAAGGCGACCGCCTCGGGGCCGTGGCGCTCCGCGACGGTGCGCAGGCGCGCCGCCGTCCAGTCCAGGGCCTCGTCCCAGCCGATGCGGACCCAGCCCGGATCGGCATCGCCCCGGGGCCGCGTGCGCTTCATCGGATGCAGGAGACGGTCGGGCGCATAAACCAGCTCCGGCGCCGCGCGGCCCTTCACGCAGAGATTCCGGCCCGTAGGGTGGGCCGGGTCGGGCTCGACGCCAACTAGCCGGCCGTCCTCGACGATCGAGACGCACCCGCACCGTGAGCGGCAAAGCGCGCAGAACCCTGGGATGCGTTGGATCGCCATGACCTCTTCTCAGCGTCGAGGGCAGTCTACACGCCCGAGCCTTTCAGTATCGTCCCCCGAGCTTACGGTGGTCCCAGCTGACCACCTTCTCCGGGACGATCTTGAGCACCACGCGCTTCGGCGCGCTGGCCAGCGCTCCCGGCTGGACTGGCGACGCATTTGCTTGTGCCCCCGCCCGCGCCGCGAATGCCGCCGTGACGCTGCCCTCGTCCTCGAGGATCTCGCAGCGCCCCCGGATCATCACGCCCCGCAGATCGGCGTAGTCGTCGCCGGCCTCGATCATCAGGGCCACCTTGGGATTGCGCCGGATGTTGACGACCTTCTGCGCCTTCCCGTACGAGGTCATGTAGAACGCGCCGTCCCGCGCGACGTAGTTCATGGCCACGACGTGGGGGAAACCATCCTTGTCGATGGTGGCCAGCGCGGCCTTCTTTCGTTCCCGGAAGAACGCGGCCTGCTCCTCCGGGCTCAGCCGGATCTGCTGCCGTCGGTTGATCGCCATTCGGGCCTGCCTCCTCTCGCGTCCGGCTCACACCGGCAGGTGCATCGCCAGGAAGCGCCTGGCCTCGTCGAAGCTCTGCTTCGCCGCATCCTCGGCATAGCCGGGGTGGGTACGCACGGCGAAGCCGTGGCGAGCGCCGTCGTAGAACCTGAACGTGCAGGCCTTGCCGAGCGCCCGCATCCGCGCCTCCATCCGACGCATGTCCGCAACGGGCGCCCGCTCGTCCTCCGTACCGTGCAGGACCAGCATGGGGACGTTCACGCCCTCGGCGAGGTCGTACGGCTCGGCGCCGGGTTGACCGCCCGCCGGCCGGAAGGCGAAGCCGTGGAAGACGATGATCACACGGATCTCCGGATGCGCTCGGGCCGCCATGAGCGCGTGGACTCCACCGCGGCAGAAGCCGAAGACTGCCAGCCTCTGAAGATCGGCCTGGCCGACCGATCCCAGGAAGGTCATCGCTCCCTGCAGATCGGCGTATACGAGCCCGTCCGCCGGGTCGGCCCCGCGAACCTTCCACCCGTGCACCAGGGCAACGTAGCCCCACTCGCCGAGTCGGCGGGCGATCTCCGTGTACCCGTCGTCGGGTCCCGCCACCCCCCGGAGGATCAACACGACCGGATGAGCCCCGTGGCGATCGGGCGTGGCCAGGTAGGACGGAACACTCGTCTCGCCGTCCCCGCTCGTGAACGTCACTGACTCAAGGCGCACTGTCACGATGACCTCCGGACCGGCGCTCTAACGCTCCGCGCCCGGTCCGTCGCTGAAGAGCGACGCGACGAACGTGTGGGGATCCGCCGGCTCGGTGAGGAGCGCCTGCTGCCGTGCGGTGAGCGGGACATCGGGTGGCGGAAGCACGCGCGCCCGCGACCACGCCATGTGGGAGACGCAATACTTGTAGAGCAGGGTCCGGCGCTCGTGGTCGGCTCTCCACGGGGCTGTTCCATGCATCACCGCCTCGGTGAACAGCACGACCGACCCCGCCGGTATCTCCGGAATGACGACGCAGGGGGCCTTTTCGGGGGCCTCGTGGATCTGTCGCGGCAGCTTGAAGTGACTCTTGTGGCTCCCGGGAATGCACCAGAATCCGCCATGCGCCGGTCCGGCTTCGGCAAGGCTCCAGGCCGCGACCACGAATCCCTCGTAGATGCCGTTGGGGGCAAAGTGAAAGCGCTCTCCTGGCCT
>QHRW01000067.1:39015-59689 GCA_003220265.1 Candidatus Rokuibacteriota bacterium | reverse complement strand
AACCGAAGTCAGGATCCCTGTGATCCACCGCTGCATGCGCACCCCCATGGCTAGAAATTCTTACACACCACCATGAAAACCGTTACCGTCTGCCGGCCGCAGGGCAAGGGCCAAGCCAGACGGCCGGGGGAGGCTATGTGCTTGAGACGAAAGGGCTTGGCGATTCTACGATAGGCCCGAGTGACGGGATGATGACGCTTCCGCGGTCCCGAGCGTGACAGTGCGCACCGATCTGACGCCGACACTGCAGCCATCCACCGCATCTGCCGAATGCGCTTTCGAGATCCGCGCGGAAAAGCCGCCGTGAGGCCCCGGAACGGCGTGGCACCCGCCTTGCGCTACATCCGAGACGTGATGAACTTTCTGACGACCTCCGACGTCGACAAGTCCTGGGACCGCTTCGTGGAGTCACACCCGCGCGCCACCGTCGGGCACCTCTCGGCGTGGGGGCAGATCGCGCGTGAAGCCTACGGCCACGAGAGTGTCTATCTCCGTGCCGAGGAGGGCGGCGAGATCTGCGGTGTGCTGCCGCTGGTCCTCGTCGCCAGTCGCCTGTTCGGCCGCCGCCTCGTATCGATGCCGTTCCTCGACTACGGCGGTGTGCTCGCCGAGCCCGAACGACGGCTCGAGGCACGGCTGATCGAGGAAGCCCTGGCCTACACGCGCGAGCGCCGTGCACAGGGCCTCGGGCTGCGCCAGTTCCATCCCGAGCCGGTGCCGTGGCCGACCACCGACGATCGCGCGACGATGCTGCTCGAGCTCACCACCGAAGAGGCCGTGTGGAAGGCCCTGCCCTCCGAACGGCGCAACCGCGTCCGCAAGGGCGAAAAGCAGGGACTGACGACGGCCTGGTGCGGCGCCGAGGCGCTCGACGACTTCTACTCGGTGTTCGCGGTGAACATGCGCGACCTCGGCTCGCCGGTGCACAGCCGCGACTTCTTCCGCGCGATGCTCAAGGCGCTGCCGGGCACCGCGCGCGTGCTGATCGTCCGCGACAAGGACGGCCGCGCCGTCGGCGCCGCCGTCTGCCTGTTCTTCCGCGACACCATCATGGTGCCCTGGGTGTCCTCGCTGCGGGAGGCCTTCGCGCTCTGTCCCAACTTCGTCCTCTACTGGGAGGTCATCCGGTTCGGCTGTCGCAGCGGCTACCGGGTGCTCGACCTCGGGCGGTCCTTCAAGAGCGCCGGCACGTTCGAGTTCAAGCGCCAGTGGGGCGCGAAGTCGCACACGCTTCCGTGGATCTTCATCGACGCGCGTCCCGGCGGCCGGCCTCCGGTGGACCGCGACGCCAGCCGCTATAACCTCATGATCCAGGCCTGGAAACGGTTGCCGATGCCGGTCGCCAACACCGTGGGCCCGTGGATCCGCCGACAGGTGCCAAATTGAATCCCAGCGTTTCGATCGCAATCCTGAACTACCAGCGTCGGGAGGCCCTGCGGCGGTGCCTCGAGGCCGCCCGCAGCCAACGGTACCCGCTCGAGATCCTGGTGGTCGACAACGCCTCGACCGACGGCAGCCCGGACATGGTGCGCGACGAGTTTCCCGACGTGCGCCTCGTGCGTCTGCCACAGAACATCGCCACCGCCGCGCGCAACATCGGCGTGGCGAGCGCCAAGGGCGACATCGTCTTCACCATCGACAACGACGTGCTCTTCACCACCCCGGACGACGTGGTGCGCTGCCTCGAGGTGTTCGAGCGGCATCCACGGGTGGCCGTGGTCAATTTCATGATCCTGGACAGCAAGGGTCAGCTCTGCCGCCGTGACTGGTGCCACCCGCGCGACGCCGACCAGTGGGGTGAGCTCGAATTCCCGACGGACTACGTGCTGGAAGGCACCTCGGCGTGCCGGCGCGAGCCCTTCCTGGCCACGGGCGGCTACTGGCCGCCGATGTTCATCGGCCACGAGGGCTGGGACCTGGGCTTTCGCCTCCTGGACAGCGGCTGGGACCTGCTGTACTCACCGGCGGTCCGCGTGCAGCATCTCGTCGACCCGGGCGCGCGGCCGTCGAATCGGATCTACTACACGTTCACGCGCAACGCGATCTGGGTGGCGCTGCGCAACCTGTCGCCCGGGGCGGCGGCCATCTCGATCGCCAAGGACATGGCGTTGATGGCGTTCGCCTCCGCGCGCGCCGGGCAGCTGGCCGCCTACCGCCGCGGCATCGTCGACGCCATCCGGGGGGCGCGCCCCGCTCTCGACACGCGCCGGCCGATCAGCCCGGCCACGCGCCGGCGACACCGTGAGATCCACCGCCTGAAGCCCGGGGTGCTGGCGATCGCGCGGCGCCACATCCAGCAACGGCTGATCTAGGCGGACGCCGCCGCGGCGCGCGTCCCGGCGAGAGGGCCGGGGCGCACGCCGCCAGTCCGCCAGTACGTGATCGACGTCGGCGCGCCGTCGCCGAGCATGAACGTCGCGGCGACGGTGTCCTTGGTCGTGTTGTACGCGACTCGCTTGACCTTCGTGGCGATCCGCGCATCGCCGACGTGGCCCAGCCGGTGACGTCGTCGTTCAGCAGCGCGGGCTCGAGATCTCGGTCATGACGCCGCGGAGATCCTGCATGTGGGCCGTGCGTCCCGCGCACCACGGTGCTCGAAACGCTGGTGTGATCGTCGGCAGGCGGCTACTAGCCGGCCAGGACCGTCTCTTTGGCTACAGCGGCGACGACGGCGGAGGCGGGCTGCAAGAGCGGGAACCAGACGGCGACGGCGCGCGCAAGGAGGCCGAGGTCGCCCGTGAGGCCGAAGCCGCGCAGGAAGACGGCGGACGCGCGGCGACGGAGGCCGGCGTCGACGTAGTGCCAGGCGAAGTGCTTGATGCGCATCACCAGCCCGCGGCGGACGGCGGCCAGCGCCTCGAGGTCATTGCCCAGGCTCGCGCGCTCGCGCGCGAGCAGCTGGATCATGGCGGTCTCGCCGCGCGACTGGTCGAGGATGTGCAGCGAGTCGGGCGAGATGTGCAGCACGGCCAGCGGCCGGTCGACGTAGGCGAAGCGATGGGCGCGCGCCAGGCGCAGCAGGAACTCCCAGTCCTCCGATGACGACCACGTCTCGTCGAAGCCGCCGACGGCATCGAAGGCGGCGCGCCGTAGCGTGAGCGCGCTGGGCTTGATCGGCACCTCCTCGAACAGGCACAGACGCATCTCGCGCGGCTCGAGCACCAGGCCCTCGGGATAGGCCGCGCGCAGCAGCCTGCGCGAAAAGACCTGCGTCTCGCGCATGAACGACGGGAAGACCTGGTCGCCGTGGTGCTTCTCGAGATCGGTGAAGACGGCATCCACCTCGGGATGCCGCGCGAGGAAGGCCACCTCGCAGGCGAGCTTGTCGGGGTGCCAGAGGTCGTCGGAGTCGAGGAACGAGATGAGCTGCCCCGAGGCCTTGCTGACGCCGAGGTTGCGCGCGGCCGAGACGCCGGCGTGTCGGCCCATGATCACCTGCAGCCGCGGATCGGCCAGCGCCGCCAGCCGGACGGCCGTGTCATCGGTGGAGCCGTCGTCGACGACGATCAGCTCGAGGTCGCGAAAGCGCTGGGCCAGCACGCTGCGCACCGCCTCCAGCACGATGTGCGCGCGGTTGTACGTCGGAATGACGACAGACACAGTCATGCCCCTCACGGGCTGCAGGAGGCGTACCAGACCTCCGGACGCCGTTCTGGGCGTTCCGGGACGCCGGCGGAGTGAAATGCCCGCCCACAACTGGGTGAACGGTTGCGACCTCGGCACCGGCCGCCTTACTTCCGGCAGCGGCGTCGCGTGGCCTGCGGCGGCGTTCCACAGTGTTGCAATGCCCTGCAGCGCGTCAGGCGCGACTCGTGGCGCAGTTCCGAGTATTTAGCCTTGGCATGGAAGATGGACCGTGCTGGAGCATGCACAGAGACACGCCTGCGTCCCGCCGCCGCGCACTGCTCCTATTGGTGGTTCTCGCACTCGTCGCCATCGGTCTCGCGCCGACGGGCGCGGACGCGCAGCTCAATGTCACCGGTGAGTGGCGGCTGCTCACGGAGACGTCACCGATCAACCCGATCCACGTGGCGCTGCTGCGGACCGGGCGCGTGCTCATCGTGGCCGGCTCGGAGAACGATCCGACCGTCACCACCTATCGCGCCGCCGTGTACGACCCGACGACCGGCATCTTCACGGTGCAGACGATCCCCTGGGACCTCTTCTGCAACGCGATGAGCTTCCTGCCCGACGGGCGCGTGCTGACTGTCGGCGGCAACATGCAGTACAACCCCTTCACCGGCATCCGGACGACGACCATCTTCGACCCGACCACCGAGCGCTTCACGCAGGTGCAGGACATGGCGCACGGGCGCTGGTATCCGTCCACCCTCAGCCTGGCCGACGGCAGCACGATGACGTTCTCGGGCTGGCTCGACACCGGAGGCACCAACAACGCGGTCGAGATCTACCAGCTGACGACGGGCTGGGGCCCGGAGGCGTTCGCGCCGTTCACGCCGCCGCTCTACCCGTGGCTGCACCTGCTGCCGGACGGCCGCGTGTTCGAGTCCGGTGCCCTGCCGGCCTCGCACGTCTTCAATCCCTCGACGCAGACGTGGACGACCAACGTGGCCACGACGCAGTTGAACCAGGAGCGCAACTATGGCTCCTCGGTCCTGCTGCCCTTGAAGCCCTCGGACAACTACCGGCCGCGCATCATGATCATGGGCGGCACGCCGGCGGGCAGCAACAACGCCACCGCCACCGCGGAGATCATCGATCTCTCGGCGGCCGCGCCGGCCTGGAACCCCCTGCCGCCGATGTCCGCGCCGCGCGTGCAGATGAACGCGGTCCTGCTGCCGAACGGCAAGGTGCTCGCGCTCGGCGGCTCGGCCTCCTACGAGACCGACAGCACGGCCAGCCTCGGCGCGGACATCTTCGATCCGACCGCCGGGACGTGGTCGTCCGGTGGCACGATGTTCCGCGCGCGCATGTATCACTCCGTCGCGCTGCTGATGCCCGACGCCACCGTCTGGGTGGCGGGCTCCAATCCGTTCCAGGGCGCCTGGGACAACACGATAGAGGCCTACCGGCCGCCGTACCTGTTCAACGCCAGCGGCGGCCTGGCCACGCGGCCGGCCATCACCACCGCGCCGGCGACGGTCGGCTACAACACCTCGTTCCAGGTGACGACGCCCGACGCGGCCAGCATCGCCTCCGTGGCGCTCGTGCGGGCGGGCTCCTCGACCCACGCGTTCAACTTCGAGCAGCGGCTGGTCAACCTGAACTTCACCGCGGCCAGCGGCCAGCTGACGCTCACGTCTCCGCCGAACTCGAACATCGCGCCGCCCGGTTACTACATGCTGTTCCTCCTCAACAGCGCCGGCGTGCCCTCGGTCGCCGCCTGGGTGCAGATCACCTCGACGCCGGGCAACCAGCCGCCGACGGGCACCATCACCAGCCCGTCCGGCGACATGACCATCCGCGCCGGCCAGTCGGTGACGTTCGCGGGGTCCGGCACCGATCCCGACGGCTCCATCGCAGCCTACGCCTGGGCATTCCCGGGCGGCACGCCCGACTCGAGCACCTCGGCCACGCCGGGCGCGGTCGCGTTCTCGACGCCAGGGGTGTACGACGTCACGCTGATCGTGACCGACAACGCGGGCACCAGTGATCCCAGCCCGCCCACGCGCCGGATCACCGTGCAGCCGGCCGTCATCACGGCCTCGTTCACGTCCCCGGCGCCCAACGCGACGGTGGCGGGCACACAGCCGGTCGGGATGGCCGTCACCAACGCCACAGGCAATAGCAACACCTTCACCCTGACGATCGACGGCACCCCGACGCCCACCATCGTCACCTCCGCGACCACGGCGACCTATAGCTGGGACACGCGGCCCTACAGCATCGGGCCCCACACGCTCGGCCTCACGGTGCGCGACGCCTCCGGCAACACGGCGACGGCCACGCTCAGCGTGAACGTGAACAACAACCCGAGCTCGGGCGAGATCGGCGTGACGTTCCCGAACCTGTCGCCCGGCCAGACCGTGCGCGGCCTGCAGAGCGTGCAGATCCAGGCGGCCAACACGCGTCGTGCAGGACCTGGTCTTCACCAACGCCACCAGCATCGCCTGGACCTGGAACACGATGGGCCTCACCAACGGCTCGCACACGGTCGCGGCGCTGGTGTGGGACTCCACCGGCCGCAGCGGCACCGGCAGCCAGTACGTGACCGTGCAGAACTCGCTGCCGGTCGCCATCACGGGCCCGGCGTCGGGCGCGACCGTGAGCGGCATCACCTGGATCGACGTCTGGGTCGACTTTCCGAGCGGCACCTCGAACGTCTTCACGGTCACCGTCGACGGCGTGGTCGTCGCCTCGCAGACGGACCCGGGCCGTCATGTGACGGTCCCCTGGGACACCACGAAGACGGCGAACGGACCTCGCACGATGGTGGCCCAGGTGCGGGACGCCACCAACAACGCCGGCCAGTTCACCCGGCCGGTGACCGTGCAGAACACGATCAACCCGCCCGCGGCCTCGTTCACGAGCCCGGCCGCGGGCGCCACGGTGAGCGGGGCCGTAAGCGTCGGCCTCAAGGCCACCGGCGGCACCGCCCCGTACACGTACCGCCTCAGGATCGACGGCACGCAGGTGTCGAGCACCACGGTCAGCACGACGACGTCGTCGTACTCCTGGCCGACGACGACGTACGTCAACGGCGGTCACGCGCTCGCGCTGACCGTGACCGACTCGCGCGGCAACTCCACCTCGGCCACGCGCATCGTGAACACCCAGAACGGGGCGCAGCCCCTGACCGCTTCGTTCACCGCGCCGGCCGCGGGCGCCACCGTGAGCGGCACCGCGGTGAGCATCGGCATGGCCGCGGCCGGCGGCAAGCCGAACTACACCTATCGGCTCACCGTGAACGGGACGCAGATCTTCACGTCGGCGTCGACAAGCAGCACGGCCGCGTCCACGACCTGGAACTCCACGACGGTGGCCAACGGCACGTACACGCTCGGCCTCACCGTCACGGATGCCGCGGGCGGCTCCGCCACGGCGACGCGCTCGATCACGGTGCAGAACGGCGGGGGCGTCACCGCAAACTTCACGACCCCGACGCCGAACGCCACCGTCACCGGCGTCATCACCGTCGGCATGACGGCCAGCGGCGGCACGCCAGGCTACACCTATCGCCTCACCGTGGATGGGGCCCAGATCTACACCACGAACACGACGGCGACCTCCGCCTCGACGTCGTGGGACACGCGCACCGTCGCCAAGGGCACCCACACGCTGGCGCTCACCGTCACCGACTCGGTCGGCGGCTCCGGCACCGCGACGCGGACGGTCACCGTCAACAACAGCGGCACCCTGCAAGTGTTCATCACGCAGCCGGCCGCCGGCAGCACCGTCACCGGCACGAACTGGGCGGTCATCTGGCTGAGCGGCTCCAGCGGGACGTCCAACGTCTACACGCTGTCCGTCGGCGCCCAGGTCGTCGGTACCCAGACCACGAGCAGCACCGGTCCCGTGTCGATCCCGTGGGACACGGCGTCGGTGTCGAACGGCAGCACGGTACTCACCGCCAGCGCGCGCGACGCCACCGGCAACACCGGCGCCACGAGCAACACGGTCACCGTGCAGAACGGGCCGCAGCCGCTCACGGCCTCGTTCACGAGCCCGGCGGCCGGCGCCACGGTGAGCGGCACGAGCGTCAGCGTCGGCATGGCGGCGAGCGGCGGCACCCCGGGCTACACGTATCGCCTCACCGTCGACGGCGCGGCGCTCTTCACGAGTCCGACGACCGGGACGACGGCCACCTATAGCTGGGACACGACCGGTTTGACGGCCGGCTCGCACACGCTCGGGCTGACGGTGACCGACGCGGCGGGAGCCTCGGCCACCGCCAGCCGCAGCGTGACCGTCAGCAACCAGGGTGGCGGCGGGACGTTCGGTGTGTTCATCACCGCACCCACGGCGGGGCAGACGGTCAGCGGCACGCAGTGGGTCACGATCTGGAATGACAGCACGGCGGCCGGCGCCCGGGCCTACACGCTGACGGTCGGCACCACGACCGTGTGGTCGGAGAGCGTCGCCGGCAACCCGGTGTCGCTGCCGTGGGTGACGACGAACACGCCCAACGGCCAGCGCACGCTCGTCGTCACCGTGCGCGACTCGGCGAACGCCACCGGCACCTCGAGCGTGACGGTGACGGTGCAGAACCCGTGAGGCGGCTCCTCGCGGCCGCGGCACTGGTCGCCGTGGTGACGGCGCCCGCGGCGGCCGGCCACGCGCTGGCCGGCCCGCTGCTGACGATCGACGCGACGTCGCTCCAGCGCCTCACGATCGCCGGCCGGCCCGTGGCGCTGATCGACGTGCGCCCGGCCGACGCCTACCGGCACGGGCGGCTGCCCGGCGCCCGCTCCATCCCGCTCGACGCGCTCATCCCGCGCCGCGGTGAGATTCCCGCCGAGGCCATCGTCGTGCTCTACGGCGCCGAGGGCGTCGACGAGGCGGCACCCGCATTCCGCTACCTGCAGACGACCGGACACGGCGCCACGTTCGTCCTCGAGGGCGGCTTCGCCGGCTGGCAGGCGCGTGGCCTGAGCATCGAGCGGTGAGCGACGCCCGCCTCGTCGAGCGCCGCGAGGAGTGGAATGCCCTCGTGCTGGCGCTGCCGCGCGTGGACTTCCGGCAGAGCTGGCAGTGGGGCGCCTTTCGCACGAGTGATGGCTGGGCCGTCGTGCGCGCCGCGGTCCTCGCCGGCGGCCAGAGCGTGGCGGCCGCGCAGGTGCTGGTGCGCCGGCTGCCGGGGCTGGGGCGCATCCTCTACGCGCCGCGCGGCCCGCTGCTCGCCGACGGGCCTGACGCCGCCGCCGCGCTCCCGCGCCTGGTCGAGCGGGTCAACCGTGAGATCGGCGCGATCTTCCTCCGCGTGAGCCCCGGCACCGACCACGAGGCGCCCGACCTGGTCGCGCCGCTGCAGGCCAGCGGGTTCGTGCCCCTGCCCGACTTCTGGTCGGTGTGGAACGCCCCGCGGAACGTGATGCGGCTGGACCTCACGGGCTCCGAGCCGGATCTGCTCGGGCGCATGGCGCGCAAGCGACGCCAGCACGTCTCCACCGGCGTCCGCAAGGGCATCAGCACGGAGCTGGCCACGGACCTCGCCGCGCTCCGCCGATTCCACGAGCTGCACGTCGAGCACGGGCGGCGGAACGGTTATCCGGTACCCTCGTGGCCGGTGCTCGAAGCCCTCTACCACGAGTTCAGCGCCGACGATGCGCTCGCCGTCATCAGCGGACGTGTCCGCAAGGAGCTGGCCGCCATGCTGGTCGGGATCCGCTTTGGGCCGATGGCCCACACGCTGTACATGGCCACGACGCCGGCCGCGTACCGGACGCCGGTGGGCGACCTCCTGCACTGGGAGCTGATGCGGTGGGCGCGTGCGGCGGGCTGCGTCGAGCTCGACCTCGGCAGCAGCTGCACCGACGTGCCGCCGACGGAGACACATCCGGGCTACGGCATCTATCGCTTCAAGTCCGAGCTTGGCGCTCGCCTCACGGTCTGTCTCGGGTACCATGACCGTGTGTTTGCCCCGCTGCGCTATCGGGTCGCCCGGCTGATCGAGACCCGCGCCCACCGCGTGGACCGCCGGCTCCTCGGCCGCCTGCGCCTGGGGGCGCTCGACGAGCGTGACGGCGCGCCCGAGCGCGCGGCGCTGGCGCCGTCATGACCCGCGAGTGTCCGCTGTGCGCGAGGTCTCGCCACCGTGACGTGGTGGTGAACGGCGCCTGGCGCCTCGTGCGCTGCGTCGAGTGCGGACTCTACTACCGCGATCCGCCCCCGTCGGAAGTCCTGCGCCAGCACTACGACGAGATCTACGAGGACGACTCGGCCAGCGACTACATCGACGAGCGCCGCCGCGCGGTCTTCTCGACGTTCCTCACCAAATTCCGGCCGCTCGGCCGCGGCCGCCTGCTCGACATCGGCTGCGGCAGCGGCGAGTTCCTGGCGCTGGCCCGCGAGCGCGGCTGGAGCGTGGAGGGCGTGGAGGTGTCCCCGCGCGGCGCCGCGCTGGCGCGGCGGCGCGGGCTGACCGTGCACGCCGAGCTCGACGATCTCAAGGACGAGGCCTACGACGTCGTCACGCTGTGGAACGTCATCGACTTCTTCGCACGCCCGGGCGCCGACATGCGCCACATCCACCGCGTGCTGGCGCCGGGCGGCGCCACGCTCGTCCGTGCGCCCAACGCGGTCTTCCAGCTCGCGGTGTGGCGGCTGAGCCGTCTGCTCGTGTGGCCCGGCCCGGTCGCCAAGCTCCTGCGCCAGGCCTACTTCTTCCAGCCGCTGGTGTGGTCGCCCCGGACGCTCCGGACGCTGCTGAAGGACACGGGCTTCGCGGATATCCGTCTGTGGAACAGCGAGCTGTCCTACGGCGATCCGTACCACGCCGCCTCGCCGGCGCGCGAGCGCATGGTGACGGCCGTCAAGCTCGGCCTGCGCGGGCTGGCCCAGGTCGTCGCGTTGACCTCGCGCCACCGCGTGCTGATCGGCTCCTCGATCTCCGCCCTCGCCCGCAAGCACTGACCCGCGTCGATGGGCCGGCTCACCGGCCACGCCACCGACGCCAGCGCGCCAGCAGGCGCGCCCAGCGGCCGCGCGGCGCCTGCGCCCCGCGCTTGGCCGCGAAGGAGCGCGCGGCCAGCTCCAATCCGTCGCGATCCAGCTCCGCCACCGTGGCCGCGCGGCGCGGGTCGGCCAGGAACGCGCGGCGCGCGTCGCGATCCAGATAGAGCTTCACGAGGTAAGCTTCGAGCGACGCGCTCACGCCGCCACCTCCGCGCGCCCGCGGGCCAGCGCCGCGCGCGCCCGCTCGAGCATCAACCCGGGACGCCCGCCAGGCGGGCCAGCTCGGCGAACGAGCGCACGACGACGTCGGCGGCGCCCGCCGCGGCGCCCGCCGGCGCATAGAGCACCGTGCGCATGCCGGCGCGCCGGCCGCCGGCCACATCGGATTCCACGCTGTCGCCGACCATGGCCGCGTGCGCGGCGTCGAGACCCAGGCGCGCCAGCGCGATGCGGAACAGCGGCGGCTCCGGCTTGCCGACGACGATGGGCGCCACGCCGGCCGCCGCGCTCACCGCCGCCACGATGGCGCCGCAGCCGGGGAGGAAGTCGCCGTCCTCGATCGGCAGGCGCGCGTCCACGTTGGGCGTGACGAGCGGCGCGCCGGCGGCGGCCGCGCGCGAGGCGGCGCCGAGACGCTCGTAGCTGAGATCGAAGTCGTTGCCGACGGCCACCACGGTCGCCTTGCGGAAGTCCGGCACGGCGACGATCTCGTGGCCGGCCTCGAGGACCACCTCGGCCAGCTCCGGCGCGCCGATCACGAGCACGCGCGAGGGGCCGAAGCGCTCGGCGATCACCTGGCCCAGGATCTCCAGCGGCGTCAGCGTGTGCTCGACCCACGGCAGGCCCAGGCGATGGAGCTTGTCGCGGATGTCGCGGCCGCGGGCGCGCGAATTGTTGGTGAGGAACGCCACGCCGCGCCCGGCGCGGTGCAGCGCGGTCAGCGTCTCGCCCGCCCCGGGATTGAGGGTATTGCCCTGCCAGACGCAGCCGTCGAGGTCGAAGACGAAGCCCCGGCAGTCGGCCAGCACGGAAGATCAGTCGCCGGACGAGCGCTTGAACTCGGCGATGGCGTCGGCGTACACCTGCTCGGTGCGCTCGGCCACCGAGGCCCACGAGAACTTTTCCTCGACCCGCTTGCGCCCGGCCCGCCCCATCTCGCGCGCCAGCGTGGGATTGCCGAGCACGCGCCCGAGCGCCGCCGCCAGCGCCTCCGGCTGGGCGGGCGGCACCAGCAGCCCCGTCTTGCCGTCCTCGACCACCTCGAGAATGCCGCCCACGGCCGAGGCCACCACCGGCGTCTCGCACCCCATCGCTTCCAGGTTGATGAGGCCGAAGGGCTCGTAGACCGAGGGGCACGCGAAGGCGGCGCACTGGCTGTAGAGCTGCGTGACGACGGGCACGGGCACCATCTCGTTGATCCACAGCACGTTGGGCATCTGAGCGACGCGGCGGCGCAGGCGCTCCTCGATCTCCGGCGTGTCGGGGGCCGAGGCGCAGAGCACCACCTGCACGCCGGCCGGCAGGCGCGGCGCCGCGTCCAGCAGATGGAAGATGCCCTTCTGGTCCGTGATGCGCCCGACGAACAGCACGTAGGGCGGCTTGACGCCCAGACGCACGAGGTGCTCGCGCGCCTCGGTGCGCTTGAACTGGTCGGGGTCGATCCCGTTGTGGATGGTGACCACGCGCGCGGGGTCGGCGTCGAAGTGGGCGATGATGTCCTCGCGCATCTTGTTCGAGACCGCGATCACCCGGTGCGCGGCCTCCACCGCCGTCTTCTCGATCCACGAGGAGACGAGATAGCCGCTGCCGAGCTGGTCGGCCTTCCACGGGCGCAGGGGCTCCATGCTGTGCAGCGTGACGACGAGCGGGATGCGATAGAGCGTGCTGATCCACAGCGAGCCCATGTCGGCGTACCACGTGTGGGCGTGGACCACGTCGGCATCGACGGGATCCCGCGCCATGGCCAGCCCGATCGACAGCGTCTCCAGCGCGGGCACGAACTTTGGCTCCTTGCCCGCCAGCCGCTCCCACGGCGTGTAGCCCCGCAGGGTGATCCCGTCGGTGCGCGGCTCGCGCGGCCCGAAGCAGCGGACCTCGACGCTCATGCGGCGGGCCAGCGCCCGGCTGAGCTGATCGGCGACCACGCCGGCGCCGCCGTAGATGTGGGGAGGGTACTCGCGGGTGACCAGGAGGGCTTTCATATGGGCCTCAGGATATCGTGGCGCGCGACTCAGGCCGGGCCCGGCGCGTCCGGAGGATGCTCGCTCGTGTCGTCTTCCTGGCGCTCCAGCTTGCGCGAGACCGTGCGCGGATCGATGCCGAGCAGCCGCGCGGTGAGCGTCTTGTTGCCCTTGGTCACGCGCAGCGTCTCGTCGAGCAGCCGCGCTTCCACTTCCGCCAGCGGCGTGCCGATGCGGATCGTCAGCACGCCCTCGGGCAGCGGCGTGGCGCCGGCGATCTCCGGCGGCAGGTCGGCCACGTCCAGACGGGCGCCGCGGGCCAGCACCACGGCGCGCTCGATGACGTTCTCGAGCTGGCGGATGTTGCCCGGCCATGAGAAGGCCTCGAGCTGGCGCACGGCCTCGTCGGTGAGCCCCTCCAGTCGCCGGTTGTTCTTGGCCGCGTAGACGCGCACGAAGTGCGCGGCCAGCACCGAGATGTCCTCGGGACGGTCGCGCAGCGGCGGCACCGTGATGGTGATGACGTTGAGCCGGTAGAAGAGATCCTCGCGGAAGCGCTTGTCCTTCACCATCTGGCCGAGGTCCTGGTTGGTGGCGGCCACGATGCGCACGTCCACGCGGATGGTGCGCGTGGCGCCGAGCCGCTCGAACTCGCCTTCTTGAAGCACGCGCAGGATCTTGGGCTGGGTCACCGGCGAGAGATCGCCGATCTCGTCGAGGAACAGTGTGCCGGTGTCGGCCAGCTCGAAGCGGCCTTCCTTGCGGCCGGCGGCGCCGGTGAACGCGCCTTTCTCGTAGCCGAACAGCTCCGACTCGAGCAGATTCTCGGGCAGCGAGGCGCAGTTGACGGCCACGAAGGGGCCGCTCTTGCGCGCCGAGCGCTCGTGGATCGCGCGGGCCACGCCCTCCTTGCCGGCGCCGCTCTCGCCCAGGATCAGCACGGTGGCCGAGGAGTCGGCCACCTGCTCGACCAGCGTCATCATCCGGCGGAAGGCCGGGCTGGCGCCGATCATCGTGCCGTGCCCGAGCAGGTCGTCCAGCCGCTGCTGCAGCGCCTTGTTCTTCTCGATGAGCTGCCGGCGCTCGAGCGCCTTGTCGATCAGCTTCAGGAGCTGCTCGCGGCGGAAGGGCTTGGTGAGGAAGTCGTAGGCGCCGTCCTTCATCGCCTTCACCGCTTCCTCCACGGTGCCGAAGGCGGTCAACAGGATGACGTCGAGATCGGGCGCGATGGCCTTGGCCGCCCGCAGGAGCTCGAGGCCCGTGAGCCCCGGCATCTTGAGGTCGGTGACGATCAGGTCGATGCCGCCCCCCTGCACGCGCTCGAGCGCGGCGCGCCCGTCGGAGGCGAGCAGGACACGATAGCCCTCGCGCGTCAGCGTGCGCTCGAGGCTCTCGCGCAGCCCCGGATCGTCGTCGGCGACCAGCAGGGTGGCGGGATCAGACATGGCTGACGGGCCGCTTGATGGGCAGCCGCACGATGAAGGTGGCGCCGCCGCCGGGGCCGTTGCGCCACGACAGCTCGCCGCCGTGCTCCTCGATGATCTGGCGCGTGATGGAGAGGCCGAGCCCGGTGCCCTGCGGCTTGGTGGTGAAGAACGGCTCGAACAGCCGCTGCGCGACCTCGGGGCTGATGCCGTTGCCGGTGTCGGAGACCGACACCTGCACGGTGTCGCCGTCGCAGCGGCTCTCGATCGTGAGCGCGCCGCCGCGCGAGAGCGCCTCCATGCCGTTCTTGACGAGGTTGTGCACCGCCTGGCGCAGGAGGCCGCGGTCGATCTCCATCATCGGCACCGCGGGATCGGTGGAGACGTGGATCGTCAGTCCCTGGCGCAGGGCGACGGGCCGCACGAACGCCGCCAGCTCCTCGATCAGGTGGTTGATCGACTCGTCCTCGAAGTGGGGCTTGGGGAAGCGCGCGAACGCCAGGTATTCCTCGGTGAGCGCGTCCAGCGTGTTCACCTGGTCGCGGATGGAGGCGACGAGGCCGCCGGCCTCGTCCATGTCGGCACCGGGATGCGCGCGCACGATGTCCTGCAGGATCTCGGCGTTGAGCTCGATGGCGGCGATCGGGTTGCGTACCTCGTGGGCGACCCGGAGCGACAGGCGGCCCACGGTGGCCATGCGCTCGGCGACGAGCAGCTCCTGCTGGGCGGACTGCAGCCGGTTCAGCGTGCCCGCGAGATCGACGTTGAGCCGCTCGACTTCCGCGCGAGCGCCGCGCTCACGCACCGCGACCAGGCCGACCACCACCGCCGGCAGGCCGAACATGATGGTGAGCAGCGTCACGCCCGTCCAGCCGATCCACGGCGGCACCAGGGCCGCCGCCGCCGCCATGAGCCCGCCGGCGATCAAGGCCGCCGCCATCGCCACCCACGGCCCGAAGTAGTACGCGTTCACGGCGACGAGCGGGAAGAAGAGCAGGTAGAAGAGGCTGTCGCCGCCGCCGGTCAGGAAGACGAGGACGAAGACCAGCAGGAGGTCGATCGCGAGGGCGGCCAGGAAGATCGCGCGCGTGGCGCGCGGGTGCACCGTCACCAGCGCGAAGATGCCGAGCTTGTAGAGGGCGAACCAGATGACGAGCGAGTAGAGGTCGATCGACTGGCGGGGTCGCAGCGGCACCAGGCCCAGGGTGGCCAGGCCGCCGACCATGGCGACGGCGAGCAGGACGGCGAAGACACGCTCGTCGCGCTCGAGCAGCCGGAAGATGGCATGCCACGGCTTGCGCTCGCCGGTCGTCACCACAATCTGGCGCCGACTATAGCATGCCGGTTGCTCACCGGGGCGGCGCCGCGGCGTCGCGCGCGGCCGCCGCCTCCCGCTCGAGCCGCACCCCGCGCCGCCAGGCGTGGACGCCGATCCACACGGCCGCCACGACGAAGACGACCAGCAGCGCCCAGCGCTGGGCCCGGTGCACGTCGGCGATGATGTCGTGCAGCCGGTCGGTGAAGAAGTAGGCGACGCCGAAGCTGACCGGCACGCCGACCATGGCCGCGCCGGCGTCGGCGGCGAGGAAGCGCGGAAACGGGATGTGCACGATGCCGGCGGTGAGGAATGCGGCGGCGCGCAGGCCGATGACATGGCGGGCGGTGAACACGATCTTCACGCCGTGCCGGTGGTAGGCCTCCTTCAACGTCTGCTCACGCTCCTTGGTCAGCACGAAGCGCACCGGACGCCAGCCCAGCACGCGCTCACCCCAGTGGCGGCCGACCCAGTAGAGGACGACGTCGCCGGAGAGCACCCCCGCCAGGCACACCGGCAGGGCGAGCCACCAGCGCACTACCCCCTCGTGGGCGAGCACCCCGCTGGTGAGGATCGGTACCTCCTCGGGCAGGGGCACGCCGATTCCGCCGAGAAACAACGCCAGGAAGATCCCGGCGTAGGTGAACTCCTCGAGGAATTGCTCCAGGGCACCCATTTCCGAGGCAGTGTATACTCCGCCTTGTCTGACACGGTGCGGTTCAGGGTTACCCTCCCAAAGGAGCGCGTCCCATGGCCGTCAAGCTCTTCGTCGGCGGGCTGTCCTTCTCCACTTCCAACGAGCGTCTGCGCGAGGTCTTCGCGGCGACCGGCCAGGTCGAATCCGCGGCGGTTGTGACCGATCGCGACACGGGACGCTCGCGCGGCTTCGGCTTCGTCGAGATGGCGACGCCCGAAGACGCCGAACAGGCGATCAGCAAGCTCAACGGCACGTCGGTGGACGGCCGGACCATCCAGGTCGAGCGCGCGAAGTCGCCAGGCGCTGGCGGCGGCGAACGCCGCGGCGGTGGCGGCGGCGGCGGCGGCCGCGGTCGCTGGTAGGAACGCCCTGCACGACGTAGGGAGGGGAAGGGGGGAACCCTCCTAGGGTGCCCCCCGACCACGAGACCGGCCGGCTCATCCTGCACACCGAGGCGTCGATCGGCTTCGGCGGTCAGGAGCTCCGGATCGTCGCCGAGGCGCGCTGGCTGCTCGATCACGGCTGGGACGCGCTCGTCGCGGCCCAGCCGGGCAGCCCGCTGCTGGACGAGACACGCCGCGTGGGCGTGCCAGCCGTCCCCGTGCGCATGCGGCGCGCGCTCGACTTCCCCGCACTCGCCGGACTGCGCCGCCTGATCGCCGACCGGCGCGTGGCGCTCGTGCACACCCACAGCTCGATCGATAGCTGGCTCGGCGGCCTCGCCGGCCGCTCGCGCCGGCGACCCGTCGTCCGCAGCCGCCACGTCACGATCGCGATTCCCCGCCGGCGCGCTCTCGTGTACCGGCTGGCCCACCGGGTGATCACCAGCGGCGAGGCGGCCGGCCGCGTGGTGGCCGCGGCCGGCGTGCCCGCCGCGCGCATCGTCGCCATCCCGCCCGGCATCGACACGACGCGCTTTCATCCCGGTGTCTCCGGCGCCGGCGTGCGCCGGGAGCTCGGCCTGAACACGGCGCCGGTGGTCGGCCTCGTGGCCAACATCCGCGGCTCCAAGGGCCACAACGTGTTCCTGGAGGCCGCGCGGGGCGTGCTCTCCGCGCAGCCCGGCGCGCGCTTCCTCATTGTCGGCGACGGCATCGGCTTCGACGACGTGAAGCGCCGCGTGGGCGCGCTCGGCCTCGAGCACGCCGTGCAGATGACGGGCTTTCGCCGCGACATTCCCGAGGTCATGGCCGCGCTCGACGTGCTGGTGTTGCCCTCGATCCGCTCGGAGGCTGCGTCCCAGGTGATCCCGCAAGCCCTCGCCGTCGGCACGCCGGTCGTCGCCACCACGGTGGGCGGCAGCGGCGAGCTGGTGCGAGACGGCGAGACGGGGCGCCTGGTGCCGCCGGGCGATGCCCCCGCCCTCGCGGCCGCCATCCTGGCGGCCCTGGCCGATCCGACCCGGGCGCGCGCCCAGGCCCGCCGCGGCCAGGCTCTGGTCCAGCAACGCCACTCCCTCGACGCGGCGATGGCACGGACCACGGCCGTGTACGAGGAGCTCCTGAAGGACTGACCGCAGGCGCCGCTCGGCCGCCGTGCTGAGGCCGCGTGGTACCGTGAATGCATAGGTACGGCCTCGGTGAACGTCCACGTCTTCGCCACCGACTACGACGGCACGATCGCGGAGCACAACACCGTCTCGGAGGCGACGGCGCGGGCGCTGGCCCGGGTGCGGGCCAGCGGGCGGAAGCTACTGCTGGTGACGGGGCGCATGCTGCCGGACCTGCAAAGGGTCTGTCCCGACGCCGACCGGATGTTCGACGCGATCGTGGCCGAGAACGGCGCGGTCGTCTACTTCCCCGAGCGGCGCGAGGTGCGGCGGCTGGGCGACTCGCCCGAGCCGGCGCTGATCGAGGCCCTGCGCCGGCGCGGCGTGCGCTTCGACGTGGGCAGCGCCATCCTGGCGACCGACGCGCCGGTCGCCGAGGCGGCGATCGCGGCCATTCGCGAGACCGGCGTCGAGCGGACGCTCGTGTTCAACAAGGACGCCCTCATGCTCCTCCCCGCCGGCGTCAACAAGGGCACCGGGCTGGCCGCGGTGCTCGCCGCCCTCGAGCTGTCCCCGCACAACATGGTGGGAATCGGCGACGCGGAGAACGACCACGCCTTCCTCGCGATGTCGGAGTGCGCGGTGGCCGTGGCCGACGCGGTGCCGGCCCTGCGCGAGCGCGCGGACTACGTCACGCGGGCACCGTCGGGGCGCGGCGTCGTGGAGTTCATCGAGGAGCATCTGTTGCGCGATCTCGTGGACATCATGCCGCGCCTCACCCGCAATCACCTGCCGCTCGGCGAGAAAGCGGACGGCACGCCGGTGACGGTGGCCGCCCACGCCACGCAGCTGCTCGTGGTGGGCCCGTCGGCCAGCGGCAAGAGCACGCTGACCGGTGTGCTCGCCGAGCGCGTGCTCGAGAGCGGCCGCACGCTGCTCTTGCTGGACCCGGAGGGCGACTACCGCACGCTGGCCGAGCTCGAGCGCGTCGTCGTCTTCGGCGGCAAGGGCGAGCAGGCGCTGCCGGCGCCCGAGGAGATGGACCAGCTCCTGCGCCATCCGCAAACCAGCCTGGTGCTGGACCTGAGCGCGATGAGCATGGCGGAGAAGGTCAGCTACGCCATCAAAGTGCTGGCGGTGGTCACGACGGTGCGCTCCACCACCGGGCTGCCGCACTGGCTCATCATCGACGAGGCGCACCACGTGCTGCCCGCCGAGGGTTCGCCGGCCGCCGAGATGTTGCGGCCAGGCGCCGAGTCGCTGGCGATCATCACGCTGGCCGCCAGCGACCTGGCGGCGCCCGTGCGGCGCCTGCCCAACGTGGTCGCCTCCACGGAGACGGTGGCGTTCCAGGAAGGCGTGCAGAGCGTGCTGGGCGCGCGCGGGCTGGCGCCGAGCCCGCCGTCAGCGGACGGCCGGCCGCTGGAGCGCGGCGAGGCCGCCGTCGCCTGGATCGAGGGCGACCTGCGCCTCGCGCGTTTCCGCGTGGGCAAGCGGCGCGTCCTGCACCGCCGTCACGTGCGCAAGTACACGGAGGGCGAGCTGCCGCCCGACCGCTCGTTCTTCTTTCGCGGGCCCACCGGCAGCCTCAACCTGCGCGCCGCCAACCTCGTGCGCTTCGTCGAGCTGGCCGACGGCGTGGACGAGGCGACGTGGGCGCACCACCTGCAGCAGCGCGACTACTCGACGTGGCTGCGCGAGATGATCAAGGACCCGGAGCTCGCCGCAGAGATCGCGACCGTCGAGCAGTCGGGCCTCGGCGCGGGCGAGTCGCGCCGCCAGGTGCTGGAGAGGGTGCGTCAGAAGTACGCGGTGTGACGCGTTGCTGCTTTGCGGCCGTGCGGCCCCCTTTTCTGTCTTGATGGGAGGGGGCGCTCGACGCGCCCCCTCCCATACCCTCCCCGTTCGCGTTGCGCCCGGGCACCGTCCGCGTTCTTCCCGCGTCGTCGCGCCCGGACACCGTCCGCGTTCTTTCCGCGTCGTCGCGCCCGGGCACCGTCCGCGTTCTCTCCGCGTCGTCGCGCCCGGGCACCGTCCGCGTTCTTCCCGCGTTGGGCTCGGACACCGTCCGCGTTGTTCCCGCGGGCGCCGGCGCTGACAAGCGGACGTCACGGGCGTCTTTGTCTTCTCTCAATCCGAGAAAGACGGGGTGGCGAAGCTTGCCGTCGGTGGTCATTTCGGTGAAGCCGAGCTGGGCGACGGTGTGGGGCTCGAGCCAGGTGACGTCGCGCTCGCGAGGGGGGTTGGCGAACGGCGGCGTGGGACGCGCCAGAGGTGAGAGCCGGCGATGCAGGGCGGCCAGCGTCTGCTCGGTGAACCCGGTGCCGACCTTGCCGGCGTAGCGCAGGCCGCCGCCGTCCCAGGCGCCGACCAGCAGCGCGCCGATGTGATGGCGCGAGCCGCGCGGCGCCGTGAACCCGCCGATCACGAACTCCTCCTCGGCGCGCACCTTTACCTTGCACCAGGCGGGGGAGCGCACGCCGGGCTCGTAGCGCGACGCCCGGTCCTTGCCGATCACGCCCTCGAGCCCGCGCCGGCGTGCCTCGTCGAACGCGCGCAGACCGTCGTCGGCCAGGCGGCGGGCGATCCGCAAGCGCGGGCCTTCGATCACCTCGGCCTCCAGGGCGGCCCGCCGCGCGGTCAGCGGCTCGCGCAGCAGGTCGCGTCCGCGCGCGTGCAGGCAGTCGAACGCCACGAAGATCGGGGGCGAGGCGCCTTCGGCGCGACGCTGCAGGAGCTGGAAGCGCGAGACGCCGCCGGCGTCGAACACGACCACCTCGCCGTCGAGGACGAGCGTGGCGGCGGGAAGCGCCGCGAGGGCCGCGGCCACCTCGGGGAAGTCGAGCGTGCGGTCCTTGTCGTTGCGCGTGATGAGCTCGACGCGCCGGCCGTCCTTGATCGCGATCAGCCGGATGCCGTCGTACTTCTCTTCCCAGATCCAGCCGGGCCGGTGGAAGGGCGCGTCCACGAGGGTGGCCAGCATGGGGGCCACCC
>QHRW01000067.1:0-39004 GCA_003220265.1 Candidatus Rokuibacteriota bacterium | reverse complement strand
CGTGCGCGAGGCGCGAGGCGGATCGGCGGCGAGCGCGCTGGTGAGCTGGCGCGGCGTGGCGCGCGCGGCGCGCGCGATGCCGGCCATCGTGCGGCGCGAGACGACGGAGAGCGGCTTCGACACCGTAAGGTCGTCGGCGGAGGCGAACCGGTCGCGGTGCTTGATGAGTAGCCACTGGCGGTTGCGCGTGCGCACGAGCACCCAGGAGCCGCGCAGCTTCTTGCCGTGCAGCGTGAGCTTGAGATCGCCCTTGGCCAGCGCGGCGGTGACGTCGGCGACCTCCGGCTCCCAGGTGCCGCGGTCCCAGATCATCACGGTGCCGCCGCCGTACTCGCCCTCGGGGATGACCCCCTCGAAGCCGTTGTAGTCCATCGGATGCGGCTCGGTCATCATGGCCAGCCGCTTGATGGCCGGGTCCGGCGACGGGCCCTTGGGGATCGCCCACGAGAGCATAGCGCCTTCGTGCTCGAGGCGGAAGTCGTAGTGCAGGTGGCTGGCGCGGTGCTTCTGGACGACGAACTGGAGCGCCTTCGCGCGGCGCTTGCCGGGACGGCCCGGCGGCTCCGGCGTGACGTCGAACCGGCGCTTGCGGTTGTACTCCGCGAGGACGCCGTACCGGCTGAGGTCGGATTCGCCGCGGGGGCTCATGGCCTCATTGTACCCACGGCGCCGCGCCCGCCCGGCCGCGCGGCGAAGCGGCGCATGTCGGCCTCGGCGCGGCGGCCCTCGGCCTCGATCACGAAGCCGGCCGCCTCGACGATGCGCTCGGTCTCGCGATTGGGATGACAGCCGCCGGCGCAGCGGGTCCACGCCGGCTGGATCCAGTCCTGGACGCGCGCCTTCCACGGCCGCGTGGAGCGCACGTGCTCGAGCGCGCGCAGCGTGCCGTCGGCCCGCAGCACGCGGCGCACCTCGGCCAGGCCACGCGCGGGGTCGGGCACGCTGCAGAGCGCGAGGCCGCTCACGACGGTGTCGAAGACGCCGGCGCGGAAAGGCAGCGCCTCGGCGCTGCCGCACACCAGCGCTGTCGCCGGCGCGCGGCGTCGCGCTCGCTGCAGCGAGTCGAGCGCAGGATCGAGGCCGATCGCGCGGACACCGGCGGGAAAGAGCGGCAGGCTGCGCCCGGTGCCGCAGCCGAGATCGAGCGTGCGGCCGCGCGCGCCGTCCGTCAGCCAGCGCCGCCAGCGGCCGAGGCCGCGCCGCTCGGCGAGGGCGCAGATCGCGTCGTACAGCCAGGGAATCTGCTCGACGCCCCGCATGAGTCAGGGCCCGAGGCGATAGAGCAACAGGTAGACCACGACACCGGTGACCGAGACGTAGAGCCACACCGGCAGCGTGAAGCGCGCGAGGCGGACGTGGCGCGCGAAGTCGGCGCCGAGGGCCCGATAGAGCGTGGTGAGGACGAATGGCACCATGGCGGCCGCCAGCACGACGTGCGAGATCAGCAGCGCGAAGTAGACCGGCCGGATCCACCCCTGCCCCGTGAACGGCTGCGAGCCGGCCAGCGCGTGATAGACGACGTAGGACACGAGGAAGAGCACCGACACGCAGAACGCGCCGAGCATGCACGCACGGTGCAGGGCGATGCGGCGGCGGCGGATCGCGACCCAGCCCCCGGCGAGGCACGCGGCGCTGGTGGCGTTGAGGATCGCGTTGAGCGCGGGCAGCGCGCCGACGTCGGCGCGGCCGCCGCGGCCGGGCGTGTGGCCGAGCAGCAGCACGGCCACCAGGAGCACGACGGCGAGCGAGAGCACTCCGATCAGGGGCAGCGCGATGCGGTCACGCACGGCTTCTCATGGTACCCGACGCGGCGCGCTCAGCCGCCGAAGACGAGCGGCGCCAGCAGCGCGACGACGAGCGCCGCCACCACCGTGAGCGGCGCGCCGACGCGCACGAAGTCGGCGAAGCGATAGCCGCCGGGGCCGTAAACCAGCAGGTTGCCGTGGTGCCCGATCGGCGTCAGGAAGGCCACCACGGCGGCCATCGCCACCGTGACGACGAACGCGTCGGGCGCCCGGCCGAGCGCGGCGGCGAGCGCGATGGCCACCGGCGCGAACAGCGCCGTCGTCGCCGAGTCGGACATGAACTGCGTGATCACCGCCACCACGGCGAAGATGGCCAGCAGCACCGCGAGCTGACTCCAGTCGCCCACCAGGGCCTGCAGCCACCCGGCCAGCCGCTTGGAGGCGCCGCTCTTCTCCATCGCGGCGCCCAGCGGGATGGCGCCGGCGATGAAGACGTAGATGCGCGGGTCGATGGCGCGATAGGCCTGGGCCGCCGTCAAGCACCCCGTCAGCACCATGGAGACCGCGCCGGCCAGCGCCGCCATCTCGATCGACAGCAGATTGGCGGCGGCCAGCCCGATCGTGGCCAGCATGATGAGCCCGGCCAGCGGCGCGCGCCGCCGCGGCTGGGCCTCGCCCTGGAACGGCACGATCATCAGGAAGCCCGGGTCGGCGGCCACGCGGCCGAGCGCTTCGTCGTCGCCCTGGACGACGAGGACGTCGCCCGCGCGCAGGCGGGTCTGCGCGAGCTCCCGGTCGAGCCAGCCCTGCTGCCGCCAGAGGCCGAGCACGATGACGCCGTAGCGCCGCCGGAAATCCACCTCGCCGATCGTGCGGCCCACCAGGTCGGAGCCGGGTGCGACGACCGTCTGCACGAGGCGATCGGCGAGGTCGTCGTCCTGGCCGTCGTCCGGCTCGTACTGCGTGACCGGGTGCAGCTCCACGTCCTTCTCCTGCCGGATGGTGACGAGCTGCTCGGGCGTGGTGCGCACCAGCAGCACGTCGCCGGCCTCGAGCGTGCGGCCGTGGCGGCCCAGGCTCTGTCCGTCGCGGACGAGCCCGACGACGCTCACGTGATAGCGGTCGTCGCGCTCGACGTCGCCGATCGTGCGCCCGACCAGCGCGGAGCCCTCGCGAACCGTGAGCTCGGTGAAGTACTCGTCGAGACGGAAGCGGCTGCCGCCTTCCTCCGACCCCTTGCGGTCCGGCAGCAGCACGCGTCCCACCAGCACCATGAACAGCGTGCCGGCCACGGTGAGCGCAAGTCCGATGGGCGCGATCGAGAAGATGCCGAGCCGCGGCCGCCCCGCCTGTTGCAGCATCGCGCTGGCGATGAGGAACGCGGGCGCGCCGATGATCGTGATGGTGGTGCCCAGCGAGGCGGCGAAGGACAGCGGCATCAGCAGCTTCGAGGGCGGGATGTTGCGCTCGCGCGCGAGCTTCAGCGCGACCGGCAGCATCACGGCCGTCGTCGTCACGTGATGGGTGAAGGCCGAGAGCAGCGCCACCGAGGGCATGATCACCGCCAGCGCGCGCGTGAGGCCGGCGCCCGCCCAGCGGCCGATGAGGCTCCCGATCATGTCGCTGAGGCCGGTGCGATGCATGCCGGCGCTGAGCACGAAGATGGCAGCCACCACGATGGCCGGCTCGCTGGAGAATCCGGCCAGGGCCTCTTTCGGGTCGAGCAGGCCGGTGACGGACAGGGCCAGGACGATGAGGACGCCGACCACGTCGTTGCGCAGCCGCTCGGTGATCAGCAGGGCGAAGGCGACCACCAGGATCGCGAAGAACGTGATCTCCGGCCGGGTGAGGTCGCTCACGCATCGTGTTCGAGCACGAGGCGTGCCAGCGGGCCGCCGGACGACCGTGCTAGCGGAGCGTGACGGTGGCGGTGCTCTGGGACCCGAGGATGACGCCGCCCTGCGGCTGGCTGAGGAGGACGCCGAAGGTGCTGCCCGGGGTGGCGCCCGGGCGCAGCTCGATCAGGACCGTCTTGGTGAGCTCCCCGCTGCCGAAGGCCACCGTGTCGGTGACCGGCACGTAGTCGTGGAGCGCGTTGCCCGTGCCGTCCACGGTGGCGTAGTCCACGCGCACGCCGCTGGCGCCGCCGCCGAAGCGCTTGACGGTGAGCGCGGCCGTGCACGGCGCCACCGTGCACGTCGTGGCAGCGCTGAACGACACGACCGCGAACTGCACGATGCCGGCGGTGTCGTCGTCGTTGATCTGGACGTTGGCCGTGCTCGGCGTGCCGAGCGTGGCGCCGCCCGTCGGCGACGAGAGCACGACCTGGAAGGTCCGGTTGCCGTCGTCTCGCGTGTTCGGGAACACCGCCACGGTGATGTTGAGGGCGAAGACGCCGGGATTGAACGTCAGCACTCCCGACACCGGCACGTAGTCGATCCCGGCCCTGGCGTTGCCGTCGACGGTGGCGTACGCGACGGTCGCGGGGCCGGCGCCGGCGATGCTGGGCCGGCGCACGGACAGCGTGACGACGCCGAACTCGCTCGAGCCGTAGCTGCTGCTGCTGAACGCCAGCGCGCCGGCGACGTCATTGTCGACGATGATCACCACCGCGGTGCTCCGCGGGATGATCACGCCGGGGGTGATCGCCGCGAGCGTGACGTTGAACGTGCGGTTGCCCTCCTGCTTGACGTTGCTGACGGTCGTCACGGTGAACGACTGCGTCTTGACGCCGGGATTGAACGTGAGCGTGCCAACCTTCGGGGTGTAGTCCGCGCCGGCGCAGCCGTACGACGCGCCCGGCGCCGGGCACGGCCCCGCGTTCGCGGTCGCGTATTGCACGACCGCCACGGCGCCGGCCGCCCCCGTCCGCTCGACGGTGACCACGGCGCTGCCGCCCTCGACGACCGAGTACGATTCGACGGCGAAACCCACCGCGGCGTCGACGTCCACGATACTCAGCGTGGCCGTCGTGCGCGCGCCCAGGGTGGCGCCGCCACCGGGGTTGCTCAGCATCAGGCCCACCGGGATCGTGCCCGTCGGCGTCCCGTCCGAGAGCACCGTCACGCTGACCGGCTGGAACATCTGGCCGGCTCCGAACGTCACGGTGCGGGACGTCGCCGTGTAGTTCGTGCCGGCGCAGGCGTACGACATGCCGGGCAGGCGCGGAAGCGGCGGACACGGCCGCGTGTCCTGCACGGTCGCAAAGTCCACCGTCACGTCGCTGGCGGCGCCGCCGGTGCGCGTGAGCATGATCGTGGCCGTGGCCGTAGCCGTCAACGGCTCGGTGATGGGGTACACGAGCTGGCTGAACTGGACGACGCCGGGGACGTCGTCGTCCACGATCGTCAGCTTCGCCGTGTCGCGAGGCCCGAGCGCCAGGCCGTTCTGCGGGTTCACGAGCCGCAGCACGACGTCGAGATCGCCGTCGTCCACGGTGTTGGGCTTGAGGATCGGGATCGTCACGGTCTGGGTGAACACGCCCGCGCCGAACGTCACCGGGTTCGGCGTCGGCGCCCCGAGGCGGCTGGACACCGGCTCCATGACCATTTCGACCGTGACGTTGCTGGCGGCGCCGCCGCTTCGCTGCAGGATGATGCTCGCCGCCGCCATCCCCTCGAGCACCCGGTAGCTCGTCGCCGAGAACTGGACGCTGCCCGCCACGTCGTCGTCGAGGACGGTGAGCGGCACCGTGCAGAAGGCTCCCGCCAGTCCGCCGCACGTGATGCCGGCCGTGGGCACGCCGCGCAGGTTGTCGAGCGTCAGGCTGATCGTGCGGTCGCCGTCCACCACCGTGTTGTTGGCAATCGGCACCGCGACCGTCTGGGTGCGCACGCCGGGCGCGAACGTCAGCGTCGTCGGCGTCAGGGGGCCGGGGACCCGCGTGAAGTCGACGAGCAGCGTCCCCGCGGGCGTGCCGAGGCGCTGGACCGTGATCGTGGCCGAGCCGGCCATCTCCGACACCGAGTAGGCCGGCGCGCTGAACTGCACCGTCTGGTCGGCATCCCTGTCGACGATCGTCACCGTCGTCTGGATCGGCGGGATGAGCCCGGCGCCCAAGGTCGGCCCCGGGCACACGCTGCCATCGCAGAGCACGAGGAAGAAGGTCCGGCTTCCCTGCGCGCCGCCCTGGTTGGCGATGGGGATGCTGACGGTCTTGGCCGTCTCTCCGGCCAGGAACGTCACCGAGCCCGGCGCGCCCAGGGTGGCCGCGGTGGTGTAGTCGACGCCGTTCGCGGCCGTCCCGTTCACGGCCGCGTACCTTACGGTCACGCCGTCGCCCTTGCCGCCGGTGCGGGTGATCGTCGCGATGAAGTTGCCGCCGGCCACGTCCTCCTTGACGGTGTACTGCGAGGCGGCGAAGGCGAGGCTGCCGGGGCGCTCGTCGTCCTGGATCGTCAAGGACGCCGTGCAGGTCGCCGTCGTGGCGCCGCCGCACAGGATGCCGGCGTTCACGGCGCCGCTCAGCGTGATGTCGAGCGCGCGGCGGCCGTCCAGGAGCCCGTTGTTGATGATGGGCACCTGGAACGTCTTGTTCGTCTCGCCGGCCGCGAACGTCAGCACCCCCGAGACGGGGCCGGGCACGCCCGACGTGCCGTAGTCGGTGCCGGAGCACGCGAAGCCCGAGCCGGGTGCCGCCGGGCACGCGCCGAGCACGTCGCTGGCCGTCACCGTGACGCTCACGCCGCCGGTGAGCGCGCCCGTGCGCAGCACGGTGATGGCCGCGCTCGCCGTGCCTTCCACCACGGTGAACGCCGGCGAGCTCAGGCCCGCGGGCGTGGGGAACAGCAGGCGCGGCTCGTCGTCGGCGATGGTCAGCGTGGCCGTCTGCTGGGCGCCGAGCGCGGGACTGCCGGGCAAGCCGGCGGGCGACGCGGCGCTGATGGCCAGGCTCAACGTCCGCGGCGAGCCGTCCACGGCGGCGTTGTTCATGATCGGCACCAGGGCGGTGACCGCCGTCTGGCCGGCCAAGAACGTCACGGTCGTGTTCACCGCCGTGTAGTCGGTGGGCGCGAAGGCCGTCCCGTCGCTGGTGGCGAAGTTGACGGTCACGGGGCCGCCGAGCCCCCCCGTGCGGCGCAGCACGATGGAGGCGTTGGCCGTGTTCTCGGTCACCTGGTAGTTGTCGCGGTCGAAGGCGATCACGCCGCCCTGGTCGTCGTCGATGATCGTGACGGTGGTGTCACAGGTCCCGGGCGCCGACGCCGGGTCGCAGCCGCTCGCATCGAACACGGCCGTGAGCGGCGCGAGCCCTTGCAGCCGCACGGTGAACGTCTCGTTCGGCTCGATGGCGGCGTCGTTGGTGATCGGCACCAGGATGTTACGGACCGTAATCGGGCTAAGGGCCGTGGCCGCCGGCAGCGTCAGCGCCGACGCCACCGCAGTGTAGTCGCTCCCGGCGGTGGCCGTGCCGGGGCCGGTGGTGAGGTAGCTCACCGTGATGTTGCCGGCCGTGCCGGTCCGGCGAACGCCGATGACCGCGTTGACGCCGTTCTCGCCCACCGTGTAGCCGAGCGCGGTGAAGGCGACGGAGTCGTTGACGTCGATGATGCGCAGCACGGCGCTGCCCTGGGCGCCGATCAAGGCGCCGCCGGTGGCGTTCGTGAGGAACAGATTCGCGGTCCGCACGCCGGTGGTGCCGTTCAGCACCGGCACGCTGACGGTCTTGGCGATCTCGCCGGCGCCGAACTCGACGACGGTGGTCGTCGCCGTGTAGTCCACGCCGTCGAGCGCCGTGCTGTCGCCGGTCGAGAACGTGACCAGCGTGGCGCCCGGGCACGAGCCACCGGGCGGCGTGGGCACCGTCAGCGGCAGCGGGCAGCCGGCGCCGCCCACGGTGCGCTTGACCGTCACCGTCGCGTTGCCGCCGGTCTCGAGGACGTCGAAGGTGTCCTTGCTGAACTCGACGACGCCGCCGGCGTCGTTGTCGATGACGACGATGTTGACCGTGCACGTGGCCACCAGCGCCGGCGCGGCCGGCGTGGCCGACGCGCAGGTCTCCCGCGCGATCGTGGCGCCGGTCGGGCTGCTGAACACCACGTCGAACGACTCGTCGCCCTCGAACAGCGTGTCCTCGGTCAGCGTGACGTCGAGCGTGTGGACCGTCTCGCCGGGCAGGAACGTGAGCGTGGTGGAGGTCGTCCGATAGTCGGCGGCGGCGCCGGTCGCCGAGCCGAGCGCCGCGCCGTCCACCGTGGCCACGACGACTGTCGACGTGTTGTCGAGATTCCCCGTGCGGACCACCGTCAGCGTGGCCTGGCCGCCGTTCTCGCTGACGGCGTACGAGGGAGCGCCGATGCGGATCTCCGTCTCGACGATCTGCAGCGTGGCCGCGATGGTGGAGCCCAGCGTGGGCGAGCGCCCCATGAACCCGGTGGGCAGCGGAGTCAGCAGGGTGAGGCTGACGGTCTTCGTGCCGCCCACCACCCCGTCGCTCTGGAGCGGCACGGTCACGCTCTTCGTCGTCTCGCCCGCGCCGAACTCGACCTGGATGTCGGTGGCCGTGTAGTTCACGCCGGCGGTCGCGGTGCCGTCGGCCGTCTTGAACCTGACGAGCGTCGCGTCCGCGCACGACGGCGCCGGACCCAGCGGTAACGGACAGCCGGCGGTGCCGCCCGTCCGCACGACGGTGATCGTGGCCGTCCCCGTGACGCCGGCGGGCCCGGTCGGCTCGAGGGCCGTGTACGTCCCCGCCGCAAAGCTGATGGCGCCGGCCACGTCGTCGTCCTTGATCGTGAGCGTGGCGGCCCCGCGCCCGGCCGGGATCGTGTAGCCCGGGCCGGGGCTGTTGAGGGTGAGGTCCACGACCTTGTCGGCCGCGACGACCTTGTTGTCGAGGAGCGGCACGGCCACCGTGACCGTGCGGCTGCCCGCGGCGAACGTCACCGTCGTGTTGACGGCCGTGTAATCCACGGTGTCGAACGCGGTGTTGTCGGCGGTCGCGAAGTCCACGGTCAGCGGCGCGCTCACGTCGCCGCCGCGCTCGAGGACGATCGTCGCCACGCCGGCCGCCTCGAAGACGGGGTAGTCGGCCAGCGCGAAGTTGACGGACTGGGTCGCGTCGACGATCCGCAGCACGGCGGTCTTGCGCGTGCCGAGCGTGGGCCGGTTGGCCCCGCCCCCCGGCTGCGGGTTGCTGATCTGGAGGTTCACGAACTTGCCGCCGTCGGCGACGGTGTCGTTGGAAATCGGGATGGCGAAGCTGGCGGTCGTCTCCCCGGCGTTGAACGTGACGACGACGTTGGTGGAGGTGTAATCGAGACCCGCCACGCCCGTCTGGGGCGGCGTGGTGGCGGCGAAGAGGTCGCCGGTCTTGGCGACCACCGTCACGCTGCTGGCGAGGTTCGCCCCGCCCGGGCGCACGAGCGTGATGATCGCCTGCCCGGCGGTCTCGTCCACCACGTAGGTGTCGCTGCCGAACTCGATGACGCCGCCGACGTCGTCGTCGTTCACGGTGAGCAGCGCACCCGACGGGAACGCGATGCCGGGACCGCCGGGGGTGTTCGTGTTCTCCGCGTCGTTGATGCAGATGATGAACGACTTGGAGCCGTCCACGACCGTGTCGTCGAGGAAGGGCACCCGGAAGGTCTGGGTGTCCTGGTCCGCGTTGAACACGACGTTCTGCCGCGCGACGACGTCGCGGTTCGTGAGGAAGCCGCAGAATCCGGGCGTCCCCGGCAGCAGGCTGCTCTGGCCGTCGAAGAGGCCCAGGCTGACGTAGTCCTGCGTCGGCGTGGCCACGCCGGCGACGGCGACCATGTCCACCGTCAGGGACCCCGTCAGCACGGCGGGCAGGCCGCTGCGGCGCACCGTCACGAAGAACTCGCGCGCCGCCTCCGCCGTTGCGTACGACTCGGAGGAGAGGAAGACGAAGTAGAGGTCGTCCTCGACGATACGCACGAGCGCCTCGCTGGTGACGATCTGCGGCCCGAGCTGCTTGCCGTCCTGCGTGACCGAGGGCAGCGGATTGCTGATCGTGAGCTGGATGTCGCGACTGCCCTCGGGGATGTTGTTGCCGTGCACGAGCACCGACACGGTCTTGCTGAGCTCGCCCGGCTGGAACGTCAGCACGGTGTTGATGGGATCGAAGTCGGTGTTACGCCGCGCCGGGAAATTGCAGAACGAGCCGAAGGCGCCGCATTCGTCGGCATGGAAGCTGATCATGACGGGGCCGCCCGTGCCCTCCGTGCGGGCCACCGTGGCCAGGAAGGCCGAGTTCTGATTCTGGCCGCCCTCGGTGATCGCGCCGCCCGTCACGCTGAACCCGCCACCGCGGTCGTCGTCCTTGATGAGCACCGCGGCAGTCGTGCGCGGGCCCAGGAACGTGCCGGCCGCCGCCGGTGTCAGGGCCTGCAGGTTGCTCAGCGTGACGTTGAACTGCCGCTCGCCCTCGATCGCCTGGTTGTCGACGAGCGGCACCGTGAAGCTCTGCGACGTCACCCCCGCCTCGAAGACCAGGGTGCCGGCCGTGCTCAGGTAATACGCCGGCGCCGTCGCCGGCGCCGGGGCCGGTGGCGGCGCGGTGCCGTCGCTGGTGGCGAAGTCGACCGAGAGGCGGCCCGCCGGGCCCGTGCGCTGCACGGTGACCGTGGCCACCGGCTGCCCCTCCGTCGCATTGACCGTGGCCGAGGGGAACTGCACGGTGGGCTGCGCATCGACGATCGTCACCGTGGTCATCGCCTGCGAGCCGATCAGCGGCGCCCCGGTGCCGCCGGCCGGCTGCGGATCGCTGAGCTGCACGTACAGCGTCTCGTTGCCCTCGGACACCGCGTCGACGAGGATCGGGATGCGCACGGTCTTCGTGGTGTCGCCGGGACCGAACGTCACGCGCACGTCGGTCGAGGTGTAGTCGGTGCCCGCGCTGGCCGTCTGGGCCGGCGTCCCCACCGGGGGCGTGAACAGGTCGCCGGTCCGCATGCGCACCGAGACGCCGCCGGCCCGCCCGCCCGTCCGCGTGACCGTGAGGATCGCCTCGCCACCGTCCTCGTTGACGCTGAAGTTCGGCGCGCTGAACTGGATGGTGCCGCCGAGGTCGTCGTCCTTGATGGTGACCACGGCCGTCGCCGGCGCGATCAGCGCGAACGGCGCCGGCGGCGCCAGCAGCGGATTGCTGAGCGCGACCACGAACGTGCGGTCGGCCTGCGGAAGCGCGTTGTCGACGATCGGCACCGAGAAGGTCGCCGTCGTCGATCCCGGCGCGAAGGTGACCGTGCCGCTGGTGTCCGTATAGTCCACGCCGGCCAGCGCGTGCGTGGAGACCCCCGGCGTCTGGTTCGCGGTGGCGTACTGGATCGTCGCCTGCCGGCTGAGGTCACCGCCGCGGAGGACCGTCACCGTGAGCGACCCCGCGCTCTCGGCCACCGCGTAGGTGGCGGCGCTGAGCGAGACGTACGGGTCGTCGTCCTGGATCGTCAACACGGCCGTCGACTGGCCACCGAGCGCGCCGCCGCCGCCGGGGCTCGAGAGCGTGAGGTTCACCGTCTGCGGTCCCTGGCCGACCGCGTCGTTGACCACCGGCACCGTGAACGTCTTCAGCGTCTCGCCGGCGGCGAACGTGAGCCGGCCCGCGGTCGGCAGGTAGCGCAGGCCCGACACCGCGCTCCCGTCGCTGGTCGTGTAGTCCACCGTCACGCCGCCCGCGTTGCCGCCCGAGCGCCGTACGCGAATGACGGCGGGACCGGCGTTCTCGAACACGCTGAAGGTGGCGCCGTCGAAGGCCAGCGCGCCGGCCTGGTCGTCGTCGAGGATCGACAGCACGGCGGTCGAGCGATTGATCGGCGCGGTGACGAGGGTCGCGCCGACGGGGTTGCTCAGGCTCAGGTTGACGGTCTTGGTGCCGTCGGCCACCGTGTTCTGCAGCACCGGGACCGTGAAGACCTGCGTGCGCACGCTCGTCGCGGTGCCGCCGATCGGAAACGCCAGCGTGCCGCTCGTCGCCCGGTAGTCGGCCGGCTGCTTCGCCGAGCCGTCGCTGGCGAGATAGTCCACCGTGACCGGCGCCGCGTTCGCGCCGGACAGCTCGACCGAGACCGTGGCGGTCCCGCCCTCGGACACGGAATAGGTCGCCGAGGTGAATGCGAGCGAGAGCTGGTCCACGATGCGGATCACGGCCGTCGTGCGCGGCCCCAGCGTGGCGCCGCCGCCCGGGTTCGACAGCGCGAGCTTCACCGAGCGGACGCCGGCCGCGGTGGGCGGCACCAGCAGCGGCACCGTGAACGTCTTCGTCGTCTCACCGGGACCGAAGGTGAGCGTGCCGCTCGTGGCGGTGTAGTCCGTGCCGGCCACGCCGGTGCCGTCGCTCGTCGCGAACTGCACGGTGACGTCGCCGGCGCTGCCGCCGCTGCGCGTCAGCGTCACGGTGGCGGCGCCGGCGGACTGCGGGAAGACGAACACCGGACCGGCGAACTCGATGAAACCGCCGGCATCGTTGTCCGTGATGGTCAGCGTCGCCTGGGCGGGCGGCACGATGCTCACCGTGGCCGGCGTCGGATTGCCGAGCGTCAGCAGCACCGTGCGGCTGCCGGTGGCCAGCGAATCGTTGAGGATCGGCACCGTGAACGTCTTCGTCCCCGTCCCGGCCGGAAAGCTCAGGGTCCCCGCCACGGCCTGGTAATCGACACCGGCCACCGCGCTGCCGTCGATCGTCGTGAAGTCCACGGTGGCGGCGACCGGCGCGGGGCCCGTGCGGAGGACGGTGATGGTGGCGGTGGGCGTGCCCTCGCGCACGCTGAACGAGTCGGTGGCGAACGAGAAGCGCGGCGCCCCGTCGAGGATCCGCAGCTCGGCCGTCCCGAAGCTGCCGAGCACCGCGCCCCCCGTCGGTTTCGTCAGCGACAAAATCGCCGAGAGATCGCCCGTGGCCGTGCCATCGCCGCGCACCGTCACCGTGAAGGTCTTCGACGTCTGGCCGGCGCCGAAGCTCAGCGTCCCCGACGTGGCGGTGTAGTTGCGGCCGTTCGAGGCGCCGCCGGGCGGCAGCCCGTCGCTCACCTCGTAGTCGACGGTGACGCCGCTGGCGGCGCCGCCGGCGCGGGTGACGGTGATCGTGGCCAGCGCCGTCCCCGTGGCCGGCTCGTTGATCGTGAACAGCGGCTTGCTGAACTGCACGGTGCCGGCGCGGTCGTCGTCGAAGATATTGATGGCCGCGCTGGAGCGGACGCCGAGGACGGCCGGCGGCGTGCCGCCGCTGACGTTCGACAGCGTCAGGTTGATGGTCTCCGTGGGCTCGGCCACCGTGTCGTTCACGATCGTCACGGGCACGTTGACGCTGCGGACGCCCGGCGCGAAGGTCACGGTGGAGTTCACCGGCAGGTAGTCGGCGGGCGCGGTCGCCGTGCCGTCCGAGGTGGAAACGCGCACGGTCACCGTGCCGGTGGCGGGCCCCGAGCGCACCACCGTGACCACGGCCGGCCCCTTGTTCTCCTGCACGTTGTAGCTGGAGGCGCTGAAGTTGATCGCCGGCTCGTCGTCCACGATCGTCAGCGTCGCCGTGCGGCGCGCGCCCAGCACGGCGCCCCCGGTGGGATTGCGCAAACTGAGATTGACGGTCTCGTCGCCGTCGCCGATCGTGTCGTCGAGGATCGGGATGGTGAACGTCGAGACGATCTGGCCCGAGGCGAAGGTGAGCGTGCCGGAGGCGGCGGTGTAGTCGGCGTCCGCGGTGGCGGTGCCGTCGCTGGTGACGTAGTCGACGGTGACCTGGGCGCTGGTGTCGCCGGTCCGCTGCACGCTGATCGTGACGCTGCCGGCGTTCTCCGCCACCCGGTACGTGTTGCCGCTGAACTGGATGATGCCGCCGTCGCCGATCTGGGTGACGAAGGCGTCCACGGAGCCGGCCAGGGTCTGGCCCGGCGTGACGGGGAATGTCGGCGACGCCGTGGCGCCGGTGACGATCGCGACGCCGTTCGTGTCCACGGCCACGGCGAACGCGACGTCGTCGCCCGCGCCGCCGAGGTAGGTCGAGTAGACGAGGAAGCTGCCGGTCGCGTCGAGCTTGGCCACGAAGGCGTCGAGGGCGCCGCTCAGCCGGTCCTGGATGGGCGACTGCGTCGGGAAGTCGGTCGAGTTCGTGGAGCCCGCCACGTAGACCGTGCCGTCGAGCGGGTTCACCGCGATGCCGTTGCCGACGTCGGCGCCGGTGCCGCCGAGATACGTCGAGAACACCAGCGCGTCCCCGGCCGGCGTGAGCTTGGCGACGAAGGCGTCGGTGCCCGCGCGCAGCGTGTCCTGCATCGCCGCCGCCGTCGGGAAATTGAGCGAGGTCGTGGAGCCCGTCACGTAGGCGTTGCCGGTGACGTCGACGGCCAGCGCCGTCGCGTGATCCTCGCCGGCGCCGCCGAGGTAGGTCAGGTACACGACGGTGCCGGCCGCGTCGAGGCTGCCCACGAACGCGTCGGTGCCGCCGCCGGACGCCGCCTGCACGCCGCCGACGACGGGAAGGTCGGTGGACGTCGTGGAGCCGGCGATCCACACGTTGCCGGCCGGGTCCGCCGCGATGGCGGCCGCGCTGTCGTCGCCGCTGCCACCGACGAACGCGCAGTACCCGAGCGCGGCGCCGGTGGCGCTCACCTTGGCGACGAACGCGTCGGTAGCGCCGCTGCGGGTCCCTGCGCACGTGACCGCGCTGTTGTTCGGGAACGTCGCCGACGCGGTGGAGCCCGTCACGTAGGCGTTGCCGCCGCCGTCGAGGGCGATGCCGAAGCCGAAGTCGTCCGCCTCGCCGCCGAGGAACGTCGAGTACACGAGGCTGCTGCCGGTGACGTCGACCTTCGCCACGAACGCGTCACGACCACCCTGCAGCGTGGGCTGGAACGCTCCCACGATCGGGAAGTTGCCGGAGGTCGTCATCCCCGTCACGTAGGCGTTGCCGGTGGCGTCCACGGCGATGCCGTGGCCGGCGTCGTCGCCGGTGCCGCCGAGGTACGTCGAGTAGACGACGGCGCCGGTCGCATCGATCTTCGTGACGAAGGCGTCGGTGAGCGCCGCCAGCGACGGCTGCGAAGGTGTGGCCGACACGGGGAAGTTCGCCGAAGCGGTCGATCCCGTGACGTACGCGTTGCCCGCCGTGTCGAACGCGATGCCGAAGCCCTGATCGCTGGCGGAGCCGCCGAGGAAGGAGGAGTAGCCGAGCACCGGGTCGATGACGAGGGGCCGGGAGGCGTCACGGCCGGCGACCTGGAAGCGGACCCGCGTGCCGTCCACGACGTACCCGCCGTCGAGCGGCCGGCGGACGCCGTCCTGCTCCTCGTAGATGACCGGCCGGCGCAGCCGCAGCTCGCCGGCCGCCGTGGTGATGACGAGATCGCCCCCGTCGTCGAGCCGCACGCTGTCGGCGCCCTCGAAGCCGAGCGCGACCGCGCTCGCGTCGGCGCCCGGAGCGACGACGAAGTCGTACTCGAGCTGGCGGTCGCTGCCATAGAAGACGAGGCTGACGCCCGGATAGACCTCGGCGTAGCGGATGCTGCCGAACGTCGGGACGTCGCGAATCCACTTGCTCGGCTCGCCCACGAGGTAATGGGTGCGCCCGGGCCGCGGCTCGAGGCCGGACACGGTGGCGTCGGCATCGGCGCCGATCAGGCGCATCCGGACCACCGAGGGCGTCCGTGAAGTCAGCGAGGCCCCGGGGCGGCGGCCGGTCCCTCCCGCCTGGGGCGGCGTGAGGACCAGCACCGTTTCGCCGGGCGCGAAGAACAGCCCGTAGCCCGGCCCGCGGGCCAGGAACTTGACGGTGGGGTCGGCCTGACCCTGGTTCGGCTCGAACGCGAGGGGCAAGGGGCCGCCCGGGCCGAGCCCAGGCTGCGATGCGGCGAGGACGACCGTCGGGAACGCACAGGCAGATGCCAGCAGGAGCGCGGTCGAAATGACCCGGCCGAGGCTCAGGACGCTGCCGCTCCAACCCCCGCTGGACACTGGCCGACCCCACGTGAGACGGCGCGGGCGGCCCGCGCTGCTCGGAAGTCGCTCACCGAAGGACCCGGCCGGCCCTTCGTGTTCCAGCACCCATTGCTATGGGCGGCTTACCGTGCGGGCGATTGTAAAACATCCGCAGCGGTCAATCCTAGATCGGAGTTGGGCGGCCGGGGTACGGCTTCTAACCTCTTGTCGCGTTTGCTGTTTGACACCACGGTCCCCGGAACCCTAGAATCCGGATCGGCCCATTCTGGACCGGGGATGGACGCGAACCTGGACGCACTTGCCCGTGAGCTGAGCGCGCTGACCCGGCGCTTCGTCGACCTCGGTGCCAAGTTGGGCGAGGCCGCCCGAGCGCTGGCGGACACCGGTGTGCCCCCTGCCGACCGGCTGGTCAGAGACCTCGCCGGGGCCCGGGGCCAGTTCATTCAGCTGCGCTCCGACGTCCTCACCGCCGCCCAGGCGGCCTCGGTCCCACCAAGAGGTGAGCCGGAAAGCCTGGGCGAGCTGGAGCCGCTCCTGGGAGCGATCGGCGCGGCCATCCGCCTGCGCGGCCGGCAGGACGGCTTCGACGAAACGCGGCAGCGCGTCGTCGCCACGCTCGAGCGCGTGCTGGACATCGTGCACCTGGACGAGGCCACCTTCCCGACCCTCGTGGGCTGCCAGGAGCAGGCGCGCGCGCTGTGCAATTCTGCGCTGGCGCTGACGGATCCAGACGGGCCCGAGGCCCATCACCTCGAGGCGAATGCGCAGAGCTTCGCGGATCTCCTGATGATGATCGAGAGTCGCGACGCGCTGGACGACGCGGGCTACGCGCGCCTCGAGGAGAGCGTGTCCACGGCCTTCGGTCGCGCCCTCGCCGTCGCCATTTCGGGCGGCCGCCTGGCCTTCGCGAGCGATGCCGGCGACCAGGCGCCCCCGGAGCCCGTGGCCCGCGCAGCCGTCACCGTCGCGCCCCATGCGCCGCCCCTGCTCGCGCCACCGCCCGTGGAAGAGCCGCCGCTCGAGCTGGAGATCGCGGCCCCGGTGCTGCCGCCGGAGCCGGTGACCGTCTCAGTCGAGCCCACCATCGCCATGCCGACGGCCGAGCTGCCCTCGCTCGCCGAGTTACCGCCACCGCCCGCGCCGAAGGCTGCGCCTGCCCGGGTGGCGGCGGCGGCGGCGCCGACGAGGCCTGCGCCCGTCCGCTCGTCCGATCCGTCGGCGCCCGACGAGACGGCGCAGTGGTGGCTGGCGGCGTGGGCACGGTGGTCGGGCTGGAAGGCGACGCACGACTTCGCCGACGTCGTCAAGGAGGAGCTCGGCAAGTATCCTTATCTACTGTCGGTGCCGATCCAGAGGAGCCCGGACTACGAAGAGGGCTTGCTGGCGTACGGTTACTCGATCCTGCTCGACCACGTCGAGAAGCAGCGGCCGGGCTGCGTCGGCAACGCGCTCAACTGCCTCAAGTCCGGGGTCTCGCAGCCGGTCGGCGAGCAGCTCTACGACTACCTGATCTCCGAGGGACGGGTCAGCGAGAGCTATCCCGACTTCGTGAAGAGTGCCCTGGTGGCCGCGGTGCCGGAGCCGGGCCTGTGGTTCCAGTTCCGCATCCTGGAATCCAAGGAGGACACGCGGATCTTTCAGCGCCCGTCGGCGCGCCTGGGCGACAGCGAGCTGTCGGGCCAGCGCCTGGCCAGCGACGCTCAGCGCTACGCCGAGCACAAGTTCAAGATGACGCTCGGACCGCTGACGCTGCGCTGCGTGCAGGTCTCGGCCGACAGCATCCGGGAGGTGCGCGGCGTCGGCGTGAAGATCACGAGCGACGGCGCCGCGAGCGACAACGGCTGGATCGCCACCGTGCGTGCCGGCGCCAAGGGCAAGACCGAGGCAAAACCGGTCGCCGCAGAGGGCACGCACGTGGTGGGGCTCGGCAAGGACCACGCGGCGGTGTGGGTCGCGGTGTTCAACCCCGATCCGATGGAGGATCGGCGCTACGAGCTGAGCGTGTTCCTGAGAAAAGACACGAAGTCGCCCTTCCGCGCGAGCTAGCTGCTGGTGGGCGTGGGCGTAGGCGCGGGGGTGGTGGCGGCGGCCGGCGCTTCCGGGCGGCGGGCGAACGGGCTCTTGGTCACCCCCAGCTTCTGCGCGATCTGGTTGGTCGCCTGCACCGTCTCCAGCACCTTGGCCAGGGCCTGGCCGGCCTCTTCCTTCTCGGCGCGGAGCTGCTCGTTCTGCTTGCGCAGCTCGTCGAACTCCTTGTGGAGGTCGGTGAGCTCCTTGCGGAGGCGCTCGGATTCCTTCTCGGCGTGGTCGTTCTTGGCGCTCAGCCGGTGCTCGAGCTCGAGCAGGCCGGGCAGCACCGCGAAGAGCTCCTTGCTCTCCTGGATCCAGCGCGTGATCCGCTCGCGCACATGCGCGTCATCCATGTTGGCCCTCGCTGCCCCCGGGGGCGGGTATCGGCGGCCCCAATCTAGCATCGGCCGTCTTCGCCACGCAATGTTATCGAGCGTATCGGTGATACCTTAGGCAAGGATACGGGGCCATGGCGGCGATCGCACGGAACCTCGGGGTGAGCGGGCGGCGGCAGCGCCTGCTGATGGGTGTGGCCTTCATGGCCATCGCGGTCGTCGGGGCCGCGCTTCTCGTCGCCAGCGGCCTGCCGCGCGGCGCACGTGTGGCCCTCTTCCTTCCCTTCTACGTGGGCGCGGTCGGGCTCTGGCAATACCGCGACCACACCTGAGTCGGCCTGGCGGCGCGCGGTCAGCGCGAAGGCGAGCGGGGCATCGAGGCCGTGGGAGACACCTGGCTGGTGGCCCAGCTCAAGCGTCAGGCGCGCGAGGTGCTGATCGAGGCCGCGCTGGGCGCCGCGATGCTGACCGGCATCGTCCTCATGCTGCCCGGCTGAGCTCGAGCGCCGTGGACGGCGTGAGATCGGCCTTGAGGACGCGACGCATGTGGTCGAGCGCCTGCCGCGTGTAGGCCGGCTCCATCGACGCGACGCAGTCCGGCGGCACCACGAGATGGAAGTCGCGCAAGTAGGCATCGCTGGCAGTGAACAGCACGCAGTTGTCGGCGGTGAGGCCGGTGAGGATCAGCGTGTCCGCGCGCAGGTACTCGAGCAGCAGGTCGAGCGTCGTCGAGAAGAAGCCCGAGTGCTTCGGCTTGAGCACGAAGTAGTCGTCGTCCTCGGGCAGCAGGCGCTCGACGACCGGCTTGCCGCGCACGCCGTCGCGCTGGCAATGGGCGAGCAGCGTCCGAAAGTCCGAGCGCCAGCGCCCGAAGTTGTCGTTGACGTAGACGGCGGGGACGGACGCGGCCCGCAGGCGCCGCTTGAGGGCGGCCAGACGCTCGGCCATGGGCAGCGCATGGCCGAGCAGCGTGTCGCCGCCCTCGAATTCGAGGTCGTTGATGACGTCGATCAGCAGCAGGACGACCGGTGCCTGGTCCGGCGCGTTGCCGTGGAGGTCGGGGTTCTTGGCCGGCATGCCGTTCGCGGGCCTCGTTATACTGAGTACCATCTGGTGAGGTGAGATGAAAGGAGCGTCCTCATGTCGGTGAGGCTGTTCGTGGGGGGCCTGGCGTTCACGACGTCCACGGATGGGCTGCGTGAAGCCTTCGCCCGGTTCGGACCCGTCCAGTCGGCGGCGGTCATGACAGACCGCGAGACCGGCCGGTCGCGCGGCTTCGGCTTCGTGGAGATGGCCAGTGAGGAAGAGGCCGAGCGCGCGATCAGCGGGCTCAACGGCTCGAGCCTGGACGGGCGGATGATTCGCGTCGACCGCGCGACCCCGCGCGGCGCCGGTGGCCCCCCTCGCCCACGCCCCGCAGGAGGCGGCGGACGCTTCGATCGTCCCGCCGGCGGTGGTGGCGGTTTCGCGCCCCGTACCGGCGGTGGCTTCGCGCCACGGCCCGGCGGTGGGGGCGGCGGCTTCGGCCAGCGCCCGGGTGGTGGTGGTGGCGGCAACCGCTTCGGCGGCGGTGGGGGCGGCGGCTGGACACCGCCGATGCCCGAAGGCAAGGGTCCCGGCCGCGGACGCGGCGAGCGGCGTGGACCGGGTGGACCGCCCGGCGGCGACTTCAACAAAGGCCCCCGCAAGGGCGGCCCGAAGCGCGGGCCGGGGCCCGACCGCAGCAGCGGCCGCGGTCGCAAGGGCTCCGACGGCGACTACCGCTGGGGGCGATAGTCCCCCGGCGACGGTTATCTCAAGGCAGCCCGGTCTGGCCCGCGGACGACAGGCGCATCATCAGCTCGGCCACGAGGGGCGTGAACAGCATGACCACGAAGAAGGCCGTGGCCAGCCAGATCGCCAGACGCAGGAGCCTCATGGCGAGATCGTAGCAAACGCGCGCACGACCTCGTCGAGCGCGCGCACGATCCGATCGGGGCGCACCGTGGCCTCGGCGGGCAGCCCGGCCCCGGCGCGATCCATCCACACCCCGTGCAGCCCGAGCCGCTGCGCGCCGGCGACGTCGAACTCCAGGTGGTCACCCACCATCCACACGTCCGGCCCCGGCGCGACGCCGAGCGCCTTCAGCGCGGTCCGATAGACGATCGCGTCGGGCTTGCCCGCACCGACCTCGCCCTCGATCACGATCGCCCCGAAGAACGGCGCCAGCGCGCAGCGCTCGATCTTCCAGCGCTGCTCGGTGGCATCACCGTTGGTGACGAGCCCCAGCGGAACACCCGCGGCGCGCAGCACGCCGAGACAGGCCAGCGCCTCGGGAAAGAGCGCCATCACGGCGCGCCGGCGCGCGGAAAATTCGGCGGCGATGGCGGCCGCCAGGCCCGGCGCCGGCGCGCCGTACGCCTCCAGCGCGCGGGCGGCGATCTGCGTCCACGCGCGCAGCATGTTGACGCGCTCGCGCCGCTGGCGCTCGGGGTCGTCCCAGAACGACCGGCGGCTCACGGTAAGCGCCTCCACGAGGCGCACCAGATCGAGCGTGCCGGCCACGGCGCGACACGCCTCGGTCCAGCAGTGCTCGGCGCCGCCGGAGTAGTCCAGCAGCGTGTCGTCGAGGTCGAGCAGCAGCGCCTTCACGCGCGTGACTCCTCGACGGCGGCGGCGCCGAGCTCGCCGTGCCGCGGGTCGCGCACCAGCGTGGCCAGCATGACGAGGCCGGCGACGGCGAAGGCCAGCGAGACCAGGAACATCGCGCGGAAGCCCACGGCGTCGGCCAGGAGGCCGCCGACCAGCGGCGCCGCGAAGGCCATCGGCGCCATCGCCGTCGTGCCGAGGCCGATGTAGGTCGGCCGGGCCTCGGCCGTCGGCGAGAACTCGAGGAGCACGTTGAGGGCCGACACGTTGACGGCCGCGACCTGCAGGCCGAAGAGCACGAACACCAGGCCAAAGGCGCCGAGCGACGGCGCCAGCAGGGCGACCGTGGTGGCGCCGGCCGCGGCGGTCATCCCCGTCAGCAGCACCAGCCGGTGACCCGCGTGGTCGCCGACCCAGCCGAGCGTCAGCGTGCCGATCGACTGGCCGAGCAACATCAGCGCGGTGAAGACGCCGGCCTGGCTGGCCGGCGCGTCCCACGCGCGCAGCGCGTACACGGTGTAGAAGCCGGATGCCATGGCGCCGGTGAGACCGAAGGCGCGCGCCGCCAGGAACCACGTCAGATTGCGATCGCGGCGCAGCAACCCCGGCATCCGGCCCAGGTAGTCGCGCAGCGGCACCGGCGCCGCCGCCGTCTCCGCCACCTGCTCTCGCACCACCGCCAGCGCGACGTACGAGAGTCCGACGCAGAGCGTGGCGCCGAGGAAGCAGATGCCATACGAGGCCGGTGCGGGCACGCGGGCCAGCACCTCGGCGATGACTAGGCTGGCGCCGAAGCCCACGAGCCCGGCGACGAAGTTCGAGAGCGCGAAGAACCGTCCCCGGATCGTGGTCGGCAGCGCGCGCGCGATGAGATCCATCCAGGCCGGCATGAGGAAGCCGCCGACCCCGGTGATCACGAGGAGCATGACCAGCACGAGCCCCAGCGTGAGACCCGGCCAGCGCTCGGCGCTGAAGAACGCCAGCAGCGCCATCACGAGAAAGGGCACCCGCTCCCACACCGTCCACTTCATGAGGAACGGCAGCTTGTGCGTCAGCGTCTCCGTATGGCCCGCGGCGAACAGCGACGGCAGGAACCAGCCGAGCGTCATCACCGCGGGGATGGCGCCGATGAGGACATTCGGCGCGCCGAGCCAGGCGGCGAAGGCGGGCAGGATCGTGGACTGGGAGGCGAAGGTCAGCGCCACCATGAACAGGCCGTAATCCGCGCCGAGCGCGAGGACGTTGTGGCGCAGGCTGCTCACGCGGCGCGTGCGACGACGCCGACGATGATCTCCACCGCCCGCACCATGAGCGCTTCGTCCATGCTCGGCTGCTCGAGACCGCTGGCGGCGACCATCGCGGGCAGCAGCGGCAGGTGGATGAAGCCGGCGCGCGCGGGATGCCCGCGTTCGGCGAGCCGGTGGAGCGTGCCGTACAGCGTCTGGTTGCAGAGATAGGTTCCCGCGGTGTTGGACACGTACGCCGGTACGCCCTCGGCGACGAGCGCCTCGAGCATGGCGCCGAGCGGCAGCGTGGCGAAGTAGGCCGGGGGCCCGCCGGCCACGCACGGCTCGTTCCGCGCGCGGTAGCCCGTGTTGTCGGGCGTCTCGAAGTCCATCACGTTGACCGCCACGCGCTCGAGCGCGATGCGCGCGCGGCCCGCCGCCAGCCCGAGATGCACGATGGCGCGCGGATCGAGCTCGTCGACGATGGCAGCCACGCGCAGTCCCGCGGCCGCGTGGTCCACGGGCAGCAGCGCGCTGCGCACCACGAGCGCGCCGACGGTCCGGCCATCGAGCGCCTTGGCCACGTCCTCGGACGGGTTGGCGCCGTGGCCGCCGAACGGCTCGAAGCCCGTGAGCAGGATCACCGGGCGGCTCACGATCCGCCCCGCACAACGTCCAGGAGGCCGCCGCGGAAGCGCCGGAACATCGGCGTCCACGCGACTGCGTCGCTCTCCACGTGGAGCCGCGTCGCCTCGCCCTCCGGCTCGGCGCGCAGCCGGATCAGCGCCGGCCGCAGCCAGCGGCGCACGCGCGCCTCCAGCGTGCCGGCCTCGGCGTCGTACCGCGTGATGCGCGCGCCGAGGTGGCGGAGCACGGCCACGCTCGCCAGCAAGGTCTCGTCGGGCTGGGCCGTGACCACGACGTCGCGGACGCGCGAGGCGCGAGGCATGGTCCCCAGAGTAGCAGGATGCGCTATGGTGAGCGCCATGATCGAGACCATCGCCGAGCACCTCACGCTCGAGCAGGCCGACCGCGTCGCCGTCGTCACCGTCGATCGCCTCGAGGCGCGCAACGCCATGACGTTTCCGATGTACGACGCGCTGCACGACCTGTGCGGGCGGCTCGACTCCGACGCCTCTGTGCGCGTCGTCATCCTGCGCGGCGCCGGTGACAAGGCGTTCGTCAGCGGCACCGACATCCGCCAGTTCCAGACCTTCAAGACCCGGGAGGACGCGCTCGGCTACGAGGCGCGCATCAGCCGCGTGCTCACCCGCATCGCCGGCCTCAGCAAGCCGACGATCGCGATGGTCCAGGGCGACGCGGTCGGCGGCGGCCTGTTCATGTCGCTCGCCTGCGACGTGCGGCTGGCGGCCGAGCACGCGCGCTTCGGCGCGCCCATCGCGCGCACGCTCGGCAACTTCGCCGCGCCGGCGAGCCTCGCGCTGCTGGTCGCGACGGTGGGGCCCGTCCGCGCGCGCGAGATGATCCTGACCGCGCGGCTGATCGCCGCGCCCGAGGCGAAGACGCTGGGCCTGGTCGACGAGGTGCATCCGCTGGCCGCGCTCGAGGGCCGGGCGCGCGAGCTGGCCGCCCGGCTCAGCGAGCACGCGCCGCTGACGATGGCCGCGGTGAAAGAGGCCACACGCCGCTACATCGCCGGCGTGGCGCCCAAGGATCTCGAGGACCTGATCCTCGCTTGCTATCTTTCGGAAGACTTCCAGGAGGGTGTGCGCGCCTTTCTCGAGAAGCGCAAGGCCAACTGGAAGGGGCGCTAAGGGCTTGGAGGCGGTTCGCCTCGACAACCCTATCTCGACAGTCGCGACAATGCCCGATCTAACCCGGAGATTGCATGCGGATTACAAGACTCGAGTTGCAACACTTCAGGTGCTTCGAATCTCTCGTCCTCGACAACCTCGGCGATCGCGTGATTCTGGCTGGCCCAAACGGATCCGGTAAGTCGTCGGTTCTCGAAGCGATCGCGATCCTGAAGGAATTTATCGCCACCTATACTTCCGACGACGCGCTCCGTGCGATCAGCATGCGAAGCTTCGCTGGTCGTACGCCGGTTCCAGCTTGGCCCGAAGGACTGCCGTCGCCGATCATGGCAGGCAAGCAATCTGCGACTCTCACGATGCAATTGTCATTAAACGATGCGGAGCTTTCGCTCACTCCTGGGGCGCTTGATCAAGCTCCGAGCGTCAGCCTGAGGATGGAGAGGAACGGTGAGATCACGCTCCTCAGTGCGCCGCCTCACGTAGCAAGACTGTTTCAACACTTCGATCCGCAGTCAGGGGCGGGCGTCATTGACTATATTCATCCGCAGCGGGCGATTGGTCGGATCCGCGTAAACAGCCTCAATCTCGACGAGTTATCCATTGTTCGCCAGCGGCAGGAGCGGATTGAGCTCTTTGCAGGATCGCAGCGCTTCACCGTCGTCAAACAATACATAGTCGCCCAGCAGCTCGAGTTCACGTCAGGCGAGCCGAATCGTTCGTTTCCGCTTCTTAAGGGAGCTATTCTCTCTGTTCTTCGCTCCCAAGGAGCTCATCGGCTATCGGCAACAGGGCTCTGAGATGCATGTCGCAGTCCGCACACCTGAAGGCGACCATGATATTGATCAACTAAGTAGCGGTGAGAAAGAACTCTTCTACACATTGGTGACACTCATCAGGATCAGATCGTTGCCATCGGTCATCCTATACGACGAGCCCGAGAGACACCTAAACGCAGGTCTTGAAGCTCTGATAATTCCCGCACTTGAAAAAATCCACACAAGGAACCAGTTATGGCTGGCCACTCATGCGCTGGAACTAATCGACTCGGTGCCGCTGAATGACTTGGTGGCGTTCAGGCGGGACGTCGACGGTCGTGTCACGTCAGAGAAAGTCCGGGAGCGCCCGATTGCTGACCGCATTCGAATATTTCGATCTTTGGGAGCCACAGTCGGTGTTCAGGTAGCCGCGAGACAAGTCGTCTTCGTGGAGGGCGAGGATTCGTTCAAGGATCAGCGGATTCTGGACAAACTCGCTCGCCCACGCGTTCCGGGAGTCCTTTTCGTCGCGAGCGGAGCTTCGGGGAGCGTCATGGGTGCCGCAACACGCGCGAGCTTACTTATCGAGCAAGCGAGCACTGATGCGCGCTTCAGCATGATACTGGATCGTGACTACCGGGATACTGCGACCGTCGAAGTTCTATCGAAACGCCTGAACAACCGGGTCTTCATCTGGGGCTGTCACGAGATTGAGAACTTGCTTTTGGAACCGGCCGTCCTGCTAGAAGTGCTCCGTTCGAATGGAATTGAAACGATGACGTCTGCGAGCGACGTCGATCATTTGTTGCGCGACTGCGCTCGGAGCCTTCAAGAATTGTTCGTGCATCAATGGGCTGCTTTCGATCTCTCCGCACATCGCTATTCGGATGTGGAGCCATCGATCGCTCGACCTCGTGATTCCGTAACCTTTGCCAAATGGGTGGAGAGTGAGCGCAAGCACAGAATCCAGGCCTTCTCCGAGGAGACCGTAGCAAAGGCAATTGAGAACTCAACGCAGTCGGTTCAAAGGTGTCTAGGAACGACCGGCTGGCGAACCCTACTCCCAGGGAAAGAAACTCTGTCGGCGTTTCGGGTCGCTACGTTACCCTCGCTTCCCGAAGATCTCTTTATCGAGCAGATCCTTCACGTGATCGGAACATCGGGAGCGCTTCCAAGCGAGATATCCAGATTGTGTCGCTTCATTGAGGGCTCTCGCTGAAGTTCGACCCCACGTTGTTGAATTGTCTCGAATCCAGCCACCGCCAGACCTGTTCGGGCGTGATCGGCAGCGTGCGCACCGTCACGCCGTAAGAGTTGAGCGCGTCCTCGACGGCGTTCGCCACCGCGGCGGGAGCCGGGATCGCGCCGCCCTCGCCCACGCCCTTGGCGCCGAGCGGTGTGTAGGGCGAGGGATGCTCGAGGCGGCCCACGTCGATCGCCGGCACGTCGAGCGCGGTGGGCTTCAGATAATCCATGAACGTCGACGTCAGGAGCTGCCCGCGCTCGTCGTAACGAAACGCCTCCAGGAGCGCGGCGCCGATGCCGTGCGCCGTCGAGCCGTGCACCATGCCCTCCACGATGAGCGGGTTCAGCTCGCGGCCGCAGTCGTGGACGACCGCATACGCCAGGATCTTAACGCCCCCGGTGCCCGGGTCGACCTCGACGAGGCAGCAGTGGGCGGCGTTGGCGAAGACGAGCTGCGAGGGCACGCGGCGCGCGGCGTCCATCGGCTTCGCGAGCGGGTTCTGGTACGCGTGGCGCGCCTCCAGCCCCGGCTCTTCCCCCGGCGGCAGTCCCAGCACGTCGGCGTACGCCGTGCGGGCCAGCTCGCGGAAGGCGAGGCGGCGCGTGGGCACGCCGCGCACGGCGACGGCGCCGTCGCGCAGCTCGAGATCGGCGACGTCGGCTTCCAGGCGGTGCGCGGCCAGCCGCAGCAGCTTGTCGCGTACGCGCCGGGCGGCGCCGACGACGGCGCCGGTGTCCGTGACCGAGAACTTGTTCGAGTAGTTGCCCGAGAGATAGAGCCACGGCGTGGTGGCAGAGTCGAAGCCGCGCGCGACGTCCACCTGATCGGGGCGCACCCCCAGCTCGTCGGCCACGATCTGCGCCACGACGGTCTCGTAGCCCTGCCCGCTGGGCGGATCGCCGAGGGCGGCACGCACCTGGCCGTCCGGCTCGATCCGTACCATGGCGGCCTCGGCGGAGCCCGAGGCCGCGCGGCGGCCGGTGATGATCTCGTACGACGCGAGGTTGGTCCCCGCGGGCTCCACCGAGGTCGCGATGCCGATGCCGAGCAGGCGCCCGGCGGCTCGCGCGCTCACCTGCTCGCGCCGTCGCCGCGCGTACTCGAAGCGCTCGAGCGCGGCGCGCAGCGTGGCGGGGTAATCGCCGCTGTCGTAGGCGGCGCCGGGCGGCGTGGTATACGGCATCTCCGCCGACGTCACGTAGTTGCGCAGCCGCAGCTCGGCCGGGTCCACCGCGAGGCGTCGCGCCAGCAGCGCCATGGCGCGCTCGATCGCGAAGCACATGAAGGGCTTGCCGATCCCGCGATTGGCCCCGGCCGGGCACGTGTTCGTGAGCACCGACCACGCCTCGTAGCGCACGGCCGGGATGCGATAGCCGTTGGCGATGTTGCCGAGCTTGATGAGGTTGTGCTGCGCGGGCGAGACGAGGTTCTTGCCCTCGTCGGTGACGTCGCGGACCGACAGCGCCAGCAGCGTGCCGTCGGCCCGGTAGGCGAGCGCCAGGTCCATCACGCCGCCCGCGGCCTGCATCAGCGCGCTCAAGCTCTCGCGGCGGTCCTCGACGAATTTCACCGGCCGGCCCGTGCGCCGCGCCAGCAGCGCGCACACGAGCAGATAGGCCGGCCGCCGCTTGTTGCCGAAGCCGCCGCCGATGTCGGGACACGCCAGGCGAATGCGGGCCTGCGGCACGCCGAGCGACTCGGCGAGGATCGCCAGCGTGAGCCCCGGGCGCTGGTCGTTCGTCCAGAACGTGTAGCCCGCGGTGCCGGCGTCCCACTCCGCGATGGCGCCGAACGTCTCCAGCGGCGTGGAGGCGTAGCGGCTGAACTCGAAGCGCTCTTCCAGCACGCCGTCGGCGCGCGCGAAGGCGCCGTCGACGTCGCCGTAGGTCAGCGTGTCGTGCCAGAGCACGTTGGTGCCGAGCTCGGGATAGAGCAGCGGCCCCTCGCCCCGGGCGCCGGCCTGCGCGTCCACCGCCGCCGGCAGCGCCTCCCACGTGACGCGGATCAGGTCGAGCGCGTCCTCGGCCGTCGCCCGATCCACGGCGGCCACCGCGGCCACGGGCTCGCCCACGAAGCGCGCGCGGTCCACGGCGAGACACCAGTCGTTGACCGGCACCGCGGTCGGAATGAGCGGGCGGATCGGCCTGGAGCCCGCCGCGGCCTCGGTGCCGGTGAGCACGGCGGCGACGCCGGGCAGCGCCGCGGCGGCGGCGGCGTCGATGGCCACGATCCGCGCGTGCGCGTGCGGGCTGCGCAGCATGGCGACGTGCAGCAGCCGGCCCGGCGCCAGGTCGTCGAGGAAGCGGCCGCGCCCCGCCACGAGCCGCGCGTCCTCCTTGAGCGGCAGCGCGCGGCCGACCCACGGCGCGGCCATCACGCGCGCGCGACGGCGGCCCGGGCGACGGCGCGCACGATCGCCACGTAGCCGGTGCACATGCAGAGGTTGGCGGCGAGGGCTTCGCGGATCTCGTCGGCGCTCGGCGCCGGGTTGCGCGCGAGCAGCTCGTGGGCGAGCACGATCATGCCGGGCGTGCAGAAGCCGCACTGCAGCCCGTGACACGCGCGGAAGGCCTCCTGCAACGGGCTCAGGCCCTCGGCCGGTGTGAGGCCCTCGATCGTGGTCACCGCGGCGCCGTCGCACTGCACGGCCAGCAGCAGGCAGGCGCGCGCGCTCCAGCCGTCGAGGAGCACCGTGCAGGCGCCGCACACGCCGTGCTCGCAGCCAACGTGGGTGCCGGTGAGCGCGAGGTCCTCGCGGAGGAAGTCGCTGAGCGAGCGGCGGGGCTCGATCTCGCGCTCCACCACCACGCCGTTGACAGTGAGGCGCACGCCCATGGCGACCTATGATAGCGTTCCGCGCAACGTGCCCCTGCTCGAGGTCCGCGCTCTCCAGCGCAGCTTCTACGGCGTTCGCGCGCTCGACGGCGTGGATCTCGTCGTGGAGGCGGGCACGATCACCGGCCTCATCGGCCCCAACGGCGCGGGCAAGACCACGCTCTTCCACTGCGTGTCCGGCCTCATTCCACCCGAGGGCGGCCGCGTGCTCTTCGACGGGCGCGACGTCACCGGCTGGCGGGCCGACCGCGTCACGCAGGCCGGCCTCGTGCGCACGTTCCAGATCGCGCGCGGCTTCCCGCGTCTGACCGTGCTGGAGAACCTGCTGCTCTACGGCGACGGTCAGCCGGGCGAGAGTCTCGCGCGCGCGATCGCGCGGCCGGCCGCGGTGCGGCGCCGCGAGGCCGCGCTGACCGAGCGCGCGCTGGCGGTCGCCCAACGCCTGAACCTCACGCGCGTGATCGACGACCCGGCCTCCGATCTCTCGGGCGGCCAGAAGAAGCTGCTCGAGCTCGGCCGCGCGCTGATGACCGATCCCAAGCTGATCCTGCTCGACGAGCCGATCGCCGGCGTGAACCCCACGCTCGCGCGCGAGATCGCCGAGCACCTGCACGCGCTGCGCGCCGAGGGGATGACGTTCCTGATCATCGAGCACCATCTCGACCTCATCGCGCGCCTGTGCCGCCCCGTGATCGTGATGGCCGAGGGCCGTCACCTGGCGGAAGGCGCGTTTGCCGAGATCGCCGGAGACCCGCGCGTGCAGGAGGCCTACATGGGACGCCGCCGGTGGGCCTCCTGACCGTCGAGGGCGTCGTCGCGGGCTACAGCGCGGCCGACGAGATCCTCAAGGGCGTGGACCTCGCGGTCGAGCGGGGCGAGATCGTCGGCGTGATCGGTCCCAACGGCGCGGGGAAATCCACGCTGCTCAAGGTGATCGCGGGCGTGCTGCGCCCGCACCGCGGCCGCGTGCTCCTCGGCGATACGCCCATCGAGGGCCGGCCGCCGCGCGAGATCAGCGCGCTCGGCGTGGCCTTCGTCCCGCAGGAGCGCAACGTGTTCCCGACGCTGAGCGTGCGCGAGAATCTGGAGATGGGCGGCTATCTCGAGCCCGCCCGCGTCCGCGCGCGGATCGACGCGATCTTTGCGCGCTTTCCGCTGCTGGCCGAGCGCCGGCGCCACGCCGCCCGCACGCTCTCGGGCGGCCAGCGCCAGATCCTCGCGATGGCGATGGCGCTCATGGTGGAGCCCGCCCTGCTGCTGCTCGACGAGCCCTCGGCCGGGCTGGCGCCGATGGCCGCCGAGCGCCTGTTCGACACGATCCGCGCGATCAACGCCGACGGCGTGGCGATCGTGATGGTGGAGCAGAACGCGCTGGAGGCCCTCGCCATCGCGCGGCGCGGCTACATCCTGGTGGACGGCCGCAACAGCGCCAGCGGCGACGCGGCCGCGCTCGCCGCCGACCCCGACGTGCGCCGCATCTTTCTCGGCGGCTAGGGTCAACGAGGGCCGCCACGGCTGCGCCGGGGCGGCCCGAGCGTCTGGGGGCTTGGGGGCCATATCGGGGCCCCCATCAGGATAGAATCCTCGCTCACAAGGAGACTTGCGTATGCGCCAGCGTGGCATGATCCTCTCGCGGCGAGCGTTGCTCGGCGGCGCGGCCTCGGCCGGCGTCCTCGCGTCCCTCGCCGGCGTCGTCCGCGCGCAGCCGGCCGCCATCCGCCTCGGCACGCTGAATCCGCTCACCGGCTCCGGCGGTTCCTACGGGCCGTCGATGCGCAAGGCCATGGAGTGGGTGGCGCAGGAGGTCAACGCGGCGGGCGGCGTCAACGGCCGCCAGGTGCAGCTCTTCAGCGAGGACGACCAGACGAATCCCGAGGCGGCCGTGCGCGCGGCGCGTAAGCTCATCGACATCGACAAGGTGGCCGCCGTGATGGGCACCTGGGCCTCGGCGGTGACGACGGCGGTGGCGCCGCTCTGCTGGGAGAGCAAGACGTTCCTCACCACGGTCTCCGGCTCCGACACGATCACGCAGCTCCCGCACAACGGCTATCTCATCCGCACGCAGCCCAACACCCATCTCCAGATCGGCAAGCTCGGCGAGTTCCTGCTCTCGCTCAGGGTCAAGCGCGTGTTCACGCTGGCGGCGCAGACGCCGTTCGCGGTGCCGTCGCAGAAGCGTCTGCAGGAGATCCTGCCCAGGGGTGGCGCCGAGACCGTGGGCTCGGTCATCTACGACAAGGACAAGACCACGTTCCGCTCCGAGGTCGACCAGGCGCTGCGGGCGAAGCCCGACATGATCTACCTCAATGGCTACACGCCCGACTGCACGATCTTGATGAAGGAGCTGTTCAAGGCAGGCTACACGGGCGCCAAGGTCGCGCAGGGCTACGCCGTGAACACCAAGCTGCTCGGCCAGTTGCCGGCCGAGGTCACCGACGGCACCTATACGGCCACGCCGTCGCCGGCCGTCGAGTCGGCCGGGTACAGGCGCCTGGCCAAGGTGCTCGGCACCGACGACCTCGATCCGTACTCCTGCCAGTGCCACGACCACATCAGCCTCGTGCTCCTGGCCGTCGCGCACGCCAAGGGTGAGGCCAGCGGCACCGCCATTCGCGACCACGTGCGCAAGATCTCGCAGGGCAACGGCGTCAAGGTGGACAGCGCGGTCGAAGGCCTGAAGCTCCTCGCGCAGGGCAAGGACGTCAACTACGAGGGCGCCAGCGGCTCCTGCGACTTCACCGAGCTCGGCGACATCCTCGACTGCAAGATCCGCTTCGACCAAGCGCAGGGAGGCAAGTTCAAGTTCGTGAAGCTGATCTGACGTGGGGAGCGAGCTCGCGCAGCTCCTCGTGAACGGCCTGGTGGCCGGCATCGTGCTCGCGGTGCCGGCCATCGGGTTCACCGCCATCTACGCGGTGCTGCGCTTTCCGAATTTCGCCCTGGCCTCGCACGCGACGATCGGCGCCTTCGCCGGCTACGTGGCCAACGCCACGCTGGGCTGGCCGGCGTGGGCGGCCGTGAGCGTGGCCTTCGTGGTGGCCGGCATCGCCGGCGTCGTGAACGATCAGCTCGTACTGCGGCCGCTGCGACCGGCCGGCGCCCTGACGACGGCCATCGGTGCGGTCGCGCTCACCATCGTGCTGGAGAACGTCGTGCGCTTCGTGTTCGGCAACGACCTGCGCGGCTACGCCCTGCCCATCCGCCGGGACTGGCAGTGGGCGGGTATACGCATCGGCCCCCAGCAGGTCGAGAACCTCGCCATCGCCGTGGCGGCGATGCTCGCCGTGTTCGTGTTCCTCGGCTTCACGCGCACCGGCAAGGCCATGCGCGCGGTCGCCGACGATCCGACGCTGGCCGGGCTCAAGGGGATCGACGCCGAGCGCGTGGCGCGGCTGACCAGCTTCGGCGGCATGGGGCTGGCCGGTGTGGGCGGCATGCTGCTGGGGCTCGACACCACCATCGATCCGCTCACCGGCTTTCGCGTGATCCTCTCGGTCTTCGCCGCCGCCGTGGTCGGTGGCCTCGGCTCGATCCCCGGCGCCGTCGTCGGCGCCCTCACGATCGGCGTGGCCGAAGAGCTGTCGCTGATCTCCCTGGCCCCCGCCTACCGCACCGCCGTCGGCTTCGTCGCGATCCTCCTCGTCCTGACCCTGCGACCGCGCGGTCTACTGGGCGAGCGTGCGTACTAGAAGCGCGCGGGATGATGAGGGTCGCCACGGCTGCGCCGGGGCGGCCCGAACATCGGGGGGCTTGGGGGCCATCTCGGGGCCCCGCACGACGTCCACGATTCCAGAGAAGCGCCACGGCTCCGCCGGGGCGGCCCGAACATCGGGGGGCTTGGGGGCCATCTCGGGGCCCCGCACGACGTCCACGATTCCAGAGAAGCGCCACGGCTCCGCCGGGGCGCGACGAACGTATGGGGGTTTGGGGGCCATCTCGGGGCCCCGCACGACGTCCACGATTCCAGAGAAGCGCCACGGCTCCGCCGGGGCGCGACGAACGTATGGGGGTTTGAGGGCCATCTCGGGGCCCCGCACGACGTCCACGATTCCAGAGAAGCGCCACGGCTCCGCCGGGGCGCGACGAACGTATGGGGGTTTGGGGGCCATCTCGGGGCCCCCATCTCGATAGATGCAGAACTACCTGGTCGCCATGGCGGTGTTCGCGTGCTTCTACGCGCTGCTGGCGCTCGGGCTGAATCTCGTCTGGGGCATGGCCGGGATGATCAACCTCGGCCTCGTCGGCTTCTTCGCGTTCGGCGCCTACGTCTCCGCGCTGGCCACGCGGCGCGGCGGCGTGCCCATCGTGGCCGGCCTCGTGCTGGCGCTGGCGCTGACGGCCGTCGTCGGCGCCGTCATGGCGATGATCACCGCGCGCCTGCGCGGCGACTACCTCGCCATCATCACGCTCGGCTTCTCCGAGGTCGTGCGGCTCGTCGCCAGCAACGAGATCTGGCTGACGAACGGCACCGACGGCATCTCGGGCATCCCGGGCCCGTGGCGCGGCCGGGTGACGCCGGAGACGTTCAACCTCGTCTTCCTGGGCGTGGCCGCGCTCGTCGTGGCGCTCGTGCTGGCCGTGCTCCAGCGCGTGCGCCACTCGCCGTACGGCCGCGTGCTGCGCGCGATTCGCGACGACGACCAGGTGGCGGCGGTGGCGGGCAAGCACGTGATCCGCTTCAAGGTGGAGGCCTTCGCGTTGAGCGCGGGCGTGCTCGGCGTGGCGGGCGCGTTATGGGGCCACTACACGTCCTACATCGCGCCCGACGTCTTCGTGCCGCTCATCACGATCTACGTCGTGCTGGCGCTCACGGCCGGCGGCACCGGCAACAACTGGGGCGCGGTGCTCGGCGCCTTCCTCGTGGTGTTCTTCATGGAAGGCACGCGCTTCGTCACGGGCGCCGTGCCCGGGCTCCAGGCCGTGCAGGTGGCGGCGCTGCGCGAGGCGCTCATCGGCGTGAGCCTGCTCGTCATCCTGCGCCTGCGGCCGAGCGGCCTGCTCCCCGAGCGGCTGCCGCGAGTGGCCTCGTGAGCCGGGCGCCGCGCGTCGATCTGCGCCCGCACCTGGAGGCCGTCGCCGCGGTCGCCACGCTGCCCGGCCAGCCCCAGGCGCTCTGCGCCGGCCTCGACGCCGCGCTGGGCGCCGTGCTGGGCCACCGGCTCTTCACGCTCATGCGCTATCACGAGGCCACCGGCCACTCCGAGCGCATCTACACGACGCACCCGCGGGAGTATCCCGTGGGCGGCAAGAAGCCGCTCAATCCGACGCCGTGGACCGAGCAGGTGCTGCGGCGCCAGCAGCCCTATCTCGGCCGCACGCCCGCCGACGTGCAGGCCGTCTTCTTCGATCACGCGTTGATCGCCTCGCTCGGCTGCGGCTCGGTGCTCAACCTGCCCGTGGTGTGGGACGGCAGCGTGCTCGGCACGCTCAACCTGCTGCACGAAGCCAACTGGTACGACGAGACGGATGCGCCGCGCGGCTTGCTGTTCGCCGCGCTCGCCATTCCGACGTTCCTCGGAGGACCCCGATGACTGGATTCGCGGACTACGATGCCCACGACGCGCTCGGCCTGGCCACGCTGGTGCGGCAGCGCAAGGTGACGCCGGCCGACCTCCTGGAGGCCGCCATCGCGCGCGTGGAGGCGCGCAACGGCGCGGTCAACGCGGTGACGATGCCGCTCTACGACCTCGCGCGCGCGACGCTCGCCCGGGGGCTGCCGGAGGGCCCCTTCACCGGCGTGCCGTTCCTGATGAAGGACCTCACCGCCTCGATCGCCGGCGTGAAGATGACGCGCGGCTCGCGCTTCTTCGCCGACACGCCGCCGCCGGCCGCCGACAGCGAGCACGTCGCGCGGCTCAAGCGCGCCGGCCTCGTGATCTTCGGCCGCACGAACACGTGCGAGCTCGGCCTGAGCCTCACGTGCGAGCCGCAGCTCCACGGTCCGACGCGCAACCCGTGGGACCCCACGCGCATCTCCGGCGGCTCCAGCGGCGGCGCCGCGGCGGCCGTCGGCGCGCGCATGCTGCCGATGGCCCACGCCAGCGACGGCTTCGGCTCCATCCGCGCGCCCGCGGCCTGCTGCGGTGTCGTCGGCCTCAAGCCCACGCGCGGGCGCAACACGATGGCGCCTTACACGGGCGAGGGGCTGGGCGGCTGCTCGACCGAGCACGCGGTGACGCTCAGCGTGCGCGACTGCGCCGCGCTGCTCGACGCCACCGCCGGCGCGGGCCCGGGCGATCCCTACGTGGCGCCGCCACCCGCGCGTCCGTTCCTCTCCGAGATCGGCGCCGCGCCCGGCCGCCTGCGGATCGCGTGGACGGCGACGCCGCCCAACGGCGCCCCGATCGACGCCGAGCCACTGCGCGTGCTGCGCGAGACGGCCGCGCTCTGCGCCGACCTCGGCCACCAGGTGGAGCAGGCTGAACCGGCGATCGATGGCGCCACGGTGGTGACGACGTTTCTGACGCTCGCCGCTGCCAACACGGCCGTGAACCTCGCGGGCCATCCGACCGCGGGGCGGCCGCCGCAGCCGGACGAGGTCGAGCGCGTGACGTGGGCGACCGGACAGATCGGCGAGCGGCTCAGCGCCGCCGATTACGTGCGCGCCACGCAAGCCGCCCATCGCCTCGGCCGACAGATGGCCGCATTCCACGGCCAGTGGGACGTGCTGCTGACGCCGGGGCTGGCCACCGCGCCGCCGAAGCTCGGCTGGATCGACATGATGCTCGAGGACGTGGGCGAGTACTGGCGGCGCGTCTTCGCGTTCTCGCCATTCACGGTGTGGTTCAACCTGACGGGTCAGCCCGCGATCATGCTGCCGCTCGGCCAGAGCCCGGACGGCCTGCCCGCCGCGGTGCAGTGCGTGGCGCGCTACGGCGACGAGGCGACGCTGTTCCGCCTGGCCTCCCAGCTCGAGGCCGCGCGCCCGTGGGCCGGGCGCAAGCCCGCGCTCGCGCGGTGAGCCGCTGGCGTCGTGATTCACGAGGAGGCGAGATCATGCTGTCGAATTCCAAGGGGCTGCACCGCTATGACACCTTCAAGAAGGACGCGAAGGACTGTCAGCAGTGCGGACGCGAAGGACTGAAGGCGGCCTGAAGCACATCGCGATGACGAGGAGCGCCCCGGCTTCGCCGGGGCGCGACGAACGTTGGGGGGTTTGGGGGGCCATGTCGGGGCCCCCCATTCAAACAGCCCGGAAGCGGAATCCCCCGTTTTCGCGCACGACGTACCCCGGGCGCGGAAAGTGTGCGGGCAGGACGAGCACGCCGCTGTCGGCGTGACGCTCGACGAAGGCCTCGCGCGTCTTCCGCGCCCGCACGCCGTCGTGGCAGAACCGGCTGTTCCACCGCGGCTCGGCCACCTGCACCGTGCGGTGCATGAGGTCGCCCGAGAAAACGGCCTGGCCGGCCGGCGTCGTGAGCCGCACGGCCACGTGGCCCGGCGTGTGCCCGGGCGTGGGTTCGAACGCCAGGCCCGGCGCGATCGCGTGTTCGGGACCGACGAGCGCGACGCGCCCGGCCTCGACCACCGGCAGCACGCTGTCGGCGATGCAGCCCGACGGCTCGCGCCCGCTCTCCGTCTCCCACTTCCAGAACTCCCACTCCTCGCCGTGCATGACGTAGCGGGCGTTCGGGAACGTCGGCACCCAGCGCCCGCCCTCGAGCCGCGTGTTCCAGCCGACGTGATCGACGTGCAGGTGCGTGAGCACCACGGTGTCCACCTGCTCGGGCTTGACGCCGGCGGCGGCGAGATCGTCGAGCCACGTGCCCCGGCGATCGTTCCACAGCGGCGACTCGTGGCGCGTCTTGCCGTTGCCAACGCCGGTGTCGATGAGGATCGTGCGCCCCGGCATGCGCACCACCCACGTCTGGATGCGCGAGCCGAGGTCGCCGGTGGAGGCGTCGTAGAAGTCCGGCTTGAGCCACGCGTGGTGACGGGCGATCGCCTCGGGCGTCGACTCCGGCAGCATGCTGGCCGTGGGATAGGCCGAGCGGGGAATCTCGACGACGCGATCGATGGTGACGTCGCCGAAGGTGAAGCGGCTCATCGCGCGCCCTTCACGCGTCCGGCGATCTCGCCGGCCGCCGGCACCCGGCCCTCGGTCTTCTTGGAGAAGACCACCTTGCCGTCCACGATCACGTCGAGGGCGCCGAAGCCGCCCATGCGAATGCGCGGCGTCACCCCGACGGCGCGCTGGATCTCGTCGGCGAGGCGCACGGCCTCGCGACGCAGATCCCCTCAGACCACGCAGCGCTTGATGTCGATCTGCATGACGTCCTCCCGTCCGATGCCTGCGATGCTACCATCCCACGATGTTTCACGGCTGGCTCGTCGTCGGCGGCGCGTTCGTCTCGCACCTGCTCTCCTACGGCATCCTCACCGTGGCCTTCGGCGTGTTCTTCCCGTTCATGGCCGACGCGCTCGGACTCGGCCGCGGCCTGCTCGCCTCGATCTCGGCCGCCGCGCGTCTCGTCTCCGCGGCGCTGTCGCCCGTGGTGGGCCCACTGGTGGACCGGCGCGGCCCGCGCGTGGTCATGGCGTTCGGCGTGCTGAGCCTGGCCGGCGGCGCCGCCGTCCTCGCCGCCGCCGGCAGCGCCTGGCACGTGATGCTCGGCTACGGCCTCGTGATGGCCTTCGGCAGCGTCGCGCTCGGCGAGCTGACGGGCGACACGACGGTGGCGCGCTGGTTCGTGCGCCGGCGCGGGCGCGCGCTGGCGATCTCCACGATGGGGCTCTCCACGGCCGGCATCGTGCTGCCGCTGCCGACCGCGCTGCTGATCGGACAGCTCGGCTGGCGCGGCGCGTGGCTCGCGCTGGGCGGCGTCACGCTCGTGCTCGGCCTGGCGGCGACGGCCGTCATGCGGCGGCGGCCCGAGGACTACGGACTGCTGCCCGACGGCGCCGACACACGCGCGCCGCAGGCCGCCGCCACCCGCGAGGTCTCGCTGGGCGCGCGCGCGGCGGCACGCACTTCCGCGTTCTGGCTGCTGATCGTCAGCACCAACCTCGCCGGGCTCGGCTTCTTCGGCGTGAACCTCCACCTCTTCTCGTACGTGACGGACCGCGGGCTGTCGGCGGCGCTGGCCGCCTCCGTCATCACGTACCTCTACACGCTGCACACCGTGGCCAAGCCGCTGTGGGGCCTCATCGCCGAGCGCGTGCACGTGCGCTACTGCATCGCGGGCTGCTACGCGGGCGGGGCGCTCGGCGTGCTGCTGCTGGTGGTGGGCTCGGGCTCGGTGGCCTGGCTGGTGGCGTTCGCCACGGTGTACGGGCTCACGCGCGGCGCGCAGTCGTTCGTGACGAGCCTGGCCTGGGCCGATTACTTCGGGCGCGAGGCGCAGGGCGCGATCCGCGGCCTGGCCTCGCCCTTCCGCCATCTGTCGGCGGCGGCCGGCCCCGTCGTGGGCGGCGTGCTCTACGACACGACGGGAGACTACCGGCTCGCGTTCATGATCTTCGCGGCCTCGTTCGCGGGCGGCGCGCTGGTGGCGCTGGCCGCGCGGCCGCCCGCGCTCAGCGCGGCAGCATCCGCAGCAGCGGCTCCAGGTTCTTCGGGTCCGGCTTGAGCGTGCCCACGCCGTGCTCGTGCACGAGACGCACCACCGCCTCGTTGAACGGCGTCTTGACGCCGACGCGGCGGCCTTCGTTCACGACGTAGCCGTTCAGGTAGTCGATCTCGGTGCGGCGGCCGCGCATCACGTCCTGCAGCATCGAGGGCCGCCCGCCCGCGAGCTTCTTGGCGCCGGCCGCCATGTCGGCCAGCAGCCGATCCGTGTCGCGCCCGGCGGCGCCGTCGATGAAGCGCTGGGTCTCGATGCCGTAGATCGGCTCCACCTCGTGGCCGCACGCGCGGCCGACGCCGATGGCCTCCGCGCCCACCTGCACGGCGATGCGGGCCGGGCCCGGCTCCGTCCGGATTTCCGCCGACCCCAGGCCGCTCAGACCGCAGAGCGGATTGGCCATGCAGTTCACGGCCAGCTTCGACCAGCGCTCGCCGAAGAGATTCGGCGTGACCACGGCCTGGGCGCAGTCGCTCACGACCTCGGCCAGCTTCCGCGCCCGCTCGGTCTGGCGCCCGTCCAGCTCGCCGATCTTGAAGCCGACCGTCTGCGTGTCGGTGCGCATCGCGTGACCGGGCTCGTACATGCCGGCACCGATCGTGATCACGCAGCCCAGCGTGCGCTCGCGCCCGGCCACGGCGGCCACCCGCTCGTCGTTGACGCCGTTCTGGAAATCCACCACGACGCCGTCGGGACGCGCGAGGTAGCCCAGCGCCAGCGCGGTCGCCCACTCGGTGTCGTAGGACTTCACGGCCACGAAGACGGCGTCGAAGGGCACCGTGACCAGCTGCAGCTCGTGGACGTGGATCGCCTTGACGCGCACGGTGTGCTCGCCGCACGTCCCCGACAGCCGCAGCCCCTGCCGCTTCATCGCCTCCACGTGCTCGGGCCACTGGTCGATCAGCGTGACGTCGCGCCCGGCCTTCGTCAGCA
>QHRW01000060.1 GCA_003220265.1 Candidatus Rokuibacteriota bacterium | reverse complement strand
GTCGTGCCGCATTACGACCCGGCTGGCGTCGCACGCGAGGCGCTGGGACGTTACCGCGGTAACGTGTTGCCCGTCGTCGAGGACCGACTGGCCGGGCTGATCGGGGTCGGCCAGCGCCGAAGCGTCCACATGGACCACCACTTGATAGCGATCCGTGGAGGGCCCGGGGTCGAGGTCGTGCGCGAGCGCCGCTTCGGCGATGATCCCGAGCGCGTCGGCCTGCTGCTGGCCGAACTGAGGCGGGTCGCCCTCGGGGTCGTTGACCCGCGCCTTGGCGTACAGCCGGTCGCGGGCCGCATTGAGCGCCTGGATCAGGACGGCGCCGACCTCTGGCGTGAGCCGCCCACGGATGACGACCATGCCGTCCGTGTCCTGGTAGACCTGCAGCGTGCGGCTACGCTGGCGGGCGGCCATCTCGCGATTCTCGGCGGTACGGTCGACGTGACGCCAGCCCCGCACCAGGCGCTCGACGTGGGCGGCCGTCCCCGCCTTGCCGAACGCGAGCAGCCGGTCCTCGGTCTCGGGCGTTGCGACCCGGGTGAGGGCTCGGACCTTGGCATAGGACAGCTCGCCGTGGGCGAGAGCATGCCCCAGCTTCGGCAGGTTGCCG
>QHRW01000059.1 GCA_003220265.1 Candidatus Rokuibacteriota bacterium | reverse complement strand
CGCTCGCGGGCGGCGTTCAGCTCGATGCCCAGTCGCCAGGCCAGCCAGTGCGCGCACGAGCGAGCGCCCTGGACGCCCCAGCCGCCGCGCGCGTCGAACTCGCGGATCAGGTCCAGCAGCCGCGCGTTGGCGACTTCGAGGTGAGCCGACAGGTCGGCGATCTGTTCGCCCAACCGCTCGAGCTCGTCGAGCTCGGGATTCGGGTACGGTGCGTGAAGCTCTCGGAGCAGCGCCTGTTCGCAAGTCTCCATGGTCGTCCCCCAATGCTGCTGAGACGAATGTAGCCCGCGATTTTCGAGATGCCTGGGACGCGCCGAGAGCGGCGATCGCGTTGCGGGCCGCTTTTTCTCGGAACCGGGGCGCCGTTGTCGCTCACACGCCGCTGGTGGCCCGCACACGGGCTCTACGGGGACGCTTCGGCGGTCGGCACGACGACCACGAGCAACGTTGTCAAGACCCCAAAGCTCCTGTGGAGCACCGCCTGCGATGAAAACGGCGCACTCTGGCCCCAGTGACGTCGCGTACGCTGTGGCCAGGCGACCGTGCTGAGGTCGATTTGCTCTGTGGTGGCTGACACCCCGTTGTCAAGACTGACCCGCGCCGACTCAGGAACCGCCAAGTGTTGCACCCCACTCGTGGGGAAGAACGCATAGCAGGATCTCGCCCGTCGCGTCGGCGCCACGGTCGCCTCACTGGAGGCCGTCATGGACGCGATCGTGGAGCGAGTCGGCGGCATTGACGTCGGACAGGCCACCGTCGTAGCCACGGCGCTCGTCGGCGCTGCGCACGAGCGCACGAGAAAAGAGACGCGCACGTTCAGCACCGTCACGCGCGAGCTGCTCGCGCTACGTGACTGGCTGCTCGCCAAGGGGGTGACGCACGTCGCCATGGAAGGGACCGGCATCTACTGGCGGCCCGTCTACGAGCTGCTTGAGGATGCCTTCGAGATGATCGTCGGCAACGCCCGCCACATCAAGAACGTCCCCGGGCGCAAGACCGACGTCAAAGACAGCGAGTGGTTAGCCGACCTCGCTCGCCATGGATTGATCGCCAAGAGTTTCGTGCCGCCCAAGCCACTCCGCCGGCTCCGGGAGCTGTTGCGTTACCGCCGCAAGCTCATGGAGAGCAGGACCGCCGAACGCAACCGGCTCCTCAAATTGCTCGAGACGGCGAATATCAAACTGGCGAGCGTGGCGTCGAGCGTCTTCGGCGTATCCGGCCGTCTGATGCTGCAGGCTCTTATCGATGGCGTCGCCACACCGGCCGCGATGGCGGCATTGGCTCGCGGCCGCCTCCGCAAAAAGGCCACCGCGTTGGAGCAGGCTCTGGAGGGCCGACTCGATGAGCACCACCGATTCCTGCTTCAGCTGCAGTTGCGACGCCTGGACGCGGTCGACACCGATCTCCTCAGTCTCGATGCGCGAATCGACGAGGCGTTGATGCCGTACCGCGACCAGTGCGAGATTCTCGAGCACATCCCCGGGGTCAGTCGCGTGGTCGCGGCCGTCATCGTGGCGGAACTTGGGACCGACATGACGGTCTTCCACAGCGCGCGGCACGCGGCGGCATGGGCGGGGGTGTGTCCGGGCAACAACGAAAGCGCCGGCAGACGTATGCGTGCGGGAGTCCGGAAGGGCAACGTGCATCTCCGCACAGCCCTGATCGAGGCCGCCGTCGCCGCCTCGCACACCAAGGGCAGTTATCTCCGAGACAAGTACTATCGCCTGCGAGCGCGTCGCGGGAGCAAACGAGCCGCGATGGCAATTGCCCATAAGATCCTGATCGCCGCATTCAACATGCTTGCGACGGGTAGTCCGTACAGAGATCTCGGCGCCAGCTATCTGGGCGGCCTGGAGAAACGCCATACGACACGGAATCTAGTCCGTCGTCTCGAACGGCTCGGCTACGAGGTCACGCTCGGTCCGAAGGCGGCGTGAGCCCCCTGTTTTCATAGCAGAGAGCAAATTCTGATACACCGCCCGCGATCGGTCGGGCAGCGGTCAGCTCGCGACCGCGGTTCAGCGACAGCCCGCGGCGGACAAACGCTTCACGTACCTCCTGGGGAGTCTGCCGGCCGCCAGGCCAGCACACGCGCGGGCGTGAGCGCGATCACGGCGCCCTCCGCGCGATCCAGCCCCATCGCGCGGTACTGCGGATACTTCGCCACGAGCTGATCGATCGCGCGCGTGAAGTCCGCGCCCGTGGTCAGCACCTCCGCCCGGCCCTCCACGATCACCCAGCAGAGCTTCGACCAGTCCTCGTCCCACACGTCGACCACCAGCGAGACGTGCGGGTTGGCGGCGATGTTCTTGAGCCGGCGGAGATTACGGGTGCTCTTGGGCTTGGCGTCCACGGCGGAGTAGCAGCGGGCGCCGTCGAAGGCGTAACAGACGGGGACGACCAGGGGGCGGCCGGCCGCGTCGGCGGTGGCCAGGCGGCCGACGCGGGCGTCGCGCAAGAGCGCGAGCGCCCACGCCGGCGCCTGCAGGGTCAATGGAGCAGCTTGGCGTACTGGTCGAGCAGCGGCAGCACCTTCTCGCGCGGCTCCGGGGGCAACAATAGTATTGAGCGGGTGACACCGGCGCCGGAGAACTGATCGAGCACCGCGCGATCGGGCGGCGCGGCGAAGGCCGACACGGAGATCGTCCGCATGTCGCGCCCGGCCCTGGCCGCGCGCTCCTTCAGCTCCTTCATGCCGGCCACGACCTTCTCGGGCGCGCGGCCGCGCGGGAACCAGCCGTCGCAGAAGTCCACCACGCGCTGCAGCGTGTAGCTCGACTCGCCGCCGAGCAGGATCGGCGGGTGCGGCTTCTGCTCGGGCTTGGGCCAGGCCCACATCGGATCGAAGTTCACGAACTTGCCGTGAAACTCGGCCACGTCCTTGGTCCAGATCTCCTTGAGCGCGCGCACCTGCTCCTCGAGCCGCTTGAAGCGCGTGTTGAAGTCGGTCCCGTGGTGCCCCATCTCCTCGGCGTTCCAGCCGCCGCCGATGCCGAACTCGAAGCGGCCGTGCGAGAGCAGGTCGAGGCTGGCCACCGACTTGGCGGTGGTGATCGTGTCGCGCTCGATGATCAGGCAGATACCGGTGCCCAGGCGCAGCTTCGTCGTGGCCGCCGCCGCCGCGGTGAGCGCGACGAAGGGATCGAGCGTGTGCTTGTACTGCTCTGGGAGCTGCTGACCGCCGGCGAAGGGGCTGCGGCGGCTGGTCGGGATGTGGGTGTGCTCCGGCACCCACAGCGACTCGAAGCCGCGACCCTCGGCCTCGCGAGCCAGCTCGTCGATGCGGATCGCGTACTCGGTGGCGAAGATGCAGACGCCGACGTGCATGGACACCTCCTGCTACGGCTGCGGGGTGAGGGAAAAGTGCGTGTGCGTGGCGAGCCAGCGGCCGTCGCGGCGAACGAACGCGACGGTGCACCGGCCGGGGCGGCGGAACGTGGAGCCGTCGGGCCGCGTGCCGAGCGAGTCCCAGGTGGCGGCGACCCAGCCGTGGTCGCCCGCGATGGCGCCGCGGGCGCGGTCGCCGTGCACGGTGAAGTCGCGGATGTTGCCCCAGACCTTGTGCCACTGGGCGGCCATGACGTTGTCGAGGCCCTCGACCATGGGCGCCACCGTGCCGAACGCCACGATGTCGGGGGCGCACATCGTCTTGCCGCGCTCGAAGTCCACGCCGCGCACGGAGGCCTGCCACTCGGCGAGCCAGGCGCGCAGCGGGGCGAGGGCGTCGTCGGCCATCAGACGAAGATCGACTCGGGCAGGAACGCGGAGACGATCCAGTTCGGCGCGTCCACGATCTCGCTGATCTTGAGATCGACGGCCACCGAGCAGACGACGTACGCCTGCTCGCGGCTGAGGCCGCGCTCCTCCACGAGGTGCTCGATCATGTAGCGCACGGCCTGCTGCGAGGAGGCGAAGAGGTCGGGCCCGTGCGCGGTCGTCGCGTAGTGCGGGCCGCGGTTGGTGGCGTGGGAGGGCGGCGCCGGCGTGCGAAGCCGCGGCTCGGCCAGGCGCCGGCCGGACTGCAGGCCGAAGCGCAGCGTGAGCCGGCCCATCATCTCCACCGCGGTCACGCACACCTCGCCGTCGCCCTGGGCGGCGTGGGCGTCGCCGGCGCTGAACAATGCGCCGTCCACGAGGACGGGCAGCCACAGCGTGGCGCCGGCCACGAGCTGCTTGATGTCCATGTTGCCGCCGGCGCGCCGCGGCGGCATCGTGCTGTGGCCGCCGGGCTCGTCGAGCGCGACGCCGAGCACGCCGGGGAACGGCGCGATCGGCACCGCCACGCGGTTGCCCATGCGCGCGTGCCGCTTGTCGCCGAGGTCCCAGATCTGCAGAAACGGCTTGGCGAAGTCCGCCTCCGGCAGCAGGCCGCGGCCGGGGCGAATGGCCGTCCAGCCCCAGTCGAGCGCCGGCTGCACGTCGAGGATCTCTACCACCAGCGTGTCGCCGGGCCGCGCGCCGCGCACGGCCACGGGGCCGGTGAGGGGATGGCCCTTGAACGGCCCGCGGCGCAGGACGTCCTCGTGCGTCGAGTCCTTCGTGTAGAAGCGGTTGGCGGCATCCCGCGTCTCGAAGACGACCGTGTCGCCGGGGTCGATCGTCAGCCGCGGCGGCAGCGCGTTGTTCCACTCCTGGTGGATCTGCTCGTGATCGAGACGGTACTCTTTCATGTGACCTCGTTCCACACGACCATGCCGGTGCCCGAGCGCCACGCGATGGCCGGCATGTAGGCCAGGACGTCGGCGGGACCGCGGGTGAAGGCCAGCGTCACGATCCACGCCAGGAGCTCGGCGGTGCCGCCGGAGCCGGCGGCTTCCATCCGCTCCAGCGTGCACTCGCTCAGCAGGGCCTCGTGATCGCCGCGCTTGAGCAGGTCGAGGAACCAGCGGTCGAACTCCTCGTCCACCCAGAAGTAGCGCGGGCCGCCCGGCTCGTGCGAGAGGCCGCCGGTGGCCACGACGGCGATGCGCTCCGGGCCCGGCCACGCGCGCAGGGCCTCGCGCAGCGTGAGGCCCACCGCGTACGCGCGGCGCGGCGTGGGGATCGGCGGCACCGTGCAGTTCATGGTGATCGGGATCAGGCGGAAGCGCGCGTCGGGATTCAGGTAGTGCGTGGGCACCGAGATGCCGTCGTCGAACTGCATCTGCCGGAGCCACGCCAGCGCGACGCCGCGGCGCGCGGCCTCGTTGACGAGGAAGCGCGGGAGGTCGGCGTGGCCGGGCACGCGGTACTGCTCCATGGCCAGCCACTCGTCGAACCAGTCGGCCGGGCCCACGTGCGCGTCGGCGATGCCCACGGTGTATTCCGGCACGTTGTTGATGGGCCAGTTGAGCAGGTGGTCGTTGCTGAACATCAGCAGCACGTCCGGCCGCGCGGCCGCGAGCCGCCGCCGCATTTCCGCCGTGGCCTGCAGCGCGAGGCGCTGGTACTCCTCGCTCGCCCGCGTGAACCAGCCGGTGAGGCCGGGCGAATGCGTCATGGCCATGGCCGCCACGATCTCAGCCACGCCGCCCCTCCAGCCGCTGCTGCAGCGCCAGCGCCTCGGCCGTCTGCTCGGGGAACGCCCGCTTGTAGCACTCCAGCGTCTCGCTGCTGTTGCTGTTCTGGGCGTTGCCGAAGAACAGGCGCAGGATCTGCGGCACATAATATTGATGCACGCCCAGGTCCATCAGCCGCTTGGGGTCCTTGTCGCGGATGGCCTCGTACTCGGCCCGGCTCAGCCCGAACTCGCGGCAGAGCCCTTCGAGGTCGGTCTTCCAGCGCGCGCGCAGCGCGGCGTCCTTGCGGACGGCGTACATCATCGCGTTGGCGGGCAGGGTCTTGTCGCAGCGCTCCACGTTGCCCACGGTCAGGCCTTGAGCACCTTGGGATTGACCTTGATGAACATGATCACGCAGCGCGCGGGCCCCGGGTTGCGGACGTCGTGCGGCACGTTGTGGGGAAACTTGACGATGGAGCCGGCCGGCACCACGACCTCCTCGCCGTCGATGCTCATGTTGGCGGTGCCCTCCAGCACGAAGATCGCCTCCTCCTCGCGCGGGTGGTGGTGCATCACGGTCGACTGGCCCGGCTCGTAGCAGGCGATCTCGGACCAGAGCTGGTCGGTCTTGAACAGCATCTTGCGCACGCGCTTGTCGCCCGCGAACGCCTTCAGCGCGTGCAGATCGAACACCTGTGCGACGCCGGTGGTGGTGCCGGCGGCGACCTCGTCGTCCATGGCCTTCCTCCGGAGCGCGCTTAGTGTAACCCCATCGGCCGATGGACGCTTTTGGGCCATGGCCCACGGGATTTCCCGGCTAGAAAGCATCCGCGCCCGGCGCCCGCCCCGGCAGAAACGCCATGACGACGAGGACTTACGGACGTGGTACCGGGTTTGCCTTTACCCCCCGGCATGGTGGACATGATCATCCGGCTCACGGTCCTGGCGGTGCTGGGGCTGGCCCTCGCCAACGCGCTCCACGCGGTCATCGTGTTCGTGCGCTTCGCGCACCAGGTCGCGCGCCGCGCGCCGCACGGCGGGCTCTCGTTCTGGCTGCCGGCCTTCGGCTCGATGCGGGACGCGCGCATCTGGCTGGGTCACTGGCGGGCGTTCTTCGAGTCGGGTGATCTCGCGCTGATCGCCCTGCGCCTGGACGCGCGGCTGGTGATCAGCCGCCACGTCCACCTAACGGTGCTATCGCACACCTGGGCCATCGCGCTCAGCGCGATCGCCTCGCACAGCCTCATCTAGCCGCGCCTCTTCCAGACCACGACCGGTCGGCTCTTCCGCCCGGCCCGCGGATGCCCGCGCCCGGTGGCCCCGGTCGCGCAGGATCAAGGACACGGCCCACACCGCCGCCGCCGTCATCAGCAGCTCGGCCA
>QHRW01000058.1 GCA_003220265.1 Candidatus Rokuibacteriota bacterium | reverse complement strand
CAACGGCATCGCGGAGGCGATCCTGGAGGTCAAGCGCGCGATGCCGGACTTGCTCGCCGACATCGAGCCCGACTGGTGTCGCTACTACACGGCCTGCTACGCCGAGATGGTGCACTACGCGCAGATCGGCTCCGACATGTCCTCGGACTTTGCCGAGTTCGAGAGAGTGCTGGCGCAGCAGCCCGCCGACCTCCAGCGGCGCGTGCGGGCCGCCACGCGCTTCGTGGGGCCGACGGCCGCCTTCGGCCGCCTCGTCCGCCGCGTGATCTACTGGCGCCAGCCGCTGCTGGCGCACGCGGTCGCCTTCGCGCTCTGGCGCGCGCGGCGCTGGCTGCCCTCCGTGCCCCTGCGCGGCGAGGACGAGGGCTTTACCAACATCCTGGAAGCCTCCCGCCGCCTGGACACCGTCGTCGCTCGCTACGACCCCCGTCCCGGCTAGTCAGATCGAGGTCTAGGGTACGACCGGTTCGGGCATGAAGCGCAAGAGGAGCTCGGCACCCTCGAGGCGATACACGGCGATCAGTCCATCCTCGCCCCCCGTGAGGAGCGGCTCGCCGTACATTCGCTGCGCGTCTCGAAACGGAGCGCCCACCCGTAGGCCGTTCTTGGTCGACAAGCGTGCGTTCATTGTCCTGATCCGCCAAGACGCGATCGCCGATGAGCTCGGCCGTCATGAGCACGGCGCTTCCCGTATCCAATATCTCGATCGCCGCTTGTGGATATCCCTCTTGCAGGAGCACCGCGTTCCGCGTCAGCGGAGCAGGGTATTGCGACTGCACTTCGCCGGCCCGCATGCCGAGCGACACGCGGCCCATCGATCGCTCCCCGATGAGGAGGTCCGCTCAGACGGCAAGTCCGCAGGGCTCAGTCCTCGACGAGCCGGCGATACTTGTCGGGGAAGCGTGTCCTGAACGTTTCGAATCAGTCTCCCATCCACCGCCTGGCGTGCTCCAGCTTCGGCTCGCCATTGTCCCAGTCGCCGTCCATCGCCGCGAGCGTGTGGAGCGCCACGCCGAGTGAGCTGTCGAGCGCTTGCTGATTGTCGGTGCGCAGATAGACCTCCACGAGGGCGTCCAGCTCCCGCACGTAGTATTCAGGCGACTGCCTGATGTGGATCCGATCACGACGAGCCAGCTCGATGAACTCGTGAAGAACGGCCAGCTTCGTCGGCCCGTCGAGCTGGAGCCAGCGTCGGGACGTGAACTGGCTCTGGCCGTCAGCCCGCGTTGACCCCAGGACGAATACCGAGCAGGCGAATGCGATGCTGGCCAGGGTGAGAGTGATTCTGCTGACGGCCATGGCCCGCGAAGTCAACCTCCCGTGCACCGGCGGTCGGGCTGGAGACCGGCGATGAAAGAGGTTCCGAGCATCTTCACTCCCCAGCGCGTGCCGACCGAGAGACTGTAACGGCGACCGAACTCGAGTGGAGGTGGGGCGCCGGCAGCGGGAACGACCTGCCGCCAATGCTCGGGGACGACACCGTACGTCTCTTGGAACTCCACGTCGGCCACGCTGACGTCGTTGACGCATATCGGCCATTGAAGGCCGGCCCGAACCTCCAGCGCAGGCGGCGCCAGGATCGAACCGATCACGATCACCATCAGGATCTTCCGTGGCTTCTTCACGGTCTCGATCACTCCAGCCGCGGCAGCGTGCGGTCCCGTTCGGAGAGCGTGACGCTGTCGATCGGCCACGGAATCGCCAGCGCGGGATCGTCCCACCGTACGCCGCGCTCGGCGCCCGCCTGGTGGAAGGCCGACATCTGGTAGAAGACCTCGGTGTCGTCGGCGAGCGTCTGGAAGCCGTGGGCGCAGCCCTCCGGTATGTAGAGGGCGAGATGGTTGTCGACCGTGAGCTCGACGGCTGTCCAGCGCTTGAACGTCGGCGAGCCCTGACGCAAGTCCACCGCGACGTCCCAGATGGCGCCGCGAGTGCAGCGCACGAGCTTGGCCTCGGCGTGCGGCGCCGCCTGGTAGTGCAGGCCGCGCACCGAGCCGCGGCGCGCGTTCCACGACACGTTGCACTGGACGATGTCAGGGTTGAGCCCGTGGGCCTCGAATTCCCGGCGGCACCATGTGCGGGCGAAGAAGCCGCGGTCGTCGCCGAGGCGCTCGGGCTCGAGCACCCACACGCCGGCCAGCGGCGTGGCCTTGAAGATCATCTCGACGGGATCACGCGCGGCTTCGGCACGGGCAGGATGAACGCGCCGCCCTTGCGCAGGTAGGCGCTCTGCTGCTCGACGATCTCGTCGGCGATGTTCCAGGGCAGCAGGAGCGTGAAGTCGGGCATCTCTTCCAGCAGCGCTTCGGGCGCGCGGATCGGCAGGCGCACACCGGGGACGAGGCGGCCCTGCTTGTGCGGGCTGCGATCGACGGTGAACGACACCAGGTCGGTGCCGATGCCGCACGCGTTGAGCAATACGGTGCCCTTGGCCGGTGCGCCGTAGGCGGCCAACCGCTTTCCCTCGCCCTGCAGGCGACTCAGCAGGGCGACGAGATCGTGGCGCAGCGTGTCCACGTTGCGGCTGAAGCCCGCGTACCTCGCCGCGCTCGTCAGCCCCGCCGTCGCCTCCTCACCGTGCATCCGCGCGACCGCCGGCTCCACCGGGCGCGCACCAATGTGCTGCAGGAACACGCGCAGCGAGCCGCCATGAATCGGCTGGCGCTCGACGTCGAACACCTCCAGGCCGGCGCGTGCGGCCAGTCCGGCCACGGCGGACAGCGAGTAGTAGAAGACGTGCTCGTGGTAGATCGTGTCGAAGGCTGTCCGCGCCAGCAGCTCGCCCACGTAGGGGAACTCGAAGACGCCGGCGCCGCGGGGCGCCAGGCAGGCGGCCACGGCCTCGAGGAACGCGTTGATGCCGGGCACGTGGGCGAGGACGTTGTTGCCGATGATCACGTCGGCGGGACCGAAGTCGCGCGTGATCTCCTCGACGGCGTCGGCGCCGAAGAAACGCGCCAGCGTCGGGATGCCGCGCGCCTGGGCCACCTCGGCCACGTTGCGCGCCGGCTCGACGCCCAGCACCGGCACGCCGCGCGCCTGCAGGAACTGCAGCAGGTAGCCGTCGTTGCTGGCGATCTCCAGCACACGGTGGCGTGATCCGAGGGTGAAGCGTGTGACCAGCGCCTCCGCCATGGCGCGGGCGTGAGCGAGGAAGTGATCGGAGTACGATGAAAAATAAAGGTACTCGCCGAAGAGCGCCTCGGGCGGCGCCGTCTCGGTGAGCTGCACCAGGTGGCAGCGCGCGCAGTACGCCACGGCCAGGGGAAAGAGCGGCTCCGGCCGCGCGGCGTCCTCGGGACGGACCAGGGCGTTGGCGAGCGGCTGGGATCCGAGGTCCAGGAACGGATCGCCGAGGGCGGCGGCGCAGCCGAGACAGGCGCGCCCGCTCACGGCTCCCGCGCAGCCCGCCAGCGCCTCTCGTACCAGCCGATCTGCTCGACGCCGAGATCGTAGAGCGCCGGCGGTGTCGCGCCGCCCGCCGCCGCGCGATACCAGGCCACGGTCAGCTCGGCGGCTTCCTTCAGCGTGAGCACCGGCCGCCACCCCAGGCGCTGGCGCGCTTGCGTCCAGTCGAGCCGCAGCAAGCCCGCCTCGTGCGGCGCGGCGGCCTCGGCCACCGCCTCCCAGCGTCCATCGCCCCACAGGCCCAGCACCAGCTCGACGAGCGCCGCCACCGGCACCGCGTCCTCGTCTCGCGGCCCGAAGTTCCAGGCGGTCGCGAACGCGTCGCTCTCCACGAGCCGCTCGGCCAGCGTGAGATAGCCGCCCAGCGGCTCCAGCACGTGCTGCCACGGCCGCACGGCCGCGGGATTGCGCACGCGCACGGCCTCGCCGCGCGCCAGCGCGCGCATGGCGTCGGGGACCAGCCGGTCCTCGCCCCAGTCCCCGCCGCCGATCACGTTGCCCGCGCGCACGGTCGCAACACGGGCGCCCTGCGCGAAGAACGAGCGGCGATAGGCCGCGGCCACCAGCTCGGCCGCGGCCTTGCTGGCGCTGTAGGGATCGTGGCCGCCGAGCGGCTCGTCCTCGCGATAGCCCTCGGGGCGCTCGCGGTTGTCGTAGCACTTGTCGCTGGTGACGACGACGACCGCCTCCGCCGACGGCGTGCCGCGCACGGCCTCCAGCAGCCGCGCCGTGCCCAGCACGTTGGTGGCGAACGTCTCGACCGGCGCGCGATACGAGCGGCGTACGAGCGACTGGGCGGCGAGATGGAAGACGATGCTGGGGCGCGCCGCGCCCAGCGCGGCCTCGAGCGCGCCGGCGTCGTTGATATCGCCGTAGCAAGAGGCGAGACGCTCGGCGAGGCCACAGCGCTCGAAGTAGGACGGCGTGGTGTCGGGCGCGAGCGCGTAGCCCGCGACGCGGGCGCCGAGCGTCAGGAGCCAGGTGGAGAGCCAGCCGCCCTTGAAGCCGGTGTGCCCGGTCAGGAAGACCGAGCGGCCACGCCAGAATTCACGCCGGACCATGCATCGTCGCCCGAGGGATCAGCGCCACACGGCCCAGGCGGCCTTGTCCTGTCGCCACAGCTCGTTCAGCAGGTCCATCTCGCGCGGCGTGTCCATGCACTGCCAGAAGCCCTGGTGCTGATAGACGGCGAGCTGACGCATGCCGGTGAGCTTGGTCAGCAGCGACTGCTCCAGGCTCTCGTCGTCGCCCGCGATGAGCTCGAGCGCGGCCGGCTCGAACACGAAGAAGCCGCCGTTGATCCAGCCGCCCTGCACCTGGGGCTTCTCCTGGAACACCTGGACCATGTCGCGGTCGATCACGACCTCGCCGAAGCGCGACGACGGCCGCACGGCCGTCAGCGTGGCCAGCTTGCCGTGCGCGCGGTGGAAGGCGAGGAGCTTGTCGATGTCCACGTCGGCCACGCCGTCGCCGTAGGTGACCATGCAGCGCTCGCGACCGAGGTAGCGCATGACCCGCCCCAGGCGGCCGCCGGTAAGCGTGCTCTCGCCGGTCTCGGCCAGCGTGACCTTCCAGCCGCCCTCGCCGTGCGGGCCGTGGATATCGAGCTCGCGGGAGCCGAGCGTGACGGTGACGTCGCGGTGCCGGACCTCGTAGTTCAAGAAGTAGTCGCGGATGACGTCGCCCTTGTAGCCGAGGCAGATCACGAAGTCGGTGTGGCCGTAGTGGGCGTACATCTTCATGATGTGCCAGAGGATGGGCCGCCCGCCGATGGTGACCATCGGCTTGGGACGGAACTCCGTCTCCTCGCGCAGCCGCGTGCCGAGCCCTCCGGCGAGAAGCACGACTTTCATCGGCATTCCGTCGATTATAGTAAGTGCGTCCCGCGATCCGTAGGATGAACATTCTCTGGGTGAGCCCCTTCCTGCCCTCCCACGACGCCCCGCACGCGGGCGGGCGCGCGGTCGCCCAGTGGATCGCCGCCGCCGCTGCCCGCCATTCGGTGACGCTGCTCACGCGCGTGGAGCCCCCCGAGCGCGGCGCCGCCGAGGCGCTGCGCGCCTCGCTGGCCGCCGTGCACGTGCAGGAGTTCGGGCGGCCGGCCGAGGGCACGCTGTCCATGGCGCGCATCGTCGCCTCCTACGTGCGCCTGGGCCGCGCGGCCAATCGGCTGGTGAGCGCCGGCCGCTTCGACCTGCTGCACGTGGAGTTCCTCGAGACCGGCCTGGCGATCGACGCAGCGCGCACGGTGCCGCGGATCGCGGTGGCCCACGACGAGCTGACCAAGCCGGCGCGCCACCGTCTCGGGCTGGCGCGCGGCGCTCGCCGGCTGGGCGCGTGGGCGTACTGGCGCGCGGTGGAGCGGCTGCAGCGCCGCATCTGCCGGAAGTTCGACCGGGTGCTGACGATGTCCGAGCACGATCGCCGCACGCTGCTGGCGAGCGACCCGCGGCTGTCGGTGGGCATCCTGCCGCCGCCGATCAGCATCGACCCCGCCAAGGTCGTGGCGCCCGCGCGTGACGCCGCCGGCCTGCTGTTCGTCGGCGCCATGTACCGCGACGCCAACGCGGACGCGATGAGCTGGTTCTGCGAGGCGATCCTGCCGCGCGTGCGCGCGGCCGTGCCGGACGCGGCGCTGACGATCGTGGGCGCGGATCCGACGGAGCACGTGCGGGGCCTCGCCGCGCGGCCCGGCGTGAGCGTCACCGGCTTCGTCGACGTCATCGAGCCGTGCTACGCGCGGGCGGCGGTCTTCGTGGCGCCGCTGCGTATCGCCGGGGGCGTGGCCGGCAAGACCCGCGACGCGATGGCCGCAGGCTGCGCCGTCGTCACCACCCGCGCCGGCAACGTCGGTCTCGACGCCACGCCCGGCGTCCATCTCCTCGTCGGCGACACGCCGGAGGAGTTCGCCGCCGCGGTCACGCGCCTGCTGCGCGATCCCGCGCTGCGACGGAGGCTCGGCGAGGAGGGGCGTCGATTTTCCGTGGAGCGCTACGGGCCCGGCGTGGCGGCGGCGGCGCTGGAGCGCGAGCAGCAGGCGGTCGCGGGCGCGCCGGCCGTCACCAGGCGATGAGCGTCTTCACGACCCGCCAGTAGGCGCTGAAGAGCGGATCGAGGAGGAATCGGACCGCCGGGGTCGCCAGCGGGCCGAAGCTGAACCTCGACGAGAGATACGGCACGAGGTCACGATCACGCCGGCGCCGCAGCGCCTGCACGGTGCGGCGCTTGGCGGCGACGTAGCGCCACGTCGAGGGCCGCGCGAAGAACGCGTAGACCGCGAGGCGCTCGGCCATCCAGCCGCGCCTGGCCGCGTAGAGAATGCCGATCGGCTCGAAGACGAGCAGGGCCGGCGCGAGGACGGCCAGCGTGGCCGCGTGGTAGTGCGTGAGCAGGTTGATCAGCCGGTTGCGCTCGACGTAATAGAACTTCCGCTTCCAGGCCGGCCGGTCGAAGTCGTAGTCGTGATGCATCACCGCGTCCGGCGCCAGCAGCGCCTGCCAGCCGGCCAGCCGCAGCCGCCAGCCGAGATCGGAATCCTCGTGATACATGAACAGCGCGGGATCGAGCATGCCGACGTCCCGCAGCGCGCTCGCGCGGTAGAGAACGCCGGCGCCGCTCGCGTAGGCGATCGACTGGACGGCGAGGGCGCGATCGGGCTCGCCGTCGCCACCCACGAAGCCCACGCCGAGATAGTGCAGCTCGTTGCCGCGCGAGTGGAGCACCGTGCGGCCATCGGCGGCGCGCCGCAGCAGCTTGGGCTGTACCGCGCCGGCGTTGGGGTGCGCCTCCGCGAGGTCCACGAGTGCGTGCAGGAAGTCGGGCTCCACCTGCGTGTCCTGGGTGACGATCACGACGTAGTCCGCCCCGCCGGCCAGCGCCTCGCGCATGCCGAGCGCGTTGCCGCCGGCGTAGCCGAGGTTCGTGCCGGGGACGAGCACGCGCGCGCCCGGCGCGCGCTCGGCGAACCAGCCCGCCACGCCGGGCTCGGGACCGTTGTCGACCACGATCAGCCGCCAGCGCTCGCGCGGATAGCGCTGCGCCTCCAGGCTCGCGCACAGGCCCTCGAGGTGCTTGGCGCCATCGAACGTCGCGAGGACGACCGCGACGCTCGCGTTCACGCCGGTCGCATTCACGCCACAGGAGGGGGTGGGGGAACCCTGCTAGGGTTCCCCTCCAAATAAGACGAGTCCAAATGAGACGAGTCCAAATAAGACGAGACGAACGTTGCGCCGGCCGCGACGGTGGCGAAGCGGTCGTAGGCGAACGGTGTCGCGCTCACCGGCGGCGTGGCGCCCACGATACGCGCCGCCATCATCTCGCCGACGGCGGGCGAGAGCTTGAAGCCGTGGCCGCTCATGCCGGCCGCCACCCAGAAGCC
>QHRW01000066.1 GCA_003220265.1 Candidatus Rokuibacteriota bacterium | reverse complement strand
TGTCCGAGGACGAGTGGGATGCGGTGATTGCCGTTCACCTGAAGGGCCACTTCACCGTCATGCAGCCGGCCACCGCGCACATGCGCGAGAAGAAGCGCGGCTGCATCATCGGCTTCACCTCCACCGCGGGCCTCGAGGGCAGCCCCGGCCAGCCGAACTATTCAGCCGCCAAGGAAGGGATCGTCGGCCTCATGCGCTCGACCGCGCTGGCGATGGCCAAGTACGGCGTGCGCTGCAACGTGATCTCGCCGACGGCCGACACGCGGATGACGCAACGCCTGCCCGGCGAGCGCCGCGGCGCTGCCACCGCCACGCCGCCCGAAGCCATCGCGCCGGTCGTCGCCTATCTCGTGAGCGATCGCGCCGCGCACATCACCGGTCAGATCGTCGGCGTGCGGGGCGAGGAAGTCACCGTGTACTCGCACCAGGCGCCGCTGCGCACCGCCACGCGCGCGACGCCGTGGACGCCCGAAGACCTCGCGGATATCTGGGACCGCGCGCTCGGTCAGGACCGGCTGCGGCGCCTCGACACGATGAAGATCGCCTGGCCGCCTGCTTGATTGGGGGCCCCGAAATGGCCCCCAACCCCCCGACGCTCGGAGCACCCCGGCGGAGCCGGGGCGCTCCTCGATCAGGGCCGCTGCAGCTGCTCCCAGGTCTCCACGCGGCCCGAGCGGAGGGTCACGATGACCGTCATGTCGGGCGGCGTCGTGCCCTCGCGGAACTCGACCTTCTCGATGTCGGCGGGGCGGATGCCGCGATGGTCCATCTCCCACTCGAAGGTGGGCCAGTGCTCGGGGCGAAAGCCGTAGGTCACTGATCAGATCTCCGAGTAGCCGGTGCCGCGCGATTCCACGCCGCGGCCGCGGGCATCGGGGAGCAGCCCGAACTCCTTGAGGATCTGCTGGCTGTACGTGACGCGGCCCGTGACGCGGTCGAGCGGCTCGGTGGCCAGCAGCAGGACCGCGCGAGCCATCAGCTCGGGACGCTCGCCGCGCGGATCGTCGAGGCCCTTCACGAGCTTGTGGTAGACCGTGCCCGGCGTGGGCACGACCTGCGACGGCGACACGCACGTGACCGACACGCCGTAGGGATAGACCTCGGCGGCGAGGCCCTGCGTGAAGCGCTCGAGGGCGGCCTTCTCGGCGCCATAGCAGGTGCCCCCGCGCGTGCCGGCGGCGGGATCCTTGTACGGCCCGCGCCCCGGGCCGATGGCCGCGCCGGAGCCGATGTTGACGATCGCGCCGCGTTTCCGCTCGGTCATGTCGAGCAGCACGAGCTGGCTCAGCACGAACGGCGCATGCACGTTGACCGCCCATGAGGCGAGCCACTTGTTGACCGGGTACTCGCGCACCGGCAGGAAGTAGGTGAGCGCGGCGTTGTTGACCAGCACGTCGACGGGCCCGTAGACCGCGCGCGCCGCCTCGACCAGCTTCTCGCACTCGGCAGGGTCGGCGATGTTGGCGGCGACGGCGTGCGCCTCGCCCCCGGCCTTGCGAATCTCGTCGACGGTCGTCTGCAGCGCGCCGGCCAGGCGGTGGTCGCCTTCCTTCAGCGTACGCGCCGCGCACACGACGCGGCCGCCTTCGGCGGCCAGCAGGCGAGCGACGTCGGCGCCGATGCCGCGGCTGGCGCCGGTGACCAAAACGCACTTGCCGTCGAGCTTCATTTTTATCTGCGGGGCACCCTCGGCGGGTTCCCCTCCCCCCTCCTGGTCACTCGATCGGGATGAACAGGCAGTGGCGCATCTTGCCGTCGATGGCCTTGGAGAGGTGGCCCTTGCCCCAGGTGTCCTCGACCAGGATGATCTCGCCCGCGCCGATCTTCCGGCTCTCCCCGTCGCTGGCGGTGATCTGCACCCCGGCGTCGAGGTTCACGATGTACTGGCGGCGCGGCGCCGGGTGCCAGTCGAGGTCGTAGTCCGGCATGACCTCGCGGAAGATGATTCCGGTGGCCGGCATCCGCTCGGACAGCCGCCCGGCCCGCGAGGACTCCGTCAGCGGGATGTCCACGGTCTCGAAATGCGATTCCCCGTTCTTATCGGCGTAGAGACGGTGTATTTTCATGGCGCCCGATTCTAACTGGAGGCGCGATGCTACGCTACGGCCAGCCCGCACCCGAGTTTTCGCTGCCCTCGACCGAAGGCCGCCCCCTCGCGCTCAGCGAGTTCCGCGGCAAGGACGTGGTCCTGGTCTTCTACTGCTATGCCTGGGGCAGCATCTGAACGCCCGAGCTTGCCGGCCTCGGTGAGGCCGTCGAAGCCCTGCGCGCCCGCGGCGCCGTCGTGCTCGGGATCAGCGGCGACAGCCCACCCTGTCATGCCGCCTTCGTCAAGGCGCGGGGCGTCCAGTTCCCGCAGCTCAGCGACCTTCACCGCACGGCCATCAAGGCCTACGGCGTGCTGGACGAGGAGCGCAACGTCGCCTATCGCTCGACGTTCGTGATCGACCGCGAGGGCGTGCTGCGCTGGGGGCAGGCCGGCGATCGCCAGATGATCCGCGATGGGCGCGAGGTCCTGCGCGTCCTGAACGTCGTCGAAGGGCTGCGCACCCCGAGCTAGCGGGCTCAGGCGCGGCCCAGCCGCCGCGCCCACGCCGCCAGCGCTTCGAGCAGCGCGCGGATCGCCGCGCGCGAGGGCTCGTCGCTGAGGCGGCCCTCCGCGTCCACCTTCTGGTGGGCCGCGGAGACGAAGACCTCGGGCTTGTTGAGCGGCAGCATGTCCAGGTACACGCACGTCTGCCGCAGGTGATACTGTGCGCGCGCCGTGCCGAAGCCGCCCGCCGAGGCGCCCGCGATCGCCACCGGCTTGCCGCGAAACGGCTGATCGGGCGGCCGCGAGGCCCAGTCGATCGCGTTCTTCAGCACGCCGGCCATCGAGTAGTTGTACTCCGGGGTGACGATCAACAGCGCGTCGGCGGCGGCGATCCGGGCGCGGAAGCGCTGGACGGCCTCCGGCAGTCCGGCCGCCTCCACGTCGCCGTCGTAGAGCGGGATGCCGTGAAGATCGAACGTCTCGATGCGCACGTCGGCCGGCGCCAGCTCGACGGCGGCGCGCAGCACGGCGCCGTTGTACGAGGCCTTGCGCAGGCTCCCCGCGAATCCCAGCACGTGCAGCGGTGTCGCCACGTCGCGTCTCCTCAGACGGGAACCAGCGTCAACACGAGCCAGCCGACGAGCAGCGTGACGATCGTCAGCGGCACGCCGACCCGAGAGTACTCCAGAAACCCGATGTCGACGCGCGCCTCGCGGGCCGCCTCGGCGACGATGAGGTTGGCGACCGAGCCGAGCAGCGTGAGGTTGCCGGCCAGCGTGCTCGCCATCGCCAGAATCAGCCACGCGCGATCGGGCTCGCCGAGCGTGGGGATGATCGGCTTGAACAGCAGGACGGCAGGCACGTTGGACACGAGGTTCGACACGATGGCGGCGACGATGGTGAGCACGGCGGGCCGGTGGAGGCCCAGGCGCGCGGCCCAGCGGCCGAGGTCGTCCACGAACCCCGAGCGCTCCAGCGCGCCCGTGAGGACGAAGAGCCCGACGAACAACACCAGCAGGCCCCAGTTCACCTCGCGATAGACCTTCTCGGGCTTCACCCGGCGCGTCAGCAGCGAGTACGCCGCCCCTGCGATCGCCACGAGCGCGATCGGCACGCCGGCCAGGAAGGCGACGAGCATGACACCGACCGCGATCAGCGTCTTCACCATCAGCGGGTAGTGGACCGCGGCACGCGCGGCGGCGCCGCCCTCGGCGAACGCCGGCGGCAGCGCGCGGCGGTAGACCAGCCACACCACGGCGAACACGGCCACGAGGCCGACGACGGCGATCGGCGCCTGACGCACGAGGAACGCGCGGTAGGTCAGGCTCGAGAAGCTGCCGACCAGCATGTTCTGCGGATTGCCGGTCAGCGTGGCGACGCTGCCCACGTTGGCCGCCGTCGCGAGCGCGATGAGGTACGGCACCGGCGGCAGGCCGAGACGGCGGCTGATCTCGAGCACCAGGGGCGCCAGCACGAGGCACACGACGTCGTTGACGAACAGCGCCGACAGCACGCCGGCGGCGGCGACGATCGCGGCCAGCAGACCGCGCGGGGAGCGCGCCCGGCGGACGGCCCACAGCGTCACCAGCGAGAAAAAGCCGGAGAGCCGCAGGTACGCCGCGACGATCATCATGCCGAAGAGCAGCACCAGCGTGTGAGCATCCACGCTGCGCACGGCGTCGTCCCAGGGCAGGCTGCCCGCGATCACCATCGTGGCGGCCGCGATGATGGCCACGCCCGTGCGGTCCACGCGCAGGCCCGGTACGCGCCCAAGGCCGAGGGCGACGTACGCCGCGATGAAGATGGCGAGCGTGACGGTGTGATTCACGGCGGGAGACGACACCCATTCAGGATATCGCGGCGACCGTCAATGGCCTGCAGCTTGCTTCCCCGGGCAGGGACTCCGGGATGACGACCGTCGCGATCGTGAACTCCAGCGAGGACACCGTCGAGGCGCTGCGCCTGTTCTTCGAGCAGCAGGGCTTCGCTCGTCTACCTTCCTCAAGCTCCTCCGCAGCAGCGAGGCGATGCGGGGCCGCGCGGTGATCGCGACGACCACCCACAAGGCCAACCTCGAGCGCCTGGTGGGGCCCACCGACGCGATCGCGATCATCGGCAAGCCCTACGATCTCCAGCAGGTCGTGGCCGCCGTGCAGCGCGCGCTCAACGCCGGTTAGTCCGCGGGCGCATAGCTCCACTCGATGCGGCGCACGCGGTCGTCGCGGAAGTGGAACTCGACCGTGTTCGGAAAGCCGTCGGCGTCGAGGTAGAGCGCGCTGGCGTCGGATACGAGCTGCGGCTCACCCAGGACGGCCTCGACCTGCGCGCGCTCCGTGCCGACGTTGAGCCCGCGCGGCAGGCTCCAGCGAGGCTCGGTGATCGCCACGCGCCGCATCGCCGAGGAGCGTTGCGACACGACCACCGTGAGGCCGGAGTAGACCAGCTCGTCGACCGCCTCGGCCGCGCTCGTGGGCCCCGCCGCCAGCAGGCGCGCGCGCACCGCGGACGGCGGGCCCAGCGCCCGCTCCACCGCGGCGCGCGTCCGGCCGAAGAGCGCGCGCGGTGCGTCGATGAAGTCGTCGACCGCCACGACGTCGGTGGGACGCGGCGCCGCCGCACCGGGCAGCGCGGCGCTCACGAGGACGAGGAGCGCGAGGCCGAGTCGCACCCCGACATCGTAGCGCGGCGTTGTCGTACCATCCTCGCGATGGCCGACGACGGCGACGCGATCGAGATCCTGTATGCGCGCGGGGTGACCGACGGCCTGCCGGTCATCCCGCCCACGGCCGCCCGCGTGCGCGCCGCGGTGGAGGCGAGCGGGCGTGCAGGCGACGAGCTGATCGGCCTGGTGGCGCCGCGGCTCGGCCGCGCGACCGTCGAGAAGATCGCGATCAACGCCGTGCTCGCGGGGTGCCGTCCCGAGTACGTGCCGGCGGTGATCGCCGGCGTGGAGGCGATCTGCGATCCCGCCTTCGCGCTCGTCGGCGTGTCGGGCACGACGGACGCCGTGGCGCCGCTGCTCATCCTCAACGGCCCCGTGCGCAAGGAGCTCGACGTCAACTGCGCAGCCGGCGCCTTCGGCCCCGGCTGGCGCGCCAACGCCACGATCGGCCGCGCGGTGCGCCTGGTCTGGGCCAACGTGGGCGGCGCCGCCGCCACCAGCATGTCCACGTTCGCCCAGACCGGCCGCTACTCGTACTGCATCGGCGAGTACCAGGAAGAGAGCCCGTGGGAGCCGCTGCACGTCGAGCACGGCTTCGCGGCGGGCGACAGCACGGTCGCGGCGCTGGCGGCCGAGGCGCCGCAGGTGGTCGTGGACGCCCGGAACCGCACGGCACGCGACATCCTGACGACGGTGGCCCGCAGCGGCGAGGCGATCGCCAGCCACACGCAGGGGTCCCTGAGCGACACGGTGCTCGTGATCAGCCCCGAGCACGCCCGCACGGTCGCCGGCGACGGGTGGTCGAAGGCGCAGGTGCGCGACTTCGTGTGGGAGCACACGCGCGCCGAGGTGGACGGCGTGCGTGTGCCGAAATTCCACGAGCCCGCCAACGTGAAGATCGTCGTGGCCGGGGGCACGGCCGGCCGCTTCTCCGCGTGGATCCCCGGCTGGCCGTTTCCCGGCGCGCCCGCCGGCCTGGTGCTGAAGCGCATTCGTTGAGCCTTCGTCGTGCAGGCTCAGCCGAGCGTCGAGTCCACGATCGCCAGCGGCTGGCGGCCCGGCACGTAGGCGACGTCCGTCACGCCGATCATCCGTCGCGCCTCGGCTTCCGGGATCTTCATCGGGCCGGGGGAGGGCGCGCTGCCGGGCGCGGGCTGCGGGAAGGCCGTGGACATCGCGGTGTGGAACGTCACGGTGCCCTCGACCTTCTGCAGCACCTGGTGGATGTGGCCGTTGAGCACGGTGACCGAGCCGAAGCGGCGCATCGAGCCGAGCGCGCGCTCGGCGTCCTCCGTGGTCCAGCCCCACGCCGGATAGACGGCCCAGAGCGGCACGTGGCTGAACACGACGATCGGCGTACTGTTCCCGAGCGCGCCGACGTCCTTGGCCAGCCATTCGAGCTGCTCGTCGCCGAGCGCGCCCATGCCTTCGCCCTTGTACTTGAGGACGTTCACGAGGCCGATGAAATGCGCGCCCTTGTAATCGAAGCTCTGCCAGCCGCGGCCGCCGACGGTCCCCTTGCCATATCGCTCGAGGTATTCCTTGCCGCCATCGAGGAAGACGTCGTGCTCACCCGGCACGTAGAACGTCCGCTCCACCTTCACGCCCTTGAGCAGCTCGGCCACCGTGTCGAACGCACCGGCCTTCTGGCCGTGCGTCTGATCGCCCGTGTGCAGCACGAAGGCCGGGCGCGTGGGCAGCGCGTTGACCCGGTCGATGACCTGCTGGAGCGTCGCCGTCGCGTCGGCGTTGGCCTGGCCCTTGAAGCCGACGTGCGTGTCGCTGATCTGCACGAAGCTGAACGCTCCGGCCGGCGCCTCGGCCGCCGCCACCGGCGTCACCACTCGCGACGACAGCACGCCGCCCGCCGCCGTCCACACGACCGCGGCGCCTGTCCAGGCCGCGCACTGCAGGAATCCGCGCCGATCCATCCGATCCATGTCGTCCTCTCGATCTCCGTGAAGGGTTAGCGCACCACGACCGTGGCTCGCATCTGGGGGTGCAGCGCGCAGAAGTACGCGTAGGTGCCGGGACGCGCGAACGTCTGCGTGAACGTCTCGTCGTGGCTGAGGCCCGCCGAGCCGAAGGCCCCCGTCGTCGACGTGATCGTGTGAGACTCCTCGTCGTGATTCGTCCACGTCACCTGCGCGCCGACGGGCACCGTGAGCACCGCGGGCCCGTACGTGAAGTCCTTGATGCCGACGCTCGCCGGGCGGGCGGCGGGCGCGTGGGACGCCGTGGCGAGGATCCCCGCCAGGGCAACGGCCACGAGACTCGTAAGCTTCAACATCGTCATCCTCCTTGGTGACTCTCATCCGTGCGAACGCATGACCACGCGCGTCGTTCCGTCGTGAGGCGCGATGGAACGAACGAGCGCGCGATGCGTTTGCAGTACGAGAGGGACGGCGCGCGCGGCGCGCAGTACCATGGCCGGGCATGGCCGGAGGAGGCGGGCTGGACCACGATGCGCTGGGACGCGAGGCCTTGGCCTACGTCGACGCCCTGCACAACCTCGCGCGCTACCTGACCGGCGACCCCAGCGACGCCGAGGACCTCGTGCAGGAGACCTACGCGCGCGCCCTGCGGGCGGCGGGCCAGTTCACGCCGGGCACCAATCTCAAGGCGTGGCTCTTCCGCATCCTGCGCAACACGTTCCTCAGCGACGCGCGGCGGCGCAAGGCCAACCCGGTCCTGGGCGGCCTCGACACCGTGATCCCGTCCGCGCAGGACGCCGGCGGGACGGCGTGGCTGCGCGACGACGTCGAGCTCGACCGGCTCCGCCGCCTCGTCGCCGCCGAGATCGAGGCCGCGCTGCTGCGCCTCTCGGAGGACGCGCGCACGGTGATCCTGCTGGACCTGGAGGGGTTCACGGAGGTGGAGGTGGCCGAGGTGATGGACTGCGCGGTCGGCACGGTGAAGTCCCGGCTGGCGCGCGCGCGGGCCGCGCTGCGCGAGCAGCTCAAGGACTACTCGCGATGAGCCGCGACTGGCGCGCCGAGGTGGAGGCGGCGCTCACGGGCGCCCTCGGGCGGCTGCCGCACTACCCGGCCTCGCCCGAGCTCAAGCGCCGCCTGCGCGCGGCGTGGCCCGAGCCCACGCCGTCGCGGTGGACGTGGCGCCGGCGCCTGCGCGTGCTGGTGCCCGCCGTCGCGCTGGCGGCGCTCGCCGCCGTCCTGGCCCCGATCGCGTGGGACCGGCTGGGCATGCGGCCCGATCGCGAGCGCGCCGAGCGGCTCGTCGCCGAGGCCGTCAACGATCACGTGCGCGTGCTCATCAGCGCGCAGCCGCTCGAGGTGAAGAGCGGCGGCATCCACCAGGTGCGCCCGTGGTTCACGGGGCGGCTGGACTTCGCGCCGGTGGTGCCGTTCGAGGGTGACGCGGAGTTCCCGCTGCAGGGCGGGGCCGTCGGCTACTTCGTCGACCGCAAGGCCGCCGTCCTCGTCTACGGCCACCGCCTGCACACGATCTCGCTGCTGGTCTTCCGCGCCGACGGCCTCGACTGGCCGCGGCGCGGCTGGACCCGCGTAGGCGGCGTCGAGGCCTACGCCGAGGCCACGCGCGGCTTCAACACGCTGCTGTGGCGGCGCGACGATCTCGGCTACGCGCTGATCTCCGACGTCGAGCCGGCCGCGCTGCGCGCGCTGGCCGCCCGCCTGGCGCCGGGCTCCTGAGATATCATCGCGGGCGTGAGCCACCTCTTCGCGTACCTGGCGCGCATGAAGTTCATCAAGCGCTGGGGCCTCATGCACACCACGTACCCCGAGAGCATCCAGGAGCACAGCCACCGCGTCGCCGTCATCGCCCACACGCTGGCCACGATCCGCAACCGCCTGTTCAACGGGCGCGTCGATCCGGCGCGCGCCGCCGTGCTGGCGCTCTACCACGACGCCGGCGAGGTGCTCACGGGGGACATGCCGGCGCCGGTGAAGTACTTCAACCCGGAGATCCGCGGCGCCTATCGCGAGATCGAGACGGCCGCCAACCAGCGGCTGCTCGGCATGGTGCCGGAGGCCCTGCGCGAGGAGTACCAGCCGCTGTTCGTCGCCGCCGACCACGACAAGGAAGCGTGGGAGCTGGTGAAGGCCGCCGACAAGCTGTGCGCCTACCTCAAGTGCGTCGAGGAGGTCGCCGCCGGCAACCGCGAGTTCTCGCGCGCCGAGCAGGCGCTGCGGACGACCGTCGAGGCGCTGCCCCAGCCCGAGGTGCGCTACTTCCTCGAGACGTTCGCCCCCAGCCTCGGCCTCACGCTTGACGAGCTCGGCTGAGGTCGGCGGCGCGGAACTTGCCTCTGCTACGTAGAGCACCGGCTCGTGTGGAGGAGTTTCTGTCGCTTCCTTCTCCGAATCGGCCCCTGAAGCCGAGCGACGTCAGGGGGCCGAGCGAGCCGGTCCTCCCACCTCGCTTGACGGCCGCCGGCTCTGCGCATAGCCTGCGCCGATGAAGACCTCCCCCACGCTCGACGACCTGCTCACCACCGATCCGGCCGCGTTCGACGTCGTGACCGCGGGCGCCGGCCCGCAGGGCGCCCTGCCGATCACCGCCGAGCAGCTGCGCGACAGCCCGAGCGGCGACATCTTCGGCCTGACGCAGAACGCCGGCATGGGCTGGGACCCGCGCGAGCTGGGCCGGCCGCAGTTCCTGATCCTCAGCACGCAGGGCGGCATCCGCGCGCCCGACGGCCGGCCGATCGCCCTCGGCTATCACACCGGCCACTGGGAAGTCGGCCTGCTGATGCAGGAGGCCGCCCAGGAGCTGGCCGGGCGCGGCGGGCTGCCGTTCGCCGCGTTCTGCTCCGACCCCTGCGACGGGCGCACGCAGGGCACGCCCGGGATGATGGACAGCCTCGCTTATCGCAACGACGCAGCGATCGTCTTCCGCCGTCTGATCCGCTCGCTGCCCACGCGGCGCGGCGTGCTCGGCGTGGCCACCTGCGACAAGGGCCTGCCCGCCATGATGATGGCGCTCGCGGGCACGCGCGACCTGCCGTGCGTGCTGGTGCCCGGCGGCGTCACGCTGCCGCCGATCGAGGGCGAGGACGCGGGCAAGGTGCAGTCGATCGGCGCGCGCTTCGCCAACGGCGAGCTCTCGCTCGAGTCGGCCGCCGAGCTCGGGTGCCGCGCGTGCGGCTCGCCGGGCGGCGGCTGCCAGTTCCTCGGCACCGCGGCCACCTCGCAGGTGGTCGGCGAGGCGCTCGGCCTCGCGCTGCCGCATAGCGCGCTGGCCCCCTCGGGCCAGCCCATCTGGCGCGACATGGCCCGCCGCTCGGCGCGTGCGCTGCTGGGCCTGCAGGCCCGCGGCCTCACCACGCGCGACGTCCTCACGGAGGCCGCGGTGCGCAACGCCATGGTCGTGCACGCCGCGTTCGGCGGCTCGACGAACCTCCTGCTGCACGTCCCCGCCATCGCGCATGCGGCCGGACTGCGGCGGCCTGTCGTCGAGGAGTGGATGGAGATCAATCGCCGCGTGCCCCGCATCGTCGACGTGCTGCCGAATGGGCCCGTCGGCCATCCGACCGTCCGCGTGTTCATGGCCGGCGGCGTGCCGGAGGTCATGCTGCACCTGCGGCGCGCCAACTTGCTCGACCTCGACTGCCTCACGGTGGCGGGCGAGCGGCTCGGCGCGCTGCTCGACTGGTGGGAGGGCTCCGAGCGGCGGCGCACGCTGCGCGAGCAGCTGCGCACGCGCGATCGCATCGATCCCGACGACGTCATCATGACGCCGGCCGAGGCGCGGCGGCGCGGCCTCACGAGCACCGTGACGTTCCCGCGCGGGAATCTCGCCCCCGAGGGCTCCGTGATCAAGAGCACGGCGATCGACCCCAGCGTGGTGGACGCCGACGGCGTCTATCGCAAGGTGGGGCCGGCACGCGTGTTCACGCGCGAGAAGGACGCGATCGCCGCCATCAAGAGCCAGGGCCCCGAGCGCCTGAAGGCGGGCGACGTCATGGTGCTCATCTGCCGCGGGCCGCTCGGCGCCGGCATGGAGGAGATCTACCAGATCACCGCCGCGCTCCGGCACCTCACGTGGGGCAAGCAGGTGGCGGTCGTCACCGACGCGCGTTTCTCGGGCGTCTCGACGGGCGCCTGCATCGGGCACGTGGGGCCGGAGGCCCTGGCCGGCGGGCCCATCGGCCGCGTGCGCGACGGCGACGTCATCGAGATCATCGTCGATCGCAACCGGCTCGAGGGCAGCGTGAACCTGGTGGGCGAGGGGAGCGCGCGCTTCGATGCGGAGGAAGGGGCGCGCGTGCTGGCGCGGCGGCCGCCGCGGCCCGATCTCGCCGCGGACGCCGAGCTGGCCGACGACACGCGGCTCTGGGCCGCGCTGCAGCAGGCCGGCGGCGGCACCTGGGGCGGCTGCGTGTACGACGTGGACGCGATCACCCGCGCGCTCGCGCGCTGACCCGGTGTCGCGGCCGCCCGGCGCCGTCGGGGAAGTCGCGCGGCTGTTCCTGAAGCTGGGACTGATCGCGTTCGGCGGGCCGGCCGCGCACATCGCGCTCATGCGCGAGGAGGTCGTGCGCCGCCGGCGCTGGGTCAGCGACGAGCGCTTCCTCGACCTGCTGGGGATGACCAACCTCATCCCGGGCCCGAACTCGACCGAGATGGCGATCCACCTCGGCTACGTGCGGGCGGGCTGGCCGGGGCTGCTGCTGGGCGGCGCCTGCTTCATCGTCCCCGCGATGCTGATCGTGCTGGCGCTGGCCTGGCTCTACGTCCGCTACGGCACGCTGCCGGCCGCCACCGCGGCGCTCTACGGCATCACGCCTGTCGTCATCGCGATCGTGCTCCAGGCGATGTGGGCGCTCGGCCGCACGGCCGTGAAGGGCCCGCTGCCGGCCGCCGTGGGCGTCGTCGTGCTCGGCCTCGCGCTGGCCGGGGGCAACGAGCTCGTGCTCTTGCTGGGCGGCGGTGTCCTCGTGATGGCGCTGCGGGCCACGTGGCGCGCGCGGAGCGTGACGGCCCTCGTGGCCGCGCTCGGCGTGCCCGGCGTCGCGCTCGGCCAGGTCGGGGCGGGTGTGGCGACCGCCTCGCTCGGCACGCTCTTCCTCACGTTCCTCAAGATCGGCGCGGTGCTGTACGGCAGCGGCTACGTCCTGCTCGCGTTCTTGCGCAACGACTTCGTCGAGCGGCTCGGCTGGCTCACGGACCGCCAGCTCATCGACGCCGTCGCCGTCGGCCAGTTCACGCCGGGGCCGGTGTTCACGACGGCGACCTTCGTCGGCTATCTGGTGGCCGGCTGGACGGGCGCGCTGCTGGCCACGCTGGCGATCTTCCTGCCGTCGTTCGTCTTCGTCGCGCTGAGCCACCCGCTCATTCCGCGCATCCGCGGCTCGCGCTGGACGAGCGCCTTCCTCGACGGCGTCAACGTCGCCGCGCTGGGTCTGATGGCCGCCGTCGCGTGGCAACTCGGCCGCGCCGCCATCGTCGACCTCTTCACCGCAGGGCTCGCCCTCGCCGCCGGCGTGCTCCTGCTGCGCACACGCATCAACTCCGCCTGGCTCGTGATCGCCGGCGCTTTAGCCGGCCTCCTCTACCGCCGGTTCATGGGTTGAGGCCGGACGAACGAGGGCGGGTTAACGAGGGTCGCCACGGCTCCGCCGGGGCGGCCCGAGCGAATGGGGGGTTTGGGGGGCCCTTCGAGGCCCCCCATGTAATCACTCACGCCGTGCGTTCGAGCGGCATCTCGGCGAGGCGGCGGCACCAGGCGGCGGCGCGCCGGCAGGCCTCGACGCACGCGGTCAGCACGCCATCCTTGCCGAGCGCCGTGCACGACTCGACCGCGCGCTCGCAGAGCTCGGCGCACACGCTGGCCGTCCCGCGCACCAGCGGCGAGCCGTGACGGATGTAGCGCGAGGTCGTGCGGCAGACGTCCGCGCAGTCGAGGAGCGCGCCGATGCACTCGTCGCCCGGCTCGCCGGCGCGCAGCGCGTGCGTGACCGCCTCCTCGCACGCCTCGTGCGCGCGCAGGCAGGCAAGGAAGGCCCCGCGCAGGTCCTTCGCAGGTGGCAGCCGCGGCTCGCTCATGCCCGTCTGCGTGAGCAAAGGTGTTGCCACCGGACGGCCGTGTATCCTTTGCCCATGGCCCGCGCGCGTGGCGACGTCGACTATTACGCGGTCCTCGGGCTGGCGCCCAGCGCCACCGAGGAGGAGATCCGCCGCACCTACCGCCGGCTGGCGCTGCAGTGGCATCCCGATCGCAACCGCGGCGACGCGCGCGCCGAGGAGCGCTTCAAGGAGATCAGCGAGGCCTACGCCGTGCTGATGGACCCCGCGAAGCGCCAGGCGTGGGAGTCGGCGCGTCACGCCGGCAGCGCCGGTGGCTTCAGCCAGTCACGCGAGGACGTCTTCCGCGACCTCTTCAACGATCCGCGCGCCAGCGCGGTCTTCGAGGAGCTGACGCGCGAGCTCGAGCGCCTCGGGCTGCGCGTGGACCGCCGCGACTTCGAGCGTACGCTCTTCGGCGGCCGCGTCGTCGTCACGGGCGGCGTATTCACGATCTCGCCGTGGCGCGTGCTGGGACGTATTGCCGGGGCGGGACTGCGGCTGGCCGGTCGCCGGCTGCTCGGCCGGCCGGCCGCCCGCCGCGAGGAGCGTTCCGACGTCGTGTTCCCGCTGCGGCTCACCGCCGTGGAAGCGGGACGGGGCGGCCGTCGGCGCGTGACACTGCGCCGGCCCGACGGTGACGACGAGGTGCTGGTGACGATCCCGGCGGGCGTCCGCGCCGGCACGCGGCTGCGCCTGCGCGGCAAGGGGCGCGCGCGGCCCGGCGGCGCCCGGGGAGACGCCTACCTGGTCGTCGACATCGCCGGCTGACGCCGGTGGGCCGAGAGAGGATGACCGCATGAACACGCTGGCCTCCACGCGCTTCCCCACGATCACGCCCGCGGCGCTGGCCGACCTCCAGGCGCGCGTCGGCAAGCCCGTGCGGCGACCGGAGCCCTACATCGAGGTGGCCACGCGCGACGCCATCCGGCACTGGGCGCACGGCATCGGGGATCGCAACCCGTACTGGACGGCGGCCGGCGTGGCGCCCCCGACGATCCTCTTCGCCCTCGACCGCGTCGTCTCCGGCTACGTCGGTGGCCTGCCCGGCATCCACGCGATGTACGCGGGCACCGACTTCCGCTGGCAGCGGCCGATCCGGGTGGACGATCGGATCGTCGGCGACAGCGTCCTGCAGGCGCTCGTCGAGAAGCCGTCGAAGTTCGCCCGGCGCGCCATCCAGCAGATCTACCGCACGACGTTCCGCAATCAGCGCGGCGAGGTGGTGTGCGAGGCCGACTCCTGGTGCTTCCGCACCGAGCGCGAGACGGCGCGCGAGCGCGGCAAGTACAAGTCCGACGGCCCCCACCGGTACTCCACGGCGGAGATCGTCGCCATCAAGCGGGCCTACGACACGGAAGAGATCCGCGGCGCGACGCCACGCTACTGGGACGACGTGACGGTGGGCGAGGCGATGCCCGAGGTGGTGAAGGGCCCGCTCACGGTGACCTCCGTCGTGGCGTTCGTCCAGGGCTGGGGCAGCCTCTACGTCCGCGCGCACGGCCTCGCGTTCGAGATGTTCGATCGCCATCCCGCCCTCGGCATCCCGAACGACTTCGGCGTGCCCGAGCCGCCGGAGCGCGTCCACTGGGACGAGGCGATGGCCCGGGCGGTCGGCGTGCCCGGGGCCTACGACTACGGTCCGGAGCGCGTGGCGTGGCTCGGCCATCTCGTCACGAACTGGATGGGCGACGGCGGCTTCCTGCGCCGTCTGAACGCCAAGGTGCTGCGCCACAACCTCATCGGCGACACCACGTGGTGCCGCGGCCGCGTCACCGGCAAGACGGCGGGCGGCGTCGTCACGCTCGAGCTGGACGGGACCAACCAGCGCGGCGAGATCATCGCGGCGGGCACGGCGGAGGTGGCCCTGCCCACGCGATGAGCTCGATCCTCGACGTTCGCCGGTACCCCGAGGCGCGGGAGTCCTTCCGCTGGGACGCGCTGTGGGAGCTCTTCGACGGCGACCGCACGTCGCTGAACCTCGCCCACGAATGCGTCGATCGTCACGTGGGGAAGGGGACCGCGCTGCGCATCCAGTTTGCGGACGGCCGCCGCGAAGAGCACGACTTCGGCGCGCTGGCCGAGTGGTCGTCGCGGTTTGCGAACCTCCTCGAGGAGGCCGGCGTCGCGCGCGGCGACCGCGTGGCCATCATGCTGGAGCCGTCGCTGGCGTTCTACGGCGCCGTCTTCGGGACCGTCAAGCGCGGCGCCGTCGCCGTCCCGCTCTTCACGCTGTTCGGGCCTGAAGGCCTCGCCCTGCGCGTCGATGATTGCCGCCCCCGGATGCTGGTGGTGGAGCACGACGCCGAGCGCTGGCGCGCGCAGTTTCCCGAGGTCACCGTCATCGCCGTCGACGCGCTCACGGACCGCCTGCGGGCGGCGTCCGCGCGCTACGTCCCGGCGACGGCGCCGGACGATCTCGCGCTCTTCCAGTACACGTCGGGCACCACCCGCGCGTTGCCCGAGGCCGTTCGCCACACGCATCGCTCGGTGGTCACGCTGATGGTCGCCGCCCTCTACGGCGTCGGTCTGCGCGCGGGCGATCGGTACTTCTGTCCCTCGTCCCCCGCCTGGGGGCACGGGCTCTGGCACGGCACGGTCGCGCCGCTCGCCCTGGGGATCGCGGTGGGCAGCTATTCCGGGAAATTCCGCCCCGAGCGCCTCGTCGAGGCGCTGCACGCCTTCGGCATCACGAACCTGGCCGCGGCCCCGACCGTCTACCGGATGATCCGCGAGTCCGGCGCCGTGGACGCGCGAGGGTTCACGCCCGAGAAGCTCTCGTTCACCGGCGAGCCCATGGATGGCAAGACGTGGGAGTTCGTCGAGGGCACGTTCGGGCTGAAGCCGTGCAGCATGTACGGCAGCACCGAGGTCGGCGTGATCATCGTCAACTATCCCGGGTTCGAGGGCTACGAGGTCCGGCGCGGCGCCCTCGGCAAGCCGGCGCCGGGCTGGGAGGTGGCCGTGGTCGGTGACGAGGGGCCGTTGCCGCCCGGCCGCCTCGGCGAGATTGCCGTGCGGCGTCGGGGCGAGTGGTTCCGCGTGAAGGACCGCGGCTCCGTCGACGCCGACGGGTACTTCTTCCACGCGGGCCGATCCGACGACGTGATCATTTCCGCCGGATGGACGATGAGCGCGCTGGAGATCGAGCAGGCGCTGCTCGCGCATCCGGACGTCCGGGAAGCGGCGGTGATCGGCGTTCCGGACGAGCTGCGCGGCCAGATTCCCAAGGCCTGCGTCGTGGCCCCTGGCAAGAGCCCGGCCTTCGCGGGCGAGCTCCAGGAGTTCGTGAAGGCGCGCCTCAGCAAGCACGAGTTCCCGCGCGCGATCGAGCTCGTGGACGAGCTGCCGAAGACCCCGGCCGGCAAGATCGATCGCAAGACGCTCCGCGAGCGGGCGACGTCGCGCGACGGCGGCTGACCTGCGACAGCCCGGCGCGCTCGGCTGGGTGCTGGGCGCCTGCTCGACTGACGTTGTCAGCCGCGGCGGGGCGGGGTAGAGTCCGCTCATCCTGATCGAAGGGGTTCGCTCATGCCCGCCATCGCCCTCGACGTCCACCAGCGCGCACTCGTGCTCGACGGGCAGCCCTTCGGCGCGGCCGGCGCGTACGAGAAGATTTCCGGCACGCTGCGCTTCGCCGTCGATCCCACGCACCGGCTGCACACGCAGATCACCGACCTCGGCCGCGCGCCGCGCAGCGCCGAGGGGCGCGTGGCGTTCCAGGGCGACTTCTACCTGCTGAAGCCGGTCGATCCGGCGCGCGGCAATCACCGGCTGCTCCTCGACGTGGCCAACCGCGGCCGCAAGCTGGCGCTGTCCATGTTCAACAGCGCCGTGCGCGTGCCCGATCCCACGACCGCGGAGGACTTCGGCAACGGCTTCCTGATGCGCCACGGCTGGACGGTGGCGTGGATCGGCTGGCAGCACGACGTGCCGCGCCAGGACGGGATGATGGCGCTCGACGTGCCGCGCGCCCAGGGCGTGAGCGGCCTCGTGCGCTGCGAGTTCCGGCCGAACCTGCCCGCCGACACCCTGCCGCTGGCCGATCGCTATCACATCCCGAACCCGGTGGCCGAGCTCGACGATCCCGCCGCGCGCCTCACGGTGCGCGAGCACAACGGCGCCGCGCCCACCGCGGTGCCGCGCGCGGCCTGGCGCTTCCCCGATGCGTCCCACATCCGTCTCGAAGGCGGCTTTCGCGTGGGACGGATCTACGATCTCGTCTACCGCGCCGTCGATCCGCCGGTGGTGGGGCTGGGCTTCCTCGCGGTGCGCGACACGGCGGCCTTCCTGCGGTGGGGCGACGCGGGCCAGGGCAATCCGTGTGCGGGCGCGCTCGAGCGGGCCTACGTCTTCGGCGTGTCGCAGAGCGGACGCTTCCTGCGCCATCTCCTCTATCTCGGCCTGGATGAGACCGAGGACGGGCGGCTTGCCTTCGACGCCGTCGTCCCGCACGTGGCCGGCGCGCGCCGCGGCGAGTTCAACCTGCGCTTCGGCCAGCCCTCGCTCAACGCGGTCGAGTCGCTCGGCAGCCTGTTTCCGTTCACCGACGAGGTCGCGCGCGATCCCGTCACCGGCGAGCGCGACGGGTTGCTGGCCCGCGTGGCCGCGCGCGGCCGCGTGCCGAAGATCGTCACGATCAACACCTCGGCGGAGTACTGGCGCGGCGACGGCTCGCTCGTGCACACCAACGTCGAGGGCACGCAGGACGTGGAGCCGGCCGCCGGCGGGCGCGTCTATTTCTTCGCGGGCACCCAGCACACGCCGGGCACGCTGCCGCCGCCCGAGGCCGACGTGAACACCGGCGGCCGCGGCGTGCATGCCTTCAACGTGGTCGATTACACGCCGCTGATGCGCGCGATGCTCGTGAACCTCGATCGCTGGGTGAGCGACGGGGTCGAGCCGCCGCCGAGCGCGGTGCCGCGCCTGGCCGACGGCACGGCCGTCACCGCGGAGTCGACGCGGGCGCGGTTCGCCGCGATCCCCGGCGTGCGCTTTCCCGACCGCTTCGCGCGCCCTGCGCGGCTCGACTTCGGCCCCGAGGCCGCGCGCGGCATCGCCGGCGAGCTGCCGCCCAAGATCGGCGCCCAGTTTCCGAGCTACGTCTCGGCCGTGGACACCGACGGCAACGAGGTGGCCGGCGTGCGGCCGGTCGAGGTGGCCGCGCCGCTGGCCACGTTCACCGGCTGGAACCCGCGCCATCCCGAGCAGGGGGCGCCCGGCGACCTCATGCAGATGATGGGCTCGACGTTCCCGCTTGCCCCCAGCCGCGAGGCGCGCGAGGCGCGCGGCGATTCGCGGCTGTCGATTGCCGAGCGCTATGCCTCGCGCCAGGCCTACCTGGCCGCCGTGCGGGCAGCCGCCGAGGCGCTGGTGGCCGCACGCCACGCGCTGGCCGAGGACGTCGAGCGGATGGTGGAGCGCGCCGGGCGGCGCTGGGACTGGATCGCCGGCGGGCCCTGAGTCAGCTGCGCTCGCAGCGGATCAGGGCCTCGACGCGGTCGCCGAGGGCGGCGCGCAGGACGTCCAGGATGTCGGCGTCCAGGCCCTGCTCTTCGAGCGTCTCGATGGTGTCGCGGTCGATCGCGCAGTCACCGTCCTCGAGCTCTTCTTCCTCCAGCGCCTCGACGAGCGCGTCGAACTGCCGGTCGCTCAGCGTGCCGCACAGCCGGTTGTCACCGGCGTCGTAGAGTCTCATCATCGCCGGACCAGAGTAGGTGCGCGCGGCGGCGCGGTCAAGGACCGTGGCGGTGCTATCCTGAACGGCCGAGGAGGGCGACATGCCGAACATCACGATCCAGTGGTACGCGGGACGCACGAACGATCAGAAGCGCGAGCTGACGCGCGCGATCACCGAAGCGGTGGTCAAGATTGGCAAGACCACGCCCGAGCAGGTCCACATCGTCTTCCAGGACGTCGAAAAGTCGAACTGGGGCTGGAACGGCAAACTCGCCAGCGATTAACCTCACGCCCGCCGAGCGCGCCAGCGCTCGCGGAACGCTGGGGGGGGATCTAAGGGCGGAGCGGCGCCGCTCCCCCTTTTCACCAAGAAATACTCTGACCCTGGCTCAGGATGGCCACCGACTCCTCTTCGCCGCGGCGCAGAGCCTCGGCGAGGAGGCGCTCGGGGGGCTCGCGGAAAGGCTCGCGATTGAGCGCGAAGGTGCCCCAGTGCATGGGCACGAGCACGCGGCCGTGCAGATCGTCGAAGAGCTGCATTGCCTCTTCGGGGTTGATGTGGTTCGGGTGGCGCGCGCTGAAAGCGCTGTAGCCGCCGATCGGCAGCGCCGCGACGTCGAAGGGCCCGAGCCGCCGGCCGATCTCGGCCAGGGCGCTCGTGTAGCCCGTGTCGCCGCCGAAGAACAGGCGCTTGCCGCCGCCGGAAATCACCCACGAGGACCAGAGCCGCTCGTTCTGGTCGAACAGCCCGCGCCCCGAGCCATGCTGGGCCGGCGTGGCCGTGAAGGTCAGCCCGCGCAGCGTCCGGCTCTGCCACCAGTCGAGCTCGACCACGTTCTTGATCCCGCGCTCGGCCAGCCACGCGCCCACACCCAGCGGCACGAAGAACGTCGGCTGATGCTCGCGGGCCAGGCGCTGCACCGTCGGCAGGTCCAGGTGGTCGTAGTGGTCGTGCGAGATCACCACGGCCTGGATGCGCGGCAGGTCCTGGAAGCGGATCCCGGGCGGCACCAGCCGCTTCACGCCGAGGATCGGTGGTCCCGCATGGTCCGCCCAATTCGGGTCGGTGAGGATGTTCACGCCCGCGAGCTGCACGAGCAGCGTGGCGTGGCCGATCCAGGTGACCGTCGGATGGGTGCCGTTGGCCCGGAGCTCGGCGCCGTCGTTGGCCACGCGGGCCGGCGGCGTGCCGCGCGGCGGCGAGCTGGTCAGGCTCCCGCGCAGCAGGCTCCAGGCGCGGCCGCCCAGCGTGTAGTTGTAGGACGAGTCGAGATTACGGAAGCCCTTGGGCAGGTGCCAGGGCGCGTCGTGGGGCTCGGCAGGGGCCAGGGCCACCGGCGTCACTGTGAGGCTCAGGACGAGCAAGACAGCGAGCCGGGCGCGGCGACGGGTGAGACGAGGCAACCACCGGTGCTGCATCCGACAGCACCCAGCCTATCATGTCGTCCCGACCCTGCAAGAGTTTGCTCAGCTGTCGAGCACGCAGACCGCCTCCGGCGTGACCGTCTGCGAGGCGAGCGTCTCCACGCAGAAGAGGTGGATGGCGTCGCGATCGTGCAGCCGGTAGCCGGTGGCGAGATCGCCGCCCACGCTGATCACGAAGTCGCCCCCGCGCGTGGAAAAGACGGCGCCCGCCTCGCGAATGACCGGCGAGCGATGGACGGCCGCGAGCACGTCCCGGAGCTGGCGTGCCGTCGGATAGCCGCTGTCGTCCACGGCCTGCAGATACGAGTAGTAGCGCGCGGTCGGCAGCACCGCCTCATAGGGGCCGGGGATGCCGGCCGCGTCCAGCGTCTCGACGGCCTTGACGAGATCGGCCAGCACCTGGCCGGGGCGCGTCCAGTCGTGCGTGCTCACGCGCGGCGACTTGGGCGCGGTGAGAAACCCGCTGCCGGCGGGATCGCCGTAGAAGGCCACACGGTCCTCGGCCAGCGCGAGCTCGCGCGCCGCCGTCTCGGCGGGGCCGGTGTCGAGCACCGGCGCGCCGCGCTCGAAGTTCTCGACCGACGCCCACGGCACGCTGAAGTCCACGCGCACTTCCAGCATCAGCACGACGTCGGGCACGCAGACCACGGCCTGTCCCTCGGCGCTGCGGCACGGCGTCATGGTGCCCAGGCGCGTGGCCACGTGATCCCAGCCGCGCGGGCCGTCGAAGGTGGCGATGCGGCGGCCGGCCAGCACGTGACGGGCCGCCTGCACGATGGCCTCGTCGAGGGTCTTCCAGACCCGATCGGACAGCGGCGCGGTGTGGCGGCGCAGGTAATCCATCATCAGCGACCTCCTCGCAGCGAGCCCACGCTGCCGGTGACGGCGCGCCCGTTGCCCGGCACGGCGCCGTGCTCGGCGCGCTCCACCGCCTGCTCGCGCCCGACGATCGGCCCCTCGGTGAACAGGAACTCCCGCAGCTTGGCGTCCCAGACCTGATCGCGACGGCGGATCCACTCGAGCACCATCGCCGCGTGCTCTTTTTCCTCGTCGCGGTTGTGGCGCAGGATCTCGCGCAGCTCGGCGTCGTCGCTGGCCTCCAGGCGCTGCTGGTACCAGTCCACCGCCTCGAGCTCTTCCATGAGGCTCACGATGGCGCGGTGCAGGTCGCGCGTGGCGGCGCTCAGGCGCTCCTCGGACTCGTGCAAGGTCGTCGAACCCTGGGGCATCGCTTCCTCCCGATGCTGCGTCTCGGAAGAGCAGAGGCACAACGCGTGCCGCCGGCCGTGGCTTGACAAGCGGCGGCTCGGGCCGATATCTGAGACGCGCACCCCGTACCGAGAGCGATGAGGGAGGACACATGAGCGCAGCCAAGACGCAAGTCGCGCAGGTCGCCGACCTGGGCGACGGGCAGGGGAAAGTCGTCGACGTCGCGGGGCGGAGCCTCGCCGTGTTCAACGTGGGCGGCCGCTTCTACGCGATCGACAACCTCTGCCCGCACCGCGGCGGGCCGCTGGGCGAGGGGGACATCGAGGGCGCGATCGTCGTCTGCCCGTGGCACGGCTGGCGCTGGGACGTGACGACCGGCGCGAACGCCAACAATCCGGCCGTGCGCGTGAGCTGCTACCCGGTCACGGTCGAGCAGGGGGCCGTGTTCGTGGCGCTCGGGTAGCGGGCAACCGCGTGGCTTGACAAGTGACGACCGGGGTATACTGCCGCCGCCCCAGCCCCAACCCACGACAGGGAGGTTGACTCTATGTATCGTCTCGCCCTGACCGCCGCCGTCGCCCTCACCGTGCTGGCCTTCAGCAGCCCGGCGTTCGCGTTCCAGTGCCCGAAGCTCGTCAAGCAGATCAACGACGCGACCGCCAATCGCTTCGATCCCACGGCCGCCAACGCCAAGCAGAAGGCCGCCGAGGCCAACGCGCTGCACGGCGCCGGCAAGCATGCCGAGTCCGAGCAGATGGCGAAGGACGCGCTGAACTCGCTCGGTGTGAAGTCCTAGGGGTACGGGAGCGATCGCACGACGCCCGGCGGGCGAGTCCCGCCGGGCGTTGGTGTCTCAGCGGCGGCTGATGCTCGTCAGCCGCGCCTGGCCGGCGCGGAAGGCTTCGTCGGGGGACTCGTAGGCCATCCACTCGCTCGTCCAGCTGTTGGCGACGACCTCGCCCTGGGCGGGGTCGCGAATCTCCCATCGCCACAGGCACGGCTCGGACATCAAGCGGACCGCGACCGTGAAATCCCTTGCCCTCGTCTGCTGCATCCCGTTGCCTCCTTATGGAAGTGCGGCGCGGGAAAAGTGCAATCGCGGTGCCTGTCATGACGGCAACGGAAGTGTGCAAGATCGCAAGCGGTCCGTCCGTTGATCGAGCTGGAGAGGGTGGAAGCGTTGTAACAATTCTGGGAACTTCCGTGGAACGCCGTTCGGGGCTAGCATGGGGCCGTGGTAGACAGCCTTCCGGTCTCGCCGATCGTCCTCGGCGCGGCCGTGGTCCTCGCGCTTGCTCTCTGGGGATGGCGGCAGTATTACCAGTTCTGTCCGCACTGCGGGGCGCTGGCGCGACGCGTGTACGTGGGCTGGCTCCGCTGCCGCCGCTGTGGACGACAGTACCGTCGTGGCCTGCGCCTGCGATGATTCGCTCGCGGCGCTGAGTCTTTCGAGCCAGGAGGAATCGTGCTGAGCTGGCCGCCGACGTTGCCCTCCACGCGCACACTCGTCATCGCCGTCGCCGTCGTGATCGTCGTGGCGCTGGCCGCGCTCGGCGGCTGGGCCTGGTACGACGCCTCGCACCGGCGCACCAGCGTCGCCTACGCCGAGGTGATGGCCCGCGCCCAGGCCGCCGACGCGCCGGACACGCCGGCCGAGGCCAAGGCCGCCGCCGCGGTCGAGCTCGAGCAGCTCCTGGCGCGGTATCCCTCGGCGCGGAGCATGCCGCAGGCCGCCTACGAGCTCGGCAACCTGCGCTTCGCCGCGCGGAACTACGCCGGCGCCCGCGGCGCCTACGAGCTGGCGCTGCAGCCCGGCGCCCCGGGGATGATCCGCACGCTCGCGCGCGCCGGCATCGCGCGCGGCTGGGAGGCCGAGCGCGACTTCGCCAAGGCCGCCGACGCCTACGGCGCCCTGGTCAAGGAGCTCGACCCGAAGAGCTTCGCCTACGAGGACGCGCTGATCGACTACGCGCGGACGCTCGAGCTGGCCGGCAAGAAGGCCGAAGCGGTCGCGGCCTACCAGAAGGTGTTGAAGGACGTCCCCAACGCCCGGCGCGCGGACGACATCCGCACGCGCCTGGCCTCGCTCGGCACCGCCACGCGCTGATCCCACGGCGCCCCGGGTAAATCGCTGGCTTCGCGCCCCGGCCGCGCCGCGCCACTTCTCATAAGAGGTATTATGTCAATCTCGGAGGCAACGATATACTTGACACAGTAGTCATTAGGCAGTAGACTCCTGCGCATGGACAAGATCACGGTCCGCTCCCCGAAGACGCTGGCCGAGGCGATCCGCCACTACTCGGACCCTGACGTGTGCCTGACCACCATGGTCGAGGCCCGCTGGCCGAATGGGGTCACATGCCCCACGTGCGGCGCCCCCAGCCCGCGTTTCATTCAGACGCGCCGCCTGTGGGAGTGCAAGACCAAGCACCCGCGCCGCCAGTTCTCGGCCAAGGTCGGGACCATCTTCGAGGACTCGCCGCTCGGCCTGGACAAGTGGTTCGCGGCGATCTGGCTGATCGCCAACGCGAAGAACGGCATCAGCTCGTACGAGATTGGTCGGGCGCTCGGTGTCACTCAGAAGAGCGCGTGGTTCATGCTCCACCGTATCCGCGTGG
>QHRW01000065.1 GCA_003220265.1 Candidatus Rokuibacteriota bacterium | reverse complement strand
TCATAGAACCCCTGACTGCGCCAGGAGCTTGGATCGCGCATCGTGCACCCCGGAAAGATCAGCGCGGACAGGTCGGTCAGGATCACGCGACCCATCGGATCCGACTCGGGCGTCTGGCGCACCTGGGCGACCCAGCTCCCCGCGTCGCCGCTGGCGCTCGACCGGAAGACGGCGTGGACGGCGTTGCCATAGACCCCAGCGGCCTCGGCGGAGAGTGCGTAGACGACGCGTTGATCGGACGGCGCGATGGCCAGCGTGGTACGGGCCATCTCGGGCTCGTTGAGCACGGACTCCCACCCGCTCCCCGGCAGCAGCTCGGCCGCCTTGGCGCGCCATACGGTGGAGTTGGGCTGGATGCCGCAGGCGGCGAAGATGTAATCGCTCGGCATGTCCGTGCGGATCACGACTTCTCCGCAGCCGCCGCTCACGAAGAGCACGCGCTGCCAGTTGCCGCCCGCGTCGATCGACCGCCAGAGCCCCGATCCCGTGGCCGCGTACAGGCGCGCCGGGTTGTTGGGACTGATGACGAGCCGGGACACCGTGTGGAAGTCCGACGTGGTCGTTCCCGGCAGCACGGACCAGGTGATCCCGGCATCGGTCGTCTTGAAGATGCCGCCGCCCAGCACGCCCATTCCCCCGGCGAACGCTTCCCCGGTGCCGGCGTAGATCACGGTGCGGTTGGTGGGGTCCATGGCGAGCGACACGACCGCGATGTTCGGCAGCGCGTCGGATACCGCGCGCCACGACGCGCCGCCGTTCGTAGTCTTCCACACGCCGCCGTCGACGCCGGCGGCGTACATCGTCTGCGGGTCCACCGGGTCGATGAGCAGCGCGCGCGTGCGGCCGCCGATATTCCCGGGGCCGAGCGGCGTCCAGCCTTCGAGGATCGCCGCCGCCGCGGCGCCCTGGGGATCGGCCGCCATCGGATTCAGCTGCCGTCCGGTGCTCGTGGCGTGCTGCGGCATCTGTCGCATGTGCTCGAATGCGTCGGTGTACTTCTCGACCGGGATCGGGCTCACCCGGTCCGGTGCGCGCTTCAGCAGGAAGTAGTCGAGGGCCGCGCCGAGATCCTCTTCGTCCTCCTCCTGGGCGAGGGCGGGGGCAACGGAGCCGAGAAGGGACAGGCCGAGCACGATCACGACGGACAGAACGCCGAGGGCGGGGGGAATCGGGCTCCGCTTCATCGCTGCTCCAGGCGGATAGAGTTGGTCCGTGGACCAGCCCCCCACGGTATGCAGTGCAGGTGTGATGCCGAGCGCGAGAGGGGGCGGCGCCGCGTTCCGGGCGCGCGGTTGGACAGGTCGCTTCAGAGCGATCTGCAGCGAAGGTTCCACGACCTATGAGGGGTGTTGCGACCCCTCAGAGTGCTCGGAATCGAACTGCAGCCGCCCCGACATGTTGAGGTTGTAGCCGTAGGTGTGGAATGGCGTCGGGCGGCAGCGTGAGGACGTCGCCGGGGCCGAAGTCCTTCTCCGCCACCTTCACGATCTTGGCGTGCCCCGGGCGCGAGCCGTCGTCCAGCCGCTTCCAGAACGTGTTGCGCTCGGGCCCATCCACGCCACCACCGCCCACGTGCCGTGGTTGTGCGGCGCCACCCCGTCACCGGGCGGCCAGGCGGCGGCGATCACGAACAGGCTGTGATCAGGCTCCTCGTCCAGGACGTGGATGCCGAAGCCTGCGCGGGATCGCACGTGTAGTGCCGCGGCTCCAGCCACGTGCGGCTCAGCGCCAGGTCGCGCGCCCGCGGGCGGCGATCTCGCCGGGATCCGTCGAGGCCGCCGCGATCGCGCGCAGATCCTGGACGAACCCCGCCGGCGCGTAGGCCGCCACGCTCATCGCGCCGGCTCCGAGCCCAGCCGATCGCTCGCGCGGCCGGCGAGCGCGCCGCCGGCGGCGGCGGCGAGCACCGTGACCGCGAGTGCGACCACGGTATCCGTCGCCGAGGGCAGGGACTGAGCAAAGGCCGGCTGACGTGCCAGGGCGAAGCCCACCCCGGCACAGAGCGTGAGACCGGAGGCGATCGAGGCGGTTACCGGCCGCCGCCGCGCGTCGACGATCACGAGGGCGACGGTCGCCAACAGCGCGACGAACAGCGCGCGGAGGTTGGCGGCGCCCGGCGCCACGCCGTTCTTCATCGCGATCTCGTGCGAGATCGCGATGGGCGAGGCGGGATCGTTGGCGATCTCCTCGGCGATGAACGACGCAGGCTGCAGCCACGCGAAGCCGGCGCGGGCGACGGCGCTGCCGGCGAAGCCGAACGCGAGCATGACGAGCAGCGCCAGCACGGGCGCGGCCCGCCCGCGCGCCAGCTGCGCCGTCACCACCAGGCCCAGCGGCAGCAGCAGCGCGCCCAGCATCGCGTAGGTGAAGAACCGCACGCCGCCGTAGACGTAGGCCATGCGGATGGACGGCTGCAGCGAGACGCTGAGCCCGGCCGTGACCAGCGCGCCGCTGAGCACGACCGCGACCTGGCGCGCGCGCGTGCCGGCCGGATAGACCTCGCGCGCGATGACCCAGCACGCGGCCGCGTTCAGCACGCCGCCGGCGAGCCCGAGCAGGTGCGGGGGGCTCCACAGCGTGACGTCGAGCCCGAAGAGCCGGTGCCAGAGGTCGTCGATCGGCGCCGCCAGCACGGTGAGCGCGATGGACCACGCGGCGAAGTGCCAGCCGCGCGTGCCCGTGAGGCCGGCCGCGCGCACCGTGCCGCCATCGCGCGCGCCGCGGCGCGCGCGCCAGCTCGTCCACGCGAGCATGCCGAAGCTGGCCAGGACCATCGCCGTGACGCCGCTGTACGTCATCACGTGGGGCGCGATCCAGAAGGAGTCGCGGCCGATCCGCAGATGCCACTGGATGTCCCACTGCGTGCCCCAGCCGGCCCACACGTGGGCGGCGATCAGCGTCCAGAAGCCGCCGCGGGCGACGGCGACGAGCGACGGCGACCCGGCGGCGACCCGGGCGCCCAGCGTCTCGGCGTGAACGGTGCTCATCGGGCGTCCTTTCTCAGCGAGGGCTGACGTCGAGCCCGGGCGGCCGTTCGAGGTCGGGCCGCTCGGCGAAGAGACGGCCCCAGGCCGCGCGGGCGATGCGCTCGGCCTCCTCGACGATGGCCGCCTCGTCCAGCGTCAGCACGCGGCGATCGCGCATCACCCAGCGGCCGTCCACCATCACCGAGCGTACGTCGGCGGCCTGGCCGTTGTGCACGAAGTCTGAGACCACGCGCAGCGCCGGCGTCAGATGCGGCCGCTTCAGGTCCACCACGATCAAGTCGGCGCGATTGCCGGGAGCCAGCCAGCCGCCGTCGGCGATCCCGAGCGCCTGGTAGCCGTTGCGCGTGGCCCAGGTCAGCGCCGCTTCCGGCGTCGGCTGCCGCCCGTCCTGGCGGCGCACGCGCTCCATGAAGAGCACGGTGCGCGTCACCTCCACCATGTCCTCGGCCATGTTGTCGGTGCCGAGCGTGATGCGACAGCCCGCGCGCTCGAGGTCGTCCACGCGCGCGGCCAGCCCGCGGCGGGCGGCGATGGCCGGGTTGACGGCGACGGCGGCGCGCGCGGCGCCGAGCGTGCGCTCTTCCTCGGCCGTCATGCAGCGGCAGTGCGCGGCCACCAGCCGATCCGACAGGAAGCCCGCGCGCGCGAGGTAGTCCGTGGGGAGGACGCCGCGCTGCTCGCGCACGGCCGCGACCTCGCCCCATACCTGGTTGAGGTGCACGCTCGCCACCACGCCGAGCTCGTCCTGCAGCTTGCGTAGCCGGCCGAGCAAGGCGGGCGACGCCATGTCGGGTGCCCACGCGGCCAGGCCCGTCTGCACGCGGCCGCCGGCGGCGCCGTGCATCCGCGCGTGGAGCGCGCGGATGCGAGCCACGCCCGCCTCGCCGAGCGCGCCGTCCTCCTCGAAGGGCCCCGGCTGGCCGATCGACGCCTTCGTGCGATCCCATGCGCGCTCGCAGAGGACCAGGCGCACGCCCGTGTCGGCCAGCGCGGCGGCGTAGACGTCGAGCGCCGCGCCCTCTTCCAGGATCAGCGTGGTGCCGCTGCGGATCGCCTCCAGCGCGCCGAGCAGCGCGAGCACGCGCTCTTCTTCCGGTGTGATCCTCGGCAGCGGCAGCGGCGCGAGCCCGCCGGTGAAGGGCGGCGCGTGCGGCGGCGAGAGGTCCTCGTAGATCCCGCGCGCCAGCACGCGGGGCAGATGGGTATGGGTGTTGGCGAAGCCCGGGAAGATCGCGCAGCCGCGCGCGTCCACGCACTCGGCGTCCGGATAGCGCGCGAGCACGTCGGCGGTGTGGCCCAGAGCGGCGATGCGGCCGCGCTCGACGGCGACGGCAGCATCGTGGAGGATCGTCCCGGCGTCGTCGCCGGTGACGACGGTCGTGTCGTGCAGGATGACGGGTGCGGTCACGCTTCCCGAGGCGCGCCACGGCTCTGCCGGGGCGCGTCCGAGCGTTGGGGGTCTGGGGGCCGTTTCGGGGCCCCCAGCACAGGAGTCGGGAACTCGTCCGGGTCGATCGGGATCTCCACGATCGCCGGCTTGCCGCAGGCGAAGGCCGCCTTCATGGCGTCGCCCACCTGGTCGGGATGCTCGACGTAGTAGCCCTCGGCGCCGAACAGCCTGGCGTAGGCGTCGTAGCGCGGGTTGCCGATGTCGCAGCCGATGTAGCGCCCGTCGTAGAAGTGCTTCTGGTACGCCTTCTCCGAGCCCCAGCAGTTGTTGTTCATGACGAGCGTGACCACGTTGATGCGATGGCGCACGGCCGTCTCCAGCTCCTGCGCGTTCATGAGGAAGCCGCCGTCGCCGTGGATCGCGAGCACGGGCGCCTGGGGACGGCCGAGCTTCGCGCCGAGCGCCACGGGGAACGCGAAGCCGAGACCGCCGAGGTCGAGCGGCGTGAGGAACGTGCGCGGCTGCGTGAACTGCAGCCGGTCGTAGCCGTAGGCGGGCGCGGCGCCGGCGTCGAGCGCCACGATCGTGTCGGCCGGCAGCATGCGACGCAGCTCGGCGTACACGCGCTGGGGTTTCATCGGCAGCGTGGCCAGGCGCGCGTCGGCGGCCAGCCGCGCCTGCCGCTGCTCGCGCAGCCCCTCGGCTTCCTTGCGCCACGCGGCCGGCGCAGGGCCGACCCCGTGCTTGCCGAGCGCTTCCAGCAGCGCCAGGCACGCCTCGCGCGCGTCGGCCTGGATGGGGACCGCCACGGGGTAGTAGCGGCCGAGGTCGCGGCTGTCCACGTCGATCTGCACGATCGCGGTGCCGGGCTGGATGTAGCGATGGTCGAAGTGCGTGGTGAAGTGGCCCAGGCGCGAGCCCACGACCAGCAGCACGTCGGCCCGCCTGCACGCGGCCGCGGCCTCCGGCGAGCCGGCGCGGCCGAGCGGCCCGACGTAGAGCGGATGCGTGGCGGGCACGGCGTCGTTGCGCCCGTACGCAGTGATGATCGGGATGCCGTACTGCTCGGCGAGCCGCGCCACCACGTCGCCGGCGCCGGCCCAGGTGACGCCGCCGCCGGCGATCAGCAGAGGGCGCTCGGCCGCGCGCAGCCGCTCGGCCGCCTCGCGGATTGCCTCGGGGTGCGGCGGCAGCGGGCGCACGGCGCGGGCGCCGTCGCCGCCGTCCAGCATCGCTCCGTCCACGGTATCGCTCAGCACGTCGCGCGGGATCTCCACCAGCACCGGGCCGCGCCGTCCGCTCATGGCCGCGCGCAGCGCTGCGCGCACGCCTTCCACGATGCGCTCGGGCTTGTTGATGGTCAGCGCGAGCTTGGTGACGGGCTTGAACATGGCGACGAGATCGAAGTCCTGGAAGGCGTCCTTGTTCTGGTGGGCGCGGTCCACGCCGCCGACCAGCGAGACGACCGGCGAGTGGGCCACGTACGCCGCCGCCACGCCCGTCAGCAAATTGGTGGCGCCGGGGCCGCTCGTCACCAGGCAGGCGCCGGGCGTGCCGGTCACGCGCGCCAGGCCGTCGGCCATGAACGCCGCCGCCTGCTCGTGGCGGACGTTGACGTACTCGATGCTCTTGTCGTCGTAGAGCGTGTCGAGCACGTCGAGGAACGTCGAGCCCACGATGCCGAACACGTAGCGCACGCCCTCGGCCTTGAGCAGCTCCACGACGGCGCGGCCACCCGAGATCGGCGCCATCAGAACCACCTCGTCTTGTCGACCACGTTGCGCAGCGGCTGGCTGCTCACGAAGCGCCGCGCGTTGTCGAGCAGCACGTCGAGCCGGCGCTCGTCGAGATACGGCCCGTGGCCGGCCGTGTGCGGCGTCAGCAGCACGTTCGGCAGCGTCCACAGCGGATGGTCGGCCGGCAGCGGCTCCTGCTCGTAGACGTCCAGGGCGGCGCCGGCGATCTCGCCCGCGCGCAGCGCCGCCACGAGATCGTCCAGGCGTGTCGTGCGGCCCCGCCCGATGTTGATGAAGAACGCCGAGCGCTTCATGCGCTGGAAGCGCTCGCGATGCATGAAGCCCTCGGTCTCCGGCGTGTGCGGCACCGTCAGGATGACGAAGTCGGCGTGGGGCAGCAGCGAGTCGAGCGCGTCGGCGCCGTCGAGCTTCAGCACGCCGGGCGGCGCGTCCTTGCGCCGGGCATCGACGCCGATCACCTGCATGCCGAAGGCCGCCGCCAGCCGCGCCGTCTCGGCGCCGATGCCGCCCACGCCGACGATCAGCGCCGTGGCCTCGGGCAGGTGGATCACGCCGTTCGCCTCGCCGGGCTCGGGCCGCCACTCGCGCCGGAGCTGCCGCGGCAGGTAGAGGTGCAGGCCACGCGCGAAGGCCAGCACGAAGGCCATGATGTGGGCGCCGATGTGGTCGTTGTAGATCTCGCGGAAGTTCGTGATGACGACCGGGTGGGCGATCAGCTCGGGATAGTAGTAGCCGGCCGGCGGCGCCGCCTGCGGCGCCTGCAGCCAGCGCAGCCTCTTGGCCGTGCGCAATAGCTCGGGCGGAATCGTGCCGAAGGCCGCCTCGGCCTCGGGGAGCACGCGCTGGGCGTGGGCGACGTCCTCGGCCACCACGACGTCCAGCGAGGGCACGGCGGTGGCCACCCGCGCGGCCCACGCGCGCGTGGTCGCCGTCTGCGGCGGCAGCATCAGCAGCGTCGGCATGGCGGTCAGCTCAGCGTCGCGCCCTGCGCATTGACGTACAGCGCGTAGATCGAGCGACTGGCCGCGATGAGCAGGCGGTTGCGCTTGGCGCCGCCGAAGCAGAGATTGGCCGCGCGCTCCGGCAGCAGGACGCGGCCGATCAGCGCGCCGTCCGGGTTGAAGACGGCCACGCCGTCCTGACCCTCGCCGCCGCCCCAGCCGCACCAGAGATTGCCCTCGGTGTCCACGCGGAAGCCGTCGGGGATGCCGGTGCCGCAGTCGATGAGCACGCGCCCCTTCTCCAGCTTGTCGCCCACGACGTCGAACGCGCGGATCTCGCGCGGCATGGCGCCGCTGACCACGACGTAGAGCCGCCGCTCGTCGGGCGAGAAGGCCAGCCCGTTCGGCCGCGGAATGTCGCCGGCCACCACCGAGGCGTTGCCGTTCCGGTCCACGCGGTAGACGTTGGTGGGCAGCTCGGGCGCGGCCTTGTGGCCCTCGTAGTGGCTGAGCACGCCGTAGGGCGGGTCCGTGAACCACACCGAGTCGTCGTTCTTGACGACGACGTCGTTGGGCGAGTTCAGCGGCTTGCCCTCGAAGCGATCGAGGATCGTGGTGATGGTGCCGTCGTATTCGGTGCGCGTCACGCTGCGCGTGCCGTGCTGGCAGGTGACCAGGCGGCCCTGGCGGTCGCGCGTGTTGCCGTTGCCGTAATTCGACGGCTTGCGGAAGACGCTGACGGCGCCGGTCTCCTCGTCCCACCGCATGATGCGGTCGTTGGGGATGTCGCTCCAGAGCAGGTAGCGGCCGTCGCCGAACCACACCGGCCCCTCGCACCAGCGAAAGCCGGTGGCCAGGCGCTCGACGCCGGCGTTGGCGATCCGATAGCGGGTGAAGGACTGATCGACGACCTGGATCGCGGGGTCGGGGTAACGGGATATCGGTTCCATGGCGCTGGGAGTCTAGCACCGTTGGGGGTATCCTCAGGGCCGTTCGCCGGAGAGGAGACCGCATGCACCGCCCGAGACTCTTCGCCTTCCTCGCCGTCCTGGCCGCCGTCACGCTCGTCGCCGTCGCGCCCGTCGCCTCGCAGGCACCGCGCAAGGGCGGCGTGCTGCGCGTGGGGATGATCGGCGAGCCGCCCACGCTGGACGCCCACGCCACCACGGCGACGATCACCCGCGAGATCACGATCAACGTCTACGAGGGTCTCTACGCGCTGGACGGCAAGCTCCAGCCGGTGCCGCTCCTGGCCGAGGGTCACGACGTGGCCGACGCCGGCAAGCGCTACACGATCCGGTTGCGCAAGGACGTGAAGTTCCACAACGGCAAGCCGCTGACGGCCGGCGACGTGGTGGCCTCGCTCAAGCGCTGGGGCGGCCTGGCCAGCAACGGCAAGGCCGTGTTCAAGAACGTGGAGGCCATCGAGGCCAAGGGACCGCACGCCGTGGAGATCCGGCTCAAGGAGCCGTCGGGCAGCCTGCTCACGGCGCTGGCCCACGTGGACAACGCGGCGATGATCTATCCCAAGGAGGTCATCGACGCCGCCGGCGAGGGCCAGTTGAAGGAGTTCGTCGGCACCGGGCCCTACAAGTTCGTCGAGCACAAGCCCGATCGCCACATCAAGCTGGCGCGCTTCGACGGCTACGCCAACCGCGGCGAGCCCGCCAGCAGCCTGGCCGGCCAGCGCGCCGCCTACCTGGACGAGATCCTCTTCCAGCCCGTGCCGGACTACGCCACGCGGCAGGCCGGCATCGTCACCGGCGAGTACGACTTCATCGAGCAGGTGAAGCCCGATCAGTACGAGCGGCTCAAGGCCACCGCCGGCGTCGAGCCCGTCGTCCTCAAGCCGTACGGCTGGGTGACGATCGTGCTCAACACCAAGCAAGGGCTCATGACCGACAAGCGCATCCGGCAGGCCGTGCAGGCGGCGCTCGACACGCAGCCGATGATGCTGGCCGGCCTCGGCCACAACGACTTCTATCGTCTCGATCCGGGCCTCTTCTTCCAGGAGCAGGTCTGGCACACGAAGGTCTCGGCGGCGAGCTACAACCAGCACGACAAGGACAAGGCGCGGCGCCTCCTGAAGGAGGCGGGCTACGCCGGCCAGCCGCTGCGCTGGATCGTGACGACCGAGTACGAGCATCACTACAAGCCCTCGGTGGTGGCCAAGAGCCAGCTCGAGGACGTGGGCTTGAAGATCGACCTGCAGGTCTCGGACTGGGCCACGGTCGTCTCGCGGCGCAACAAGCCGGAGCTGTGGGACGCGTTCACCACCGCCTTCACCTTCCAGCCGGAGCCCTCGGTGGCCGCGCAGATCCTCTGCGACTGGCCGGGCTGGTGGTGCAACCCGGACAAGGACCAGCTCGTGCAGGCGCTCGCGCGCGAGAGCGACGTCAAGAAGCGCCAGGCCATCATCGAGAAGCTGCAGATCGCCTTCTACGCCGACGCCGCGCGCATCAAGGTGGGCGACTACTTCCGCCTGGACGCGCGGCGCAAGGACGTGCAGGGCTACGAGTCGGGACCGTTCATGCACTTCTGGAACGTGTGGCTGGACAAGCGATAGGAGCCTGGCGAATGCGAGACCTCGTCGTCCGCCTCAACGAGCTGTGTGCGCGAGAACCGTTCCAGACGAGCTGGTACGTGAAGGACCTGGTCACCGGCCAGCGCGCCGACCGCTTCGGCGGCGTGCCGGTGCCCTCGGCCAGCACGCGCAAGATCTCCATCATGATGGCCGCGCTGGCGGCGGTGCACGCCGGCAAGCTCGCGCTCGACCAGCCGGTGACGATCGACAAGAAGTACCAGGACAACGACTCGGGGACGTTCCAGCACCTCACGCCGGGGTTCTCGATCACGTTCCGCGACGCGCTGGTGATGATGATCATCGTCAGCGACAACACGTGCACGGGCACGGTCGTCGACATGGTCGGACTCGGCGAGATCCAGCGCTGGTGCGAGGCGGTCGGCATGAAGTCCACCACCCATCGCTTCGGCCTGCCGCCCCGGCTCGGACGCGATCACACGCTGGAGCAGGTGACGACGACCACGCCGAACGATCAGGGCATGCTGCTCGAGCTGATCTTGCAGGGGACGACGAATGCGGCCGTCGCCACGCGGCTCGGCGGCTCGCCGGAGCTGTGCCGGCTCGGGCTGGACATCCTCTCGTGGCAGAAGCTGAAGGCGCGGCTGCCCTCGCAGCTGCCGCTCGGCACCAAGGTCGCGCACAAGACGGGCACTGGCGCGCGCGGCTTCATGGACGCCGGCATCATCTACAAGGGCGACCGTCCGCTCTGCATCCTGACCGCGTACACCGAGCACGTGCCGGAGACGCTGCCCGACGGCAGGGCGGGCTTCTACGCGGCCAACACGCTGATCGGCAGTCTCGCCCGCGCGTGCTACGACGCGCTGGGGCGCTGAGCCATGCCACCCAGGCCGCTGCCGACCGAGCAGGAAGTCAAGGACTACATCCGCGGCAAGCGCCGTAACTGGGGGCGCTGGGGCCAGGACGACCAGAAGGGCGCGATGAACCTCATCACGCCGGCCAGGCGCGCGGCCGCCGCTCGTCTCGTCACGTCGGGGCGCTCGGTGTCGCTGAGCCGGCCCTTCCCGACGGCGCCGGGGCCGAACAACGCGCTGCCCGCGCACCACTTCATGAAGATCGTGCCGCGCGGCAAGGGCGGCTTCGCCGGCGACTACTACGGCATCTTCTATCACGGCGTCGCCTCCACGCACATCGACGCGCTCTGTCACACCTGGGACGACGAGGCGATGTGGAACGGGCGCGATCCCAAGAAGGAGATCACCTTCGAGGGCGCCGCCTTCGGCGGCATCGAGCACTGGAGCGAGGGCATCATCACGCGCGCGGTGATGCTCGACGTGCCGCGCCACCGCGGCGTGGCGTGCGTGACCGAGGACAACCCGGTCCACGGCTGGGAGCTGGACGACATCCTCGCCAGGCGCAACATCACGCTCGAGCCCGGGGATGCCGTGTGCGTCTACTCGGGGCGCGAGGCGTGGCAGGCGCAGGACCCGGAGAAGCCCTACAGCAAGGTGTTCCAGCCGGGCGCGACGCTGACGCGGCCGGGGCTGCACGTGTCCTGCCTGCCATTTCTGCGCGATCACGACGTGAGCGTGCTGGTGTGGGACATGCTCGATCACCTGCCGATCGGCTACGACATCCCGTGGGCCGTGCACGCCTGCCTGTTCGCGTACGGCACCGCCTTGCTCGACAACGCGCTGCTGGAGCCGCTGGCCAAGGCGTGCGTGGAGGAAGGCCGCGACGAGTTCATGCTGGTCATCGCGCCGCTCAAGGTCATCGGCGGCACGGGCTCCCCGGCCAATCCTCTCGCGGTGTTTTAGAAGGAGCACAACCATGAAGACCATCGTGGTCCTGCCGGGCGAGGGCATCGGCATCGAGGTCGTGGACGCCGCCTGCGAGGTGCTGGAGGGAATCGGCCTGCCGCTCAAGATCCTGCACCCGCCGCAGGGCGCGGCGGCGCTGAAGGAGCACGGCACGCCGATTCCCGAGGAGACCAAGCGCGCGGCGCGCGAGGCCGACGGCGTGCTGTTCGGCGCGGCGGGGCCGTCGTCGTCCCAGGTCGTCTCCTGGCTGCGCTGGGAGATGGAGGCCTACGCCGGCGTCCGGCCCGTGCGCTTCTTCCGCGGCATGCACTCGCCGCTCGTCGATCCCGACGGCATCGACTACGTCATCCTGCGCGAGAACAGCCAGGACCTCTATCCCGGCCGCGAGGGCGACCTGAGCGAGCTGGCCCGCGTGATGCCGGACCTCGCCGACAAGACGGGGCGTACCATCGGCCACTTCGGCGCCGGCCGCTTCGCCGTCAAGGTCGTCACGCCGGCCGGCGTGGAGCGCATCGCACGCTTCGCCGTCGAGCTGGCGCGCAAGCGGCAGGCGCTCGGCAAGCCCGGCAAGGTCACGTGCGTCACCAAGTCCAACGTGCTGCCGAAGTCGGACGGCCTGTTCCAGCAGATCAGCGAGCGCGTGGTGCGCGACGCCGGGCTCGAGTTCGAGCACTTCCACGTGGACGACATGGCGCGCCGCCTCGTGCGGTTTCCCAGGGCGATGGACGTCGTGCTGTGCATGAACCTCTACGGCGACATCCTGTCGGACCTCGCGGCCGAGACCGCCGGAGGCCTCGGCCTGGCGCCGTCGGGCTGCTTCGGCGACGGCTGGGCCTACTTCGAGTCCGTGCACGGCTCGGCGCCCGACATCGCGGGCCAGGGCATCGCCAACCCGACCGCCACCATCCTGTCGGCGGCGATGATGCTGGACCACATCGGGCTGGCGACGGAGGCGCAGCGGCTGCAGAACGCGGTGGGCCGCGTCTACCACGATCGCAAGACGCTCACGCCCGACCAGGGCGGCTCGGCGACGACGCGCGCGATGGCCCAGGCGGTGGCGGCCGCGTACCGCAGCGCGTGACCGCGGTCACCTTCGATCGGGTCGCGGCGGCCTACGACACCTTCATGGGTCGCTGGACGCGGCTGTTCGTGCCGAGCCTGCTACGCGCGGCCGCCATCGCCCCGGGCCAGCGCGTGCTGGACCTCGCGACGGGCACGGCCGAGTCCGCGCTCGTGCTGGCCGAGGCCAGCGCGCCCGGCGGCTCCGTCGTCGGCGTCGACATCTCGTGGCCGATGCTGCAGGCGGCGCGCCAGAAGCTCGATGGGCGTCCGGTCCGTCTGGTGGCCGCCAACGGCCAGGCGCTGGCCTGCCGGGCCGCGGTCTTCGACCGCGTCGTCTGCCAGCTCGGCCTCATGTTCTTCCCAGATCCCGTCGCCGGCGTGCGCGAGGCCCGCCGGGTGCTGCGGCCCGGCGGTCGCTTCGCCGCGCTCGTCTGGTCGGCCCCCGAGCGCGTACCGTGGTTCTACCTGCTCGGGCGCGAGATCGTGCAGCACTTCCCCGAGCGCCACGACGACATCTTCATCGGCTCGCGACTCGGTGAGCGCGGGCGCCTGGAGCGCATCCTGGTGGAGGCCGGCCTGCGCGACGTGCGCACGGCGACGGAAACCCGTCCCATGGAGTTTGCCTCGTTCGAGGAGTACTGGGGATACGTGCAGTCCGGCGCCATCCGCATCGGCCAGATGCTCCGCGAGCTGACCCCCGAGACCGCGGAGGCGATTCGCGAGCGCATCCGCACGGCGATGACGGCGTTCGCCGCCGGCGACCGCCTCGTGATGCCGACCGAGGTCGTCGTGGCGTCCGGCACTGCGTCGTGATGCGACTCGGCGTCCTGGTCCCGGCCGGCAACCCGACGATCGAGCCCGAGCTCTATCGCATGGCGCCGCGCGCGGTGACGATCCACTTCGCGCGGCTCGAGACCCTGGCCGGTGAGCCGGGCGCCGCCGACGGCATGGCGCAGCGCACGCTCGGCTACCTCGACTCGCTGAAGGCGGCGATTCACTCGCTGGAGTCGCTGCGGTTGGGTGTCGTCGTGCTGGCGCACACGGCCGTGAGCTATCTCACGGGCTTCAAGGGCGAGGCCGCACTGCTCGAACGGATCGCCACTCTGTCCGGCACGCGCCCGCTCACAGCCGCCACGGCCATCGCGGAGGCGCTACGTCATCTACGCGCCCGGCGCATCGCGCTGGCCACGCCGTATCCCGAGGTCATCGCCGCCGCCGGCCGCACGTACTGGACGAGCGCAGGCTTCGAGATCGTCGCGCACCGCGGGCTCGAGGGCGTGACCAACATCTACGAGGAGACCGAGGAGCGCGCGTACACGCTGGGCCGTGCCGCCGATGCGCCGAACGCCGACGCGGTGCTGATCAGCGGCACCGGCCTGCCGACCGCGGGCATCGTCGAGCGCCTGGAGCGCGACCTGGGCAAGCCGGTGGTGACGAGCCAGGCAGCGGTGCTGTGGCGCGCGCTCACGATGCTGGGTGTGAACGAGCGCGTCAGCGGCTATGGCCGGCTTCTGGCGCGGCCAGCGCCCACTTCTGGAGCGTTGCCCCCAGCTCCTTGAGCCGCACCGGCTTCGACACGTAGTCGTCCATGCCGGCGGCCAGGCACTGCTCGCGATCGGTCTCCATGGCGTTCGCCGTCATGGCGATGATGGGAATGTGCCCGCCCGTTTGTCTCTCGCGCTGCCGAATCACGGCCGTCGCTTCGTAGCCGTCCATCTCCGGCATCTGGCAGTCCATGAAGATGCAATGGTAGGTGATCCGGGAAGTCGCCTCGACGACTTCGAGCCCGTTCGCCACCACGTCCACACGGCATCCCAGCTTCTCCAGCATGCCCACCGCGACTTTTTGATTGACTGCGTTGTCCTCGGCGACGAGGACCTTCGCGCGCACCCGGGCCTCCGCATCCCCCGGGATCGGGCGCGCGAGCAGCCGCGTCGGCGACGGCTCGCTCTTCCGGTTCATCGCGCTCGTCAGGCATTCGTACAGCTGGGACTGGCGGATCGGCTTGAGAAGGACCGCGCTGAAGCCGGCGGGCTGGGCGTCGTCGGCGCCCCCCCGCTCCCTGAGGGACGTGAGCCGCACCAGGGAGACCGCCGCCAGCGCCGGATCCGACTTGATGGCGCGCGCCAGGCTCAGGCCATCCATCTCCGGCGGATGGTGACCGAGGATCGCCAGGCGATACGGCTGGGCCTCACTCTGTGCTGCCCGCAGGCGCTCGCAGGCGCTGGCGCCGTTGGCCACACAGTCCACGTGCATTCCCCAGGCGCCGAGCTGGGCCGCGATGAGCTCGCGGTTCGTGGCGCTGTCGTCGACGGCCAGGACACGCAGGCGCTGCAGCCCCGCCAGGTCCGTGGGCACGGCGGCGGGCGGCGCCGGCCGCTTGCCCAGTCGCACGGTGAACCAGAACGTGCTGCCCGCGCCCGGCGTGCTGTCGACGCCGATCGTGCCCCCCATCATCTCCACGAGCCGCTTGGAGATCGCCAGCCCGAGGCCGGTGCCGCCGTACCTGCGTGTCGTCGAGCTGTCGGCCTGCGAAAAGGACTGGAACAACCGCTCGCGGGCCTCGGGCCCGATGCCGATCCCCGTATCGGTGATGGCGAACCGGATCAGCGCGTCGTGGCCCGTTTCCTCGACGACGCGGCTCCGCACGACGATCTCGCCCCGCTCGGTGAACTTCACGGCGTTGCCGGCCAGATTCGTGAGGATTTGCCGTAGACGTCCGGGATCGCCGCCGGTCCAGCTCGGAAGGCTCGCCTCCGGCAGATAGGCCAGCTCCAGGCCCTTGCCGTAGGCGCGCTCCGCCAGCAGCTCGAGCACGTCTTCCACGGTGACGTGCAGCTCGAAGTCGATCTGCTCCAGCTCGACCTTGCCGGCCTCGATCTTGGAGAAGTCCAGGATGTCGTTGATGATCGCCAGGAGCCCTTCCCCGGATCGGCGTATGGTCTCGGCGTACTCGCGCTGCATCCCGGTGAGCTCGGTGTCGAGCAGCAGCCCCGTCATGCCGATCACGCCGTTCATCGGCGTGCGGATCTCGTGGCTCATGGTGGCGAGGAAGGCGCTCTTGGCGCGATTGGCCTCCTCGGCGGCGGTCCGTGCTTCCCGGGCCTCGTGCACGGCGCGCGTCATCTCGGCTTCGGCTTCCTTGAGCTCGGTGATGTCGGTGTAGACGGCCACCGTGCCGATCTCCTTGAGCTGCCGCTCGCTGATCTGCAGCCACCGGCCGTCACTGAGCTGTTGCACGTAGGGGCCGCTCGGGTTGCAGTACCGCGCGAGACGCTCCTGGACCCACGCGTCGACGCGGCCCCGGGAGTCCGGCGTACGGCCGTGCTCGGCGGCGGTGCGGATGATCTGCTCGAACCGCATCCCGACCAGCGCGTCGGGAGGCGTGGGATACGCGAGCTCACGATACCGGCTGTTGCAGAGGACGAGCCGGTCGTCGGTGTCGTACAGCGAGAAGGCTTCCGAGATGCTCTCGATGGCCTCCAGCAGGCGAGAGCGGCTCAGGCGCTCGGACGACGCCGCGGCCTCCAGGCGGCTGTCGACGACGGTCACGAAGATGGCGAGCCCGGTGATGAGCACGGTGGCCACGCTCACCCAGGCGCCGAGGAAGGTCGGATCCAACCCGGGACCCGCCGGGTGAGCGCCGTCTCCCGGGAACACGTACGAGGCGGCCATGCCGGTGTAGTGCATCCCGGCCACCGCGCAGCCCATGCCGAGCGCCGCGCCGAGCTTGCTCGCCCACTGACGGCCGCCCCGGAGGTGGTGGCCGCTGGCCAGGAACTTGATGTAGAGCGCCGTGCTCGCCAGCAGGACGGCCACGATGACGGACACCGCGAACAGGAGCAGGTCATAGCGCATGACGGCGTCCATGCGCATCGCGGCCATGCCCGTGTAGTGCATGACGCCGATGCCGGCCCCCATCAGCGTGCCGCCCAGGATCAGTTTTGCGGCCGAGATGCGCGCGTGGCTGATGACGTGCAGCATGATCCCGCTGGCGAGCACGGCCGGGACGACCGACGCCAGGGTGATCTGGACGTCGTAGCTGACCTTCACCGGCAGGCGAAACGCCAGCATGCCGATGAAATGCATCGCCCACACGCCGATGCCCATCGTCACCGCCCCCGCCGCCAGCCACGAGCGCTTGGCCAGCGGCTTGTCGGCGGCGCTGATCCGCTCGGCGAGCCCGAGGACGGCATACGCGGCCAGGGACGCGATGACCACCGACAGGGCGACGAGCCACGGGTCGTACGTCCCGGCCAGCGCGAGCCGCGGATCCACGCTGCTGTCGAGGAAGCCCCAGTGATTCATGGCGCCACGCTGATGCGCAGGTTCATCTGCGGGTGAATGGCGCACTGCACGAGAGCGACGCCGGCCTTCTTGAACGTCACCTTGTCGGACTGGCCCGGCTGCTGGATGCGGACTTCGAACTGCATGCCGGGCGTGGCGGAGTAGAGGTTGTGGCTCACCTCGTCGTCGTTCACGAAGCGGACGGTGTCGCCCACGCGGATGTCGAGCCGGTCGACGAGGAACTTCTTCTGCCGCTGGACGACGCGGAGGTCCGCCGCGGCCGCCGCCGAGGCGAGGCCGAGGAGGGCCGCGAGCGCGAGGATCCGTGAGGTCCTCATCGTGGCAGCTCCGGCACCGTCACCGGCCCGTCGGCGCTCGTCAGCGTTCGCATGAAGGCGAGCAGGGCCTCCTTGTCCTCGGCCGCGAGGCCGAGCGGACGGATCTCGCGCGAGCGGCTCGGTCGATCGATGCCGCCGCGATCGTAGAGCTCCACGACGTCGCGCAGCGTCGCCAGCGTACCGTTGTGCATGTACGGGGCCCGGCGATCGACATTGCGCAGGGTCGGCGTCTTGAACGCGTGCTGCATGAGGGCGAGGCGCGGCAGCAGCGCGCCGCGCCCGAGGTCGCTCGTTTCGTGGCCCACGTCGTGAAAGCTCCCATCGGTGAAGTTCCAGCCGCGGTGGCACGCGGCACAGCGGGCCTTGGTGTTGAAGACCAGGAACCCGCGCTTGGCTTGCTCGGAGATCGCCCTCTCGTCGCCGGCAACCCAGGCGTCGAAGGGCGCGATGCCGGAGACCACCGTTCGCTCGAAGGTGGCGATCGCCTTGGCGATCGTCGCCGTGGTGAGGCCTTCCCCGGGATAGGCGATCTCGAACAGCGTGCGGTAGCCCTCCATCCTGCGCAGCTTGACCACCAGCAGGGTCGGATCCTGGTTCATCTCGTGAGGCGCGCTGATGGGGCCCAGGGCCTGTGCCTCGAGCGAGCTGGCTCGCCCGTCCCAGAAGAAGGAGTCGCCCCACGCCTGGTTGAGGATCGTGGGCGTGCGCCGGCTGAGCTTCTGCATGGCGTGCCCCATGGCCTGGGGGAGGCCATCGCCCCACGCCAGTCCGGGGTTGTGGCAGGTCGCGCACGAGATCCAGCCGGAGCCGGACACGCGCGGATCGAAGAAGAGCATGGCGCCCAGGCGCTCGCGATCGCGCGTGTACGGGTTGTCGGCGGGGAAGGGGATCGTGACGGGACGACGGTAGGCGTGCTTGAGCTCGTCGACTCCCGTCGCGCCGCCAACGGCCATCCCGCTGGAGCCGCCGACCAGCGCGGCCCCGAGGACCATGCCTGCCACCCACCGCCGATGGGAGGCTCTAGAGCGCGACACGCAGCACCTCCTCCACCGTGGTTTCGCCCAGGAACACCTTGGCGAGGCCGTCCTGGACCATCGTCTTCATCCCGCGCGCGATTGCCTCCTGGCGGAGCGCGCCGGCATCGCGCCGTGCCATGACCATGGCGCGCATCTGTTCGTCCACCTCGAACAGCTCGAAGACGCCGAGGCGCCCACGGAAGCCCGTCCCGCCACACTGCCCGCAGCCCTTGCCGCGGAAGAAGCGCGCGCCGGCCAGCGGATCGTCGGCGCCGCCGAGCACGCCCTCGGCACGCAGCACCGTCACCGTCTGCTCGAAGTCGGGCCGCGCGCGCAGGGCGCGCAGGACCGCCTCGTCGGGGGCCAGGCTCTCGCGGCAGGGCAGGCAGATGCGGCGCACGAGCCGCTGGGCCACCACCAGCGACAGGGTGGAGGCGAGCAGAAACGGTTCCACGCCCATGTCGAGCAGGCGCGGCACGGCGCCGGTGGAGTCGTTGGTGTGGAGCGTGGAGATGAGCAGTCGTCCGACCAGCGCCGCCCGCATCGCGATGTCGACGGTTTCGCGGTCGCGGATCTCGCCAACCATGATGATGTCGGGGTCCTGCCGCAGCAGCGCGCGCAGACCGGTGGCGAACTCCACGCCGGCCGTCGGGTTCACGGGGATCTGCACGATCCGCGGGATCGTGTACTCGACCGGATCCTCGATCGTCGAGATGTTGACCACGTTGCCGCGCTCGGCACCGGCCCGGATGAGCATGGCGTAGAGCGTGCTGGTCTTGCCGGAGCCGGTCGGTCCGGTGATCAGGATCATCCCGTGCGGGCGCAGGATGTTGCGCAGCAGGATCTGGTAGCTGGCGGCGGCCAGCCCGAGATCTTCGAGGTCGAGCAGGACCGCCTCCTTGGACAGGACGCGCATCACGACCTTCTCGCCCCAGTGGGTGGGGACCGACGAGACGCGCAGGTCGATCTTCACGCCGCCCAGGTCCGCCTCGAATCGCCCGTCCTGCGGCGAGCGCCGGTCGTCGATCCGCATGCCGGCCCGGACCTTGATGCGGGCCACCAGCGAGGTCAACGTGGCCGGCGACAGACTGAGCACCTCCTGCAGCACGCCGTCGACGCGGTAGCGCACCAGCGTTTCCAGCTCGTAGGGTTCGATGTGGACGTCGGAGGCGCGCGCCACGGCCGCATACTCGAGAATCCGGTCGACCAGCTCCACCGCGGAGCCATCGTCGCTCCCCGCCACCCGGCGCACGACCTGAGCCGACGCATCGAGGCCGGCCCGCTCCAGCATGGCCCGCAGATCGCCCTTGTAGAGCAGGTGGGCGCGACGAATGGCCGGCTCCGGCGCCAGATACGGGACGACCTTGCAGCCGGTCATCCGCTCGATGTCGTCGCGGACGTGATGATCCCGCGGATTCCACATCGCCACCCGCAGGAGGCGATCGTCGAGGGCGAAGGGCACCAGGACGCGCGCGCGCGCGTACTCCTCGGTGAGAACGCCGAGCGCCTCCGGCTTCACGTCGTTGACCTTCAGGTCGATGTAGTCGATGCCCCACGTCTCGGCGAGCTGCGCCAGAAGGAAGCCGAGGGGGATGCGGCCCCGCTCGACCACCGCGCGCTCGAGGGGAATGCGCAGGCGCGCGGCCATGCGGCACGCCTTGTCGAAGTCGGCGGCGTCCATGATCTCCAGACGGCTCACGAGGAAGCGCCGGAGCTCGTCCTCGGAGACGCGGAGGGCCGTCGTCATGGCCGCGCGGCTCCCGCGCCCGAGCCGGGTTGCGCCTCCAGCGCCTCCTGGATCTTGCGGACGAGCTCCTGGGCGCCGAGGTTGCTCTTGACGAGATACGAGGCGGCGCCGCAGTCGAGCGCGGCCTGCATGTCGCCCTGACTGCCCAGGCTGCTCAGCACGATCACCGGAATGGACGCGGTGGCCGCCTCGGCCTTGAGGATGCGGAGGACCTCGAAGCCCTGCAGCTTCGGCATCACCATGTCGAGCAGGATCAGGTCCGGACGTTCGGCGCGCGCGACCTGCAGACCGTCCTCCCCGTCGACGGCGGTGAGAACGGTGAAGCCGTGCTTGCGCAGGCCCACCTCGTGCACGCGGCGCAGGAACCGGTCGTCCTCGACCAGGAGGACCCGCTTGCCCTGAGCATCCATCGTCGTCACCTCTCCCCCGGGGTCATACCGCGGCCTTGCCGCGCACCGCATCGAGCTCCTGCCGGACGCGTTCGATTTCGCGAGCCATCGCCTCGACGAGGGCCGTGGCCTCCGCGGGCGGGAGCCGGCCGGCGTCCGCCTCCAGCTGACCGGCCAGTGCAGCCACGCCACGGGCGCCGATGCTGGCACTGCTGCCCTTGAGCGCGTGGGCCGTCTTGCCCAGGCTGTCGCGCGCGCCGCCGGCGGCGGCCGCCCGCATGGCGACGATGCGCTCGTCGGCGTCGCCCAGGAACGTGTCGATCAGCTCGTCGCGCAGCGCCGTGTCGGCCCCCGCCACCTCGATGAACTCGGCGAGGCCAACGGGATCGAGGGCGCTGCTGCCGACCGCGGCGGGCAGGCAGCGGCGCAGCGCGCTCTCCAGGGCCGCCGGCTTCACCGGCTTGCTCACGTAGTCGTCCATCCCGGCCGCCAGGCAGCGCTCGCGGTCGCCTTCCATGGCATTGGCGGTCATGGCGATGATGGGAACGCGCGGGGCCCCGCTCCGCTCGCGCCGTCGGATCTCCGTCGTCGCCTCGTACCCGTCCAGCTCCGGCATCTGGCAGTCCATGAAGACGACGTCGTAGGGGGCCAGCGCCAGCATGTCGAGGGCCTCCTGGCCGTTGGCCGCCACGTCGACGCGGCAGCCGAGCTTCTCCAGCATGAGCACGCCGATCTTCTGATTGGTGGGGTTGTCCTCCGCCAGCAGCACCCGGGCGTCGATCGCCGCGCGCGCCGGAGCGACCGTGCGCTCGCGCCCCGGCCGGGCGGCCAGCAGCGTCTCGAGCGTCACCACGTCGCGCCGGGCGCCGTTGCCCCGCGCCGCCCACACCTGCGACAACGCCTCGAGGAGCACCGACTGCCGGACGGGCTTGAGCAGATAGGCGGCGAACCCGGCCGCGATGACCTGGGCCGCCCGCACGCTGTCGTCCATGGACGTCAGCATCAGGAGCGTGGTGCCGGCCAGCACGGGATCGGCCTTGATCCGCCGGGCCAGCGTCTCGCCATCCATCTCCGGCATCTGCATGTCGAGGATGGCCAGCGGAAACGCATCGCCGGCGCCGTGGGCGTCCCGCAGGGCGGTGAGCGCGGCCGCGCCGGAGTCGACGCTGAGCGTGCGCATGCCCCAGCCGGCCAGCTGCTCACCGAAGACCCGACGGTTGACCGGGTTGTCGTCGACGATCAGCACGCGCACGCCGCGCAGGTCCTCGGCGGGACGGGGCAGCACCGCCGCGGTGTCCGGCACGAAGGCCAGCGGCAGGCTGAACCAGAACCGCGAGCCGGTGCCGACGGTGCTCGACACGCCGATCCGTCCCCTCATGAGGTCGACGAGCTGCTGGGAGATGGCGAGGCCGAGTCCGGTCCCGCCGAACCGCCGGGTGGTGGAGGCATCCGACTGGGTGAACTTCTCGAACACGTGCTGGAGCTTGTCCGGATCGATGCCGATGCCGGTGTCCTCGACGCTGACGCGCATCTCGACCTCGTCGTCCCTCACCGCGGTCGCCTCGACGTCGATCAGCACGTGACCGCGCGGCGTGAACTTGACGGCGTTGCTGGCGAGGTTCAGCAGGACCTGGCGGATCCGCCCCGGGTCCCCCACGACCCGGCGCGGCGCATCGGGGGCGTAGCGCACCACGAGATCGAGTCCCTTGTCGCGTGCCTTCACGGCCAGCAACTCGGCCACCTCGTCGACGGCCTGCGCGAGGTCGAAGGGAACCATCTCGAGCGCCATCTTGCCGGCCTCGATCTTGGAGAAATCGAGGATGTCGTTGATGATCGTGAGCAGCGCCTCGGCGCTCGCGCGTCCCGTCTCGGCGAAGTCCCGCTGCCGCGGCGTCAGATCGGTGTCGAGGAGCAGGCCCAGCATGCCGATCACCCCGTTCATGGGCGTGCGAATCTCGTGGCTCATGGTGGCGAGGAATTCGGTCTTGACCCGCGCGGCGCGCTCGGCGCTCTCGCGCGCCCGCGAGAGGTCCGCGGTCCGCTCCAGCACGAGCCGCTCGACACGGGCGGCGCGTCCGGCGGCGGAGGCGAGGTAGGCCACGGCGACCGTGGTCGCGAGGAGGCCGACGGTCAGGATCTCCCACGCCCGCGTGCTCGTGCGCTCGGCGACATAGTGCGGGGTCGGATAGAAGAGGAGCTGCCAGCGCCGGCCGGCCAGGTCCACGGGCACGGGAAAGTGCAGGCCGGCGCGGATCTCGGGCTCGTCCTCGAGGGGGTACTCCCGCTCGCCGAGCGTGCGCGACTTGTGGAAGTAGAGCGAGCGCTGGATGCCGCGCGCGCCCTCGTCGATGACCTTGAAGTTGAAGCCCTCGGGCTTGGTCCGGTCGATGCCGGCCTCGATCACCTGCGCGATCGGATAGACGCCGAGGACGAAGCCGGCCAGGTGCCGGCGGCGCTCGTCGATGCTGGCGGGGGTCACGTCGGACGTGTAGACGGGCACGAAGGCGAAGAACGCGGTCCGCGTCCCGCGCGCCGACGGCAGCTCGACGCGACCGCTAACGCGGGCGCTGGCCGTGTCCCGTGCTTGCTCCAACTCGGCGCGCCAGGCCGGGATCGCGCCCAGGTCGAGCCCCAGGGTCGTCAGTCGATCCGGCGTCCCGTTCGACTCTTCGTAGTACACCGGGAAGTAGTCGGCCCGCTGGCTGGCCGGAATCAACCGTGCGTCGGCATCCCACTCGGCGATCCCGTACTTCGGATCGATGTCGATCCGTCCCACCGTCTCGTGGGCCGCGCGCTGGGCGGCCGTCACGTGGGGCACCCAGCAGACCGCTTCGGCGGTCTTGCCCCGGGCGAGTCCCGGCCTCACGAAGGCGCCGAACTGCAGACGGTCGACGTAGCCGCCGAGATGGATGCGCTCGCCGAAGCCTCGGACCCGGAACAGGTCGGCGGCGAAGTTGAGCTCCTCCAGACGGGTGTCGACGTCGTGCTGGACCATGGCGGCCTTGAAGGCGGCTCGCTGCTGGAATTCCGTGTGCAGCCGCGTCCGCTCGACGTTGCGGACGGCGAAGAAGGCCAGCGCGGATACCGCGACGCCCACGCAGAGTGTCATCAGGCCGGGGACGTAGCGCCGCCAGGCAATCGTGCGCGGGGCGAAACGCCGTCCCAGGATCCTCATCGCGCGTCCTCGGTGGGCACCGCGTTCCGCCGCCGGAGCGCCATCTCTTCGCGGACGCGCTCGAGCTCCGTCTCCACGCGCCCGATCAGGCTCGCGGCGCTGGCGAGCGAGGGAGTCGCCGCCACGCCCTCGAGCTCCTGGCAGAGCGCGCCCATGGCGGTCGCGCCCAGCGAGACGCTGCCGCCCTTGAGCGCATGCGCCGCCGCCTTGAGGCCCCGCGCGTCGCCGCCGGTCACCGCCGCACGCATGGCGGCGATCCGGGCCGGGGCGTCCGTGAGAAAGGTTCCGACGAGGTCTTCGAGCAAGGCCCCGTCGGGGCCGCCTGCCAGCTCGATGAGACCGGCGAAGATCTCGCTGTCCAGCGCCGGCGCCGCCGGCGTCGCGGGCGGGGCGGCCGCGCTGCGGTCGCCCAGCCGTGCGTCACTCCATCGCTTGAGCGCCCAGTCGAGGTCGCCAAGGCGCACGGGCTTGCCGACCGCGTCGTCCACGCCGGCGGTGAGCGCCGTGTCCCGCTCGGCCGGGCTGCCGTGAGCCGTCATCGCCACGATCGGCACCCGCCACACCGTTTCCCGCTGGCGCCGCCGGATCTCGCTGGTCGCGGCGAGCCCGTCCATCTCGGGCATGTCGCAATCCATGAAGACGACGTCGTAGGGCGCCATCATCACCATCTGCACCGCCTCACGCCCGCTCGCCGCGACATCGACCCGGCACCCGAGCTTCTGGAGCATCAGCGCCGCGATCTTCTGGGTGGTCGCGTCGTCCTCCGCGAGCAGCGCCCGCGCGCGGATCGGCTCGCGCGGCCCCGACCGTGGCCCGGCGGGCGCCGGCCGTGCGGCCCGCGCGCGCGAGGAGGGTGTGGAGACGGGCGAGGTCGACCGGCTTGCCGAGGGCCGGCACCCCGAATGCGCCGAGCCGCGCGCTGATCTCCTCGGTCACGCGGGCGCTGATGACGATGACCGCGATCGAGGGGTCGAAGTCGCGAATGAACTGGAGCACCTCGAGCCCGCCGAGCCGTGGCATCGCGAGGTCGAGCAGGACGAGCGAGGGCCGCTTGTGCTTGATCGCCCACAGGGCCTCGAGCCCGTTCCCGGCCTCGATCACCTCGTGCCCGTCCGCATCGACGGCGTCCCGCAGCAGCGCGCGCATCTCGTCGTCGTCGTCGGCGATGAGCGTCGGGCGAGACCCCGCAGCCACGGCCGATGCGTCCCGGCCGAGGATCCTGCGTAGCGTCGCCGCCTCCTCCTGCAGGCGATCGAGCAGGGCGCGCGTCGGGGCGAGGTCGCCCGCCTTGCCGAGCCGCTCGAGCTCGGCGCACACCGTGGCCAGCTCGAGCGCTTTGACCTGGAGGGCCAGGCCCCGCAGCGTGTGCGCGACGGCGGCGACCGCGGCGGCGTCACCGGCGCCGACGGCCTCCCGCAGCTCCGCCACGCGCTGCCCGGCGGTCTCCGCGACCGAGGTGGTCAGCTCCTCGAAGACGGCCTCGTCCCCGGCGGCCAGCTCGCGCAGCGTGCCCACGATGTCGGCGTCGTGGCTCACCCGTTCTCCTCCTTCAGTGCCGGAAACTCGAGCGTGAAGACGGTGCCCACTCCGATCCGGCTCGTGACGTTGATGCGGCCGCCGTGGGCGTCGACGATCGCGTGGATGATGCTGAGACCGAGACCCGTGCCTTCGCCTTCCGGCTTGGTGGTGAAGAAGGGCTCGAAGACCCTGCTCAGGTGCTCGGGCGGGATCCCGACGCCCGTGTCGGCGACCGTCAGGGTGAGCCATTCCGGACTTCCGTGCGCCGTCAGGATGAGGCGCCCGCCCCCCTTCATCGCCTGCACCGCATTGACGGCCAGGTTGACGAAGACCTGCTGCAGCTGATCCTCATTCCCGCGGATCAGCGGCAGATTCGGAGGCAGGACGGTCTCGACCTCGACGGCCTCGAACTTCAGCTGCGAGCGCACCAGCTCGAGGGTGTCCAGCAGGAGCTGTCCGAGGGCCAGCTCTTTCAGCTCGGCGGGCCGCTCCCGCGCGAAGGCCGAGAGCCCGGAGATGATGCGGACGGCCCGCTTGGCCTGCTCGCCGATGATGGTCAGATCGCGGTCGGCCTTCTCGACGGAATGGGCGCGCGCCCCACTGACCGCCATGCGCAGCATCTCCGCGCGCCCGCTGATGACGGCGAGCGGGTTGCGCAGCTCGTGGGCCACGCCCGCCGCCATGCGGCCGAGACACGACAGCTTCTCGGCCCGGATCATCGCTCCTTGCTGGTCGAGGATCCGATGATTGGCCTCGGCCAGCTCGCGGCTCATCCGTTGCAGGCTGGTGACGAGCAGGGCGTTCTCGAGCGCGGCGCCGGCCAGCCCGGCGACGGTGGCGCCGAGCTTGAGATCGCCGGAGGTGAAGCCGTGGCCGTCGCGCCGGTCTGCCACGTTCAGCACGCCGAACACGGCGTCGCCCGAGGGGCCGCCCTTCAGCGGCAGCGCGAGCAGTGACCCGACCGGGAAGGCGTAGGGCCGGAAACGCGGATCGGCGGCGACGTCGTTCACGATGAGCGCCGACCCCGTGGCCAGGACCTCTCCGCTGATTCCGTCGGTGATCGCGGCGCCCGAGCCGTCGCCGGCTCGCGTGACGCGCCGGCCGACACCGTCCTCGAAGGCGACCGAGGCGAACTGCGTCAGCGACGGCCGCTCACCGGCCTGGGCGAGGAGGAGGAAGGCGCGCTGCGCCCGAAGCGCCTCGACGAGCGCGGTGAGGACGACCTCGGCCACCCGGCCGACGTCGACGGACGGCCGGAGCCGATCGGTCAGCTCATAGAGGAGCGCCATCTCCTCGTAGCAGTCCGAGATCTCCTCGCTGAGCTTGTCGATCTCGCTCTCGAGCGCGGCGTTGCGATCGGCCGGCAGCGGCGGACCGCTCATGGCTCGCCCACCGCCTGCCGGACCTGCTCGACCAGTTGCTTGGGGCTGAACGGTTTCGTGAAGAACTGGTCGGCCCCGGCCACTCGGCCGGCTTCGGCGTCCGACTCCTGACCGCGGGCGGTGAGCAGAAAGACCGGCGTGGCCTCGAGGGTGGCATCCGCCTTGAGCCGGCGACACACGTCGAGACCCGTCAGCTCCGGCATGCTGACGTCGAGGATGACGAGGTCGGGGCGCGCGCTCAACGCCAGGGCCAGCGCCGCCCGGCCGTCCTCGGTCGCCAGCACCTCGTAGCCCGCGCGCTTGAGGTTGAACTCCAGGATCCTTCGGATGTGGCTCTCGTCGTCGGCGATGAGGATCCGCTTCATGCGCCGCCTCCGACGGGGAGCACGAACCGGAACGCGCTGCCTCGCCCTTCGGCGCTCTCGACCTCGAGGACCGCGCCGTGGGCCTGCAGGATCTCCTTCACGAGCGAGATGCCGAGTCCGGTCCCGCCGGCCCGTCGCGTCTCCGACGAGTCCACCCGGAAGAAGCGCTCGCCGAGCCGGCGCACCGCGTCCGGGGACATGCCGATGCCCGTGTCGCGCACCTCCACTCGCACGCCGCCGTTGAGCCAGGCCCGGACCTCCACCCGCCCGCCCGGCCGGTTGTACTTCACGCCGTTGTCCACGAGGTTGGTGAGGACCTGCTGGATGCCGTCGGCGTCGCCGCGGAACGGCGGGAGGTCGGGGACGACGTCGGTGGCCAGCCGCACGTTGCTCATCGCCGCCTTCGGCTCGGCGGTCTGGATCGCCCGCGCGACGAGCGGCGCCAGCGCGATCGACTCCTCCTTGAAGCGGACGCGGCCGGACTCGATGCGCGAGAGGTTGAGCACGTCGTTGATCAGTCGCGTGAGGCGCACCGCCTCCTCCTCGATCACCTTGAGGAATTCCTGCACCGTCGCCTCGTCGCCGACGAGGTCCTGCAGCGTCTCCGCGTAGGCGCGGATCGAGGTGAGGGGGGTGCGCAGCTCGTGCGAGACGGCCGACACGAACTCCGTCTTCATGCGGTCGATGTCCCGCTCCCGGGTCACGTCGCGGAAGACGCTGACACACGCCTGCACGGCGCCGGCGTGGTCGCGGATCGGCGCCGACGTCATCCCGATCGACAGCACGCTGCCATCGAGCCGCATCAGCTTCGTGGCCGCGGTCGACACCGCCTCGCCGCTATCGATGGCCCGCTTCATGACCGTGCGCGCGAAGTCCTTGACGGCGCCGTCGCCATCGACGAGGCACAGCGGTCCCGGAATGACCGCGCCGACCATGACGGGCGCCGGCACCCGCGTGATCTGCTCGGCGGCGCGGTTCCACATGAGGACGCGGCCGACGGTGTCGGTGACGCAGATGCCCTCGCCGATGCCGCTGAGGACCGCCTCGAACTGCGCGCGCTCGTGGGTGACCGTGCCGACCTCGTTGGTGCTCGTGACCGGAATGGGCTGTTCCCAGCGCCGCTGCGACACCTGCTCGGTGCCGCCCAGCAACAGGCTCAGCGGGTGGAGGATCGCCCGGGCCAGCCCCATGGCGAACGCCGTCCCGATCAGCACCGCCACTCCGGTGTAGACGAGACCGGTCCGGGTGACGTCGTCGAGCTGGGCGCGCTCGGCGGAGACGTTCCCCGTGATCCACGCCCAGCCGACGTGGCGGCCCCGGGCCATGACGGGCGCCGCGGCGTGGATGGTGTGCTGCCCGCGAGCCACGAGCCTGGCGCGCGGGGCGCCGGCGACGGTGGCGCGGATCGTCGCATCGTCGAGGCGGTCACCGGCCTCTCCGAGCTGGCGGTGCGCCACGACGCGACCGCGGGGGTCGGTGACCATCGCGTCCGGGACGTCGCCGGCGTCCCTCACCAGCACCGCCAGGATCTCGCCGAGGCCGGCCAGGTCGCTGGAGAGCAGGGGATGCACGCTCGTGGTGGCGAGCAGCTCGGCCTGGAAGAGCACACGCCGCTCGGCGCGGTCGAGGAGGAACGTCTTCTGCCGGTGCACCAGCGTCAGCACGAAGACCGTCATCAGCACCAGGTGAACCAGCGCCACGCCGACGACGAGCTGCCGTCGGATCGACACCGGCCACACCCAACGGAAGCGGTGGCTCACGCTCAAAAGAGCTCGCGCCGCACGACCGCGAGCGGCAAGGCGGCGGCGAGGCAACGGTCGATCTGCGCCGACGATTGCCCGCTCTCCGTCAGATTGAAGACGAACTCGATCCCCTCGGCGAAGCGCCGAAAACGGCAGAACGCGAAAGAGCGGCCGCCCTCGGTGACGTTGACGAACGAAAACGGCTCGGGGCGTCGGCTGACCAGCGATCCGTGGTCGACGTCCTCACCGATCGCGATCGCGGCCCGCGGGAACACCGTGCGCGCGAAGTCGGCGACCGCCTGTTCGATGGCGTCCCACGCGAGCGTGGCACTGCACCGGGCGACGACGCCGTAGGCCGTGGTGCTGGACATGGGGCCCGGGGGCGTGCACGACCGGTGCCAGAGCCAACGTGCCGAAACGGTGGAAGAGGCGCGACGGGGCGTCGACGACTTACGACATGCGCGGTGTCGTATTCTGCCGGCGGACCGAGATGTTGTAGCGTCGCAGCTTGCGATAGAGCGTGTCGCGGTGAATGCCGAGGAGACGGGCGGCCTCGCTCTCGTTGCCGTCAGTGGCCGCCACCACGCGCTGGATGTGCGCGATTTCCATCTCGCGCAGGCTCTGGATGGGCGGGCACGGTCCCTCCGCCGCGGGGGCGTCTTCGGCGAGCATGATATCGTCCGCCGTGATCTCCCCGTGTGCGCTCACGATGAGGGCGCGCTCGAGCACGTTCTCGAGCTCCCGCACGTTGCCCGGCCAGGCATACCCTTTGAGCTTGGCCAGCGCCTCGGGACAGACGCGTCGCGGCGCCGCCCCGTCCCGGTGGGCGAGTGCGGTCAAGATCCGCTGGGAGAGGAGCGGGATGTCCCCGCGGCGCTCGCGCAGCGGCGGCACCGTGATGGCGACGACGTTCAACCGATAGAAGAGGTCCTCGCGGAACCGGCGGGCCCGGACCATCGACTCCAGTGGCCGATTGGTGGCGGCGATGAAGCGCACATCCACGGTGATCGGGTTCGTTCCGCCCACGCGCGTGAACTGCCGCATCTGCAGGGCCCGCAGGAGTTTGCCTTGCAGGTCGAGCGGCAGCTCGGCGATCTCGTCCAGGAAGATCGTGCCGCTGTCGGCGGCTTCGAAGCGGCCGATGTGCTTGCGCAGTGCGGACGTGAAGGAGCCCTGCTCGTGCCCGAACAACTCGGACTCCAGCAGCGCCGCCGGAATGGCCGCGCAATCGATGACCGCGAAGGGACCATCGGCTCGAAGGCTGCGGCTGTGGATCGTTCGCGCGACCACCTCCTTGCCCACGCCCGACTCGCCCAGGAGCAGCACCGTCGCGTTGGTGCGGCTCACCCGATCGATCATCGCGTAGACCGCGTTCATCTGAGGATCGCGCCCGACGAGGTCGGCGGAGTACGCGAACCCATCGCGCCGCGAGGTCGGCCGGCGTCGGCCACCGCCGTCGAGCGCCCGGGTGAGCGCGCGCCGGCGGTCGGGGGACAGCGGAACGAAGACCACCCCGGAGGCGGCCGGCTCCGCGAGGTCGAGCGTCGTCCGCACGCAGTCGTAGCCCTTCAGCTCGTCGAGCGCGCTGACGATCTCGTCCACGCTGCGGGTGAGGAAGATCGAGAAGTCTCGCACGGAGCCCACGAGGTCCGGTTGCGCCAGGTACAGCCACAGCAGCTCCTGGGCGACGGGCGAGAGCTTCACGCCAGCAGCTTGCCCACGCGCTCGAGGAGGTCGCTGACCGTGAACGGTTTCGTCAAATAGTCGGAGGCGCCGACGGCGAGACCCCGCTCCCGGTCCGCCACGATCGAGAGCATCAGGATCGGAATCGTGGCCGTGGCGGGATCGGCTTTGAGGCGCGCCGCCACCGTCCAGCCGTCCGCCTTGGGCAGGAGGAGGTCGAGTATGATCGCGTCCGGGCGGCGGACCTGAACCTGCTCGAGCGCCGCCTCGCCGTCGCGCGCGATGCTCGTTTCCAGCCCCACGCGCTGCAGGTTGTGCTGGATGATGCGGGCGATGTTCGCCTCGTCCTCCACGATGAGCACGTGTTTCACGCCGGCTCCTCCTTCAGGGGAATGCGGATGGCGAACACCGCAGCCCAGCCCGGGTGTCGCTCGAGCCCGAGGGTGCCGCCGTGTGCCCGGACGATCTCGCTCGACAGGTAGAGGCCGAGCCCGACCCCGTGCGTCGAGGACACGCCGGGGCGCTCCAGTCGTCCGAACTTCTCGAAGAGCTTGGCCTCCATCGCCTCACTCACTCCGGGCCCCCGATCGAAGAGCCGCACGACCGCGCAACCCGATTCCGCCGTCGCCCGCACCAGGATGGGCGCATCGAGCGGCGAGAACTTGATGGCGTTGTCGACGAGGTTGACCAGGACCTGGGTGAGGCGGTCGCGATCGCCGTGGATGGGCAGCGCCGCCCCCGGCTCGTAGGTGATCGGCCGCCGGCGCGCCTGGATCTCGCCGACGACCCGCGCCACGAGTGGTCGCAGATCGAGGGGAGTCAACCGCACATCGAATCGGCCCATCTCCAGGCGCGAGGCGTCGAGGATGTTCATGACCAGACGCCCCAGGCGGTTGACCTCGTCCTGCAGCACCCCGAAGAACTCCTTGCGCGTGGCGAGGTCGAGCTTGGGGTCCGCGCACAGCGTGTCCACGAGCGCCTTGATCGCGGTCAGGGGTGTGCCGAGCTCGTGGGAGACGCTCACCAGGAAGTCTTCCTTCACCCGGGCCGCCTTCATCACGTCGGCGACGAGGCGCTCCTGCGCCTGCACGTGGAGCTGGCTCCGATGAAGCTCGGCCTCGGCCCGGCGCATCCGGAGCAGCGCATTGACCGTCGCCCTCAGCTCCCGGGCGGCCACGGGCTTCGTGAGATACGCGTCGGCGCCGGTCTCCAGGCCTTCGGACTTCTCGTCGCTCTCGATGAAACGGCCGGACATCATGAGCACCGGCAGAGAGAGGAGGCGCGCGTCCTGTTTGAGGCGGCGACAGACCTCGACGCCGCTGATGTCCGGCAGCTTCACGTCGAGGACGACGAGATCCATCCGATCCCCCGCCATCTGCAGCG
>QHRW01000064.1 GCA_003220265.1 Candidatus Rokuibacteriota bacterium | reverse complement strand
CATGATGACGGCGTGCGAGGCGCACACCTTGGCGATCTCCTCCAGCGCCAGCACGTACGAGACCGTGTCGGCGCCGGCGCCACCCCACCGCTCGGGCACGGCGATGCCCATCAGCCCGAGCTCGCCCATCTTCTTGACCGTCTCGTGCGGGAACCGGCAGTCGCGATCGATCTCGGCGGCGATCGGACGGATCTCGCCCTGGGCGAACTCCCGCGCCGTCGCCTGGATCAGCTCCTGCTCGTCCGTGAGCTTCAGATCCATTTATTTTTCGAGGAGTCTCTTGAATTCTTTCGTCAACTCGGGCACCACCTCGAAGAGGTCGGCCACGATGCCGTAGTCGGCGATCTTGAAGATCGGCGCCTCCGGGTCCTTGTTGACGGCCACGATCACCTTCGACGTGCGCATGCCGGCCAGGTGCTGGATGGCGCCCGAGACACCGAAGCCCAGGTAGAGCTTGGGCGAGATCGTGCGGCCGGTCTGGCCGATCTGGAAGCGATGCGGCCGCCAGCCGGCATCGACGGCGGCGCGCGAGGCGCCCACGGCGGCGCCGATCACGCCCCCCATCTCCTCGAGGATCACGTAGTTCTCGGGGCCCTTCATGCCGCGCCCGCCCGAGATCACGATCTCGGCCTCGGTCAGCTCGGGCAGGCCCGTCGAGGCCTCTTCGCGCCGCTCGACGAGCTTCATCTGCGGGGACGGGATCGTGGCCGACACCCGCTCGACCGACGCCGCTTTGCCGGCCTGCGCCTCCGCGGGCTTGAACACGTTGGGGCGCAGCGTGGCCAGCCAGGGCTGCTTGGCCCACGTCACCTTCGAGAGCAGCTTGCCGGCGTAGATGGGCCGCGTGGCCACGAGCTTGTCGCCATTCATCGCCAGCGCCACGGTGTCCGCGGCGAGCCCGACGCCCAGCTTCGCGGCCAGCCGCGCCATGAGCTCGCGCAGGCGGCTCGTCACCGGCGCCAGGACTGCCTTCGGCGACTCCTTGGCGACCAGCTCGGCGAACGGCGGCACCCACGTCTCGCCGCGATACGGCGCGAGCCCGGCGTTCTCCAGCAGCCACACCTTCGTGGCGCCCCACGCGCCGAGCTGCTTGAGCCCGTCGTCGGTCGCCTTGTCGGTGAGCCACACGGCCTCGACGGGACCGCCGAGGCGCGCCGCCTCGCCGAGCACTTCGCTCATGACCTTCTTCGGCGTGCCCTTCCGATCGTCCTCGACCACGCACCAGATCGCGCCAGCCATAGTCGTGATCTCCCCTTAGATCGCCTTGGCGTCTTCGCGTAGCGAGCGAACCAGCTCTTTCACCGCATCCTTCACGTCGCCGGGGATGATGCGGCCGGGGGGACGCGCGGGCAGCGCCTCGAGCGCGGTGATGCTCAGCTCGGGCGTGATGGACGACAGCCCGAGATCGGACGCCTTCACGTCCTTGATCTCCTTCTTCTTGGCGCCCATGATCCCCTTCAGCGTCGGGTAGCGCGGCTCGTTCAGCCCCTTCTGCGCGGAGAGCACGGCGGGCAGCGGGATGTCGAACACCTCGAGTCCGCCTTCCACCTGGCGGCCGACGCGCACGGTCTTGGCGTCGGCGTCGATCGTCTCTTCCATGATCCAGGACGCGCACGGCCAGCCGAGCACCTCGGCGAGCTGCGCACCGACGGCGCCCGCGTCGTCGTCGATGGCCTGGCGGCCGCACAGCACGAGCTGCGGCGCCTCCTGCTTGACCACGGCGGCCAGCGCCCGCGCGGTCGTCATCGTGTCGGCGTTGGCGAGCGCCGGGTCGTTCACGTGGATGGCCCGGTCGCAGCCCATGGCCAGCGCCGAGCGCAGCGTCTCCTTGGCACGGTCGGGACCGAGCGTGACGGCGACGACCTCGCCCTGGCCGCGCTTTTCCTTGATGCGGAGCGCCTCTTCGATGGCGAACTCGTCGTACGGCGACACGATCCAGGTGATGCCGGCCGTGTCGATCGCCTTCGGGTCGCTGCTGATCTTCACCTGCGTGGCGGTGTCCGGCACCTGCTTGACGGCGACAAGGATCTTCATGCGTGGGCCCCTCGGAGTGACGGCTCGTAGTGGAGTTCGCGGGTGATCCGGAAGCGATCGCCCGGGATGAAGACGCGATCGAAGACGACGGGCTGGCCGGCCGCGTCGAACGAGACGCGCTCGGACTCGAAGGCCGGCGCGCCGGTGGGACAGCCGAGCTCGCGCGCCTCGCGCCGCCCGAGCCGCACGGCCGACACGGCCTCGCGCGCGCGGGTGACGACGATGCCCAGCTTGAACTCGAGCACCTGGCTGAGCGGAGTGGCGCTGAGATCGGCGGCCAGCACCTCCTCGCCGATGCGCGCGGGCAGGAACGAGCGCTGCAGGCTCATCGGATGGCCGTCGACCAGCCGCAGCCGCTCCAGCATGACCACGCGGGCGCGCGGCGTGACGCCGAGCGCGGTGCTCACGCGATGATCGGGCAGCGCGGGCCGTGCGCCGAGCACCCGCGTGGTGACCGACTCGCCCTGGGCCGAGAGATCACCGGCGAAGCGCCGCAGCTTGGTGATCTCGTAGTCGATCGACGGCGCCGCCACGAAGGTGCCGAGGCCGTGCCGGCGGGTGATGAGGTCGTCGCGCTCGAGGAGCTGGAGCGCCTGGCGCAGCGTCATCAGCGTCACGCCGAAGTCCCGCGCGAGGCGGCGCTGGTTGGGCAGCGGTGCGCCGGGCGCCCACTCGCCGCCGCGGATGCGCTCGCGCAGCGTGTCGGCGATGCGGTGGTACCGGGGCAGCCGTCGGTTCACACGACTCCTCTGTCGGTGTTCTAGAACTGTGAGCCGCCAGATCCGCCGCGAAGCGCCGATCATCCGGGAGCGGTCAGGACAGCGACGAGTGCGACGTGGGCGCGGCCGCGACGAACGCGCCTATTGTAAGACCCCGGCGCGATGCTGTGCAAGTCGAGGCTGTCACTGGCCCTTACCGTCGTACAGGTGACAGGCGACCTCGCGGCCGAGGGCCATGTCGAGCGGTGGCACCTCGACCGAGCAGCGAGGCATCACGTGGGGGCAGCGCGGGTGGAAGCGGCAGCCGGCCGGCGGGTTGATCGGGCTCGGCACCTCGCCGGCGAGGATGATCTCCTCGCGCGTCTCGTCGGGGTGCGCCGGCAGCGCGGCGGCGAACAGCGCCTGCGTGTAGGGATGCTTGGGGTCCGCCGCCACCGTCTTGGCCGGGCCGTACTCGACGATCTTGCCCAGGTACATGACCGCGATGGCGTGGCTCATGTGGGCCACGGCCGCGAGGTCGTGGGCGATGAAGAGATAGGCCAGGCCGAGATCACGCTGCAGGTCGACCAGCAGGTTCAGGATCTGGGCGCGGATCGACACGTCCAGGGCCGAGACCGGCTCGTCGAGCACGACCAGCCGCGGCGAGAGGGCCAGCGCGCGGGCGATGGCGATGCGCTGGCGCTGCCCGCCCGAGAACTCGTGCGGGAAGAGATCGGCCGCCCGCTCGGGCAGGCCAACCCGCTCCAGCAGGTGGGCCACGCGCTTCTTGGCCTCGCCGCGGGGCAGTGACTCGTTGGTGACGAGCGGCTCGGCGATGATCGAGCCCACGCGCATGCGCGGGCTGAGCGAGGCGTACGGATCCTGGAAGACCGCCTGCACGGACTTCCGGTACTTGCGCAGCCCCTCGGCGTCCAGGCTCTGAAGCGACTGGCCGTCGAAGCGGATCTCGCCCGCGGTCGGCTCCTCCAGCTTGAGCACGAGCTTGGCGGTGGTGGACTTGCCGCACCCCGACTCCCCCACCACGCCGAGCGTGCGTCCGGGCTCGATGGTGAACGACACGCTATCGACGGCCCGCACGGCGCCCTCGACCTTGCGGAACAGGCCGCCGCGCACCGGGAAGTGCTTGGTGAGGTTGTGGGCCTCGAGGAGCGTCACGACTATTTGGCCGCCAGCCAGCAGCGCGCGGTGTGACCCGGCGCGACGGTGGTGATGCCCGGCGCCTCTTCGCGGCAGCGATCGAGCGCGCGCGGACAGCGCGGCTGGAACGAGCAGCCGGCCGGCAGCGAGGCCAGGTCGGGCGGCTGGCCGTCGATGGCGGTCAGCCGCGAGGGGCCGCCGCCCAGGCGCGGGATCGACTCGATGAGCGCCTGCGTGTAGGGGTGCACCGGCGCGTTGAAGATCGTCCGCACCGGCCCCGCCTCGATGACCCGCCCGGCGTACATGACGGCGACGCTGTCGCACATGCGGGCCACGATGCCGAGGTTATGGGTGATGAAGATCAGCGCCAGGCCGTGCTCGCGCTGCAGGTCGCGCAGCAATTTCAGATATTGAGCCTGGATGGTCACGTCCAGGCTCGTGGTGGGCTCGTCGGCGATCAGCACGCGCGGCTCGCACGCCATCGCGATGGCGCCCACGATGCGCTGCCGCATGCCGCCCGACATCTGGTGCGGGTACTCGCGCAGGCGCTGCTCGGGCGCCGGGATCTTGACGGCCTTGAGGAGGCTCCGCGCGCGGTCGCGCGCGCTGCGGCGGCCGGTGTGCTCGTGCACGCGCACGGGCTCGGCCACCTGGTCGCCCACCGTGAAGAGCGGATTGAGCGAGGCCATCGGGTCCTGCAGGATCATGGCGATGCGCTTGCCGCGGATGTGGCGCATCTCCGACGGCGACTTCGCCAGCAGGTCCTCGCCGGCGAAGCGCAGGCCGCCACCCACGATGCGGGCGGCGGTCGGCAGCAGCCGCATGATGGACAGCGCCAGCGTCGTCTTGCCCGAGCCGGACTCGCCAACCACGCCCAGCGTCTCTCCCGCTCGCAGCGAGAGGGACACCTCGTCGACCGCCTTGACCACCCGGGTCCCGCGCGCCGTGACGAAGTGCGTGGAGAGCTTGTCGAGCTCGAGCAGCGGGGCGTCGGTCATAGCTGCCTCAGCTGGGGATCGAGCTTCACCCGCAGCCAGTCCCCGAGCAGGTTGGCGGAAAGCACCATGAGCACGATGCACACGCCCGGGAAGACGGTCAGCCACCAGTAGCCGGCCATCAGGCCCTTCTTGCCGTCGGCCAGCATCAGGCCCCAGGCGGGCTTGGGCGGTGGCACGCCCACGCCCAGGAAGGAGAGCGCGGCCTCGGTGACGATGACCACGCCCAGCATGAGCGTGGCCAGCACGATGGCGCTGTTGAGCACGTTGGGCAGGACGTGGCGCCGCATGATCGTCATCTTCGAGCAGCCGGCCACGATGGCCAGGCGCACGAAGTCCCGTTCCTTGATCGAGAGCACCTCGCCGCGGATGACGCGCGCGTAACGCGTCCAGTAGACGGCGCCCAGGATGATGACGATGTTCCATTCGCTCGGCCCCACGATCGCCGCCAGGAAGATCGCGAACGTCAGCGCCGGCAAGGCCAGCCAGGTGTCGGTGATGCGCATGATCACCTGGTCGACCCAGCCGCCGAAGTAGCCGGACAGGATGCCGAGCGCGGTGCCCAGCACGCCGGCGAAGATCACCGCGGTGAAGCCGACGATCATCGACACGCGCGCGCCGAAGATCAGGCGCGACAGGACGTCGCGGCCGATGTGATCGGTGCCGAGCAGGTACGTGCTGCTGCCGCCCGCGATCCACGCCGGCGGCTTGAAGCGCTGGGAGAGCGAGCCCACCTCGGGATTGTGCGGGGCGATGAACTCGGCGAACACGGCGGTGAACACGAGCACGAGCAGAATCAGGATCGGGAACGTCGGAAAGCCTTCCGTGCGGAAGGCGGCCAGGCGCGAGGCCAGCGGCAGTCCGACGGCGCGGCTCGGGGCGGCAGTGCTAACGCTCATAGCGAATCCTCGGGTCGACGACGGCGTAGAGGATGTCGACCATCAGGCTGACGATGACGACCATCGAGCCATTCATCAAGACCGTGGCCTGCACCACGGGAAAGTCGCGGAAGGAGATGCCCTCGTAGATCAGCCGGCCGATGCCCGGCCACGCGAACACCGTCTCCACGACGATGGCCACGTTCACCATCAAGACCAGGTTGATGCCGGCCAGCGTCATCACCGGGATCAGTGCGTTCTTGAACGCGTGCTTGGAGATGACGAGGGCCTCCGGCAGCCCCTTGAGCCGGGCCAGCTTCACGTACTCCGAGCCCAGCACCTCCAGCATGGAGGACCGGGTGAGGCGCATGTGGGCGGCCGCGAAGTACCAGCCGAGCGCGAAGGCCGGCATGAGGACGTGCCAGACGGTGCCGGAGCCCGAGGAGGGCAGCCAGCCGAGATACACCGAGAAGAAGAGGATCAGCAGCAGGCCGACCCAGAACGACGGCATGGACAGGCCGAGGAGCGCGAAGATCTTGCCCGCGCTGTCCCACCAGCCGTTGACGCGCACGGCGGCGATGATGCCGCTGGGGATCCCGATGAGGAGCGAGAACGCCATGGCCGCCGCCGCCAGCAGCAGCGAGTTAGGCAGCCGCGAGAGGTAGAGCTCCAGCACCGGCGTGCGGTAGTAGAACGAGCGGCCGAAGTCGCCGCGAATCACGTCCTTCACGAAGCCCACGTACTGCACGACCAGCGAACGGTCGAGGCCGAGATCCTGGCGCAGCGCCTCGATGTCGGCCCGGCTGGCCCCCGGCTCCACCAGCAGCACCGTGGGATCGCCGGTGACGCGCACGAACAGGAAGATCGTCAGCGACAGCAGAATCAGCGTCAGGACCGCGTAGCCGAGCCGCCGAAGGACGAAACGCTTCATGCCCGTCCCCGCTACTTCTTCCGAATCGTGAGGTCTTCGTACGGGGCCGAGTACGCGAACCCCGTGATCACGTTGAGCCCATGGTTGTCCACCCGCCCGCCGACGCCGTTGAGGAACGCCGTCTCCATCACCGGGATGGCCATCGCGCGCTCGTGGACCATCTGCTGGATCCGGTGCAGCACCTGCTGGCGTACCCGCGGGTTCGTCTCGTTCACCTGCTCGGCGAAGAGGCCGTCGATGTCGGGAGAGCTGCCGTACACGTAGCGCCCGCCCCCCACGACGTAGGTCTCCAGCCGTGTCGCCGCGTTGCCGAAGGCGGCGCTGCCCGTGTAGAGCACGCCGCGCAGCTTCTTCTCGCCGTACTCGGCATAGTACGCCGCCCGCTCCATCAGGCGCAGGCGCACCCGGATGCCGGCCGCGTTCAGGTAGTTCGCGGCCGGCTCACCGATGGCCGTGCCGTAGATCATGTCGCCGCTCAGCTCCCCCGCGTCGAAGCCGTTGGGATAGCCGGCCTCGGCCAGCAGCTTCCTGGCCTGGGCCGCGTCGAACCGTGGCGCCGGAGCCTGCCAGAAGTATTCCATCTGGTGCGGGACGATGTTCGCGGTCACCCTCGACAGGCCGAGGTAGGAGGCCTGGTTGATGGCGTCGCGATCGATCGCCAGGTTGGCCGCCTGCCGCACGCGCTTGTCGTGCCAGGGGGACTTCGGGTCCCACTGATCGACGGGCACCAGCCACGAGGTGAACGGCATGTAGGTCGGCTTCAAGGTCAGGCCCGCCGTGCGCTTCAATTCCTCGGCCAGCGGCCCGGTGATGCTGTAGGCGATGTCCACCTCGCCCCGCTTGAGCGCGGCCAGCCGCGTGGCCTCGTCGGGGATGACCCGCAGCACCAGCGTCTTGACCTCGGGCGCCTTGCGCCAGTAGCCCTCGTAGGCCTCCAGGACGAGCTCCACGCCCGGCTTGAAGGCGACAAACTTGTAGGGGCCGGCGCCGACCGGCGCCTTCTTGAACCCCTCGTCACCGACCTTTTCCACGTACTTCTTGGGCACCACCCAGGCGGCGCCGGTGGCCGGCGTGGCATAGAACGTCAGGAAGTCGGGCCACGGCTTCTTGAGCTTGAAGCGGACGCGAAGCGGGTCGGCGGCGTCGACGGCGGCCACCTTGTCGTGCAGGAGCTTGGCGGCCGTGCCCCGGTAGCGCTCGAAGGAGAACTTCACGTCCTCGGCCGTCACCGGCTCGCCGTTGTGGAAGCGGACGTTCTTGCGCAGCACGAACTCCCAGACGAGCCCGTCCTTGGACTGCGTCCACGACTCGGCCAGGCTGGGCGCGAACGCCTGCCCGGGCATTGGCTTCGCGACGGCGTCGTGGAGCGCATAGAGGACCATGAAGGGGGTGATCAGGCCGGGTGTCTCGGCGGGGTCGAAGTAGGTGGGCGCCAGCGAGATGTGCACGCCCCAGGTGATCTGGCCCGCCGGGGCGGCCGACGTCGAGCCCGCCGGCGCCAGGAGCGCCAGCGCGGCGAGGAGCGCGGTGGTCCTCGCTAGTCGCATCGTATGAGAGTCCTCCGCTCTGAGGGCCGGCCGGTCCGGCGACGAGAAGGTAAGGGATTATCCCCGAATAGCGGGCCGTGTCAATATTCGGCAAGACATTGCAGTCGCCGCCGGCAACGAACGTCACGAATCCCGCGTATTTCGCGCTCGGTACGGCTCTTGCTCCTGGCAATCAGCGAGTTCAGCGAAGGACGCGGTACATCGCATACCGACGCCGACCTCGACCGCGCTCATCCGCCCCTGTGAGCGCGGTCTTTGTTTTTATACGAGTTGCGTGTCCGGCGGCGGCGGCGACTACTTCTCGGTGGCGAGGCTCCGGCTGAGCTCGACGAGCGCGGCCAGCTTGCGGCGCGCGGCGCCGTCGTCGATCGACTGGGCGGCCAGCGCGACGCCTTCCTTGAGGTCGCGGGCCCGGGCGCCGGCCACCAGCGCGGCGGCGGCGTTCATCAGCACGATGTCCCGCCGCGGCCCGGGCTCTCCTTCCAGCAGCATCCGGATGATCTGGGCGTTCTGCTCGCGGTCGCCCCCCTGCAGGTCCTTGATCGTCGCGCGCGGCATCCCGAAGTCCTCGGGCCGCACGCTGAAGGTCCGCACCTGGCCCTCGCGCACCTCCGACACCCGGCTCTCGCCCGTGTTGGAGATCTCGTCGAGGTTGTCGGCTCCGTGCACGACGAAGGCCCGGATGGTGCCCAGCTCGGCCAGCACACGGGCCAGCGGCTCGGTGAGCGTGGCCGTGTAGACGCCGATCACCTGGGCGTTGGCGCCGGCCGGGTTGGTGAGGGGGCCGAGCATGTTGAACACCGTGCGGATGCCCATCTCGCGGCGCGCCGGCATGACGTGCTTCATCGCCGTGTGCAGCAGCGGGGCGTAGAGAAAGCCGATGCCGACTTCGTCCACGCAGCGGCCCACCTTCTGGGGCGTCAGCTCGAGGTTGACGCCGAGCGCCTCCACCACGTCGGCCGAGCCGCACAGCGAGGACACCGAGCGGTTGCCGTGCTTGGCAACCTTGAGCCCGGCGCCGGCCACGACGAACGCGGTCGCGGTGGAGACGTTGAACGTGCCCGTCGCGTCGCCGCCGGTGCCGCACGTGTCGATGAGCATCTCGCGGTCGGTGCCGGTGAGCGCGGCCACCTCGTCGGCGCGCGTGCGGATGCGCACCACCTTCTGGCGCATCACCTGCGCGAAGCCGATCAGCTCCTCGACCGTCTCGCCCTTCATCCGCAGCGCGGTGAGGAAGGCCGCGATCTGGGCGTTGGTGGCCGCGCCCGACATGATGGCTTCCATCGCGGCCGCCGCCTCGATGCGCGACAGATCGCGGCGCTCGACCAGCGCCCGCACGGCCTCGGTAATGATCGGCGAGCTCATATGCCTCCCTCGGAGGGGGGCTTCGCCCCCCTTCCGACAGTCGTCGCCTCGCCTGACGGCTCGGCGACTCCTTGCCTCCCCCAGATCAGGATTGCGCCGGCGAAGCCGGCGCTCGAAAGTGGGCTGAGTTTACAGCGTTGCGGTAGAGTTTGCTTTCTCTGAGGAGGGACCTATGCGGGGAATCGTGTTTCTCGGCAATCGCAAGCTCGATGTGCAGGAGTTCCCGGATCCGACGCCGGGGGCGGGTGAGGTGGTGCTGGCCATCAAGGCGTCGGGGATGTGCGGGAGCGATCTGCATCCCTATCGTTCGACGGGAAATGCGGCCGCGGGGCTCGGCCTCGGGGGCGCGGGCACGCCGGTGATCGGGGGACACGAGCCGTGCGGCGTCGTGCATGCCGTGGGCGCCGGCGTCGATCCGGGGCTGGTCGGCCGCCGCGTGATGAACCATCACTACAAGGGCTGCGGGTGGTGCAAGCACTGCCGGGCCGGCTGGTCGCAGCTCTGCCGCCACGGCATCACCGTCTACGGCATGACCGGCCACGGCGCCCATGCGCCCCTCATGAAGGTGCCGGCCTTCACGCTGGTGCCCATGCCGGACTCCATCACGTTCGAGGAGGGCGCGGCGATCTCGTGCGGCACCGGGACGGCCTACGGCGCGCTCAAGCGGCTCGACGTCTCGGGGCGCGACACCCTCGCCGTCTTCGGTCAGGGCCCCGTCGGGCTCAGCGCGACGATGCTGGGCCGCGCCATGGGCGCGCGCGTGATCGCCGTGGACGTCTCGGCCGAGCGGCTGGCGCTGGCCCGCGAGCTCGGCGCCGAGCACACGATCGACCCGCGCGCGAGCGATCCCGTGAAGGCGATCCACGAGCTCACCGGCGGCGACGGGGCCGAGACCACGATGGATTGCTCGGGGAATCCGGAAGCCCGCGCCCAGGCCGTGCGCAGCGCGGGCACGTGGGGCCGCGTGGCGTTCGTGGGCGAGGGCAACAGCGTGACGCTCGACGTGAGCAAGGACCTGCTGCGCCGGCAGATCACGCTGCACGCCTCGTGGACGTTCTCCAACGTCGGCCAGGAGGAGTGCGCGCGCTTCATCGCCGAGCGCAAGATCCCGCTCGGCCGCCTGTTGACCCATCGCTGGCGACTCGAGCAGGCGGACGAGGCCTACAAGCTCTTCGACACCCAGACCACCGGCAAGGGGGTCTTCCTTTTTTAGGTGGGGGCCCCGAAATGGCCCCCACGCCCCCAAACGTTCGTCAGCGGAAGATCTTCTTCAGGCCCTCGACGCCTTCGTTGACGGCGCGCTCGGTAGGGCTGGCGGGGGCGGCGCGGGGAGCGAGGCGGACGCGGATCTCCGCCGACTGGCCGGCCACGACCTGGATCTGGCGCACCTCCGTCGCGTAGCGCGGGTGCGTGACGCGCAAGCGATAGGTGCCCTCCTTGAGCTCGCGCTTGGCCTGGCCGGCGGTGCTCGCCAGCGACGTCACCAGCGCGTCCTTGGGGGTCAGCACCTCGACCATCGCGTCGCCCACGGGCTTGCCCGCCCGGTCCTCCACGATCGTGACGATCTCACCCTTGTCGGCCGACACGGTCTTCCCGGGTCGCAAGTAGCCGTACAGCGCGCCGCCGATCGACAGCAGGGCGGCGATGATGCCCAGGGTGGCCTGCACGCGGGTCAGCGACAGGTGCCCCTTGAGCCGGATGAACAGCCCCGACGGCTGGCGCCCGGGGGCTGGCTCGGGAACCGGCGCGGAGGCAGGCTGAGCACTCATCGCACTTCCAGCGTATCAGGCGGGTAAAAATCGAGGGCCGCCACGGCTTTGCCGGGGCGGCCCGAGCGTTGGGGACTTGGGGGCCATCTCGGGCCCCCATGTACTAGCCCCCCTGTACTACTGAAACAGCTTTTTCAGTCCGTCGAAGGGCCCGCTCGGCGGCTTCGCGACCACCGGGGGCGGAGGCGGCGCCGGCTTGGGCGTGAGCCTCATCCGGATCTCCGCCGTCTGGCCGGCCAGCACGTAGATCTGGCGCGACTCCGTCACGAAGTGCGGATGCAGCACGCGCAGCCGGTACGTCCCTTCCTTGATCGGCGCCGCGCGCGCAGCGCCGACGCCGGCCGCGGGCGGCAGCGTGGTGACCAGCAGGTCGTGCAGCGTGAGCACCTCGACCGTCGCATCCGACACCGGCCGACCCGAGCGCTCGTGCACGATGGCCAGCACCTCACCGCGGTCCGGCTTGGTGGGCGTCGGGATGATGTAGCCGAAGGCGCCGCCGATGGACACCAGCGCGGCGAGCGTGCCGGCCAGCCCCTGCAGCCGCGTCAGCGAGATGTGCCCGCGGACGTGCTGCGTGAGCGTGCGCGTCTCCACCGGCGGCGGCGACGGGACGGCTTGCTCGGCGACCGACTCTTCCATGGCGCTCATGTTTCACGAGCGTAGCAGGCTGCGACGGCGCGTTTCAAACCCGTTTCAAGAAAATTCTTCGACGAGGTGAGAAAACAACCACCGCTTGCCACGGTGGCGTGCGGGCTGGCACAAGCGAGTCAATGTGGCAGCCCGCGCGGACATTTCGGCGGCGGCGAGCGCGTCAGCGGCCGAGGTACGCGCGCTTGATGCGCTCGTCGGCCAGCAGCGTGGCGCTGGCCCCGCTGAGCGTGATGGTGCCGTTCTCGAGCACGTAGGCGCGGTGCGAGCACTTGAGCGCGCGCAGCACGTTCTGCTCGACCAGCAGGATGGTGAGGCCGTCGCGATTGATCGCGGCGAGGTTGGCGAAGATCGAGCCGACCACCACCGGCGCCAGGCCCAGCGAGGGCTCGTCCAGCATGAGCAGTCGCGGGCGCGCCATGAGCGCGCGGCCGATGGCGACCATCTGCTGCTCGCCGCCGGAGAGCGTGCCGGCGAGCTGCGCGCGGCGCTCGGCGAGGCGCGGGAAGAGGTCGAACACCCGGGCCAGCGTCTGCGGCCGGTACGCGCGGCCCTCGGCCGTGCGCGCGCCCAGCTCCAGATTCTCGCCCACGGTCATGGTGGGAAAGAGCTGGCGGCCCTCAGGCACGTGGGCCACGCCGGCCCGGACCACTGCGGCCGAGCCGAGCCCGTTCAATCGGCGGCCCTCGAGCTCCACGCTGCCGCGGCGCAGTGGCAGGAGTCCCGCGATGGCGCGCAGCGTGGTCGTCTTGCCGGCGCCGTTGGAGCCGATCAGCGCCACGATCTCCCCGGCCCGCACCTCCAGCGACACCGAGCGCACCGCCACCACGTCGCCGTAGCCGGCCTCGACGCCCTCAAGCCGGAGCACGCGTGACCTCCTCGTCGCCCAGGTAGGCCTCGATCACCCGCGGGTCGTTGGCGACCGCCTCCGGCCGGCCCTCGGCGATGCGCTCGCCGTAGTTCAGGACGACGATGCGCTGGGCCAGCGACATGACCGCGCGCATCACGTGCTCGATGAGCAGGATCGCGATGCCGCGGCGATTGAGCGCGCGCACCAGCTCGACGATGCGCTCGGTCTCGGCGTCGGTCAGCCCCGACATCACCTCGTCCAGGAGCAGCAGCCGGGGCTCGGTCCCCAGCGCGCGCGCCAGCTCGAGCCGCTTGCGCTCGGCCAGGGTCAGCACGCCGGCCGGCAGCTCGGCCTTGGCGCCGAGACCGATCTCGTCCAGCACCGCGCGGGCGCGCCGCTCGGCCTCGCGCGTGTCGCGATGGCGCCCGAGCGTGGCGATCATCACATTGCGCACCACCGTCAGCCGCGGGAACGGGCGCATGATCTGGAACGTCCGCGCCAGGCCCAGCGCGTTGATCTCGTGCGGCTTCAGGCCCCGCAGGTCGCGCCCCGCGAAGCGGACGGTACCGCTGTCCGGCGCGAGGAAGCCGGAGATCAGCGCGAACGCGGTCGTCTTGCCGGCGCCGTTGGGGCCGATGAGCGCCACGATCTCGCCCTCGCCCACGGTGAATGTGAGGTCCTTCACCGCCTGCAAGCCGCCGAAGCGCTTGCTGAGATTATGGACTTCTAAAAGGAGCGCTTGCTCGCGTCGAAACGTGGGTGGCCTGTTCGAGGAGGTCGCCGGCTCCGTCATGCGATGTTTCTGCGCGAGAGGAGTTTTCGGAGGTAGGGATAGGCCCCCTGGGGCAGGAACAGCACGACGGCGACCAGCAGGACCCCGTAGACGATCAGGTGGGCGCCGTGCAGGCCGCTCTGGCCGAAGTAGGAGCGCGAGACCTCGCCGAGCGGCGTGAGGATGAACGAGCCCAGGATGGGCCCCAGCAGCGTGCCGGCGCCACCGATGATCGGCCGGATCACGATCTCGACGGAGAGCGGGATGCCGAACACCGCGCCCGGCTGCAGCGAGAAGTTCTGGAAGGCGTAGAACGTGCCGCCGAGGCCGGCCAGGAACGACGACACGATCATGGCCAGCAGCTTGTACTTGAGCACGTCGACGCCGAGGGCCTCGCAGGCGGTCTCGTCCTCGCGGATGGCCGTGAGGTAGATGCCGAAGCGCCGCCGCTCGATGAGCGCCGTCACGCCGGTGGCCAGCAGCATGAGGGCGAGCGCGATGTAGTAGTAGGCGCGCTGGTCCTGGAACTGGAACTGGCGTGGGTTGCCGGTGAAGGTGATGTAGAGGCCGACGGCGCCGCCCACCGCCTCCACGTTGGAGGCCAGGATGCGGCAGATCTCCGCGAAGGCCACGGTGAGCAGCACGAAGTAGAAGCCGCGCAGGCCGAAGCGGAAGCCGAGGTAGCCGATGATCGCGCCCAGCACGGCCGCCAGCGCGCCGCCGGCGAACATGCCGATCCACGGCGTCACGCCCCGCTCGAAAAGGAGCGCCGCCGTGTAGCCGCCGACGCCGACGAAGGCCGCGTGGCCGGCCGAGAGCTGGCCCGCGTAGCCGCCCACGACGTTCCAGGCCTGGGCCAGGAACGCGTAGAAGAAGATCAGGATGAAGATCGTGACCGCGTAGCCGCTCAGCACGGCGGGCAGCGCCAGCAGCACCGCCACCGCGAGGGCCGCGGCCCACATCTTTTGGGTAGGGGAACCCTCGGAGGGTTCCCCTCTTCCCCTCCTCATGGGGTGCGCTTGCCGAAGAGCCCGGCCGGGCGGAAGAGGAGGATCACGATCAGCAGCGAGAAGCTGAAGAGCTCCTTCAGCGACGGCCGCAGGAAGACCGCGCCGAGCGACTCCGCCACCGACACCAGCAGGCCGCCGATGAACGCCCCCACCAGGCTGCCCATGCCCCCGATGATCACGATGTTGAACGACGTGACCGACAGCGAGAGGCCCGTGGGCGGCTGGAACGGCAGGATGGGCGAGACGAGGGCGCCGGCCGCGCCCACGCAGGCGGCCCCGATGCCGAAGGCGGTGGCGTAGATGCGGCGTACGTCGGCGCCGATGACGAGCGCGCCGTAGTGGTTGTCGGCCGAGGCCCGGATGAGCCGGCCGAGGTCGGTGCGATAGAGGAAGAGCGAGAGCGCCAGCGTGAGGACCACGGCCACCGCGAACGTCACCAGCCGCGCCACGTCGACGTAGAGCGGGCCCACCTCCCACGCCAGCCGCGCCAGCGGCGAGCGCACGCGCGCCGGCTCGGGCCCGAAGATCAGCAGCGCGGTGTTCTCCAGCACGAGCGCCACGCCCAGCATCAGGAGGATCTGCATCTCGTGCGGCGCCTCGATGATGGGATCGACGAGGCCGCGCTGCACCACCACGCCGAGGGCGAACAGCGCCACGGCGCACACGGGAAAGGCCAGGTAGGGGTCGAGGCCCGCCCGCGTGGCGAGCACGAAGGCCAGGTACATCCCCCACACCATCATGTCGCCGTGGGCGAAGTTGACGACGCGCATCACGCCGAAGATCAGCGTGAGGCCCACGGCCATCAGGCTGTAGACGCCGCCGAAGAGCAGCCCGCTCAGCAGCCCCTGCGCGACGAGGGTCAGGTCCAGGCGCTTACGCCTTGGGTCGCGGGAACACGAACTTCTGCAGCGCCGCCTCGCGCGGCCACACGGCGACCGGCTTCTGGCCGAGGATCTGCGTCATCGTCGTCACGGCATTGGGATTGTCACCCAGCTCGTTGAAGTGGATCGGCCCCGCGTACTGCATGAGGCCGCTGCTGAAGCTGGTCTTCTTGATGGCGTCGACGATCGCGTCGGGATCGTCGAGGCTGGCCGTCCGCTCCAGCACGTCGGCGATGACGTGAACCGCGTCGTAGGAGTAGCCGGAGTTCGTGTCGAACGTCTTGCCGTTCGAGCGCTTCTTGTACTCCTCGGCCACCTGGATGGTTCTGGGGTTCTTGAAGTTCGCCCAGGGGTTGCTGACCATCGCGTACTCGACGTCGTCCTTCAGGATGGCGATCTGGCCCGCCTCGTAGAAGCCGGGGCTGCCCGGACCGACGATGCCCAGGATGTCCAGGCGCTGCTTGCGGATCTCGGGCAACAGGATCTGGGCGCTGGCCGGCCGCGTGATGGGCGAGATCACGTCGGGCTTGAGCGATTTCACGCGCGACACCTCGGTGGAGAGGTCGGAGGGCGGCTCCGGCCAGGCGATCACGTCGTCTTCGAGAACGGTCCACGCCGGCTTCGCCGCCTTGTAGGCGGCCAGGAAGCCGCGTGACTGCGTCTGGCCGAAGAGGTCGTTGCAGTACATCAGCACGACCCGCTTGGGCGTCACCTTCGCCTCGGCGAAGATCTCGCCGAAGTACTGCACGGCCTTGCGCCCGAACGACGAGCCCGTCGGAAAATTGCGGTACACGTACTGCACCTTTTGCTGGCCCTCGGCGACGGACTTGGCGACGTTTGCGGTGATCTGATCCGCGGCGGCGATGTCGACCAGGAACGGCACGCGGCGTTGCTGGGCCACCGACACCATGCCATTCGTGGTGCCGGAATCGAATGAGCCCATGAGCATGCGCGCGCCCTGGGTCACCACCCGCTCGGCCTCGACCCGCCCATTCTCCGTCTTGGTCTGCGTGTCACCGAGGACGAGCTCGAGCTTCACGCCGCCCTTGCTCTTGATCCCGCCCGCGGCATTGACGGCCTCGACGGCCATCTGCGCGCCCAGCCGGCACGCCTGCCCCGGCTCGGCCAGCGGGCCCGTCACCGGATGCACGGCGCCGAGCTTGAACGTCTTGGCCTGCGCGCGCAACGTCACCGGCGTGGTGACGACGGCGGCGCCGGCCACGGCGGTCTTGAGGAAGGTGCGGCGGCTCAGTCGGCTCGTCATCGAGACCTCCTTCGAGCGAGTCCACGGATTATAGCCTTCACGGACGCGCCCACTTCCAGCTCGCGAGCATCCGCTCGTACTCCGCCAGCACGTCCTTCTGGAACTTCTGCGGGGCGGTGAGGATGAAGACGTAGCTGTGGCCGTCGTCGTCGTTGCGTACGACGGCGGCGCGCACCCACACGGGGCCGATGCCGGCATCGCGGGCGAGGAGCTCGAGCCCGTCCACCGTGGCCCGACCCGTCGGGCCGCTCTTCCAGTCCTTGAGCCCGCTGGCCGCGAACGCCTGGCGGAACGAGTCCAGCGTGGACTTCACGATGCTCTCGCGGAACTCGCCGGCGCCCTGCGCGATCTCCAGCGCGTTCATGGGGGCGGCGACGACGCGGATCTGCGCACCCTTCTCCGTCGAATGGAACGGGAGCTGGACGGCGCCCGGCTGGGCGAGGCTCTCGGGCCGGAGCTGCCACGACCCCGCCGGCGGCGCGAACGCGGCCGTGCCGATGCGCGTGAGGTTGGCGGGCGGCGGCACCCGGTTGGCTTGACCCGGGGCCGGGGCGGCGGGCGCGGGCGGCGGCAGCGCGGCCAGCGCGCCGCCGCGCGAGCGGGCGAAGATGAATTGTCCGTTCTGGTCGAACGTGTCGGGGATCTTGCCGTGCTCGGGCGTCTGGCGCGAGCCGGAGGCGTTGGCCACGAGCGGCGCCACGTCGCCGTAGAGCTGGGCGGCCGTCACGTAGGAGCGCGTCTGCTGCTTCAGGTAGCCGACGAAGTTGTAGGCGAACAGCGACAGCCCGTCGCGGCCGCCGTCGGCCACGGGCTCGAGGCCGCCCGAGCTGATGACCTGGTAGGAGTCCTTCAGGAACACCTCGCGCAGGAAGCGGTCGGTGGTGGGCAGCGTCACGGTGGCGCGCGAGAGCGTGCCGGAGAAGCAGCTGTCCGATACCAGCAGCGTGTGCTTGGCCTTCACGTTCTTGAGGATGCGGCGGATGTCCGCCACCGAGATCCACGAGAACTCGTCGGCGGTGGCATCCGCGGGGATCCAGAAGCCGTCCTGCGTGTCGGGCCGCTGGTGGCCGTGGCCGGCATAGTAGATGAGCAGGCTGTCGGCGGGACCGAGCCCCATGTCGCGGAACTCCGCCAGCGCCCGCAGCACGCCGGCGCGCGTGGCCTGGCGATCGAGCAAGAGCTTCACGTTCTTGAACCCGTAGTCGTCGATGAGGACCCGGGCCAGCGACTGCACGTCGTTGACCGCGGTCCGCAGCTTCGGCGCGAAGTCGGTGTTCTGGTAGTCGTTGATGCCGATGAGCAGCGCGTGGAAGGTCCCCAGCTCGAGCGCGCTGTCGCCGAGCATGCCCACGAGCGAGCCGTCCGGCCGCTTCTCGGCGCCGCGCTCGGCGGTCTGCGCGCGGCCGGAGACCGCGGCCGCCACGACCACGAGCGCGACGAGCACCGCCACCGTCAGCGAGCGACGCATAGGCCTCCTCCTTCACGAACGGGTCGTCCGGACGGGATTATAGAGGGCGGCGACCCCGCCGGCCCACCAGCCCTCGCGCCCGCTCGGCCGCCTGCACGAGCCCGCCGGGCAGCAACAGCACGATGGCAATGAAGAGCGCGCCGAAGATGAGCAGGTGGAAATCCACCCAGCGCACCGCCAGGTATTCCTTGAGGACGACGTAGAGGATGGCGCCCAGCACGGGGCCCTGGAGCGTGCCGACGCCGCCGATGAACGTCATCAGCAGCGCGTCGAACGTCCAGTGCGGGCCGAACGGGTGCGAGGGGTAATAGCTGATGTGGTAGTAGGCGAACAGCCCGCCGGCGAGGCCGGCCAGCGCGGTGGAGAGCGCCAGCGCGGTGAGCTTGAGGCGCAGCGCGCCGACGCCCGAGGCCTCGGCCGCCTCCTCGTCCTCGCGGATCGCCTGCATGCCGAGCCCCGCGCGCGAGCCGGCGAGGACGGTCACCGCCACCACGGAGACGGCGGCCAGCGCCAGCGCCAGGTAGTAGCGATGGCGGAGCTGATAGCCGGCGATCGTCGCCGCCGGCAGCGTGGAGATCTCCGGCAGCACGTTGTTGACGGTCGTCCGCAAGATCTCGCCGAGCGCCAGCGTGCCGATGGCGAAGTAGGCGCCGCGCAGGCGGAAGGCGGGCGCGCCGATCAGCAGCGCGAAGGCCGTGGCCAGCGCGGCGCCCGCCAGCATGGCGACGACGATCGGCGTGCCGCGGATCCACAGCACGCGCGCCAGCAGCGCACCGAGGCCGAAGAACGCCGCGTGGCCGAGGTTCACCTGCCCCGCGTAGCCCGCCACGATGTTCCAGCTCTGCGCCAGCGTGATCGACAGCAGGATCAGGAAGACGAAGTTCAGGACGTCGTCGCGCGCGCGGCTCAGCGGCAGGAAGGCCAGCGCGCCGAGGGCGAGCAGGATGCCGAGCGCCCACCGCCGCTCCGTCATCGGCCGAACAGGCCGCGAGGACGCGCGATGAGGACCACGACGAAGATCACGAGGCCGACGACCTCGCGATAGGGGCCGCCGAAGGCCGCCGCGCTGGCCGCCTCGGCCACGCCGAGCACGAGGCCGCCCACGAACGTGCCGAGCATCGAGCCCAGGCCCGCGAGCACCACGACGATCAGCGCCTTCAGCGTCCATTCGAGCCCGATCGAGGGGCTGATCGAGTAGCCCACGCTCACCAGCGTGCCGGCGGCGCCGGCCAGCCCGGTGCCGAGGGCGAACGCGAGCAGGTACGCGCGGCGCACGTCGATACCCGTGAGCAGCGCCGCCTGCCAGTCCTCGGCCGTCGCGCGGATGGCCTTGCCCCAGCGCCAGCGCGCCAGCAAGAGGTGCAGGCCGCCGATGAGCAGGAAGGCGACCAGCAGGCTCAGCAGCCGCACGACCGGGATGGCGAGGTCGCCCACCAGGATCACGCTGCCGCCGTAGGGGGTGACGATCGAGCGCTCGTCGGCGGTCCACAGCCGCACGGCGAGCGCGTGGAAGGCCAGCGCCAGGCCGAAGCCGATGAGCAGCGAGTTCTTCACGCGGGTCTCCTCGTCGGCGCGCACGACGAAGCTGAAGAGGACCAGGTACAGCACTACGCCGAACAGCAGCGAGAGCGGGATGACGAGCGCCAGTGAGCCGAATGGATCGAGGCCGAAGATGGCCACGGCCCAGAACGCCGCGTAGCCGCCCAGCATGATGAGCTCGCCGTGCGCGACGTCGAGCACCTTCATGACGCCGAACACCAGCGAGAGCCCGGCCGCAGCGAGGCCGTAGAGCCCGCCGATCAGCAGCCCGAGCACGAGCTGCTGGGCCAGCACGCTCACGGTGCCTCGATCGCGCGCGCGCGCACGCTCACCCGTGCACGGCCAGCGGGCCGAGGTAGGCGCGGCGCACGTGGGGATCGCGCAGCAGGTCGGCCGCGGGGCCGTGCGCGGCGATGCGCCCGGACTCCAGCACGTAGGCTCGGTGGGCGAGCGTGAGCGCAGCCTGCACGTTCTGCTCGACGAGGAAGATGCCGACGCCGGCGCGGTTGATGTCGGCCAGCGCCTCGAAGATCGAGGCCACCAGGCGCGGCGCGATGCCGAGCGAGGGCTCGTCCAGCATCAACAGCGTCGGCCTCGCCATCAGCGCGCGGCCCACGGCGACCATCTGCTGCTGGCCGCCCGAGAGCGAGCGCACGAGCTGGCGCCGGCGGCCACGCAGGTCCGGGAACAGCGCGTACACGCGCTCGAGGCCGGCGGCCTGCTCGCGGCGCGCGCGCGCCGCGAAGGCGCCGAGCTCCAGGTTTTCCTCGACGGTCATGCTGCCGAAGAGCCGGCGGCCTTCCGGCACCAGGGCCAGGCCGCGCTCGACCACCAGGTGCGGACGCAAGGCGGTGAGATCCTCACCCTGCCACCGGATGCTGCCCGCGCGCGGGCGCAGGAGGCCGGCGATCGCGGTCAGCAGCGTGCTCTTGCCGCTTCCATTGGGGCCGAGGAGCGCGACGATCTCGCCGGGGCCGATCGAGAGGCTGACGCCGGACAGCACGCGGACGTCGCCGTAGCCGGCGTCGAGGTCACGGATCTCAAGCACGCGCGGGCGCGCCTCCGAGGTACACGTCGACGACGTTCGGGTCGGCAGCCACGGCCTGCGGCGGGCCTTCGGCGATCTTCTCGCCTGCGCTCAGCACGAGGATCCGGCGCGCGAGGTCCATCAGCGCCCACACGATGTGCTCGACCATCAGCACGGTGAGGCCGTCGGCGACGAGACGGCGCACCAGCGTCATCGCCGTCGCCGTCTCGGCGGGATTGAGGCCCGCCATGAACTCGTCCAGCAGCAGGAGCTCGGGCGACGTGGCCAGCGCGCGGGCGAGCTCGAGCCGCTTGCGGTCGATCAGCGTCAGGCGCGCCGCCGGCGTCGCGGCGCGGCCGTCGAGACCGACCAGGACCAGCAGGCGCTCGGCCTCGGCGACCGCGGCCGCGCGGCCGCCCGCGGCCCGGCCGTAGAGCCGGCCCACGAGCACGTTGTCGAGCGCGCTGAGCCCGGCGAACGGCCGTACGAGCTGGAACGTGCGCGCGATGCCGCGCGCGCAGATGCGGTGGGGCGCGAGGCCGGCGATGTCCCGGCCGTGCAGCCGGATGCGGCCGCCGTCGGGCGCCAGCGCGCCGGCGATGAGGTTGAAGAGCGTGGTCTTGCCCGACCCGTTCGGCCCCATGATGCCGACGAGCTCGCCGGCGGCCACGCTGAAGCTGACGCCGGAGACGGCCAGGACGCCGCCGAAGCCCTTCGAGACCCTGTCGACCTCGAGCAGCGGCATCCGGCGGCGCTAGCGCGCGCTCACCGCTTGGCGAACGGCGGCGCCGGGTAGGCCAGCGGCGCCGTGGCGAACTCCTTGGGCCAGATCAGCTCCTGCTTGCCGTTCTGCCACTGGGCGAATGCGGCCTGCACGATGCCGGTGCCGTCGGGCCGGAACTTCACGGGGCCGATCACCGTCGTCGTGTCGGTGGCCGCGATGGCGTCGCGGAGCTTGGCGTGATCGGCGGCGCCGGCCTTGGCGATGGCCGCCGCCACGATCTGCACGCACGCGTAGGCGGGACCCACGATCGGATCGGACGGGCGGCCGAACTTCTTCTCGTGCGCGTCGTTCAGCTCCTTCACGCCCGGCGCCTTCATCGCGTGGTGCCAGCCAGCGGCCAGCACCGTCCAGTCGCCGTCCTTGCCGAGGTTCTTCGTCCACGGCGGCGAGTCGGAGGCGCGGATCATGACGTTGAGCTTGGGCGTGTAGCCGAGCTCCTTCATCTGCTTGACCATCGTCATGCCGTCGGGCGGCGTCGGGATGGCGAAGACGGCGTCGGCGTTGGCGGCTTTCGCCTTCAGGATGAGATCCGAGAAGTCCTTCGAGCCCGGCGCGTACTCGCCGTGCACGACCACCTGGTACCCGGCCGCCTTGCCGGCTTCGGTCCACGCCGCGTTCATCTCCTGGCCCCAGTCCGTCTTCTCCTGGAAGATCGCGACGGTCTTCGGCCGCTCGCCCGCGGGGATGAGCGCGAGCAAGCCCTGTGTGTGCTTGCCGATGTCGGGCGACTTCCAGAAGGGCGAGAAGAGGTACTTGAAGCCCTGCTGGTGGATCTTGTTGAGGGCGAACGCGATGCCGAGATACGGGATCTTGTTCTTCTCGGCCACCGAGGCGGCCGCCGCGTGGAGATCGGAGCCGAAGCCACCGAGGTAGGCGGCCACGCCCTGCGCGGCCAGCGTCTCCAGCCGAGCCACGGTCTTGGTGGCGTCCGACTCGTCGTCCAGCAGCACCAGCTCGAGCGGCGTCTTCTTGCCGCCCACGCTCACGCCGCCCGCCGCGTTGATCTGCTCCACGGCGATCTCGTAGCCGGCGCGCACCTGGGCGCCGCCGGGGCCATAGCGCCCGGTCAGCGGCACCACCGCACCGAGCTTCACCGTCTGGGCCCATGCCGGCAGCGGCAGCGCGAGCAGCGCGAGCAGCAGCATCCACACGTGTCGTTTCATCGAATCCTCCTCCGTGGTCCTAGGGAAGAAGCCTCAGCGGCCTGATCTCACGGATCGCCCGATAGTCCTGATCGTCCTGGAGCAAGCTCAGGTCATGCTCGAGCGCCAGCTGGGCGATGAGGCAATCGATGGTGCTACGGACCGTGAGCCCTTTGCGACGGCAGTCGAAATAGATTCGCCCGGCTCGCCGATGCGTGACGAGAGCATCGGCCGGGTGCACGAGTGCCTGACGCGCGAGGTGCCGGTCCAGCGCCGTCCATTCCTTCTCGTCGCGCGCGCCCTGCAGAATCTCCTGAACAATGATGGGAGTCACGAAGACTGGAACGTCCTCCTGCACGGCCTGAACCAGGAACCGGACGGCGTTCGTCTCGGTTCCGCGGAACAGCGGAACGAGCACCGACGTGTCGACCAGGATCACCGCGCCGTTCGCAGTCTCTTGTAGTCGTAGCCATCCGCGAACCGGATCTTGCCGCGAAGCGCTAGCAGCGACTTCCCGCTCCGCGCACGGATCAGCTCCCGCAGCGCCTCGTGCACGAGGTCCTTCTTCGTCGTCGCCTTGCTGTGGCGGAACGCTTCCTTCACGAGCGCGTCGTCCAGCACGATGTTCGTCCGCATGGCCCGGCCTCCGATGTGTACGAGCATACACCTCTCACCGCGCGGGCCGTGCGGTCCCCGGCTGAAGAGGGCGTGGGGCGGCGTCGCCGTTCGGCGTCCGGACACGCGCCCGCCACTGATCGCGCCGGTCAACCGCCCCAGACCGCGCGGGCGGTCTCGCTGACGCGCTTGAGCTTGTCGCGCTGGTCGTCGGGACTGACGCGGTTGCCCTCGATGGTGGAGGCGAAGCCGCACTGCGGGCTCAGCGCCAGCCGGGCGAGCGGGACCTGCTTGGCCGCCTCGTCGATGCGCCGCTTCAGCTCGTCCACGGATTCCACGCGCGGCTTCTTCGTGGTCACCAGGCCCAGGACGACCTCGCGGTCTTCCGGCACCGCGCGCAGCGGCTCGAAGCCGCCGGAGCGCTCGTCGTCGTATTCCAGCAGGAAGCGCTGGAAGTGGCTGTTCCTGAACACGCGGGCGATCGGCTCGTAGCCGCCGCTGGCATAGAACATCGAGCGGTTGTTGCCGCGGCACACGTGCAGCGCGAACGTCACGCCGGGCTGGTCGCGGATCACCGCGTTGTCCATCTCGATGCACGCGTCGATCAGCCGGTCGGGATCGCTGCCACGCTGGCGATAGCCCTCGCGCAGCGTGGGATCGAGCAGCGCCGCGTACTGGGGAGCATCGATCTGGATGTAGGTGCAGCCGAGGCGAATCAGCTCCTGCACCTCGCGGCGCGTGAGATCGACGACGTCGGCCAGGTAGGCGTCGCGCGTGGCATAGGCACCCGCGGACTTCTGCGGATCGTAGTACGCGGCCGCCTGCTGCGTGCTGATCAGCGTCACCTTCGTCGGCTTCGTCGTGCGTGCGCGCAGGTAGGTGAGCTCCTCGCCGCACATGCTGCGCCGCCAGCGCAGCCTGTCCACCACGACGGGCCGCTTGAAGACCAGCTCGCCCCCCTGCTCGTCGTGAAACGGGATCGCCCAGCCGCCGAACTTGTCGAAGCCGTCCACGGCGTCGATGAGATGGCCGAAGAACGCATAGCGCCGCAGCTCGCCGTCGGTGACGACGTCGAGGCCGGCCGCCTCCTGGAGCTGGATGGCCTCGTCCACCGCCCGGTCCTCCACGCGCTTGAACTCGGCGGGGGCCATGCGCCCGGCCT
>QHRW01000063.1 GCA_003220265.1 Candidatus Rokuibacteriota bacterium | reverse complement strand
CCGTTGGGCCAACGGATTTCGACCATGAAGGCAAGGCAGGTATCCGGGTCGGTGAAGTACCGGATGGCTTCTTGGAGGGTCTTGGGAGCGGCCGGGGACTTGTCCATGCCTGTGAGTATGCCCAGTTACCCTTACTGAGTCAAGTATGTTATTGCCATCTCGGAGACGGCACGCCGTCGGCGGCGTAGCCCCGCCTCGGGCGGTTTCACGCGCGAGGTTGCTCGATCACCCGCACGGCCTTCCCTTCGGAGCGCGGGATGGTATGGGGCGCCACCAGCGTGAGCTCGATCGAGAGGCCCGTGGCCGCGCGCAGGCGGTCGGCCGCGCGGCGGCGGACTTCGGCGAGCGCCGGGTGCTCGGCGTGAAAGCCGCCGCAGCGCGCGAGCAAGGCCGGGCCCGGCTCGACCTGTACTTCGAGACGGGCCAGCGTGGTGCTGCGATCCACGATCAGCACGTAGTGCGGCTGCAGGTCGGCCTCGGCCAGCAACGTCGCCTCCACTTCGGAGGGATAGAGGTTGACGCCCTTGATGACAAGCATGTCGTCGCTGCGACCCTTGATGCGGGCGATGCGCACGGACGTCCGCCCGCACGCGCACGGCTCCGGCAGGAGCGCGGTGACGTCGCCGGTGCGGTAGCGCACCATCGGGATCGCGCGCTTGGTGAGCGTGGTGAGCACCAGCTCGCCCTCCTGGCCGGGCGGCAGGACGGCGCCGGTGGCCGGGTCGATCACCTCGGGCAGAAAATGATCGTCGCACACGTGCAGGCCCGCGCGGGCCTCGCACTCGCCGGCCACGCCGGGGCCGACGATCTCGCTGAGCCCATAGATGTCGTAGGCGCGGCAGCCGAAGGCGTCCTCGAGGGCGGCGCGCAAGCCCTCCGTCCACGGCTCGGCGCCGAAGAGGCCGTAGCGGAGGCCGAGGGCGCGCGGGTCCCCGCCCTGCTCGCGGAGGCTTTCCGCGATGTGCAGCACGAAGGACGGCGTGCCGCAGATGGCGGCGGGGCGGAAATCCTGCAGCAGCAGATGATGGCGCGCCGTATTGCCCGAGGAGACCGGCACCACCGTCATGCCGATGCGCTCGCCGCCGTCGTGAAAGCCGAGGCCGCCCGTGAAGAGCCCGTAGCCGAAGGCCACGTGCAGCATGTCGCCCCGCCGGGCGCCGGCCGCCGTCATGACGCGCGCCATCACCTCGCGCCAGACCTCCAGGTCCTCGGCCGTGTAGCCGACCACGGTGGGCTTGCCCTTGGTGCCCGACGAGGCGTGCACGCGCACGAGCTCGGCCGGCGGCACGGCGAAGAGCCCGAAGGGATAGTGCTCGCGCAGGTCGCTCTTGCGCATGAAGGGCAGCGCGGCGAGATCGGCGAGGTGCTCGAGACGGACCGCGGACAGGCGCGCGCGGTGAAACGGCACGCGCTCGACGGCCCACGCGAGTGTCTCGCGCACGCGCGCGAGCTGGTGCGCGGCCCGCGTCGCCGGCGGTGCCGTTTCCGCCGCGGGATTCCAGATCACGCGCGCCGAAGCACCGGCGGCGCGGCCGCCACGGTCACTCGAGGACGACCGACTTCACCAGCCACGCCTGGCGCTCGAGAAAGCGCACGATTGTCTCCAGCGTGCGGGACTCGGCGCTGCCCTCGAGGCTGATGCGGTCGGGCACGATGTGGCGCACCTCGGGATAGGTCACGAGCACGCGGCAGAGCGTCCGCACGCGCGGGTCGGGGGCCAGCAGGCCGCGGCGCTCGGCGGCCAGCCACTCTTTCTGGAAGAGGACGCGGATCGTGCGCGGGGCGGTCATCCACGCCGGCCGGCCGCCGCGGCGCGGCAGCGCGCGTGCGCCTCGGCGTAGACGTCCAGCGTGCGGGTGAGCTGTCGCTCCACATCGAACTCGGCCTCGGCGAGCTGACGCGCCCGCACGCGCATGGCGGCGCGGCGCTCGCCATCGAGCAGCAGGCCGATGGCGGCCTCGGCCAGGGCCGCGGCCTCGCCCTTGGTGAGAATGCCGCTCTCGCCGTCGCGCACGACCTCGTCCGAGCCCGGCGCCAGCACCGCCACGGCGGGCAATCCGCACGCGGCCGCCTCGGCCAGCACCAGCCCCTGCGTCTCGGTTTCCGAGGCAAAGAGGAAGCAGTCGGCCGCCTGGTACCAGGCGGCCAGGCGCGCGTGCTCGCGCACGCCGGCGAAGTAGATGCGCGCGCCGGCCGGCGAGCGCGCGGCCAGGCGCTGCAGGGCCTCGCTCTCCTTGCCCTGCCCGACGAGCCAGAGCCGCGCGGAGGGCAGCGTGCCGGCGATGCGCTCGAAGGCGAGCAGGACGCGGTCCACGCTCTTCTCGCGGTCGAGCCGGCCCACGTAGAGCAGCAGCGGATCGTCGGCGCCGAGCCCGAGCTCGCGCCGCGCGGCCAGGCGATCGCCGGGCCGGAAGCGCGTGAGATCGACGCCGGTCGGCACCACGGCGACGGGGGCGGTGACGCCGCGCGCGCGCAATTGATCGCGCACGAGTCCCGAGGGCGCGAGCACCGCATCCGCGCGCGCGGCGAAGCGCGTGCTGAGCCCGAGCGCGGCCGCTTCCACCAGCGTGCGCGTCACCGGCACGTAGTGCGCGTACTTCTCGTAGCGCGTGTGATAGGTGAACACGAGCGGCCGGCCGGCCCGGCGGGCGAAGCGGCGCGCGGCGGGGCCGAGCAGGAACGGATGGTGGGCGTGGAAGACGTCGAGCGCGAGCGCGCGCGCCTGGCGCGCCACGCCCCGGCCCCACGGAATGGCCAGCGCGAACTCGGGATAGGTGCCGGCCGGCACCGACGGCACGCGCACGACCCGCGCGGGGTCGTCGACGACGCCGGGGAAGCGCGGGGCGAAGACCCAGACCTCGTGGCCGCGGGCTTCGAGCCCGCACCGGAGCGTCTCCACCGAGATGGTGACGCCGCCGCAGAACGGCAGGTAGTTGTTGGTGAACAGCCCGATCCGCACGCGGCCTCGGCCCTCGCTCAGGCCTTGTTGTACTTCTCGAAATCCTCCGGCTTGATGTTCTGCAGCCACTCGCGCAGCTGCTCGGGGTCGTCCGCCTTCATCGGCTCCCCTTCCTTGCTGACCTCCATCTTGCCGGCCTTGGGGAAGACGTCCTCGTCCACGAAGATCGTCGCGCCCACGCGCAGCGCCAGCGCGATGGCGTCCGACGGCCGCGAGTCGACCGTGTACTCGTTGGTGCCGAGCTTGAGATGGAGCACGGCGTAGAAGGTGTTCTCGCGCAGGTCGGTGACGACCACGCGGGTGACCTGCACGTCGAGCGACTCCAGCACGTTCTTGATCAGGTCGTGGGTCATCGGGCGCGGCGTGGCGATCTTCTCCAGCTCGAGCGCGATGGCGTTGGCCTCGAAGATACCGACCCAGATCGGCAGCGAGCGCTTGTCCTCGTCGTCGCGCAGGATGATGATCGGCATGTTGGAGACCGGATCCAGCGCCAGGCCGCGCACCTTCATCTCGACCAGCATACGGCCTCCTCCGGCGTCGCGAGCGCGCCGCGCAGGCTGTGCGGCAGCACGTCGGTGACGAGGACGTGGATGACGTCGCCGACGGCGACCTGCCCCTGCCCGTCGAAGTTGACGACGCGATTGCAGCGCGTGCGCCCCGCCAGCTCGCCGGGGCTCTTGCGCGACGTGCCGTCCACCAGCACCTCCATGGTACGCCCGGCCAGAAGCCCGCCGCGCGCGGCGGTCACGCGCTGCACGACCTCGAGCAGCCGGCCGTTGCGCGCGGCCTTCACGGCGTCGGGGATCTGGTCCGGCATGGCCGCGGCCGGCGTGCCGGGACGGCGCGAGTAGCGGAAGACGAAGACGTTGTCGTAGCCGACGCGCTCGATCATCTCGACCGTCGCCTCGAAATCCTCGTCGGTCTCGCCGGGAAAGCCCACGATGATGTCGGTCGAGAACGCCATGGCCGGCTCCGCCTCGCGCAGGGCCTCCACCAGCTCGAGGTAGCGCGCGCGGGTGTAGCCGCGGTTCATGCGCTCGAGAATGCGGTCGGACCCCGACTGCAGCGGCAGGTGGAACCACTCGCACACCTTGGGCACCTCGCGCATGGCGCGGATCAGCGTGGGCGTGAGGTTGTAGGGGTTCGAGGTCGTGAAGCGGATGCGCGCGAGGCCCTCGACGTCGTTCACGCGGTGGAACAGCTCGGCCAGGTCCGTGGGCGGCGTGAGATCGCGCCCGTAGGCGTTGACCGTCTGCCCGAGCAGCGTCACCTCGCGGCAGCCCTCGGCCACCAGCCCCTCGATCTCGGCCACGATCGCCTCGGGCGTGTGGCTGCGCTCGCGCCCGCGCGTGCGCGGCACCACGCAGAACGTGCAGTGCTTCTCGCAGCCCTCCATCACGGTGACGAAGGCCTTCAGGCGCTCGGCGCCGGCCGCCTTCGCCGTGATCTTCACCAGCGGCGCCTCCGCCGTGTCCAGCACGGGCCGCCGCTCGCGGCGCGCGCGCTCGACCAGCTCCCCCACCCGCGCGATCGCCGGCGAGCCGAAGACGAGATCGACGCTGGGCGCGCGGCGCAGGACGTTCTCTTGCTGGAGCTGCGCCATGCAGCCCATGACGCCGATCACGAGGTCCGGACGCGCGGCCTTGAGCCGCTTGAGCTCGCCGAGCTTGGAGAAGACCTTGTCCTCGGCCTTCTCGCGAATCGCGCAGGTGTTGAGCAAGATGACGTCGGCTTCGCGCTCGTCGGTGGTGAGCTCGTAGTCACGCTCGCGGAGCAGGCCGGCAACCCGCTCGGAGTCGTACTCGTTCATCTGGCAGCCGTACGTGATCAGGTGGAGCTTGTTGGCCATGCGCGTCCCGCAAATCCCTGATTTACGGTGGATTGACCGTAGCATCCGCCTCCGGGCAAGTCAAACAAAGGATAATAGAGGAGCGCCACGGCTTCGCCGGGGCGCTCCGAACGACCGGGGGGTATGGGGGGCCCTTTCGGGGCCCCCCATGTAACTAAGTCACTAATCGATCTCCTCGGGACGGCCGCTCTTGGTGGAGGCGGCGGCGACGGGCGCCTTGGGCGCCGCGCCGTGGCCGTTGCCGTGTCCGTGACCAGTGCCGTTGCCGAACGTGAGCGCGGGCTTCACCTCGAACTGGCGCTCGAGGCGCGCGCGCCGTTCCCTCCAGCCCTCCTGGTACTCGAGCTCGTCCTCGTGCAGCGTGGCGGGCTGCTTGACGCCGTGCGCGTGGCGGAACTGGATGGCGAGCTGTGAGGCCTGGCGGCGCACCTCGTCCCACGGCGTGCCGAGCGCGAATTGATCGGAGATGGCGCCGATGCGCCCCGTGTGGATGTTGCAGGAGAGCGTGATCGCCGACAGGATCGGCCCCGACCAGTACGAGGTCTGCGAGTTGATCGGCATCGGCAGGATGTGCAGGTTGTGGCTGCCGCGGCAGTCGCCGGCCACCATGGGCGCCGTCGCCCACGGCGAGGTGATCTCGCCCGGCGCCGGCCAGTCGCCCTGCGCGAAGGCGAGCAGGACGGGGTCGTCCTTGCCGCCGTAGGTGAAACCCTTCTTGGTCTTGATGTTGTGCAGCCGCTCGGCCGAGCACACGTAGCCGAGCTGGTCCTTCTCGCCGTGGTCGCCGCGGCTCCAGATGCGCGCGATGACGAAGCGCGACGAGCGCGTGAGGCCTTCGATGTCGTAGAGGTCTTCGGGCGCGCGCAGCGTGATGACCTTCTCCTGCAGCCCCTTGGCCAGCTCCTCCATCTTGCCGTCGAGCGCCTTGGGATCGCGCGGATGGGCGCCGGCCTCGATGGCCTGGGCCTTGGTGTCGAGGTCGACGATCTCGAAGAGGTAGCCGCGCTTCATCTTGGAGGAGGCGATGATGAGCCCGGTGTTGAACCGCGGCAGCATGTAGGCGCCGGTGGCGAAGTGGTTGAAGGCCATCGGCTCCGTCTTGTCGGCGAAGGAGACGAGGACGGTCTGCGAGGCGTTGTCCTTGCGCACCGGGAACGGCAGCGCCACCGTGGCGGGGCCGGCGCCGCGCAGGTTGCCGGTGAAGGCGTCGGCCACCAGGTCCTGCCCGGGGCCGTAGAGGCCGAGCTCGGCGGCCTTGGTGGCGCCCTCCTGCAGCGCGTCCCACATGAGCTGGTCGACGACCGACATGTCGACCGTCTCCGCCATGATGCCGGTGACCGCGCAGTCGTCGCCGGTGTGCGTCACGATCAGCGAGGTGAAGATGGGCTCGCCCTGGTAGCTGTTGTTGTCCAGCACGAACTTGGCGATGATCGACTTCACCTCGTCGGCCGCCACCACGTGGCCGCCCACGCCGCCCACGTCGGCCTTGGTGGCCTTGATGAAGCGCCGCACCAGGGCGGGGTTCCTGGCGAACACGTACGACTTGTAGGAAAAGATGTTCGGCGTGTTGGTGACGGGGATCTTCTCGGTCACCGTGAGGGGCAGCCCGTCGAGCTCCTGCTTGGACTGGTGATACTCGCTCATGCTGATCGCCGGCCGGCCGTCGGAGGGGCCGTAGGGCCGCTGGGTCATGGTGGCCTCCTGCGTGGGGTGAACGCGACCGAAGGAGATTTTTGGCTGATGGTCGAAGGATAACGGCGGTACACTCGGGCCGTCAAGCAAGATCTTCAGTTCCATGAAATTAATTTCTCACCCGACCTCGCGCGAGCTGCGCCTCATGGTGCAGTGCCTGGAGCTCTACTATCGCCAGGCCCGCAGCCAGAAGGACATCGCCAAGGCCCTGGACGTGTCGGCCGCCACCGTGTCCCGCCTGCTCAAGCGCGCCATGGACGAGGGCTTCGTGCGCGTGGAGCTGGACCTGCCCCGCACCGAGGCGCTGGAGACGGCGCTGGCCCAGGCCTACGGGCTGCGGGAGGCGGTGGTGATCGTGGCCGGCGGGCGCGGCGACCTCAAGGCGGAGCTGGGCGCGGCGGCCGCCCTGCACTTCGAGAAGCTCGCCCGCAACGGGATGAAGATCGGGCTCTCGTGCGGGTTCACGCTCTACCAGACGATCCGCGCGCTGCGCGAGCGGCGCTTCCGCGACTTCTCGCTCTATCCCCTCTCGGGCGAGAGCACGCTGAAGCTGGTCGACCTCTTCCCCAACACGCTGGTCGGCATGATGGCGGCCAAGTATCGCCCCCAGGTGCGCGCCTACGCGCTCCCCGTGCAGCACCTGCTCTCGCTGCGGGAGATCGAGCGCGAGCGCAAGCGGCTGCTGCGCGACGCCGAGATCCGCGGGATCTTCGAGGCCGCCCAGAACGTCGACATCGCGCTCACCGGCATCGGCCTCATCGCCGAGAACACGCCGGGGTTTTGCTCGCTGGCGGAATCCTACGGGGTGAGCGTGAAGAAGCTGCGCCAGCTCGGCGTGGTCGGCGAGATCAACTACCAGCCCTTCGACGCCGAGGGCCGCATCGTCGATCGCAGCGAGCTCCGCCTGCTCTCGCACCGCGTGCTCAGCGTGGAGGGCGACCGCCTGCAGGCCCTCGCCAAGCGCGACGACCGCTCGGTCATCGCCATCGCGGGCGGCCGCGGCAAGGTCGACGCCGTGCGCGGCGCGCTGCGGGGCCGCTTCGTGAACGTCCTCGTCACCGACGAGGACTGCGCGCGGGGACTGCTCGGGCGCTGAGGCCTCAGGCGCGAGCGGGCGAGGCGGTCTCCTCGAAGGCCCCGATGCGCCGGAACTTCTCGTAGCGGTCGCCGATGAGCTCGTCGGGCGGCGTCTGCGCCAGCGCGGCGAGCTCCTGGCGCAGGGCGGCCTTCAGCAGGGCGCCGGCACCGTCCCAGTCGCGATGCGCGCCACCGACCGGCTCCGGCACGATCCCGTCGACGACCCCGAGCCGCACCAGGTCGGGTGCCGTCGTCTTCATCACCTCGGCCGCCTCGGCGGCCTTGCCGGCGTCGCCCCACAGGATGGCCGCGCAGCCCTCGGGCGAGATCACCGAGTAGACGGCGTACTCGAGCATGAGCACGCGGTTGCCCATGCCGATGGCGAGCGCGCCGCCGCTGCCCCCCTCGCCCGTCACCACGGCGATGATCGGCGTGGGCAGGCCCGCCATCAGGCGCAGGTTGCGCGCGATGGCCTCGGCCTGGCCGCGCTCCTCGGCGCCGACGCCGGGATAGGCGCCCGGCGTATCGATGAACGTCAGCACGGGCTTGCCGAACTTCGCGGCCATCTCGAACAGGCGGTGCGCCTTGCGGTAGCCTTCCGGATGCGGCATGCCGAAATTGCGCGCGATCTTCTCGCGCGTGTCCCGCCCCTTCTGGTGACCGAGCACGACCACCGAGCGACCCTCGAAGCGGGCCAGGCCGCCCACGATGGCGGCGTCGTCGCCGAAGAGGCGATCGCCGTGCAGCTCGAGGAAGTCGTCGAAGAGCAGCTTGCACCAGTCGCGCATGTAGGGCCGCCGGGGATGGCGCGCCAGCTGCGTGCGCTGCCAGGCCGTGAGGCTCGCGAAGGTCCGCTGACGCAGCCGCGTCAGGCGTTCGTCCAGCTTGGCGATCTCGTCCCGGACGCTCGAGGGGTCCTCGACCGCCTGCAGCTCGGCGATGCGGGTCTCGATCTCGAGCAGCGGCTGCTCGAAGTCAAGCGCGTCCGGCATGCTCGATCACCGCGGCGCCGGCGCCCAGGAGCGTTTCGAGCTTGGCCACGAGCTCGCCGCTGGCCTCCACCGCCACGCCGCGCGCGCGCACCACCACCTCGTGACCCGGCAGCAGCAGGTGCAGGAAGACCGGCACCGTGCCCGCGTGCTCCTCGCAGAGCCGGCGCAGCGCGGCGAGCGTGGCGCCGGCCGTCTCGCCGGCGCGCACGCGCACGCGGCACGCCGTGGGCTCGCCGCCGTTCCGGGCGCGGCCGCCGGCGGCCATCGACTGCTCGAGGGGGCGCACGTCCTCGGCCAGCACGACGCGGCCCTTGTCGCTGTCGTCCACGCGGCCGCGGATGACGACCGGCTCGCGCGCGCGCAAGAGCATCGCGGCCGCCTTGTAGGGCTCGGGGAAGACCGTCACGTCGACCGTGCCCGCCATGTCCTCCAGCGTGAGGAAGGCCATGCGGTTGCCGCTCTTGGTGGCCGTCTCCTTGATCGCCGCCACGTGGCCGAAGAGCGTCACGCGCGCGCCGTGGCTGCGATTGGCGAGCTCGGCCGAGGACGTCACGCCGAGCGATTCCGCCACGCCCTCGAAGCGCGCGAGCGGATGGCCGGAGACGTAGAAGCCGAGGACCTCCTTCTCGTAGGCCAGCCGCTGGTCGTCGTCCCACTCGGGCACGACGGCGGTGGCCGGCTCGCTCGCCCGCGGTGCGGGCGCGGCGGCGGGCATGAGATCGAAGAAGGAGCCCTGCCCTTCCGCCTTCTCGCGCTGCTGGCGCTGCCCCGACTCGAGCGCGACGTCGCACTGCGCGAGCAGGTGGGCGCGCGGCAGGCCCAGCGTGTCGAAGGCGCCCGCCTTGATCAAGCTCTCGATCACGCGCCGGTTGACGAGCCGCAGGTCGACGCGCACGCAGAAGTCTTCCAGCGTCTTGAAGTCGCCCTCGGCCGCGCGCGTCCGGAGGATCGACTCCATGGCGGCCTCGCCCACGTTCTTGATCGCGGCCAGGCCGAAGTGGATGGTGTCGCCGGCCACGCTGAAGCGCACCTGCGAGACGTTGACGTCGGGCGGCTGCACGCGGATGCCCATCGCGCGGCACTCGTCGATGTACTTCACGATCTTGTCGGTGTCGCCCATTTCCGAGGTCAGCAGCGCGGCCATGAACTCCACCGGGTAGTTGGCCTTGAAGTACGCCGTCTGGTAGGCGACGAGCGCGTAGGCAGCCGCGTGCGAGTTGTGGACGGCGATGCCGTTGGCGATGAAGCTCTCCGCCTTCGGCACCTCGAAATCGTACGTGGGCTCGACGCCGTCGGGCGTGAAGGCGGTCGGCGCCGACCACTCGAGCGGCACGTCGCCCTCCGCCGTGGCCGGCAGCCCCGCCGCCACGCGGCGCCGCGCCGCCACGCGCAGGTCCGCCGCCGCCAGCACGTCCAGCACGGCCACGGCGTCGCTGTCGAGCAGCTTCTCGGCGTTCACCCAGCCGCGCTGCGTGAAGACCGGATGATCGGGCGTGCAGCGCACCGCCATGCCGTTGGCCAGCCGCAGCCGGCCCACCGGGCGCACGCCGCTGGGACGCACGCGCTTGGCCTCGAACGGGCCGTCCTTGGTGAGGACCCGGTCGCCGTCGCGCACGGCGGTGATCGGCTTGCGCGTGCCGTCGGCCATCTCGATCATCGTGTCCGCGGTCAGGCACTTGTTGAAGCCGTAGCCCGCGAACTTCTCCATCAGCTCCCACACGCGCTCGGCCTTGGCGGGGGCGGTCTGCCGCTCCTTGCAGCCGGCGATGAACTTCTCGCGCTGCTTGGCCATGAGCTCGCGGTCCTTCTTGCCCATGGCGCGCCGGAGCGTGTCCGCCTCGCCCATGGTGAAGCCCCCCATCTCGGAGGCGATCTGCATGATCTGCTCCTGGTAGACCATGATCCCGTACGTCTCCCGCGTGAAGGTCTCCATGGCGGGATGCTCGTAGGTGATCTTGGCCTTGCCATGCTTGCGCGCGATGAAGTCGGGGATGAGCTCCATCGGGCCCGGGCGGTAGAGCGAGACCATCGCGATGACGTCCTCGAGCGCGCTCGGGCGCAGGCCGCGCAGCGCTTCCCGCATGCCGGACGACTCCAGCTGGAAGACGCCGAAGGTCTTGGCCTCGCTGAGCAGCGCGTACGTCCTGGCGTCGTCGAGCGGCAGCGCGTCGAGGCTCAGCTCGAGCCCGCGCGACTCCTTGATGAGCTGCACGGTGTTGGCCAGCACCGTGAGCGTGCGCAGCCCGAGGAAGTCCATCTTGAGCAGGCCGAGCTTCTCGATGGGCCCCATCGCGTAGCCGGTGATGAGCTCCGGCCGCTTGGGGTCCTTGTAGAGCGGGATGTGCTCGTCGAGCGCCTCGTCGGAGATGACGACGGCGGAGGCGTGCACGGAGGCGTGGCGGGTGCAGCCCTCCAGCGCGAGCGCGATGTCCCACAGCTCCTTCACGGCCGGCTGGCCCTTCACCGCGTCCGCCAGCGGCGGCGACTTCTGGTAGGCGTCCTCCAGCGTGATGTTGAGCGGGAAGCCCGGCACCAGCTTGGCGATGCGATCCACGTCGGTGTAGGACATCCCCAGCACGCGCCCCACGTCGCGGATGGCGGCCTTGGCCCCCAGCGTGCCGAACGTGATGATGTGGGCCACCCGGTCGCGCCCGTACTTGTCGGCGACGTACCGGATCACCTCGTCGCGGCGGTCGTCGGCGAAATCGATGTCCATGTCGGGCATCGTGATCCGCTCCGAGTTCAAGAATCGCTCGAACAGCAGGCTGTACTTCATGGGGTCGACGTTGGTGATCCCGAGACAGTAGGCGACCAGCGAGCCGGCCGACGACCCGCGGCCCGGGCCCACCGCGACCCCGTGCTGGCGCGCGTAGTGGATGAAGTCCCAGACGACGAGGAAGTAACCGGCGAACCCCATCTTCTGGATGACGGCCAGCTCGTGGGCCAGGCGCGCCTCGATCGTGTCGCCGGGGTTGACCCCGTAGCGGCGCTTGAGCCCCTCGCGGGCCAGCTCCTCGAGGTACGTCTCCAGCGTGTGCTCGGGCGGCACCATGTAGCGCGGCAGGTGGAACTTGCCGAATTCGAGCGTGAGGTTGCAGCGCTCGGCCACCGCCAGCGTGTTGCGGCAGGCCTCCGGAAGGTCCGCGAAGACGCGCGCCATCTCGTCGGCCGACTTCACGTAGAACTCGTTGGTGGAGAACTTCCAGCGGTTGGGATCGCTCATCCCGCTGCCCGTCTGGATGCACAGCAGCGCCTCGTGCGCGCGCGCGTGGCCGGCCTCGAGGTAGTGCGAGTCGTTGGTGCCGGCGACCGGCGCCCCGATGGCCTTGGCGATGGCCAGCGTCTCGCCCGTCACCTTCACCTGCTCGGCCATCCCGTGGGCCTGGACCTCCATGAAGTAGTGGTCCTTGCCGAAGACCTCCTGGTACCAGCCCGCGGTCTGCGTGGCCTTGGCGGTGTCGCCGGCGCTGAGGGCGCGCGACACCTCGGAGTTGAGGCAGCCGGAGAGCACCAGCAGCCCGTCGGCGTGCTGGGCCAGCAGCTCGCGGTCCACGCGCGGCTTGTAGTAGAAGCCCTCGAGGTACGCCTTGGACACGAGCTTGATGAGGTTCTTGTAGCCGGCGAGATTGCGCACCAGCACGGTCAGGTGGTTGGCGCCCTCGTAGCCGCCGTCCTGCGAGCCGCGCTCGGCCCGCCCACCGGGCGCGACATAGAGCTCGCAGCCGATGATGGGCTTCACGCCGGCCTTCTGGGCGGCCAGGTAGAAATCGACGGCGCCGAACAAGTTGCCGTGGTCGGTCAGCGCGATCGCGGGGAACTTGAGCGCCTTGGCCTTGGCCACCAGCTTCTCGAGCTGGGCGGCGCCGTCGAGAAGGCTGTACTCCGAATGGACGTGCAGGTGGACGAACTCGGCGTGCTGCACGAGGGAAAGGTTACTCGAGCTCGATGGTGGCCGGGGGCTTGTTGGTGACGTCGTACAGCACGACGTCCACGCGGTCCAGTCCGCCGAGTGACGCGGCGAGCTCGTCGAGAACGGCCGGCGCCAGGCGGGCGAAGTCGGCCGTCATGCCGTCGCGTGAGTTGACGGGCCGCAGGACGATGGTTTCGCGGCCGGGCGCGGCGCCGAGCGGCACCAGCGCCACCGGGAATTGCCAGATGGCGTCGTAGAGCCCGTGCTTGCGCACGATGCGGGTGACGAGGTCGTCGGCCTCGCGCAGCAGCGCCACGCGCTCACGCGTGAGCGCGGCGGCATGAATGGCCAGGCCCTCGACGCCGCGGCCCGCGCGCCGGAAGGCGACGACGGCCACGCGGTTGAGCGTGCGGTGCTCGTTGGTGATCCGCCGCGCGAGCGCGCCGGCCGCCTCGGCCTCGGCGATCCCGTCGAGCGCCAGGAGCTGGGAGTACGAGCGCTCGTCGCCCTGCACGCCGACCGTGCGCACCGGCACGATCCAGCCGCTGACGCCGGCCGGCAGCGGCATGCGCGCCGGCTCGACCGGCGCCGGGCTCTCGGCGCAGAGACAGCGCACGGCCAGGCCCGGCCCGGGGAACGGATGGCGCCACACGACCTCGTGCGGCAGCCCGAGCTGCTCGCCCAGCACGCGCACCTCGTCCTTGTAGAGCTCTACCAGCGGCTCGATCACCTTGCCCTGCTCGATCAGGGCCTGGATGCGCTCGACGCGATTGTGGTGCGTCTTGATCTTGGCCGCGTGCCGGGCGCCGCCCGACTCGATGGTGTCGGGGTAGATCGTCCCCTGGCCCAGCATCCACTCGTCGTCGCGCAGCCCGAGCCGCGCAAACTCCTCTTCCTGGACGGTGAGGAAGGTGTCGCCGATGACCGCGCGCTTGCGCTCCGGATTCGTCACGCCGGCCAGGCGCCCGAAGAAGTCCGCGCTGCGATCGGCCACGTGGATGGCCTCGCGGCCGGCCTCGTGGACGAGGTGCTCGATGGCCTCGCCGTCGCCCTCCCGCATGAAGCCCGTGTCCACGTAGAGGCCGAGCACGCGGCCGGGGCCGAGGGCGCGATAGCAGCAGTAGAAGGCCACGGTGGAATCGACGCCGCCGCTGATCAGGAAGAACACCTTGCGGTCGCCTGCCTGGCGCCGGACGTCGGCCATCACCTGCTCGACCCGCGCGCGGGGGTCCCAGTCGGCCGTGCACCCGCAGACGTCGAAGACGAAGTTGCGATAGATCTCCGTGCCGAACTCGGTGTGGACGACCTCCGGGTGGAACTGCAGGCCGAAGAGCCGCCGATCTAGGTCCTGCATCGCCGCGACCTTACAGTCGTCCGTTGCGCCGATAGTCGTGAACCCCTTGGGCGGCGCGGTCACGGTATCCCCGTGGCTCATCCAAACTGTGATCGGGCGATCGGGAACATCCCTGAAGATCACGGTTTTCTCGCAGGTCAGCGAAGACTGTCCGTACTCCTTGACGGTGCCCCGCGATACCGAGGTGATGCCCCCGAGATCCTTGGCCATGAGCTGATGGCCATAACAAATCCCCAGGACCGGAATGTTCAGCGTGTAGATCTCGGGATCGACCGCAGGCGACGTAGGCTCAATGACGCTCGCGGGGCCACCCGAGATGATGATTCCGCGCGACCCCTTGAGCTCGCACGCCGGCCGATCGATGTCGGCCACCACGGCGTGCACGCCCAGCTCCCGGATGCGGCGGGCGATGAGATGACAGTACTGGCCGCCCGCGTTAAGAACGACGATCTGGTTCAGGGGACGCTCCCCTACCGCGGCCGCCCCAGCTTCTGCGCCTGCTGGAAGACCTTGCCCTCCGTCTTGATCGTCGGCGCGATGATCAGCTCCGTCTGCTGCAGCTCGCGGATGCTCTGCGCGCCGACGGAGCCCATGCAGGTGCGGATGGCGCCCACGAGGTTGAGGGTGCCGTCTTCGGTGAAGGCCGGCCCGAACAGGATCTGCTCGAGCGTGCCGGCCACGCCCACCCGGATGCGAGTGCCGCGCGGCAGGTTGGCGTGGGGGGTGGCCATGCCCCAGTGGTAGCCGCGCCCGGGCGCCTCGACGGCGCGGGCGAAGGCCGAGCCGATCATCACGGCGTCGGCGCCGGCCGCGAAGGCCTTGCACACGTCGCCGCCCGTCGTCATGCCGCCGTCGGTGATGACGGGCACGTAGCGGCCGCGCGTCTTGTAGTACTGATCGCGCGCCGCCGCCGCGTCCGCGGTGGCCGTCACCTGGGGGACGCCGAGGCCCAGCACCTCGCGGCTCGTGCAGGCCGCGCCGGGCCCGACGCCGATCAGGAGGCCGTCGATGCCGGTGTCCATCAGCTCGAGGCACGCCTCGTAGGTGACGCAGTTGCCGATGATGAGCGGGATGGCGAGCTGCTTCTTCAGCTTGCGGAAGTCCACCGGCGTGTACTCGGTGGCGATGTGCCGCGCCGTGGTGACCGTGGACTGCACCACGAAGATGTCGGCGCCCGCCTCCTGGGCGATCTGGGCAAAGCGCTCGGCCCGCTGCGGGATGGAGGACACCACCGCGGGGCCGCCACCCTTCTTGATCTCGCGGATGCGCTGGTGGATCAGCTCTTCCTTGATCGGCTCGCCGTAGATCGACTGGATGATCCTGGTGGCTTCTTCCTGGCTGGCCGACACGATGCGCTCGAGCACGTCCTCTGGGTTCGCGTAGCGGGAGAAGACGCCCTCGAGGTTGAGGACGGCCAGGCCCCCCAGCCGGCCCATCTCGATCGCCAGCTTGGGGCCCACCACCCCGTCCATGGCCGCGGCAATGATCGGGATCTCGTAGCGATGGCCGCAGAGCTCCCAGGAGATGTCCACTTCGTTGGGATTGACCGTCAGGGCACCCGGGACGAGCGCGATATCATCGAAGCCGTACGTCGCCCTCGCCTTGCGCCCGCGTCCGACCCACATCCCCATGCGTCGTTCTCCCCCTTCGCCCTACTTCGGTTCCCCGCCTGATCCCTAAATATGGGGATCGCTTTGCCGCCACCCACTAGATTTAGCGGGCAGTATACCGGCGGCCACCAAGGGTGTCAACGACCCGGCGGCTGCTGCGGCCGCGTCACGACGGATGGGCGCGCTCCCAGAGCAGGCGCAGGCCCTCGAAGGCCAGGTGCTCGTGGACGTCCTGGATCGAGCGGGCCACGTTGGCGATGAGCCCGGCCTGCCCCCCGGTGGCGATCACCCGGGGGGTCCCATCCATCTCCGCCTTCATCCGCTCGACGATGCCGTCGACCAGGCCCGCCCAGCCGTAGACGATGCCCGACTGGATGTTGGAGACGGTGTCGCGGCCGATGGCGTCCTTCGGCCGGACGAGCTCCACGCGGAAGAGCCGGGCGGCCCGGTTGAGGAGGGCGTCGGAGGCCGTCGAGATGCCGGGCGCGATGGCGCCGCCGATGAAGGCGCCGCGCGTGTTGATGCAGTCGAACGTGGTGGCGGTGCCGAAGTCGATCACGATCAGCGGCGGGCCCCAGAGGGTGACGGCGGCGACCGCCTTCACCACGCGGTCGGCGCCCACCTGGCGCGGCTCGTCGACCTCGAGCGGGATCGGCGTGTTGACGCCGGGCTCGACGGTGAAGGGCGCGACGCCGAAGTACTGCTCGCACATCCACTCGAGCGTCTGCTGCACGGGCGGCACCACGTTGGAGATGGCCACGCCGGTGATGGACGACGGCGCGAAGCCGCGCGTGCGCAGGAGCGTCTCGATGAAGAGGCCGTACTCGTCGGCCGTCTGCTCGCGCCGGCTGGTGAGCCGCCAGGAGCCGAGCAGCCGCGGCCCCTCGTAGACGCCGATCTTGGTGTTGGTGTTGCCGACCTCGATGACGAGCAGCATCGCTCAGCCCACGTCGCCGGCGACCACGCGCCGGCGCCGGCCGCCCTCGTCCACCAGCAGGGCGCCGTCGTCGTCCACGTCGACGGCCACGCCCGTCACGCCGTCCACGGAGACCGTCCGGCCCAGCGTGTCGGCCAGCGAGCGCCAGCGCGTCCGCACCGGCGCGAAGCCCTCGCTCTCCAGCCGCGCACGCCAACGATCGAGCGCCTCCAGCAACGCGACGAGGAGGACGTCGCGGTCGAGGTCGCCGCCGCCGGCGAGGCGCACGGAGGTCGCGTGCTCGGCCAGCTCCGGGGGAAAGGCGCGCTGGGCCACGTTGATCCCGATGCCGAGCGCGACGACACACGCTGACGCCGCCGGGGCGGAGCTCAGACGGCTTTCCAGCAGGATGCCGGCCAGCTTGCGGCCGTCCACCAGCACGTCGTTGGGCCACTTGAGGCGAGGTGCGAGGCCGGCGGCGCTGGCGAGCGCCTCGGCGACGGCCACGCCGGCCGTGAGCGAGAGCGTGGGAAGCTGGGCCGGCGCCAGGCGCGGACGCAGCAGGATGGAGGTCAGCAGGCTGGCGCCCGGCTCGTCCTGCCAGACGCGACCGCGCCGCCCACGGCCGGCGGCCTGGGACTCCGCGACGACGACCGTCCGGTCGGGCGCGCCGTCGGCGGCGAGCGCGAAGACGATCGCCTGCGTGGAATCGACGCGGCCGCAGCGCACGATGGCCGGCGCCGCGGTGGGGGCCGTCATCCCACCCAGCTCAGGCTGGCCACGAGCTTGGCGTGGAGCGCCTCTTGCTCGGCCAGCTTCTCGCGCTCCTTGTCCACGATCTCGACCGGGGCCTTCTCCGTGAAGTCGGGGCGCGCCAGCTTGCCGCGCGTGAAGGCGATGGCGTCCGCGATCCGCTTGATCTCCTTCTCGAGGCGCTGCCGCTCGGCGGCGAGATCCACCAGGCCTTCCAGCTCGACGTAGATCTCCGAGCGGCCGAGAACGCCGAGCGCCGAGGCGCGCGGGCGCGTGGCGGCGGGGTCGATCGTCACCCGGGCCCGGGCGAGGGTCTCGATGAGCGTGACATGCGCCCGCAGGAGCGGCTCGTCCGCGGGGGCCACCTTCACGACGGCCTTCAGCGTCTGCGCCGGCGAGATCCGCATCTCGCCGCGGATGTTCCGGATGGCGGTGACGGCCTGGATGAGCACGTCCATCTGGCGCTCGGCCTCGGCGTCGTGGCCGTTGCGCGAGGCCTTCGGATAGGCGGCCACCATGATCGACTCGCCGTCGTGCGGCAGCCGCTGCCACAATTCCTCGGTGATGAACGGCATGAACGGGTGCAACAGCCGCAGCGTCGCCTCCAGCACGGTCACGAGCGTGTGCTGCACGCGCTGGCGCTCGGCCGGATCCTCCGCGCGATAGAGCGAGATCTTGGCGATCTCGAGGTACCAGTCGCAGAAATCGCTCCAGACGAACTGGTAGATCGCGCCGGCGGCGTCGTTGAAGCGATAGGCGTCGAGCGCCGCCCGCACGCCCTGGATGGTCGCGTGGAGCCGGCTCTCCAGCCAGCGTCCCGGCAGCCCGGCCGGCGGCGACTCGCCCTCGGGATCGTACCCGTCGAGATTGGAGAGCACGAGGCGGGCCGCGTTCCACAGCTTGTTGGCGAAGTTGCGGTAGCCCTCGACGCGCTCGTCGCTGATCCGGACGTCGCGCCCCTGGGCGGCGAAGGCGGCCAGCGTGAAGCGGAAGGCGTCCGTTCCGTACTTGCCCATGATGGCCAGCGGATCGACGACGTTGCCCTTGGACTTGGACATCTTCTGGCCCTCGGCGTCGCGGACGAGGGCGTGGATGTACACGTGGCGGAACGGCTCGGCCTTCATGAAGTGCAGGCCCAGCATGGCCATGCGCGCCACCCAGAAGAAGATGATGTCGAAGCCCGTCACGAGCACCGAGGTCGGGTACCACGTGCGCAGCTCGACGGTGTCGTCGGGCCAGCCGAGCGTGGAGAAGGGCCACAGGCCCGAGGAGAACCACGTGTCGAGCACGTCGGGGTCCTGGCGCACCGGGCCGCCGCAGCTCGGACACGCGGTGAGGTCGGTGCGCGAGACGTGCACCGAGCCGTCACGCTCGCAGTGCCACGCCGGGATGCGATGCCCCCACCAGAGCTGCCGCGAGATGCACCACGGCCGGATGTTCTCCATCCACTGGTCGTAGGTCTTCGTCCAGCCGGCCGGGATGATCGTGATGCGCCCGTCGTGCGCGGCGGCGAGGGCGACGTCGGCCAGCGGCTTGACGTTGACGTACCACTGCTTGGAGACGAGCGGCTCCACGACGGTCTTGCAGCGGTAGCAGAGGCCGACGGCGTGGCGGTAGGGCTCGATGTGGTCGATGAGCCCGAGCGCCTGCATGTCGGCCACGATGCGCCGCCGGCACTCGAAGCGGTCGAGGCCGGCGTACTTGCCGGCCGCCGCCGTCATCTTGCCGTCGAAGCCGATGACGGTGCGCACCGGCAGCCCGTGGCGGCGCCCGATCTCGAAGTCCACCGGATCGTGGCCGGGCGTGACCTTGATGACGCCGGTACCGAAGTCGGGATCGACCGCCTCGTCGGCGACGACCTTCACCGAGATGGTGCCGTCCACCGACGGAATGTCGAGCGTGCGGCCGACGTACTGCGCGTACCGCTGATCGCCCGGGTGCACGGCGAGGCCGGTGTCCCCGAGCTTCGTCTCCGGCCGCACGGTCCCGAGCGTGAGCGGGCCGTACTTGATGTAGACGAACTCGCCGTCGCGCTCCTCGCGGTCGACCTCGAGCTCCGAGAGCACCGTCTGGCAGCGCGGGCACCAGTTGACGATGTAGTCGTCGCGGTAGATGAGCCCCTCGTCGTAGAGCCGCACGAAGGCCTCGCGGACGGCGCGGATCAGGTCGTCGTCCAGCGTGAAGCGCAAACGCGACCAGTCGCAGGAGGCGCCGAGCTTCTTGAGCTGGCCGATGATGGTGCCGCCCGACTCCTCTTTCCACGCCCACACGCGGCGCACGAACTCCTCGCGGCCGAGGTCGTCCTTGCTCTTGCCCTCGGCGGCGAGCTGGCGCTCGACCACGACCTGCGTGGCGATGCCGGCGTGATCGGTGCCCGGCTGCCAGAGCGCATTGAAGCCATCCATCCGCTTCATGCGAATGAGGATGTCCTGCAGCGTCATGGTGAAGCCGTGGCCCATGTGCAGCGAGCCGGTGACGTTGGGCGGCGGCATCACGATGCAGTAGGGCGGCCTGGTGGACTCGGGGTCGGCGCCGAAGTAGCCGCGCTTCTCCCACTCCGGATACCAGCGCTCCTCGACGGCGGCGGGCTCGTAGCGATCCGGGATCGGCGCGCTCGGAGACGGGGTCGCCTGCCTCATGCTCTGGAGAGGGTCATTGTAGCACCGGGCTCGCGCCCGTCAGACGCCACCCGGCCGCCTGCCGGCGAAACGTCAGCGCCCACGGCCGCTGGCCCTCGGCCACCGCGGCCACCGAGATCGCGTCGCCCCCGGCGCCCTCGCGCGCGTCGCACGCGGGCTCGCTGCGCAGCCCCGCCGGCAGGCGGCCGCGCAGCCCGCGATCGGGGACGAGCGCGCTCAGCGTCGGCTCGTCGCGCTCGGCCAGCGCCGTCGTGAGGCGCTGCACCGCCGCGTGCAGCTCGCGATGCCACGGCTCGATCGGCCGCCGCGTCACCCGCGCCACGCCGGCCGCGCTCACGCGGTAGACGTCCTCCTGCTCGGTCTGGCCCTCGCAGCCCGGCGCCCAGCCCGGATAGCGCACCTCGTAGCGCACGCGCACCTCGCCGCCGCGCACGCTCCACGCGCGCGCCAGCAGGCCGTCGGGGAAGATCTCGCTGGTCGACCACGCCACGCGCATGCGGTCGGCCTCGCGCCGCAGCCACTCCACGCGCAGCAGGCGCGTCCCCCAGCCGGACGCCGTGCCCTCCCACGTCAGCAGCAGCGGCGCGGCCTCGCCGCCGCCGCCGTGCACCGTGGGCCGGCCCTCCCGATAGATCGCGGTCAGCAGCGCCGCCTCGCCGTGCAGGCTGCCGTACACGCGCACGCTGTTGGCGGGCGAGCGCTCGTCGAGCATGAAGGCGCCGATGAGCACCCCGCCCGCGCGCGTCAGCCGCAGCGAGGCGCCGCCCCACGCCTCCGCGAACGAGTCGAGGCGGTCCTGCAGGAACTCGAGCGAGGCGAAGGGACCGCCGGAGGCGAGGCTCTCCACGATCTCGTCGTCGAGCACCGCGTAGATCTCGCGAAGCGCGTCGATGGGCGCCTCGCTGTCCACCAGCTGGGCGAGGCCGAGCCGGCTGGCCGCCAGCTCCCGGAAGCGGTCGAGACGATCGGCGGAGTCGGCCGCGACGGCGGGCTGGGCGGCGGCGAGGAGGAAGAACACCGGCAGCGCGCGCCGCCACGAGTTGCGCAACATCCGGCTATGGTACAACAGTCGGGTGAGGTCGCCAGCGGTGTCGGTGCTCGACCGCTACGTGGTCCGCGAGCTGATCTCGCCGTTCCTGTTTGGCGGCGCGCTGTTCACGTTCTTCCTCGTGATCGACCGCATCTACCAGCTCACCGAGCTGGTGATCACCAAGGGCGTGCCGTTCCACCTGGTCATCCAGCTCCTCGTGTTCATGCTGCCGTCGTTCCTGGCCCACACGCTGCCGATGGCGCTGCTGGTGGCCGTGCTGCTGGCCGGGGGCCGCCTGGCCGGCGATCTCGAGATCATCGCGTTCAAGGCGGCCGGGATCAGCACGCTGCGGCTGTTCCGGCCGGTGCTGGCGGCGGCGCTGGTGATCACGGCCATCACGGCGGCGATCACGCTCGTCATCAACCCGATCGCCAACCAGGAGTTCCAGCACCAGCTCTTCAAGATCGTGCAGGCGCGGGCGGCCAGCGGCCTGGCCGAGCGCGTCTTCAACCCGACGTTCGGCGACGTCATCATCTACGTGGAGGACGTGAGCGCCTCGCAGGTGGCGCTGCGCGGCCTGCTCGTCTCCGACGAGCGCGACCCCAAGATCTCCCGGATCATCACCGCCACCGAGGGACGGCTGCTCACCGACGAGGCCAACCGGCGGATCACGCTGCGGCTGATCAATGGCGCCGTCAGCGAGGCCGACGTGCTGCCGGCCGCGCCCGCGCTGCCGCCGGCCACCGATCCCAAGGTGATGCGCGCCCCGCTCAGCGGCGCCGCCAGCGCGGAGCGCTACCGGCTGACGAACTTCAGCATCTACGACATGAGCCTCTCGGTGGACTCGCCGCTCAAGTCGGCGCCCCGTGTGGAGAAGCCGGAGAAAGACCTCGCGCTGGACGCCCTCACCGAGCGCATCGAGGAGCTGCACACCGACCGCTACGCGCAGGCGCCGTACATCGTGGAGTGGCACAAGCGATTCGCGTTCCCGGTGGCCGCGCTCGTGTTCGCGCTGGTGGCGTTTCCCCTGGCCGTCCGGTCGCACCGCGGCGGACGCTCGATCGCGCTCGTCGCCAGCCTGGTGATCCTGGTCGCCTACTACGTGGTCCTCACCTCGCTGGAGGGCCCGGCGCTGCGCCTGCGCTTCCCGATCTGGCTGGCCATCTGGGCGCCGAACATCGTGTTCACCGCCGTGGGCGCCGTGATGCTGGCGGCCACCACGCGCGAGTGGCGGATGCCGGGGCTGCGCGGGCTGTGGCGCGTGGTGGCGGCGGCCGGGCGCGCGATGCCGCAGCGCCGGCGGGGCGAGCTGCACGTGAGCGTGGGCGGCCGGGACTCGACTCACCTCCTCGACCGCTATCTCGTGCGCGAGCTGCTCGTGTTCATGGGCATCGGGCTGGCGGTGGCGGCGACACTGTTCGTCGTCATCGACCTGCTGCAGACGCTCGACCGCTTCATGCGCAACAAGCCGCCGCTGCTCTACGTGGTCGAGCACTTCGCCTACCGGCTGCCGGCCGCGCTCCAGCAGGGGCTGCCCGTCGTCATGCTGGTGGCCACGATCTTCCTGTTCCTGGCGCTCGCCCGCTATCACGAGCTCACCGCCATGAAGGCGGCGGGCATGAGCCTCTACCGCGTGGCGACGCCGGTGCTCCTGCTGGGCGTCCTCGTGGCCATCGCGTCCGGGCTCTTCCAGGAGCTGCTGCTGCCGCGGCTCAACGAGATGGGCGACGAGGTGGACAACGTGCGCATTCGCGGCAACCTCCCGCGTCACCTGCAGTCGCGGGAGCGTTTGTGGCTGCGCACGGGCGACACCCGGTTCTATCGCGTGGAGCTGCTCAACCCGGCCGCCAGCGACATGTACGGCGTGACGGTGCTGGAGGTCGACCAGAAGACGTTCCGCCTCAAGAGCCGGCTCGACGCGCGCCGCGCCCACTGGACGCCCGACGGCTGGGAGCTCCACGACGGCGCCTTCCGCGAGTTCGGGCCGCGGGGCGAGGTGCACACGGTGCCGTTCATCATGACGGCGGTCGACCTGCAGGACGAGATCGACAGCTTCACGAAGGTGCAAAAGCAGACGGGCGCGATGAGCTATCGCGAGCTGCGCGACTACATCGCGCGCCTGGAGGCCACCGGCTTCCACGTCAAGAAGTACATGGTCGAGCTCTATTCCAAGCTCTCCTTCCCGCTGGTGAATCTCGTGATGGTCCTGGTGGCGATCCCGTTCTCGCTGCAGTCCCCCCGCGGCGGCCGTCTCTTCGGCGTCGCGCTCGCCATCGCCATCATGGCCGGCTACCTCGTCGTCCACTACGTCGCGCTCGCCTTCGCCCGCGCCGACCTCCTCCCCCCCCTGATGGCCGCCTGGACCGCCAACATCATCTTCATCGGCCTCGGCACCTCCCTCCTGCTTCGCGCCCGCACATAAACGAACTCCCTGTCCAAGAAGGCTGTGCGGCCCCCCCCGGCAGCGACTGCCCAACGCCGGCCCGCGCACAACGTCCGAAGGTCCGCATCCCCGCTCAGTTGCCGAACTTCGATGGCGGCAACGCGAGGGCGAGGGGGCGGGCGGCGCGGTTCGGCGAGCGAGCGGAGTGCGTCTTCCAGACGCTTCTGTTCCGAGCCGTACGTCGCCCAGTCGCCACGGCGCAGCGCTTCTTGGGAGCGCGTCCAGGCCTCCCACGCGCGCTGGGCGGCCGCGCGATCGGCGAACGAGGTCGGCCCGCCGGGCGGCGGCGCCGTCCCCGGCGGTCCCGCCGCCGTCGCCGGCTGCGACGGCGCGGCGGCCAGGCGGCCGCCGAAGATGCGCAAGAGCGAGGACTCGAGCGTCGACTCCATCGCGATCTGGTTGCCGTGGGCGACGATCACCCGGCGCAGCTCGGGCAAGGCTCCCTGCTCGGAGGCGGCGAGATAGAGGGGCTGGACGTAGATCAGCGACTGGTCGAGCGGGATGGCCAGCAGCGAGCCGCGGATGACCGTGGAGCCGCGCTGGTTCCACAGTGAGAGCTGCTGCGAGATCACCGGGTCCTGGTCGATGCGGGCGTCGATCTGGCGGGGGCCGTACACGAGCTTCTGCTTGGGGAAGTTGTACGCGATGAGGCGGCCGTAGTTGGGCGGATCCGAGCGGGCGGCCAGCCAGCCGATCATGTTGTCGCGCCGGCTCGGGTTGAAGAGCGTGAGCAGGATGAACTCCTCGTGCGACTCGCCCGGCAGCCGCATGATCGTGTAGTAGGGCTCCATCTCCCGGTCCCGCCCCTCCACCGTCCGCCGCGGGATCGCCCACAGGTCCTCGCGGTTGTAGAACACCTGCGGGTCGAGCATGTGGTACGTGGCGTACTTGCGCGCCTGGATCGCGAAGAAGTCCTCGGGATAGCGCAGGTGCCGCTGCAGGTCGGCCGGCATCCGGTCGAGCGGCTGCAGCAGGCCGGGGAAGGCGCGCGCGTAGGCGCGCACGAGCGGATCGGTGGGATCGGCCAGGTAGAACGTCACGGTGCCGTGGTAGGCATCGACCGTGGCCTTCACCGAGTTGCGGATGTAGTTGCCCATTCCCCGCACCGGCTCGGAATAGGGATAGCGGTCGGTCGTGGTGTAGCCGTCCACCATCCACACGAGCCGCCCGTCGTCGGCGATGACCAGGTAGGGATCGCGGTCGAACTGGAAGAAGGGCGCGATGCGCTGGATGCGCGGCATCACGGTGCGGTACATCAGGATGCGGCTCTCCGGCGTGATGTCGTCCGACAGCACGATCTTGAGGCCTTCGAGATGCGCGAAGCGCGTGGCGAAGGCCAGCCGGCGCAGCCACGAGGTGAGGCGGATCCCGCCCTGCCCCTGGTAGCGCGTGTACACGTTCTGGTCCCCGCGCGGATAGTCCAGCTCCTGGGAGCGCGTGCGAACCAGCACGTAGTCGTTGGCGATCTCGCCGTAGTAGATCTCCGGCCGCGTCACCGCCGGAAAGCCGTCGCTCGAGCGCGGCGGGATGTCCTTGACGAAGAACTCCGGCAGGCCTTCGGCGGTGATGCGCGTGACGGGCCCCACCACGACGCCGTAGCCGTGCGTGTAGGTCAGGTGCTCGTTGATCCAGTTGCGGCCGCCCTGCAGGTGCTGGTAGGACAGCTCGCGCGGCGACAGCATGAGCTGCCGGTACTCGCCGTTGATACGGTACCGATCGTTGTCGACGTCGACGAACTTGTAGTAGGTGCGGATCTCCTGGAGCTGGCCGAACGTGCGCAGCAGCGGCCGGTAATCCCACAGGCGGATGTTCTTGATCGTCGCCTCGTTGCGCGCCAGCGCGCGGGCGTCCAGGCTCTCGTCGGCCGGGAACTCCTTTTCCTGGATGCGGTCGAGGCCGTAGGCCTGCCGGGTCATGCGGATGTTGTGCTCGATGTACGGCCGCTCGGCCGCCAGCTCGTTGGGCGACACGCGGAAGCGCTGCAGGCCGGCCGGATAGACGCCGAGCCCCACCACCCACACGACGATCAGCAGGCCGACGCCGCCGGCGACGAGCCGCAGGCCGGACCGCGCCACCTGCGCCACGCACGCGCCGGCGGCCACGCCGGCCAGCACGGTGAGCACGCCCAGCACGGGCAGCGTCGCGTTCACATCCGTGTAGGAGCCGCCGAAGACGACGCCACGCGGCGAGAAGACGATCTCGAAGCGGTCGAGCCAGAAGCCGACACCCTTCAGCGCCAGCAGGAGCGCGCCTAGGAGCAGCAGGTGCGTGCGCGCGCCGCCGGCCAGCCGCGGGCCCCGCGGGGTGAGCACGAGGCTGCGCTGCAGCACGTAGAGCACCAGCGTGAGCAGCATGGTGGCGGCCACCAGCGCCAGCGCCCAGCCGTGGACGAGCCGCCAGAGCGGCAGCGTGAAGACGAAGAAGCCGAGGTCGCGGCCGAAGACGGGATCGGCGGTGGTGAAGGGCTGCGCGTTGCGGAAGGCGAGGATGATCTCCCAGTGCACGCTGGCGCGCAGGCCGGAGATCACGGCGATCACGGTGAGCACGATGGGCAAGAAGCGCCGGATGAGCGGCTCGATCACGACCCGCCCCGGCAGGCCGAGCTGGTCCTCGAGCTCCCACAGCACGTCGGGCGCCGCCGTGCGCGCGGCGAACGTGAGGTTGGCCCACAGGAACAGCAGCACGCCCAGCGTGACGGCCGTGAAGAGGCCGCCCTGCAGCGACAGCGTCGTCCAGAAGACGCCGGTGTAGCCGACCTCCTCGAACCACAGGAGGTCGGTGTAGAAGGGGACGATCTGGGCGACGGCGCCGAGCGCCAGGAAGACGACGACCAGCAGGACGATCGGCTGCGGGCGCCTCACCCGGAGCGCTCGAACGTTCCGGCGCCTACGTGCCGTGGCGCCAGGACGACAGGTAGGAGGACTGGTCGGATGTCAACACGTCGATGGCCACCCCCATCGAGGCGAGCTTGAGCCGCGCGATCTCGAGATCGATCTCGCGCGGCACCACGTAGACCTTGCGGTCGAGCGTGCGGCCCTTCTTCACCATGAACTCCGCGGAGAGCGCCTGGTTGGCGAAGCTCATGTCCATGACCGCCGCCGGGTGCCCCTCGGCCGCGGCCAGGTTGATCAGCCGGCCCTCGCCCAGCACGTAGAGGCGCCGGCCCGAGCGCAGCGCGAACTCCTCGACGAAGGGGCGCACCACGCGGCGGCTCTGCGCCTGCTTGGCCAGCGTGTCGAGGTCGATCTCGACGTTGAAGTGGCCGGAGTTCGCCAGGATCGCGCCGTCCTTCATGCGGCCGAAGTGCTCGCTTCGAATGACCGACATGTTGCCCGTCACCGTGACGAACACGTCGCCTTCCTCGGCCGCCTGCGCCATCGGCATCACCTGGAAGCCGTCCATCACGGCCTCCAGCGCGCGCATCGGCTCCACCTCGGTGACGATCACGTGCGCGCCCATGCCCTTGGCGCGCGTGGCCACGCCGCGCCCGCACATGCCGTAACCGGCCACGACCACCGTACGCCCGGCCAGCAGGATGTTGGTCGCACGCAGGATGCCGTCGACGGTGGACTGGCCGGTGCCGTAGCGGTTGTCGAAGAGGTGCTTGGTGTCGGCGTCGTTGACGGCGATCACCGGAAAGGCCAGCACGCCTTCCTTCTCCATCGCCCGCAGCCGGATGACGCCCGTCGTCGTCTCCTCGGTGCCGCCGATCACCTCGCCCACCAGGTCGCGCCCGTGGCCCTCGCCGTGGAGCTGCGAGATGAGGTCGGCGCCGTCGTCCATCGTCAACTGCGGGCGCGTGCCGAGCACGGCGTGCAGGTGGCGGTAATACGTCTGGTTGTCCTCGCCCTTGTGCGCGTACACGGGGATCTCGTACTCGCGCACGAGCGCGGCCGCGGTGTCGTCCTGGGTCGACAGCGGATTGGACGCGCACAGCGCCACCTGGGCGCCGCCGGCCTTGAGCGTGAGCATGAGCACGGCCGTCTCCGTCGTCACGTGCAGGCAGGCCCCCAGCCGCAGCCCCTTCAACGGCTGCTCCCGCTCGAACCGCTCCCTCACCTGCCGCAACACCGGCATCGACTGCTCCGCCCACTCAATCTTCAACCGCCCCTCCGCCGCCAGGGCGATGTTCTTCACATCATGCTCAATCATCGTCCGTCGTCGTCCTTTCGACCCGATGGTCCGCGCCCCGGATCATCCACCGCTTTCGAGCGCCGCCCACGGGCGCGATCACTCGCCACCTTCGAGCGCCGGCTTCGCCGGCGCAATCCTCCGAGGGGGAGGCAGGGAGGAGCGTGCCGCCAGGCACGCAACGACCGCCGGAAGGGGGACGAAGTCCCCCTCCGGGTCATATCCCGGCGTCGTCTTTCAGGTCCTTCACGCGGTCGATCCGCTCCCACGAGAAGTCGGCGTCGGGGCGGCCGAAGTGGCCGTAGGCCGCCGTCTTCCGGTAGATCGGCCGCCGGAGGTCGAGGTACTTGATGATGCCGGCCGGCGTGAAATCGAAATGGCGCCGCACGAGGCGCTCGATCACCGCGTTCGGCACCTTGCCGGTCCCGAAGGTCTCCACCATGATCGAGACCGGCTCGGCGACCCCGATGGCGTAGGCCACCTGGATCTGCGCGCGCTCGGCGAGGCCCGCCGCCACGATGTTCTTGGCGACGTGCCGGGCCATGTAGCAGGCCGAGCGGTCGACCTTCGTCGGATCCTTGCCGGAGAACGCGCCGCCGCCGTGCGGGCAGGAGCCGCCATAGGTGTCCACGATGATCTTGCGGCCGGTGAGGCCGGTGTCGCCCATCGGCCCGCCGGTCACGAAGCGGCCCGTCGGGTTCACGTGGATCACGCACTTGCCGTAGTCGACGAGGGCGGCCGGGATCGTGGGCTTGATCACCTGCTCGATGACGTCCTCGCGGATGCGCGAGGCCCCGGCCTCGGGCGCGTGCTGGGTGGAGATGACGATGGTCTCGACGGAGCGCGGCTTGCCGTCCTCGTACTTCACGGTGACCTGCGACTTGCCGTCCGGCCGCAGGTAGTCGATGGCGCCGGCCTTCCGCCGCTCGGTCAGCTTGGCGGCCAGCTTGTGGGCCAGCGTGATCGGCAGCGGCATGAGCTCCTCGGTCTCCGTGCACGCGTAGCCGAACATCAGCCCCTGGTCGCCGGCGCCCAGCTTGTCCACGCCCATGGCGATGTCGGAGGACTGCTCGTCGATGGCGGTGATGACCCCACACGTCTCGAAGTCGAAGCCGAACTTCGCGCGCGTGTAGCCCACCTGCCGGATCGTCTCGCGCGCGACCTTCGGGATGTCGACGTAGCACGAGGTGGTGATCTCGCCGGCCACCACGACGAGGCCGGTCGTGAGCAGCGTCTCGCAGGCCACTCGGCTGACCGGGTCCTGGGCCAGCGCCGCGTCGAGCACCGCGTCGGAGATCTGGTCGGCGATCTTGTCGGGGTGACCCTCGGTCACCGACTCCGACGTGAACAGATGCTCATCCCGCGCCATCGGCTCCCTCCACGAGCGTGTGAAATCGCGTCACTCTAGCACGGCGCCGTGCGTCGTCTCAAGGCGCGCGCCGCGCTTCGCCGCCGCTCAACCGCCGCTTGACCTCCTCGAGCATCGGCACCGGCCACGGATCGACACCGTGGAGCACGGCGAGATAGAAGCTCACCCAGAGACTCGCGTAGGCGAGCGAGAGCACGCGGGCCAGGCGGCCGGCGCCGCGCGCCCACGTCTCCGACACGCCGCCGGCGGCGGGCGCCAGCATCTCGCGCACGAGGTCGAAGCGGTGCGCGATCTCCGGCGATTCGCCCTCCTCACGGAGCAGCACGACGTGGCGCTGGCGCGCGCTCGCCCCGCGCCACGCCTCGATCTCGTTGTGGTTCATCTCGGGCACGGCGCCGGCAATCGCGAGCACCTTGGCGTTCTCCTCGAAGTCCGTCTTCCACCGGTAGGCGGCCGTCGCCGTGAGCGGTCCCCCGTAGACGGCGGGCAGCCGGTCGCCGATGGCCAGGGCCAGGCGCTTGGCGAGGTTCTTGGCCGTGGGCGAGCCGAGGCCCAGCTCGTCGGCCTGCGTGGTGACGACGTCGAGCGCCTCGTCGATCTCCGGCGCGCCCGCCACCGAGGCCTCGCAGCCGGCCAGCACGGCCAGCAGCGGGCGGCGGTGTCACGCGCGGCAGGCGGCGCGCCTCGGCGAGCGTGCCGAGCGCGCCGCCCGCCGTGACGACGACGAGGGGCACTCCGCGGGCAAGGGCGACGTCGGCGGCCGAGAGGACCTCGGCCGTCTCGCCGGAGTACGACAGGGCGATCACGAGGGCGTCGCGCCCGGCGGCGGCCGGCAACCCGTAGCCGCGATGCACGAGTATCGGCACCTCGAGCGTGTCGGCCGCGCAGGCCGCCACGATGTCGCCGCCCGAGGCCGAGCCGCCCATGCCGGCCACCACGATGAGGCGCGGCCGGCGCGCGGCCGGCGCCGGCGCCACGCGCAGCGCGCGGCCCCGCCGGCATTGCTGTGGGAAATCCGCGAGGACGGTACGCGTGTCGTGCCGGTCGACGGCCTCGATCGCCCGGACGTCGTCGAGCGTCACCGGGCTCTCACCGTCACCGCGGTCGTCAGCTCGATCGTGGCGCCGGACAGCGGCCACGTCAGCAGCAGCGCGAGGCCCTGGTAGATCCGCTCGAAGCCGGCCTCCGAGACGGACACCGTCTCCACCGGCCCCCACGCCAGCTCGGCGCCGGCGCTCCACGTCAGGTGCGCCTCCAGAGCAAGCCACTCGTCGACGAGCGTGACCTCCTTCACCGTGGCCAGTCGCCCGGCGCTGCCGAGGGACGGCTGGCCCGGCAACGTGAGGTAACGGCCGGGCGCCTCTCCCGCGCTGAGGGTGAGGTTCCACTGCACGCCCCAGCGTCCGTCGAGCGGGCCGCCCGAGGGTGCGGCCAGGCGATAGCGTGCGCCCACCGTCGCGCCCCGCACGCTCACGCGCTTGTCCACGCTCAGCGCGATGTCGCCGGTGGCGCGATGGCGCAGCGCGATCTCGGCGCCGTCGGGGTGGCGCTCCAGCGTCGGCTCGAACGCGGCGTCACCGAGGGCCAGCCGGCTCGCCGCCCACGGCTCGGCCGGGTCGAGGTCGCCGGCGGCGTCGAACAGCGCGTCGAGGAGCGAGGCGCGGCGGAAGCGGTCGTAGGCGAGCAGCCGGGCCAGGCCCGGCTCCTTCTCGGGCGGCGCATCGTGGATCGAGCGCGTGGCGCCGCCGACCTGCGCGCCGTCGCCGATCCGCGCGTGATAGGCCTCCGGCCGACGCCCGAAGACGTCGCCGACGTCGTGACGCCGGCCCAGGTCGGCCAGCTCGGTGATCGCGCCGCCGGCGTCGGGCGTCAGCGTCACCGCCAGCGCCGGTGTGCGCACGAGGATCTCGCGGCGCCCGTCGCCGTTGACGTCGGCCACCGTGGCCGTGACGGGATCGCTGCCGCCGGCCGCGACCAGCCGCGCCTCGGCGTCGAGCAATGCGCTCTTCACGGCCCGCCTGAGATGCGGCAGGTAGCAGCCGCCGAAGACGCCGTGCCAGTACGCGTCGTTGGCCTGGCCGCGCCAGAGCGACTCGCGCGCCGCGGCCAGCGCGGGGTCGCGACGTCCGCGGCCGGCGGCCTCGATGGCTCGCGACAGGCGCAGCATCTTCCAGTAGAAGTCCGCGACCTCCGGGTACTTCACGAGGAAGTTGCGCCAGAAGCCGCCGCGCAGGAGTCCGGCCAGCCGCGCGCCGCCCTCGAGCGGCCCGAGGTCGCGCTTGGCCTCCTCCAGCCCGCGGCCGGCCTCGTGCGGCAGCGCCCACTCGCCCATCTCCTGGTAGGACGCCGTGGGCAGGTAGATGCGGCCGGCCGCCGGCACCCGCTCGACGACGTCGGCGAAGGTGGCCATGCGCAGCCAGCCCGTGGAGAGCACGCGGTCGAAGAACGTGTCGAGCCAGCCCTCCTCGTAGACGAGCCGGTGCGTGCCGGGCCAGGCGCCGAACTTCTCGCCGTCGTCCACCACCGTCAGCATCGGCACGCGGCCGCGCCGCTCGCCGAGGTACTCGATCGACTTGTCGACCTCGCCGAACGGGATCAGGTGGCGCAGCCGCTGATTGATCGGGAAGACCTTGAGCGTGGCGCCCTGCTCTTCCGTGAGGTAGTAACCGCCGAGGTCCTCGGGCTCCAGGCCGGCCAGGGCGAAGTGGCGGTCGTCCACCAGCACGTACTCGACGCCGGCCTCGCTGAGCGCGCGCGCCAGGTGGGGCTCCCACACGCGCTCGGCCAGCCACATCCCGCGCGGCTGCACGCCGAACTCGGTGCGCAGGAACTCCGTCAGGCGCTGGATCTGGCCGCGCTTGTCGGCGTCGGGCAGGATGGCCAGGATGGGCTCGTAGAAGCCGCCGGTGAGGAGCTCGACGCGGCCGCTGCTGACGATCTCGCCCAGCAGGTCGAAGGTGGGCCGCGCGTGCGCGCGCAGCCACTCGAGCAGGCTCCCCGTGCAGTGCACGGTCATCCGCACCTCGGGCCGCGCCTTCAAGCGGGCGAAGAACGGCTGGTAGGCCAGCTCGGTCGTCTCGCGCAGGACGCCGTCGAAATTCCCGATCGGCTGGTGGTTGTGAACGCCGAAGCAGAAGTCCAGGGCCGCCTGACTCACGCTATTCGCGATCCAGATCCCGATGCGCCACGGTGGCGTCGAAGCCGAGCCGGTCCATGAACGCCTTCAGCTCCTCGACCAGCGCCACCGAGCGGTGTCGCCCGCCCGTGCAGCCCACCGCCACCGTGAGGTACGCCTTGCGCTCGCGCTGGTAGGCCGGCAGCACGAAGCCCAGGAAGTCCTCCAGCCGCCGCATCAGCTCGCGGCTGTCGTCGTGCTTGAGGATGAACTCGCGCACGCGCGGGTCGCGCCCGTCGAGCGGCCGGAGCCCCTCGACGAAGTGCGGGTTGGGCAGGAAGCGCACGTCGAAGACGAGGTCGGCGTCGAACGGCACGCCGTGCTTGAAGCCGAAGGAGACGAGGGACACGGCCAGCCCCGGCCGCTGGCGCGGGGTGACGTAGGTTTCGAGCAAGAGGTCCTTGAGCTGGTGGACGGTGATGCCGGAGGTGTCGACGATGCGGTCGGCCACCTCGCGCATGGTGGACAGCGTCTTGCGCTCGGCCCGGATGCCGTCCACGACGTTGCCGTCGGCGGCCAGCGGATGGCGGCGGCGCGACTCGCGATAGCGCCGCACCAGCGCCTCCTCGCTCGCCTCCAGGAACAGCACGGACACCGTGTGCCCGCGCTTGCGCAGCTCGTCGAGCGTGTCCAGCAGGTGCGTGAGGTACTCCCCCTCGCGCACGTCCACGCCGAGGGCGACGCGGTCGATGGTCCGGTCCGAGCGGGCCACGAGATCGGCGAAGGTCGGGATCAGCGTGGTGGGCAGGTTGTCGACGCAGAAGAAGCCCATGTCCTCGAAGCACTTGATCGCGTGGCTCTTGCCGGCGCCGCTCAGGCCGGTGATGACGACGAAGGTGATCGGATCGGCCATCTGGGGCCTCCGCGGGCGGCGGGACGGTCAGCGCCGCTTGGGCGCCAATCGTCGTTGGTGGGACGGCAGGATGCCGAGCTCTTCGCGATACTTGGCCACGGTGCGCCGCGCGATCGTGAGCCCGCGGCCCTTGAGGATCTGGGCGACCTCCTGGTCGCTCAGCGGCTTGGCCGGATCCTCGTTGGCCAGCAGGTCCTGGATCATCTTCTTCACCGAGACGGACGACACCATCTCGCCGTCGCCGGACGCGATACCGCTGTGGAAGAAGAACTTCAGCTCGAACAGACCCTGCGGCGTCTCCACGTACTTGTTGGTGGTGACACGGCTGATCGTGGACTCGTGCATGCCGATGTCCTCGCCGACGTCACGCAGCGACAGCGGGCGCAGGTACGGCAAGCCCTTGTCCAGGAAGTCGCGCTGGAACTTCACGATGGACTGCGTGACTTTCCGCAGCGTGCGCTGGCGCTGGTCCACGCTCTTGATGAGCCACACGGCCGAGCGCAGCTTCTGCTCGACGTAGGCGCGCGCCTCGTCGCCGGAGTTGCGCAGCAGCGAGCGGTAGAGCGAGTTCACCCGCAGCCGCGGGATGCCGTCCTCGTTGAGGACGACCACGTACTCGGTGCCCATCTTGTGCACGACCACGTCGGGCACGATGTAGCGCGAGTCGCCGCCGCCGAAGCGCCGGCCCGGCTTGGGCTCGAGGCCCATGATCTCCTCGACCGACTCCATGACGCGGTCGAGCGGCAGCTTGAGCGCGCGCGCGATGTCGGGATAGCGCCGGCGGCTCAGCTCGTCGAAGTGATCCTGGACGATCTCGACCGACACCGGGTCGGGGTTGGGATCGGCCTTGAGCTGGATGAGCAGGCACTCCTGGATCGAGCGCGCCGCCACCCCGGGCGGGTCGAAGGCCTGGATGAGGGCGAGGACCTTCTCGACCTCCTCCACCGTCGTCTCGCAGCGGGTGGCGATCTCCGCCAGCTCGGCCCGCAGATAACCGTCCTCGTCGAGGTTGCCGATGATCTCGGCGCCGATGCGCCGCACCAGCGGGTCTTCCACCGTGAAGCGCAGCTGCTCGTCGAGGTGGTCGGTGAGCGAGTTGACCGAGCGGACGATGTTCTCGAAGGGCAGCTCCTCGCGGTCCTCCTGGGCGACCAGCGAGCGCTCCTCATGGTCGTCGAACATGACGGCGGTGAGGTCGAAGGGCAGGTCGTCGGTCTGGCGCTCGGTGGCGGACGTGGCGGCGTCCACCGGGGGCGGCTCGGCCGGCGTCGTGGGCGCCGCGGGGGCCTCCGGCGAGGCGGCCGAGGCTTCGGGCGCGTTCTCCGTTTCCGGAGCCACTTCCTCCAGAAGCGGGTTCTCCAGCAGCTCTTTCTGCACGACTTCCTGCAGCTCGAGCGTGGAGAGCTGCAACAGCTGGATGGCCTGCTGCAGCAGCGGGGTCATCACGACCCGCTGGCTCTGCCGTAGTGAGAGGCGCGCTTCCATGGCCATGGCTACGTTGCGTTCCCCGTGCGCCCTAGAGGGCGAACTTCTCGCCCAGGTAGATCTCCCGGGCGATCGGATTGTTGGCGATCTCGCTGGCAGTTCCCGAGACGAGAATCTTGCCGTCGTACAGGATGTAGGCGCGATCCGTGATGGCCAGCGTCTCTCGGACGTTGTGGTCGGTGATCAGGATGCCGATCCCGCGGTCGCGCAGCCTCGCGATGATCTCCTGGATGTCGGCGATGGCGATGGGGTCGATGCCGGTGAAGGGCTCGTCGAGCAGCAGGTATTGCGGCGCCGTCACCAGCGCGCGCGTGATCTCCAGCCGCCGGCGCTCGCCGCCCGACAGGGTGTAGGCCGGGTACGGCGCCAGGGCGGTCAGGTCGAGCTCGGCCAGCAGCTCGCGCGCCCGCTGCCGGCGCTCGGCGGCGGCCAGGTCCAGTGTCTCGAGGATGGCGAGCAAGTTTTCTTCCACCGTCAGCTTCCTGAAGACCGACGACTCCTGCGGCAGATACCCCAGGCCCATCCGGCAGCGCTGGTACATGGGCAGGGACGTGATCTCCTGCCCTTCCAAAAAGATACGTCCGCCCTCGGTCGGCAGCAAGCCGACCAGCATGTAGAAGGACGTCGTCTTGCCGGCCCCGTTCGGCCCGAGCAGGCCGACGACCTCGCCCCGGTGGATGTCCAGGGAGACGTTGTCCACGACTCGGCGGTGCTTGAACCATTTCTGCAGGCCCTGGGCGACGAGGCCTTCCATGCCTTAGTTCGCACACTGGGGCGCACCGCGGGCCGGCGCGCTCGCCGTCTTCTGCTCGTCGCGCGGATAGAAGACCGCCTTCACCCGCTCCTGCTTGCCGCCCTCCACCACCGAGCGGTCCTGCGAGATGTAGATGGTGATCGTGTCGCCGCTGACGACGTTGTCGTCCTGCCACACCCGCGCGTTGCCGCTCAGCACGACGCGCTGCTCGAGGTCGTGGTATTCCGCGCGCCGGGCGGTGCCGGTGCGGCAGTCGCGCGTGATGATGCGCACGTTGCCCGTGGAGACGGTGCGCAGGATGCGGTCGCCCTTCTCGTCCAGGTAGACCTCCATGCGATCGGCGTACTGGACCGAGTTGTTCTGCCGCGCCACCACGTTGCCGGTGAAGATGACCAGCCCCTCCTTGCCGAACCGCTCCATCTTGTTGGAGTCGACCGTGACGGGCTGGCCCCGGTCGCCTTTGTCGGCGGCCGGCGGCGTGGCCGGCTGGCCCTCGGCCAGGACGCCCACGACGAGCGAGGCCAGGGTCAGCAAGCCGGCGAGCTTGCTCCTCACGGACGCTTGCTCGTCACGAACGTCGCGCGCACCGGGCCGGTCACCGTCGTCGACTCGTCGGCCATCAGCACGCTGAGGCCGCTGCCGCTCACGATCGAGCCATGCCGCGAGAGCTTCACCGGCTTGTCCGTCCACAGGCGCTTGCCCTCGGAGTCCCAGCGCAGCACGCTGGTCTCCAGCCGCAGCCCATCGTCGGAGGTGACGACGACGTTGCGCCGGACCTCCACGTTGTTGCTCTTGCGATCCAGCTCGCCCTCCTCACCGACGATCGTCCACGCCCGCTCCCGCTGATAGATGTTGGCGACCAGCTTGCGAAGCTGGGTGAGGCCGGCCTGGTCGTACATCAGCGCCTGGTCGGCCTTGAGCCGCCAGCGCACGCCCTGGGCGTCTTCCTCGAGATCGACCTGCTTGATCTGGAGGTCCGCGGTGGTCGGCGCCGGCCCCACCATGGGCTCGGCCGGCGCCGAGCGGCTTCGGACGACGAGCGTCGCGGTCACCACGACCACGAAGACCGCAACGACCGCCAGGATGACGCGTGCCAGGGTATGCATGGGCCGTGGTGCAATTTTGGTACCACGCTACCACGGGGAGGCCCCGCGGCGAAATGAAAAGCGCCCGGGCTAGACGATCTTCGCGCGGAGGATGTCGTGCAAGTGCACGACCCCGCGCGGACGCTGGGTTTCGTCCACCACCACCAGGCTGGTGATCTTACCCTCCATCACCTCGAGCGCCTTGGCGGCCAGGTCGTCGGCGCCGATGGTGCGGGGCGCGCGCGTGGCGACCTCGCCGGCGCTCAGCGTGTCGAAGCGGCCGCCGCGCATGTGCAGGCGGCGCAGGTCGCCGTCCGTGATCACGCCGGCGAGGCGGCCGTCGGCGTCCACGACGGTCGTCATCCCGAGGCCCTGGCGCGTCATCTCCTGCACCGCCTCGGCCAGCGGCGCACTCTCGAGGACCACGGGCATGGCGTCGCCCGTATGCATGAGGTCGCCGACGCGGAAGAGCGCGCGCCAGCCGAGCGTGCCGCGCGGGTGCAGCGCGGCGTAGTCCTCGGGCCGCAGTCCGCGCAGGTCGAGCAACACCATGGCGAGCGCATCGCCCATGGCCAGCGCCGCCGTCGTCGAGGAGGTCGGCGCCAGGTTCATCGGGCACGCCTCTTCGGTCACGCTCACGTCGAGCACGACCTCCGATTGCCGGGCCAGCGTGGACTTGGGATTGCCAGTGAGCAGGATGATGGGCACGCCGAGGCGCTTGAGCGGGGGCAGGATGGCCAGCATCTCGTCGGTCTCGCCCGAGTTCGAGAGCGCCAGGACCACGTCGCCGCGCGCCAGCATGCCGAGGTCGCCGTGCACGCCCTCGGCGGGGTGGAGGAAGAACGCGGGCGTGCCGGTCGACGAGAGCGTGGCGGCGATCTTGCGGCCGATCAGCCCGGACTTGCCGATGCCGGTGACGATCACCCGGCCGCTGCAAGTGTGGAGCAATTCCACGGCACGCTCGAAGCGCTCGTCCAGCGTCGGAATCACGCCCAGGATGGCCTCGGCCTCGAGGCGCAGCACGCGCTCGGCGAGGGCGCGGACGTCGCGGCGCGGACTCATGCCTCACCCAGGCCGGCGCGGATCGCCAGGAGCTGATCGAGCAGCCGCGGCAGGTCGTCGATGCGCAGCATGTTGGGCCCGTCGGAGAGCGGGCGGCCGTCGGCCATCGTGCGGTCGGGGTCCTCGTGCATCTCCATGAACAGCGCATCGACGCCGAACGCCACCGCCGCCCGCGCGAGCCCCTGCACGTAGCGGCGCTCGCCGCCGGAGCGCTCGCCGGCGCCGCCGGGGAGCTGGACGGAGTGCGTGGCGTCGAAGACGACCGGATAGCCGAGCTCGCGCATGATCTCGAGGCCTCGCATGTCGACGACGAGATTGTTGTAGCCGAACGAGGCGCCGCGCTCGGTGAGCAGCAGCGCGTGCTGGCCGGCCGACACGACCTTGTCCACGACGTTCTTCATGTCGGCCGGCGCCATGAACTGGCCCTTCTTGACGTTCACCGGCTTGCCGCTGCCCGCCGCCGCCAGCACCAGGTCCGTCTGCCGGCAGAGGAACGCGGGGATCTGCAGCACGTCGAGCACCTCGGCGGCCGGCGCCACCTCGCTCACCTGGTGGATGTCGGAGAGCACCGGCACGCCGACGGCGTCACGGACCTTTTTCAGAATTCGCAGGCCGTCGACGAGGCCGGGCCCCCGATAGCTCCGTACCGAGGAGCGGTTGGCCTTGTCGTAGGACGACTTGTAGATGAACGGGACCTTCCGCTCCGCGGTGATCGCCACGAGGCGCTCGGCCGTCATCAGCGCGTGCTTCTCGTTCTCGATCGCGCACGGGCCGCCGATCAGGGCCAGCGGCCGGCGGCCGCCGATCGTGATCGATCCGACGCGCACCTCCCGCGTGGGGGTCATCGCGCCCCGTGCTCGAGCGCGGCGGCCACGAAGCCGGCGAAGAGCGGGTGCGGATCCCACGGACGCGAGCGGAACTCGGGATGGAACTGGCTGGCCACGAAGTACGGATGCTCGGCCAGCTCGATGATCTCCACGAGCTGCTTCTCCGCCCACAGCCCCGACACGCGCAGCCCGTTCTTCTCCAGCTTCGGCAGGTAGTCGTTGTTGACCTCGTAACGGTGGCGGTGGCGCTCCTGGATGATCCCCTGCCCGTAGAGACGCGAGGCGCGCGAGCCCTCGCTGAGGAGGATCGGGTAGAGCCCCAGCCGCATGGTGCCGCCCTTGTCCTCGAGCTTGCGCTGCTCGGGCAGCAGATCGACGACCAGGTGCGGCGCCGTCGGCGCGAACTCCGAGGAGTTGGCGGTGCCGAGCCCGCACACGTTGCGCGCGTACTCGATGACCGCGCACTGCATGCCGAGACAGATGCCGAAGTAGGGCACGCCCTCCTCGCGCGCGTACCGCACCGCCTCGATCTTGCCCTCGATGCCCCGGTCGCCGAAGCCGCCCGGCACCAGGATGCCGTGGACCCCGCCGAAGTGGGCGGCGGCGCCGTCGCGCTCGATGTGCTCGGCGTCCACCCAGGCCACCTCGACCCGCGCGTCGTTGGCGATGCCGCCGTGCGTGAGCGCCTCGATCAGGCTCTTGTAGGAATCCTTCAGCTCGACGTACTTGCCGACCACGGCGACCCGCGTCGTCGAGCGCGGGGACTTCACCCGGCGAACCACGTCCTCCCAGCGCGCCAGGTCGATCGGCCGCGCCTCCAGGCTCAGGAGCTTGAGGACGATCTCGTCGAGCCCCTCGTGATGGAACACGAGTGGCACCTCGTAGACCGTCTCCACGTCCTTGGCCGTGATGACCGCCTCCTCCTCGACGTCGCAGAAGAGCGAGATCTTGGCCTTGATGCCCGGCGGCAGATAGCGGTCCGTGCGGCAGAGGAGGATGTCGGGTTGGATGCCGATGGCCCGCAGCTCCTTGACCGAGTGCTGGGTGGCTTTCGTCTTGAGCTCCGAGGCCGCCTGCATGAAGGGCACGAGCGTCAGATGGATGTAGAGGACGTTGTCCTTGCCCACGTCCTTCTTGAGCTGGCGGATCGCCTCCAGGAACGGCAGGCCCTCGATGTCGCCGACGGTGCCGCCGACCTCCACGATGACGATCTCCGTGTCGCGCCCCACCTTGCGGATCTGGCTCTTGATCTCGTCGGTGATGTGCGGGATGACCTGGACGGTCCGCCCGAGATAGTCGCCGCGGCGCTCCTTCTGGATGACCGAGAAGTACACCTTGCCGGTGGTGATGTTGTGGTCCCGCGTCACGCGCACCGAGGTGAACCGCTCGTAGTGCCCGAGATCGAGATCGGTCTCGCCGCCGTCGTCGGTGACGAAGACCTCGCCGTGCTGGTAGGGGCTCATCGTCCCCGCGTCCACGTTGATGTAGGGGTCCATCTTCTGCAGGGCGACGCGGTAGCCGCGCGCTTCGAGCAGCGCGCCGAGCGAGGCCGCCGCCAGCCCCTTGCCCAGCGAGGAGACAACGCCGCCGGTCACGAAGATGAATTTCGGGCCCAAGTCATCCCTCCTTTTTCGCGTTCTGGAGCCACGTCTTAACGTAGTCGATTTCGCCCAGGCGGTCCCGGATTTCGCCGTCGAGCCGCGCGTCACGGAGCGCGCCGAGCACGCGCGCGACCTCCGGTCCCCGGGCCACGCCAAGGGCGATCACCGCATCGCCGCCGAGCTCGGGGCGACCCGCGCCCGCTCCTGCGACGCGCCGCTCGAGCCGTGCGCGCTCGGCGGCGCTCGCGGTCACGTGCAGCCAGGGGATGGCGGTCGGGCTCGCGCCACGCACGAGGCGCGCGGCCTCGCTCGGGCGCCGGGCGCCGCCCAGGCGCGCGGCGAGCTGCGTCGCGCCGTCGAGCGCGGCGCGCACACGCTCGAGGGCCGCGCCGGCCAGCCCCAGCCTTCGCAGGACGACCGTGGCAACCTCAGCTCGCTGGCCGTCGGCCAGCGCCGCCGCGATCAGCTCGAGACCCGGCGCCGGCAGGGTACGCTCCCGCGCCCAGTCGAGCGTGGCCGGCACCTGCTCGAGGCGCGCGACCGTCGTGCGACCGGCGCGATGGCGCGGGTCCAGCAGGCGGAACGCGCCGGCGCGCGCGAGACCGCCGAGCGCGCGGGCGGGCTCGGCGTCGGCCAGGATGTGCTCCAGCTCGGCGACGATGCGCGCGGGCGCGAGGTTCGGGTACGGCGCCAGCTCGAGGGCCAGCGCGCGGCAGCGCGCGCTCCAGGGCTCCAGCGTGAAGCCGAGGCGTGCCGCGTAGCGCGCGGCCCGGAAGATCCGCGTGGGATCCTCGACGAACGACAGCGGATGCAGCACGCGCAGCGTGCGCGCGGCGACGTCGGCGGCGCCGCCCAGCGGATCGAGCAGGCTGAACGTCCCCGACCCCAGCTCGGCCGCCATCGCGTTCACGGTGAAATCGCGCCGGCGCAGGTCCTGGGCGATCGCGGCCGGCAGCACGCGCGGCAGCGCGCCGCCGCCCTCGTACCGCTCCGAGCGCGCCGTCACCAGGTCGACGCGGCGGCCGTCGGGGAGCGCGACGGAGGCGGTCAGGAAGCGCTCGTGCTCGACGAGCGCGCCGCCCCGCGCGTCGGCGAGCGCCCGCGCCACCGCGAGCGCGTCGCCTTCCACGACGACGTCGAGATCGTGGGCGTCGTCGGCGCGGCCGAGCCAGGCGTCGCGGACGAGCCCGCCGGCCACGTACGCCGTCGCGCCGAGCGCCGCCGCCAGGTGCCCGGCCGTGGCCAGCAGTTCGAGGGCGTCGGCGTCGAGCACGCGCTCGACGCGCGGCCGCAGCGAGATCGCCGGAGCGGACGGCGCGCGGCGCACGACGCCGAGCGGCCGGCGCCCGTCGACGACGACCACGGCCGCGGCCCCCGCGGCCAGCGCGCGGCGCACGTCGATCTCCCCGGTGCGGGCGGGCAGCGCGGGCAGCGGGCGCGTGAGGCGGCGCACGGGGAGATCAGCCACGCCAAGCGCGTCGGCCCGGGCGAGGTCGTCGCGAAGGACGAAGTCGCGCGGGCCGGCGGCCAGCACGTCCACGCTGCGCCGGCGCGCCAGGCGCAGGGCGTCGGCCGCGGCCAGCGTCGGCGGCACGGCCACGATCGCGCCGTCCACGAGGTCGGCGGCGGTCGGCGTCACCTGCGGATAGCTCTGCGCGCGCCGGGCCATCATCGCGCCCTCGGGTGGAAGTCGCGGTACATGCGCTTCAGCGCGGCGCTCGGCAGGTGCGTGTAGATCTGCGTCGTCGAGATGTCGGCGTGGCCCAGCATCGCCTGCACGGCGCGCAGGTCGGCGCCGCCTTCCAGCAGGTGCGTCGCGAACGAGTGGCGGAGTACGTGCGGCGAGACGCGACGCCGGAGCCCGGCGCCGGTCGCCGCGCGGCGCACCAGCGTCCACAGCGACTGGCGCGAGAGCGGCCCGCCGCGCGGATTCACGAACAGGCGGCCGCAGTCGCGGCGGCGAACGTCCCGCGGCCGCACGTCGCGCAGGTAGCGCCGCGTCCACGCGCTGGCCTCGGCGCCGACGGGAACCAGCCGCTGCTTGCCGCCCTTGCCGGTGCACACCACGTAGCCCGCCGCCAGGTTCAGGTCCTCGAGGCCGAGCCCCAGGCACTCGGAGGCGCGCATGCCGGTGGCGTACAGCAGCTCGAGGATCGCGCGGTCGCGCACGCCGGCCGGGCGGCGCGTGTCGGGCGCTTCCACGAGCGCGCTCGCCGAGTCGCGCGAGAGCGCGCGCGGCAGGGGTCGAGTGGCGCGCGGCCCGTCGAGATGCTCGGTGGGGTCGCGGCGCACGGCGCCGTCGCGCAGCAGGTGACGGTAGAAGCCGCGCACCGACGACAGTCGCCGTGCCACGCTTGAGGGGGCGAGGCCGCGGGCGCGCAGGCGCTCGATCCAGGAGACGACGTCGTCCGGCGTCACCGCGTCCGGCGCGAGGCTGTGCGCCGCGAGATACCTGAAGAAGTCTTCGAGGTCGCGCCGGTAGGCCGCCAGGGTATTTCGGGACGCTCCGCGCTCTGTCTGGAGGGCCCCGAGATACTCGGCGACCGATTCCATCAGGGTCGTCGGGCCCCCGGCGGTGAGCGCCGCATGACAGGGACCGGCTGCCGGGCGTGGGTAGAGTGCACGCGGGATTATATCAACGACGCCGACGCGACGGCAACATCCCCCACAGGGCGAGGCGCTCGGGCGAGCCGAGGGCTGCGCTGGTGGCGACGAACACCACCGCGCCGCCGCCGATCGCGATGGCAAGCCACACGGCCTGCCGGGCGAGGCCGCCGGCGGCGCCGCCGGCCCACAGGATCAGCAGGCACCAGAGCGCCAGCGGCACGCACGCGAGCGCCGTACGGAGGACGGAGGCGGCCAGCGCGCGCCCGCCGAGGCGGCCGAAGCGACGGCGTCCGGCCCACAGCAGGCCGAGCAGGTTGACGTAGGCCCCGAGCGACGAGGCCCCGGCGAGCCCCGCGTGGCCGAGCGGCCCCATCAGCGCCACCGCCGCGACGACGTTGGCGGCGACGGCCAGCGCGCCCAGGCGGACCGCCATCCCGGGCTCGGCGATCGCGTAGAAGGCCTGGGCGGCGATGCGGGCGCCGGCGAAGCCGACGAGGCCCACCGCGTACCAGACGAGCGCGACGGCGGTCGCCGCCGTGTCGTCGGGGCCGAAGCGCCCATGCTCGAACAGCACGCGCGTGATCGGCACGCTGAGGAGAGCGAGGCCGACGGTGGCCGGGGCCGAGACGTACACGGCCAGGCGCAGCGCGAAGTTGAGCGTGGCCGCCACGCCGCGCGTGTCGCCGGCGGCGGCCTGGCGTGACATCGCGGGCAGCGAGGCCGAGGCCAGCGCGACGCCGAAGATGCCGAGCGGGAACTCCATCACACGGTCCGCGTAGTACAGGAACGAGATCGAGCCGGCCGGCAGCAGCGAGGCGAGCAGCGTGTTGACGAAGACCATCACCTGCACCGCGGCCAGCCCGAACACCGCCGGCAGCAGCAGGCGCGCGACGCGGCCGAGCGCGGGGTGGCGCAGCTCGCGCGAGGGCGGCACGAGCAGGCCGAGCGCGCGCAGTCCGGGCAGCTGCACGAGGAGCTGGCCGACGCCGCCGACGAGCACGCCGATGGCCAGTGCCACGATCGGCGGATCGAGACGCCGCGCCAGGAACAGCACCGCGGCGATCATGCCGACGTTGAGCACGGCCGGGCCGAGGGCGGCGACGAAGAACCGGCCCTGCGAGTTGAGCACGCCCATCGCGAAGGCGGCCAGCCCGACCAGGATCAGGTACGGGAACATCACGCGCGTCAGCAGGACGGCGAGGTCGCGCTGGCCCGGCTCGCTGAAGCCCGGCGCGATCACGCTGAGGAGCCACGGCGCGGCGAGCACGCCGACGAGCGTGGTGACGCCGAGCACCAGGAGCGCCGCCGCCAGGATGGCGCGCAGCATGCGCACCAGCTCGCCGCGCGGGTGGTTTACCGCGTAGTCGGTGAAGACGGGGATCACGGCCGTGGACAGGGCGCCCTCGGCCAGCAGGCGGCGGAGGATGTTGGGGATGCGGAAGGCGACGAAGAAGGCGTCGGTGATCGGCCCCGCGCCGAAGGCGAGGGCGACCACCATGTCGCGCGCGAAGCCCAGCACGCGGCTGGCGAGCGTGGCAGCACCGATGGAGCCGAGGGCACCGACGACCTGGCGCTCGTGCGAGGGCGAGCTCACCTTGAAAAACTCCCGGCCTTCCGGCATGATTCACGACGGTCCGCGCCGCCCGCGGTCCCACGATCCACACCGCAGCGTCCGAGGGAAGGAGCCCCCAGGTGGCCAACACGAAGTCTGCCAAGAAGCGGATCCGACAGAACGAGCGCCGGCGCATCCGCAATCGCGGCGTCCGCTCGAAGGTCCGCACGGCCGTGAAGCTCGCGCGCTCGACCGAGGGCGCGGAGATGCGCACCAACGTCGCCGATGCGATCCGCGAGCTGGACAAGGCCGTCACCAAGGGCGTGCTGCACCGCAACACCGCCGCGCGCAAGAAGTCGGCGCTCGCCCGCCGTCTCGCCGCCGCCCGCTAGCCTCATTCCTGGTCGCACGCCGTCGTCGGCCCCGGCGTGCGCTCGCCCCGCGCGAGGGACGCCAGCAGGCCGGCGGTCGCCGCGGTCAGGCAGTCGCCGGTCGCGGGCCCGTAGAGCGTGGCGCACGTCACGTAGCCGGGGTGCGCGTAGTCACCCGCGGTGACGAAGTAGCCGAGGTAATCGTTCGACACGCCGGCGATCAGCGTACGCGCAAAGTGCGCGCGGCCGGCCTGCTTGATCGCGACTCCCAGCTTGGTCTGCAGCTCGCCGGGCGCGGTCACCACCGCCGTGTCGCCGACGGCCACGGCCGTCAGCGCCGTCTCCCGCGGAAAGATCGTGGCGAGCGGCACCGTCAGGAATGCCGGAGCCCATCCGCCAAGGCAGTTCTTCGGCGACAGCCGCGGCCGGGGCAGCGTCACGGCGCGCGCGCCGACGCGCAGCACGGGCCGGCCAACCGGTATCGCCGCCTGCCACGCCCCGCGAACGACGCGCGCCAGATCGATGCCGATGTCGTGGGCCGCGCGGTCGCCGTGGTGTGCGGGGCTCACGTCGCCGACGGCGCCGTTGACGAAGAGCGCCGGCACGCCGAGGTCGCGCTCGAGCACCGTCGAGGCCTCGCCCATGACGTCGGCCGAGAGTCGCTGGTTGCTGGCGCCGAGCATCGTGCCGTGGATCGCGTAGTTCCACAGGAGCGCGAGCGGCGGCCCGTCGGCCCGCGTCACGCGCAGCACCAGCAGCTCGGCGTCGAGCGGCTGGCGCAGGCGGCTCACGGTCAGTGGCGGCGCCGTGACGGCGCCCGCCGCCACGCGCGCCGGCCGGCGCGCGCCGTCGGCCTGGCGCACGGCCGCGACGACGCCGTCGATGAGCGCGTCGCGCACCTCTCGGTCGAGGCGGTCGAGGGCGAGCCAGCCGAGCACGGCGGAGTCGACGAAGGCGCCGGGCCCCGAGTGCGTGTGCGACGCCGCGAGCACCAGCGTGAGGGGCCGCACGCCGGCCGCGGCCAGCCGGCGCTCGACGTCGGCGGTGAAGGCGCGGTCGACGGCGAGCAGATCCACGGTGACGAAGGCCACGCGGATGCCGGCGGCTTGCAGCACCAGCGCACGCGCGGCCAGCGGATCCCGCTCTCCCTCCGAGGGCCTGAACCAGAACGTGTGTGGATGGCGGCCGAGGACGTCGGGGATCAGCAGGCGGCGGGCGAAGCTGCCGTAGCCGGCCAGCGGCGCGCCGGCGGGGACGCGAAGCCCCACGCGGGCGGCGCCGGCGTCGAAACAGTCGCGACACGGCTGGGCGGCGGCGGGCGCCGCCGCGAGGGCGGCGAGGAGGAGCGTGAGCGCGAGCGCCAGGCGCCGCCGGCGGCTCACCTCGTCCCGCACAGGTCCGCGACCAGCGCCGTCAGCTCTGCGCTCGCCTGGCCGCCCGACTTGCACCGCCACTCCGCCTGCCAGCAGCGCGCGAGCTGTCGCGGCAGCGCGGCGCCGCCGGCCCCCGCCACGCGGCTCATGATCGCCTCCACGACGGGCGGCGGCGTGGGCCGCACGGCGCGCGCGATCTCCATCGCGGACTGGCCGGCGGCGGCGAGGTCGCGCACGGTGAGCGCCTGGCGCACGCTGCGCGTGAGCAGCGTCAGCAGGAGCAGCGGCGCTTCGGTGGCGAGCAGCCGGTCGAGCGTGCGGAGCGCGAGCGCCAGGTCCTTGCGCTCCACGGCGCGCGTGAGCTCGAAGGCGTCGCTCACGCGGTGCTCACCGACCACCGCGGTCACCTCGCGCTCGCCGACCTTGCGATTGTCCGGCCCGCCGGCCAGCGCCGCCTTGCGCACCTCGCCGAGCAGCCGGGCGCCGTCCTCGCCCACCCACTGCACGAGGAGCCGGGCGGCGTCGTCGCTGACGACGATCTCCTCGGCGGCGGCGCGCTGCTTGAGCCAGTCGATGAGGCCGCGGCCGCTCCGCAGCGGCAGCGCCACGACGGCGGCGGCCGGCAGCGCACCGAGCAGCCAGTGCTCGGTGCGCCGCTCGCGGGAGACGGCGAGCCCCTCGCCGGCCAGCAGCAGCAGGCAGGTGCTCGGATTGGGGTCGCGCGCGTAGGCGGTGAGCGCCTCGCCGCCTTTTGCCGCCAGCGCCTGGGCGCGGCGCACGACCACCAGGCGCCGGCGCGTCATGAACGGCAGCGTCATGGCCGAGCGCACGACCGTCTCCACCGACACCTCGCCGCCCTCCAGCACCTCGCGGCCCAGCGCCAGCTCGGAGGCGTCGGCGAAGAGGCCGCGGATCACCAGCCCCAGCGCGTCGTCGAGGAGCTGCTCGTCGGGACCGTGCGCGAGCGCGAGCGAGGGGGGCTGGCCGCGCTCGGCGGCCTGAAGCAGGGCGGCGTAGTCCACGTCGAGGTGGCGCGCCTAGAAGCGGGTGACGGCGAGCGCCACGATGGCGCGGCCGATGTCGGTGGCCGCCGTGCGCAGCGCCGTCTCCTCGCGCGAGATCGTCTGCGACACCTGGCCCTGCACGCGGAAGTCGGCCTGCTCCTGCACCTGGTTCTGCTGGAACAGGACCGTGTTGCGCTTGACGTCCCGCATCTTCAGATTGACCGTCACCACCAGACGGTACAGGCGCACGTTGGCGTCCTTGTCGAAGGCGATCGACGCGATGCTGTAGCCGGTGATCTCGCCGTCGAGGATCGCGTCGGCCTGGCTGCTGTTCACGACGCGCAGCCGCCCGTTGGTGGAGAAGGCCTCCACCACCGCCCGCGTGATGAGGCTCTCCACCGCCGGCTCCCGCGTGTGGTTCTTGAAGATCGGCACCGCCACCGTGTTGATGTGTGCGGGCAGCGTGCCGCGCACGGTGTACCCGCAGCCGCCCAGCAGCAGCGCGGCCACGAGCGCGAGGGCGCCCGCCCTCACGAGCGCGTCACGACGTTGACCAGCCGGTTGGGGACGACCACCACGCGGTCGACCGCGCGGCCCTGCAGCCAGGGCTGCACCTTGTCGTCGGCGAGTGCGAGGCGCTGCACGGTGTCCTCGGCGGCGTCCACCTCCACCGTCAGCCGGCTGCGCACCTTGCCGTCGACCTGCAGCACCACCGTGACCTCCTTGCGAACGAGCGCCGCCGGGTCGGCGACCGGCCACGACTGCGTGAACAGCGAGGCCTCGTGGCCGAGCTGGTGCCACAGCTCCTCGCTGACGTGGGGCGCGAACGGCCCCAGCAGGAGGAGCAGCGTCTCGACGGCCTCGCGCACGAGCGCGGCACGCTCGCCGGACGGGACGCCGTCCACCGACGCGGCCTCGAAGGCGTGGAGCGCGTTGACCAGCTCCATGATGGCGCTGATCGCCGTGTTGAAGTGAAAG
>QHRW01000062.1 GCA_003220265.1 Candidatus Rokuibacteriota bacterium | reverse complement strand
GAGAGGTGGGAGTGAGTCAAGCCGACACGGGAAGAGACCGGCGTGCGCCATTCTGGCGCGCAGGTGTCACGGTGGAGGCGGGAAACACTGCGATTTCCGCGGAAAACGCGGTGATGCGTTTTGGCACTGCGTTTGCGAATCTCGCACGGCCATGCGCTCTCGTGCCCAACTGACCTCGAGTTCTCGCCCGCAATATCTTCCGCTTGCCCGTCTCGCCCTCTGCCTCGACTGCGAAGTGTGCTTCGAGATCGGGCCGGAGAAGTGCCCGGCCTGCGGCAGTCAGACCTGGTCGCCGCTGTCGCGCTTCATCGGGGACACCTCCGACAAGGCGGTGGTCCGCGCCGTCGAAGCCCTGGTGGAGGAGGCGCGCGGCATCTCGGCCGCCCGCAACGGCGCCCAGCACCTGCTGATCGTCTCCCGCACGCAGCCCAAGCTCTTCGAGATGCTGCGCCGCGAGCTGGCCGACCACCCCTCGCTCACGGTGCTGCAGGACCGCCGGGGCCAGGGTCCCATGCCAAGCGCGCGGATCCCCAACCAGCGCTGGCGGAACGTCGACTTCCAGATCCGCGCGCTCGGCTGGGCCATCGTCCGCGCCGAGTCCGCGAAGACCTAGTCGAAGACCACCACGCCCCGGGCAACCTGGCCCGAGCGGAGGGCCTGGAAGCCCTCGTTGATCTGGTCCAGGCGGTACGTCCGGCTCACCAGCTCGTCGATCTTCAACCGCTTCTGCATGTAGAGATCGACCAGGTGCGGGAAGTCGAGGTTCGGGCGCACCGAGCCGTACATCGTGCCGCGCAAGCACTTCTCCTGCAGCGCCATCATGTACGGCGTCACCGGCGCGCGCACGGCCATGGCGGCCATGCCGACGATGACGGCCGTGCCGCCCGGGCGGATGGCATCGAGGATCTGCAGCGTGGTGGCCTCGCCGCCGATCGCGTCGAACGCATAGTCCACGCCGCGGCCGCCGGTGAGGCTGCGCGCGAAGTCCACCACGTTGGCGCTGGAGGCATTGACGGTGTGCGTGGCGCCGAAGTCCCTGGCGTAGGCCAGCTTGCCGTCGAGCAGGTCGGCCGCGATGATGGTGGCGGCGCCGGCCAGCTTGGCGCCCTGCACCACGTTGAGTCCCACACCGCCGCAGCCGATGATCAGCACCGAGGAGCCCGCCTCCACCTGCGCGCAGCGCGTGACGGCGCCCACGCCCGTCGGCACGCAGCAGCCGACCAGCGCCGCCTGCGGCCACGGCATGTCCTTGCGCATGGGCACGAGCTGCTCGGCCGGGCACACGACCTTCTCCGCGAAGGTGCCGATGCGCGCGAGCTGGTTCAGCGGCTCGCCCTTGACGGACATCCGCGTGGTGCCGTCGAAGAGCATGAAGCGCGGCGTGTCGTTGTGGCCGTCGCAGAGGATCGAGCGGCCGATCGAGCAGTAGAGGCAGTGGCCGCACTGCGGGCGGAACGAGAAGATCACGTGATCGCCGGGCTTCACGGTGGTGACGCCGGCGCCCACCTCTTCCACGATCCCCGCCGCCTCGTGGCCGAGCACCATCGGCAGCGGCATCGTCCAGTCGCCGTTGATGATGTGCCAGTCGCTGTGGCAGACGCCGGCCGCCTTCACCTTCACGCGCGCCTCGCCGGCCTTGGGACCCTGCTGCTCGACCTCGACGACCTCGAGCGGAGTGTTGGGCTTGTAGAGGACGGCGGCCTTCATGGGCGGGCTCCCTTCGATGGAGTCGGAGTGGTGGCCAACGGTACCATGGACGCCGCCCGGGGCGCGAAGCCCCGCGGCCCGGAGGATCTCCATGAGCGAGAGCGAGGCGTTTCGCAAGGGCGCGGAGCTGCGGCGCACGCTGCTGGGCGACGAGTTCGTCGAGCGCGCGAACAAGAAGAACTACGCGGACCCGAACATGCGGAAGTTCATCGACGTCGCCACCGAGGCGGTGTTCGGCACGCTGTGGACGCGGCCGGGCCTCGACCTGAAGACGCGCACGCTGATCTGCGTGATCTCCGACGCGGCCACCGCGCACGAGGCCGAGCTGGAGATCCACCTGCGCATGGCGTTGCGCCAGGGCTGGACGGAGGAGCAGCTCAGCGAGGCCTTGCTGCACCTGCTCGGCTACTGCGGCGCGCCGGCGGCGCGGGACGCGATGCTGGTTGCCTCCAAGGTGTTCGCCGAGATCCGCGCGGAAAAGAAGTAACAGAAACGACGAGAGGCCGGGATCGCTCCCGGCCTCTCGCGGTTATCGTGGCGCCGTCGCGCTCTCGCGTCTACTTCTTCTCCGTGGTCGTGCTCTGGCCCGAGGACGGCGAGGTCGGCGCCGCGCCGGTGGCCGGCGCGGTGGTGTCGGTCGGTGTCGTGGTGGACGGCGAGGCGGCCGGGGCCGCCGTGTCGGCCTTCTTGCTGACCGAGGCGTTGACCAGCTTGCCCTTGGTCTCGCGGTCCAGGCGGCCGGTGACCTTCAGGTTTTCCTTCTTCTGGAAGTCGCTGATGGCGGCCTTGGTGTGCGGACCCATCCGGCCGTCGACCGGGCCGGGGTTGAAGCCCTTGTCGGTCAGGGCCTGCTGGGCCTGGCGGACGTCGTCGCTGCCCTGGGCGACGGTGTCGCCGTTCTTCTTGCCCGACACCTTCTCCTTGATCTTGTCCTTGACCTCGACCGCCTTCTCCTTGGTCTTGTCCTTGATCTCGACGGCCTTGTCCTTCGTCTTGTCCGCGGCGTTACCCATCTTGTCCTTGGCCGTCTCCGCCTTGTCCTTGGCTTTGTCCTTCACCGACTCGTCCGCGGCGATCGCGGGCGCCATCGTCCAGGCAAAGCCGAGCGCGAGCGCGCATGCGGCTGTCAGAAGCTTCCTTGTCGTCATGGGCAGAGCCCTCCTCTGCGGAGGGAAACATTGCAAGCGCGACACCAGCAGGAAACTCGGCAAACATTTGCAGACCGGCAGGCAGGACTTACAACGCGGCTAGGGTTTCAGCAGCTCCTCGGCCACGCGCTTGACGTCGCCGGCCTCGACCTGGCCCTTGTGAGTCTTCATGACGTCGCCGACCAGGCGACCGACCTGCCTGGCGTCCGTGATGTTCAACGCGCTCATGCGCTCGCGCACCAGGGCGCGGAGGGCTGCGTCGTCCAGGCCCTTGGGCAGCCAGCGGTCCAGGTACTCGATCTCTCCACGAAGCTGGGTGGCCTGGGCCGCGCCGCGCTCGCCGGCCTTCTCGTAGTCGGGCAGCGCTTTCTGGAGCGACTTGCGGTAGGCGCTGATGACGTCCAGCACGAGGGCGTCGTCCACCTGGCCGGAGAAGCCCTTGGCCGTGCGGCGCTCGCCGATCTTGCTCTTGACCATCCGCACGATGTCGGCGGTGCGCTGGTCCTTGTCGCGCATGGCCTTCGTGAGCGTCTCGTTGAGGGTTTGCTCGAGGCTCATGTCAGTTGATCCGCTTGGCCTGGCCCTTCCACTCCTTGTCGCGCAGGACGAACTTCTGGACCTTGCCCGTCGAGGTCTTGGGCAGATCGCCGAACTCGATGGCGGCCGGGCACTTGAAGTGGGCGATGTGCTGCCGGCAGAACTCGATGATCTCCTGCTCGGTGGCCTTCCGGCCGGGCTTGAGCGTCACGAAGGCCTTGGGCCGCTCGCCCCACCTGGCGTCGGGCACGGCCACCACGGCACACTCCAGCACCGAGGGGTGCTTGGCCACGGTCTGCTCCACCTCGATCGTGGAGATGTTCTCGCCCCCCGAGATGATGATGTCCTTCTTGCGGTCGCGCAGCTCGATGTAGCCGTCGGGGTGCCAGACGGCCAGGTCGCCCGAGTGGAACCAGCCGCCGCGGAACGCCTCCGCACTGGCGTCGGCCTGTTCGAAATATCCTTTCATGATGTTGTTACCGCGCATGACGACTTCGCCCAGCGTTTCGCCGTCCATCGGCACGTCGGCCATCTTGTCGTCCACCACGCGCGCGAGGTCGAACATGATGTAGCCCTGTCCCTGGCGCGCGGCCTTGCGCGCCATCTCGTCGGCCGGCAGCCGGTCCCACGCGGGATCCCACGCGCACACCGTGTGGGGGCCGTACGTCTCGGTGAGGCCGTACACGTGCACCGGCTTGAACCCCAGCTCCTTCAGCCGGCCGAGCAGCGTGGGCGACGGCGGGGCGCCGGCGACGGCGCAGGTCACCGTGCGCGCGAGCCGGTGCGCCCTGGGATCGTTGACGATGCCGATCTGGACGGTCGGCGCCCCGCAGTAGTGGGTGATGCCCTCCTGGTCGATCAGGTCCCAGATGCGGCCCGAGTCCACGCGCCGCAGGCACACGTGGGTGGCCGACATCGCGGTGACACCCCACGTGAAGCACCAGCCGTTGCAGTGGAACATCGGCAGCGTCCACAGGTAGTTGGCCTCGGACGTGAGGCCCGTCTCCAGCATCTCGCCGAGGGCATTCAGGTAGGCCCCGCGGTGGTGGATCATCACGCCCTTGGGGCGGCCGGTGGTGCCGGAGGTGTAGTTGATCGAGATCGTCTCGTACTCGTCCTCGGTCCACGGCTCGCACGGCTCGGGGGAGGCCGCCGCCAGGAAGTCCTCGTAGGGATCGCCCGGCGCTCCCGTGTCGTCCACGCGGATCACCTTGACGCCCTGCAGGTCGAGCGGCTTCACGAGGGGCTCGAACTCCTGGTCGACGAACAGCACCTTGGCGCCCGAGTGCTCGAGGATGTAGCCGATCTCGTCGCTGTTGAGCCGCGTGTTGATCGGCACGATGACAAGCCCGGCCGCCGGCACGCCGTAGTGGATGTCGAGCATGGCGGGGATGTTGGGCAGGACGGCCGCCACCCGGTCCAGGTGGCGCAGGCCCAGTGCGCGCAGGCCGGAGGCCAGCCGGTTCACGCGCTCCTCGAACTGACGGTAGGTGTAGCGCCGAGGCCCGTGGACCACGGCCGTCTTGTCCGGGAACACGTACGCGCTGCGGCGCAGGAAGGAGACCGGCGTCAGCTCGGTCCGGTACGGCTGGGCTTCCTTCGCGACGCGCAGGACGCGCTTGGGGGACGCCATGGATTCTTCTCCTCGGCCTTGCATTATATACGGCGCGCTCGGTGGTCCGACCCTTGCCTGCATGCTCGTGCGGGAGGTGCGCCATGGATTCGTCAGCCGACAAGGAAGGCCTGCAGTCCGCGGGGCGCAAGGAGCAATCGAGCCGTCACGGCATCGAGCCGGCCCCCGACACCAGCGCCGTGCCCGGCGCGTTCGGCCGCGAAGGCAAGGAGCAGGACGGCGAGACCGCGGTGCCGTCCCAGCCCGACGTCGACGAGCTGGAGGAAGGCGCGCTGGCTCTCGACGACGACGACCTCGACCTCGAGGCCGACGAAGAGATCACCGAGGACGAAGCCGAGCGCGCCGACGGAGCGTAGTACGCGCTAGATTGGCGTGTAGGACGCGCTAGATCGCAGATGCGCGCCCCGGCGCCGCCGGGGCGCGAGACGCGTGTGGGGGGCTTGGGGGGCCATTTCGGGGCCCCCCATGTGCTCGATCAGTCTTGGCCGGCTCGAAGACGCCGGTGCGCGCCAGGGCGAGCAGCACGCGCCAGGCGCCGCGGGTGGCCAGGAGCCAGTACGTCTGGCAGCGGAAGATGCCCCAGAACTTGGCCGCCAGCGACGTGCGCGCCACGCTGACGGGGCGCGGGAAATAGGGCGTCAGGCTCTCGATGAGGTCCTGCGTCACGATGCCGCCCACCCAGATCGTCAGGCCGAGCGATACCGACGGGAACGCGATCCCGAGCACGAACAGCACCGGGTGGTCGGCGAAGCGGTAGGCCAGGTGCCAGCCGAGGAAGCCGACGACCGGGTAGACGACGGCGGCGATCGGCCACTCCACCACCTTGTTGCCGACGTGGCGGGCGAGCTGGGCCAAGTTGAACGCGCTCGGCGCCGCCCGCCACGTCGCGACCAGGAACGCGACGTCGTCGAGGACGCCCTTGTACCAGCGCGCGTTCTGCCGGACCATCTTGTCCTTCGTCTCCGGCAGGTCCACCAGCTCCAGCAGCGGCAGGGCGCCCATCAGGATCCCCCGCGCGCCCAGCGCGTAGCCCAGCGTGGAGTCCTCGGTGGCGCCCGACGTCGGAAAGCCGCCGAGCGATTGCAGCACGTCGAGCCGCACGAACTGGTGGTGGCCCAGGCAGATCTGCGAGCGGCGGAAACACAGCTCGAAGACCGGCCGCACGAGCCGCGCCAGACGCGGCGCGCGCGCGTGCAGCCGCGCCAGCCAGGCCACGCGCTTGACCTCGTTGATGAGCCGCGCGATCGACACGCGGATGAAGATCGAGGACTGCTGGATGGCGCACACGCGCCCGCGCCGATCGAGCCGGTCGAAATTCCCCAGCGACAGCGTCACGCCCTGGTAGGCGAGCCGGCGGCGGCCGGCCAGCACGTCGGCGGCCAGCCAGCGGTAGGTGTTGCGATCGGGCAGCGAGTCGGCGTCGCTTACGCCGACCCAGACGCGCGCCGGATCGTCGTCGGCGCCCAGCACGGCCCGCAGCGTCTCGGGACGGAGCGCCCAGTTGAGCTGGTGCGCCTTGCGGCCGGGCGCCGGCGGCGCCACCACGAGCGCCAGCATCTTCTGCTGCCAGGGCGGCAGCGTGTCGCGGAAGCGCCGCACCAGCTCGGCCGTCGTGGCCGGCATCGCCGGATGCGGGGCGCGCTCCTCCTCCTCTCGCGTGGCCACGATCACGTGCAGCCGACCGTGCGGGTAGCGCGAGCCGAGCAGCGCCGTCAGCGTTTCGGCGATGGCCGGCTCGTAGTACGCGGGGACCACGTGCACGAACACGGGCGCGCCCGGCGCCTCCGCCAGGGCGGCCTCGTCGGGCAGCGCGTCCAGCGCGTCGTAGGCGTCCTCCACGAGCCGGCAGGTGGTGAGCATGCCCTTCCAGTCGAGCAGGAGCTTGAAGGCGGCCCGCGCGTTGACCAGCATCGTCACCAGGAACAGCGCGAACCATGCGGGGCCGGTCGAGGTCAGCCAATCCACGGCGACGCTTGTCAGCGGCCGGCGGTGGGAAACTTCAGCACGGTCTCGTCGGGCCGCACGTAGCCGAGCTCCTCGCGCGCGAGCTTCTCGACGTAGGAGGGATCGTTGCGGAGGCGCTCCACCGTGCGCGACAGCTCCTCGGTGCGCGCGCGCAGCGTGACGATGTCGCGCTCCCTCGCGGCGATCTCGCCGCGCATCTGGCGGACGCGCAGCACCTGGTGGCCGCCGTAGACGGCGAGGCCGGCGGCCAGCAACACGAGGCCGGCGACGCCGACGAGGCGGGGGCTCACCGCGCCGCGCGCGTGTAGAGGCTGCGGCCGGGCCAGGAGGCGGCGTGGCCCAGCTCTTCCTCGATGCGCAGCAGCTGGTTGTACTTGGCCGTGCGCTCGCTGCGCGCGACCGAGCCCGTCTTGATCTGGCCGGCGTTGACGGCCACCGCGAGGTCCGCCACGAAGGTGTCCTCGGTCTCGCCCGAGCGGTGGGAGATGACGGTGCCGTAGGCCGCGCGCTTGGCGAGCTCGATGGCCTGCATGGTCTCGGTCAGCGTGCCGACCTGGTTCACCTTCACCAGCACGGCGTTGGCGATCGACTTCTGGATCGCCTGCTGGATGATGGCCGGATTGGTCACCAGGAGGTCGTCGCCCACGAGCTGCACGCGGCTCCCCAGGCGCCTGGTGATGAGCGCCCAGCCGTTCCAGTCGTCCTCGCCCAGCGGATCCTCGATCGACACGATCGGGTAGCGGTCCACCATCGTCTCGTAGCGCGCCACCAGCTCGTCGCTGTTCAGCACGACGTTCTCGCGGCGCAGCCGGTAGCGGCCGCCGGCCTCGGCGAACTCGCTGGCCGCCACGTCGAGGGCCAGCGAGACGTCGTCGCCCGGACGGTAGCCGGCGTTCTCGATGGCCTGCATGAGCAGGTCGAGCGCCGCCGTGTTGGAGCCGAGCGCGGGCGCGAAGCCGCCCTCGTCGCCGACGCCGGTGCCGAGCTTCTTGCTCTTGAGCAGGTCCTTGAGCGCGTAGAAAACCTCCACGCCCATGCGCAGCGCGTTGCCGAACGAGTCGGCGCCGGCCGGCACCACCATGAACTCCTGAAAGTCGATGCCGTTGTCAGCGTGGACGCCGCCGTTGATGACGTTGAGCATGGGCACCGGCAAGAGGCGCGCGCCGACGCCGCCGAGATAGGCGTAGAGCGGCAGCCCCGCGTCGTCGGCGGCCGCGCGCGCCACCGCGAGCGAGACGGCGAGGATGGCGTTGGCGCCCAGCGCCGACTTGTTCGGCGTGGCGTCCAGCTCGAGCAGCGCCTGGTCGATGGCGGCCTGCTCGCTGGCCTCCATGCCGTCCACCTCGGGGGCGATCGTCTCCTCGACGTTGCGCACCGCCTGCTGGACACCCTTGCCGCCGTAGCGCTGGCTATCGCCGTCCCGCAGCTCGACGGCCTCGCGCTTGCCGGTGGAGGCGCCCGAGGGCACCGCGGCCCGTCCCCACGCGCCCGACTCCAGCTGGACCTCGACCTCGATCGTCGGATTGCCGCGCGAGTCGAGAATCTCGCGGGCGTAGACGCCGGTGATGGCGGACATCTAGGACCTCCGCTCGAGCACGAAATCGGCGAGCGCGCGGATGGGCTCGGCGGAGGGGCCGAGCGGCGTCAGCAGGCGCTTGGTCTCCTCGATGAGGTCGCGCGCCCGCGCCTTGGACGCGGGCAGACCGTGCACCGAGGGGTAGGTCGCCTTCTGCTTGCGCTCGTCGCTTCCGGCGGTCTTGCCGAGCTCCGCGAGATTGCCTTCGACGTCGAGGATATCATCCACGATCTGAAACGCGAGCCCGAGCGCCTCGCCGGCCCGGCTGATCGCGTCCACCACTTCTTCGCGTCCGCCGGCCAGCACGGCGCCCACGCGCAGCGCCACGCGAATGAGCGCGGCCGTCTTGTGCAGGTGGATGTAGTCCAGCATCTCGGCCGAGATCGTCTTGCCCTCGGACTCGATGTCCACCACCTGCCCGCCCACCATGCCGTCGGTGCCGGCGGCGTCCGCCACCTCGGCCACCACCAGGCCCACCACGCCCGGCGCGATGCGGGCGGCGTTGTTGGCCACGAGGCGGAAGGCCAGCGTGAGCAGCGCGTCCCCGGCCAGGATCGCCAGGGCCTCGCCGAACACCTTGTGATTGGTGAGGCGGCCGCGGCGATAGTCGTCGTCGTCCATGGCCGGCAGGTCGTCGTGGATCAGCGAGTAGGCGTGGATCAGCTCGAGCGCGCAGGCCGTGTCGAGGACGGTCTCGGCGCGGCCGCCGACGGCCTCGGCCCCGGCCACCACGAGGATCGGGCGCAGCCGCTTGCCGGGCGCCAGCACGCTGTAGCGCATGGCCTGGTGGATCCGCGTGGGCGGCGCGGCCTCCGGGGGCAGGACACGTTCGAGCGCGGCCTCCACCATGGCGCGGCGGTTCTCGAGGTAGCTCTTCAGGTCGAACGTCACGCTTCGTCCTCCGTCTCGAAGACGAAGGGCTTGCTGACGGTGGCGCCGCCCTCGTCCTTGACCAGGATGTCGATACGGCGCTCGGCGTCGTCGAGATACCGCGCGCAGTGGCGGGCCAGCGTGATGCCCTCCTCGAAAACCTTCAGCGACTCTTCGAGCGGCAGGTTGCCGGCTTCCAGCGCGCTCACGATCTGCTCGAGACGGGTCAGGCAGTCTTCAAACTTGAGGTCGGTCATCACGCTCCCGGGTCGCATCGACGCGACAATCGAGGCTTCCGTGGTGCAGGAGAACGTTCACGGCGTCGCCGGCGGCGACGTCGCGCCAGGTGCGCACGATGCGGCCGTCCGCGGTCCGCGTCAAGCTGTATCCGCGTGAGAGCACCGCCAGCGGCGACAGCGAGTCGAGCCGGCCGGCCCCGGCGCCCAGGCGATGGCGCGAGCGGTCGAGCGCGCGATGCATCCCGCGCTCGAGGCGGCCCTGCAGGTCGATCAGCGCGCGCCGGCCGTTGAGCGTGCGCGCCACGGGGCTCAGCGAGCGCAAGCCCCGCCCGGCCAGCTCCACGCGGTGCGCGCGGCGGTCGAGCGCGGCCAGCGCGGCCTGGCGCAGGCGCACGCGCGCGTCGTCGAGGCGGCGCTCGAGCTCGCGCAGCGGACGCCCCGGGTCGGTCAGCACGCGGCGGCCGAGCGCTCGCTCGAGGCGGTCGCGGTGCGCGGCCAGCCCGCGCCGCATGACGCGCTGGAGCCGTCCGGTGAGATCGCCCAGGGCGTCCACGATCCCGCGCTTCTCCTTGACGACCAGCTCGGCGGCGTTGGACGGCGTGGCCGCGCGCACGTCGGCCACGAAGTCGGCGATCGTGAAGTCCACCTCGTGGCCGACGGCCGAGATGACGGGGATCTTGGAGGCGGCGATGGTGCGGGCCAGCATCTCGTCGTTGAACGCCCACAGATCTTCGAGCGAGCCGCCGCCGCGGCCGACGATGATCACGTCCACGCCGCCGAGCGCGTTCAGCTCGCGGATGCCCTGGGCCACCTCGGCGGCGGCGCCCTCGCCCTGCACGCGCGCCGGGGCCAGCACGATGTGGATCTCGCCGAAGCGCCGGCCGATCACGCGCAGCATGTCGCGGATGGCGGCGCCGCTGGGCGAGGTCACGATGCCGATCTTGCGCGGGAAGCGCGGCAGCGGGCGCTTGCGGCCGGCGTCGAAGAGCCCCTCGCGCGCCAGCCGCTCCTTGAGCTGCTCGAAGGCGAGCTGCAGCGCGCCGACGCCCTTCGGCTCCAGCAACTCGACCACCAGCGAGTAGTCGCCGCGCTGGGCATAGATCTCGATGGCGCCGAAGGCCATGACGTGCAGGCCGTCCCGCGGCTCGAACCGCACGCGCCGCGTGCGCGTGCGAAACAGCACGCAGCGGAGCTGCGCGCCCTCGTCCTTCAGCGTGAAGTACGCGTGCCCCGAGCCATAGACCTTGAAGTTCGAGATCTCCCCCTCGACCCAGACCGCCGGAAACTTCTCTTCCATCACCCGGGCGAGCTGCTGCGAGAGCGCCGACACGGACAGAACCCTTCGCTCAGAGTTCAAACAATTCGCCTCACGCGTCCGGGTTCGCCTCTTTCGAGCGCGGGCTTTGCCCGCGCAACTCTGGGGGGAGGCAGCGAGAAGCGCGCCGCGAGGCGCGCGACGAGCGTCGGAAGGGGGGCGAAGCCCCCCTCCGAGTCATCGAAGCCCCCCTCCGAGTTGCCGCTCGGCGGCGAGCACGGTGTTGCGCAGGAGCATGGCGCGCGTCATGGGGCCGACACCGCCGGGCACGGGCGTGACGTGCGCGACGTGACTGACGCCCGGGAAGTCCACGTCACCGACCCACTGGCCGGACGGCAGCCGCGTGTTGCCGACGTCGACGACCCAGGCGCCCGGCTTCACCATGTCGGCGGTGACGAGCCCCGCGCGCCCAACGGCCACGCACAGCACGTCCGCGCGTCGGGTGTGGTCGGCGAGGTCCCGGGTGCGCGTATGGCACATCGTGACGGTGGCATGTCGCGCGAGCAGGAGCTGCGCCAGCGGTTTGCCCACGATCCGTGAGCGCCCGATCATCACGGCCTCGGCGCCTTCCAGCTTCGCCCCGTAGTGATCCAGGATCTCCATGCAGCCCGACGGCGTGCACGGCAGCACGGCCGGCTGACCGCCGAGCAGGCGGCCCATGTTGACGGGATGAATGCCGTCGACGTCCTTCTCGGGAGCGATGCGCGCGATCACCTCGTCCTCGTCGATGCCCTTCGGCAGCGGCAGCTGCGGGAGGATGCCGTGGACGGTGCGATCGGCGTTCAGGCGGTCGATGAGGTCCAGGAGCGCCGCGCGGTCGAGACCCTCGGGATAGACGTAGTCGGGCGACGTGATGCCGACCGACGCGGCCATCCGCTTCTTGCTGCGCACGTAGAGCCCCGAGGCGGGGTCGTTGCCGAGCAAGAGCACCGCCAGGGTCGGCGCCACGCCGTGACGCTCGCGCACGCGCGCCACGCCTGCGCGCACCTCGGCCAGCACGCGCTCGGCGACGGGGTTGCCGTCGAGAATCACGAGGCGCGACTCACGCCGGCACGCGCAGGCGGCGGATGTCGGAGGCGCGCCCGGTCTCAGGATCGACGACGATGACGACGCCGTGCAGGGCGGCCGGGCCCTTGGCGGGCTCGAAGCGCACGGGCATCTGGTTGAGGAACCTCTGTAATATAAGCTCGCGATCCACGCCGATCACGCCGTCGGTGGGGCCGGTCATGCCGAGGTCGGTGATGTAGGCGGTGCCGCCCGGCAGCACCCGCTCGTCGGCGGTCTGCACGTGACGATGCGTGCCCACGACCGCGCTCACCCGCCCGTCGAGGTGCCAGCCCATCGCCACCGACTCCGACGTCGCCTCGGCGTGCATGTCCACCAGCACGATGGGCGTGTCCTTGCGGAGCTCGGGCACGATCTCGTCGGCCTTGCGGAACGGGCAGTCGATCGGCGTCATGAACACGCGGCCCATGAGGTTGAGCACGGCCACCTTGTGGGGGCCGGTCTTGATCGTCACGTAGCCCACGCCGGGCGTGCCCGCCGGGAAGTTGGCCGGGCGCAGCAGCAGGTTCTCCTTCGTGATGTACTCCACGATCTCCTTGCGGTCCCAGATGTGGTTGCCGGACGTCAGCACGTCGGCGCCCTGCTCGAGCGCCTGCCTGGCCATCGCGGGCGTCACGCCGAAGCCGCTGGCGGCGTTCTCGATGTTGACCACGCAGAAGTCGATCGCGTGCTCGTGACGCAGCCGGGGCAGATGCTTGGCGAGGGCCGCGCGTCCGGGCTCGCCGAACACGTCGCCCACCATGAGGATGTTCATCGCGTGCCTACTTCGCGACTTCGACGGCGCGCGTCTCGCGGATGACGACCACCTTGATGTGGCCGGGGTACTGCATCTCGGCCTCGATGCGTTTGGAGATGTCCTTGGCGAGCTGGTAGGCGTCGAGGTCGCTGATGATCTCGGCCTTCGTGATCACGCGCAGCTCGCGCCCGGCCTGGATCGCGTAGCACATCTCGACGCCCTTGTAGCTGAGCGCGATCTCCTCCAGCTTGGCCAGCCGCTTGATGTAGGACTCCAGCACGTCGCGGCGCGCGCCGGGGCGCGCGGCCGAGATGCCGTCGGCGGCCTCCACCAGCACGGCCTCGATCGTCTCCGCCTTCACGTCCTCGTGGCCGCACAGGGCGGCGTTGATGACCTGCGGGCTCTCGTTGTACTTGGTCAGCACCTGCAGCGAGAGCTCGGGGTGGCTGCCCTCCTGCTCGTGCGTGAGCGCCTTGCCGATGTCGTGCAGCAACCCCATGCGCTTGGCCAGCTTGACGTCGCACTTTATCTCGGCCGCCATCATGCCGGCCAGCCAGGCCACTTCCTTCGAGTGCTGAAGGCAGTTCTGGCCGTACGACGTCCGGTACTTCATCCGGCCGACCAGCTTCACCAGCTCTGGGTGCAGGCCGTGGACGCCGACCTCGAAGCAGGCCTTGTCGCCCTCTTCCTTCAGGTGGACTTCCATCTCCTGCTTGACCTTGTTGACGACCTCCTCGATGCGAGCCGGATGAATGCGCCCGTCGGAGATCAGCCGCTGCAGCGCCAGGCGCGCGATCTCGCGGCGGTAGGGGTCGTAGGCGGAGATCAGCACGGCCTCCGGCGTGTCGTCGACGATGAGGTCGACGCCGGTGTGCAGCTCGAGCGCGCGGATGTTGCGGCCCTCGCGGCCGATGATGCGGCCCTTCATGTCGTCCGACGGCAGATCCACGACGGACACCGCGGTCTCCACCGTATAGTCGGGGGCCAGCCGCTGGATGGTGGTGGCGAGCACTTCCTTGGCCTTCTCGCGCGCGGTCTCGCGCGCTTCCTCTTCGAGGCGCATGCCGGCCAGCTGCGCCTCGCGCCGCGCTTCCTCTTCCATCTGGCCCAGGAGCTGCCGCTTGGCCTCCTCGGCGGTGAGGCCGGCGATGGTCTCCAGCTTGCGCCGCTGCTCTTCCATCGCCGAGGCGAGCTTGCGCTCGCTGTCGCCGACGGCGCGCTCGCGCGTGGCCAGCGCCTTGTCCTTGTCGGCGTACTCGCCGAGGCGGCGCTCCATCTGCTCGAGCTTGCGGGCCAGCTCTTCTTCCTTGGCGAGGATCCGCTGCTCGATCGACTGGATCTCGCGCTCGCGCTTGCGGCTCTCGTCCTCGAACACCGTCCGCGCCTTCATCGCGCTCTCGCGCGCCTCGAGCTCGAGCGAACGCCGGCGCGTCTCGGCGTCGCGCTCGCTGGCTTGCAGCGCCGTCTGCGCGTCACGCTCGGCGGTTTCCACGATGCGGCGGGCCTCGCGCTCGGCCCCGCCGATGCGCCGGTCAGTGGACGTCTTGTGGATCAGGAAGCCGACGGCGAGCGCGAGGGCGGCGACAATCGGTAGTACGAACCAGGTCGCATCCATCATCGCCCCTATCCCGAAAGGGTTGTGAGCGTCAAATAGCCGTCAAGATTGACAAGTTCCTGGCCAGTATAGAGGTGGGGCCGGGCGGGAGTCAATGTAGGGAAAGGTCCCCACCTCTGCCGTGTGCCGAAAGTGTTTCGAACCTGGCTTAACCAGGTGGGTGCCGTTGATTGGAGAGCTTCAGGCTTCCCCTTCAACGAGGGGCTTGCACACCACTCTCGCGTACGGCTCCCGTTGGGTGAATGAGGTTGAAACTTCCCTCCGGCATCACCAACAGCGCAGGGACGGAACGAAGTTTATCATGGGCGGCATGCCGCGCCTGATCCTGATCAGCATCGACGGCCTCGCGCACTTCTACTGGACGGATCCGGCCGCGCGCATGCCGGTGCTGCGCGGGCTGGCCGAGCGCGGTGCCGCCGCCGGCGGCATGGCGACCGTGTTCGTGAGCACCACGTGGCCCTCGCACGTGAGCCTGGTGACGGGCGTGGGGCCGCGCACCCACGGTGTCGTCTCCAACCACGTCCTCAATCGCGCCACCGGCCAGGCCGAGGACTTCACCGGCGATCCGATCTACGACGCCGCCGACCTGGTGCGGGCGCCGACCTTCTACGACCGCGCTCACGCGGCCGGCATGCGCACGGCAGCCATCGACTGGCCGGCCACGCGCCACGCCACCTCGCTCGACTTCAACCTGCCCATGTTCAAGAACCAGCGCGTCTTCGAGGCCCACACGGCGCCGGCCGTCTGGAAGGAGCTGCGCGAGCTCGGCTATCCGGTCGAGCGGCAGGGTGAGTGGGCCGAGCTGCCCAAGCGCTTCCTGAAAGACGCGATGGTCGCCGACCTGGCGATCCAGGTAATGCAGCGCCACGCGCCCGACGTGCTCCTCCTGCACTTCCTCTGCGCCGACAGCCACCAGCACCTCTACGGGCCGCGTTCGCCCGAGGCGTACTGGGCCATCGCCTACATCGACGCGCTGATCGGCCGCGTGCTGGGCTCGCTCGGCGCCGACGGCCTCGATCGGACGAGCGTGGTGGTCGTGGCCGACCACGGCTTCCTGCCGGTCTCGCGCGAGGTTCGTCCCAACGTGCGGCTGCGCCGGCGCGGACTCCTGCGCACGGGCCCCGGCGGGTCCATGGACGGCGAGGCGCGGTTCGTGATGAACCACGGCGCGGGCTGGGTCTACACCACGGGCAGCGGCGACCGCGGGCGCCTGGCGCGCGATCTCCGCGGCGAGCTCGGCGCGCTGGAAGGCGTGTCCGGCGTGTGGACGCCCGACGAGTACGAGGCGCTCGGCCTGCCGGCGCCGGCGGACAACCCGCGCGCCGGCGACCTGCTCCTGGAGGCGGCGCCTGGCTACATGCTCTCGGACGAGGCGCAGGGGGACGACGAGCACGCACCGCCGAAGCATCGCGGCACCCACGGCCAGCGGCCCCACCACGACGACAACCACGCGCTGTTCGTGGCCGCCGGCCGCGGCATCAAGCGCGGCGCGACGCTGGGCCGGATCACCAGCCGCGACGTCGCACCGACCCTCGGCACCCTGCTCGGTCTCCCCGCGGCCCCCGCCGAGGGCCGCGTTCTCACCGAGATCCTGGGCTGAGCCGCCGCTAGCCGCCGCCGGCGGCGCGCCACGTCTTGTGGTCGATGGCGTAGACCAGCGCTTCCAGGCCGAAGATCTCAGTGCGGCCTTCCAGGCGCTCGCCGAGGCGCTCGGCGACCCGGATCGAGCGCGTGTTGGCCGGACGGATGAGGCTGATCACGCGCTCGCGCCCCATGGCCTCGAAGGCGTGGCGCAGCAGCAGCCGCGTGGCCTCCGTCGCGTAGCCCTTGCCCCACGACTCGCGCCGCAGCAGCCAGCCCAGCTCGAAGCCGGGCCAGCCCTCGGGCTCGAAGTAGCCGGCCCGTCCCAGCAGCGTGCCAGTGGCGCGCTCCTCCAGCGCGAACTGCCCGTGCCCCTTGAGGCACCACTGGCCGAGCATCATCGCCATCTGGCGCCACGCCGCCACCCGGTCGATCGCCTTGCCCTCGCCGATGTAGCGCATGACCTCCTCGTCGGCGCACATGGCGGCATAGGCGTCGAGATCGTCCTGGCGGAACATCCGCAAGATCAGGCGCTCGGTCTCGAGCGTGATCATCGCCCCGCGCCCGAGCCGCACCGCCGCGGCATCACGTCAGGGTCGCGAGGGCGGGGCGGGAGCGATCCGCTCGAGCATCTGGATGAGGGCCCCGAGGCGCGCGCCCACGTCGCCGTCCTGGCGCTCGTGGTCCTCGCGCGCGCGGAACAGCTCGTCGGTGATGTCGAGCGCGGCCAGGGTGAGCGCGGCCATCGGGTCCTTCACGCCGCTCTTGGTGAGCGTCCCCACGCGCTCCTCGAGATAGCGCGCCAGCGTGCGGACATACTCGGGGTCGGCCTCCGTCCGCACCGTCAGCGTCTGGCCCAGCAGCGTGAGCTCGACGCGACCGGCGGCCATGGCTACGGCGCCCCCAGGTCGAGCTTGCCCAGGTCTTTCAGGATGGCGTCCACCTGGCCGAGCACCTGCCGGCGCTCGTCCTCCAGGCGCCTGACGTCGCGACGCAGCCGCTCGTTGTCCTCGCGCAGCCGCGTCAGCGTCTCGCCCGCCCGTCGCACGGCCTCTTCGAGCGCGCTCAGCCGCTCGGCGACCACGTCGTCGCTCATGCGCTTCCCCGCAGCGTGATGCCGAGCTCGGCGCTGACGCGCGCCGCGACCCGGGCATGGATGGCGTTGACCTCGTCGTCGGTCAGCGTGCGGTCGTCGGCCTGGAAGGTCAAGCGCCAGGCGAGGCTGCGCGCGCCCTCGGCCAGGCGGAAGACGTCGAACACGGCGAGGTCGCGCAGGAGCGGGCCCGCCTCGCGGCGGATGACCGCCTCCACGGCCGCCGTCGTCAGCGCCGGGTCGGTGACCTGGAAGGCCATGTCGCGCTGGACGGACGGGAAGCGTGGCAGCGCCCGGGCGCGCTCGAACGTGTGCGCGACCGGCAGCGCATCGAGCCGGACGGCCGCCGCGAACACCGGCGCGTCGATCCCGAAGGCCGCGCGCGCCTTGGCCGCGATCTCTCCGAACTCGGCGACGACCTCGCCGCCCCGGCTGACGAGCGAGCCGTGGCAGTCGGCCTCGAAGCCGCCCAGCCGGCCACCGCCGCGCGTCTCCACCTCCACGCCGAGGGCGGCCAGCGCGTGCTCGGCGAGGCCCTTGGCGTCGTAGACGTCCGCCGCGTCGGGGCTGACGGCCCAGGAGGGATCGTGCCGGGCGCCCGTCAGCGCGATGGCGAGCCAGCGCGGCTCGGCAGTCTCGGTGTCGCCGCCGGGTTCGTGCTGGTAGGTGCGGCCGATCTCGAAGACGCGCACGTCGCTCTGCTGGCGTCGCGCGTTGGTCGCCACCACGCCCAGCACGCCCTCGAGCGGGTGGGTGCGCAGGTGGGAGGCGTCCTGGCTGAGCGGGTTGAGCAGCTTCACCGGCCCGGCCGTCGCGTCGAGCGCCCCGGCGCGCTCCGGATCGCTGAGACTGAGCGTCACCGCCTCCAGCAGGCCGGCGCCGACGAGCGCGCGGCGCACGAGGCCTTCCTGCCGCAGCCGGTCCGACTCGCGGGCCACGCGCACGGTGGCGCCGCCGGGCAGCGTGGAGGGCAGCTTGTCGTAGCCCCACACGCGGATGATCTCCTCGGCGAGGTCGTCCTCCATGGTGAGGTCGCGGCGGAAGCTCGGCACCTGCACGTCGAGGACGCCCGCGCCGCGCTCGCGCACGTCGAGGCCGAGGCCGGTGAGGATGCGCTTGGCCTGCACACGGCCGGGCACGATCCCCAGCACGCGCTCGACGCGCGCCAGGCGCAACCGCACGCGCACGGGCTTGCGCCGGCGCCGGTAGACGTCGAGCATCCCGCGGGCGACGGCGCCGCCCGCCAGCTCGGCCATGAGCTGGGCGGCGCGATCGTTGGCGGCCGCCAGGCCCTCGATGTCGGCGCCGCGCTCGAAGCGATAGGCCGCGTCGGTGCGCAGGCCGAGCGTGCGGGACGTGCGGCGCGTGGTGGCCGGATCGAAGTAGGCGCTCTCCAACAGCACGCGCGTGGTGCCCTCGCCGACCTCGGAGTTCTGGCCGCCCATCACGCCGGCCAGCCCGATCGCGCGCTGGAGATCGGCGATGACCAGCATCGAAGCATCGAGCGTGCGCGGCTGGCCGTCGAGCGTGGTGAAGCGCTCGCCGGCGGCGGCGCGACGCACGACGATCGTGCGATCGCTCACGCGGTCGGCGTCGAAGGCGTGCAGCGGATGGCCCAGCTCCCACAACACGTAATTGGTGATGTCCACCACGTTGCTGATGGGCCTGAGCCCGCACGCGCGCAGGCGGGCGGCCATCCACGCCGGGGACGGGCCCACGCGCAGGCCGCTGATGACGCGCACGGTGTAGCGCGGGCAGAGGTCGGGCGCCTCCACGCGCACGCGCGCCAGCGCGCGCGCCGGCTCGTTCGACTCGCGCAGCGCGATCTTCGGCGGCCGTAGCCGCGCGCCCGTGAGCGCCGCCAGCTCGCGCGCCACGCCCAGGATCGACAGGCAATCGGGCCGGTTGGGCGTGATCTCGATCTCGAGCACGCGCTCGTCCAGGCCGAGGTGCGCGACGAGGTCGGCGCCGAGCGGCGCGCCGTCCACGGTGAGCAGGCCGGCCTCGTGCTCTTCGCCCAGCCCCAGCTCGCGCTCGGAGCAGAGCATGCCGTGCGACTCGAAGCCGCGAATCTTGGCGACGCCGATCGCGCGGCCACCGGGCAGCGTGGCGCCGGGCGGCGCGAAGGCCGCGCGAACGCCGGCGGCCGCGTTGGGCGCGCCGCAGACGACCGGAAAGCGCGCGGCCCCCGTGGTGACCCGGCACAGCACCAGCCGGTGGCCCTGGCTCTCGCCGATCTCGCGCTCGATCGCCTCGATCTCCCCGACCACCACACCCTTCAGCTCCGGCGCGATCGGGGTGACGCCCGCGACCTCGAGCCCGGCGTTGACCAGCCGGTCGGCGGCATCCTCGGCCGACAGCTTGACGTCGACCAGCTCGCGCACCCAGTTGTACGGAATCTTCACGGGAGCCTACGCAAACTGCCGCAGGAAGCGGAGATCGTTGTCGAAGAAGAGGCGCAGATCGTCCACGCCGTACTTGAGCATCGCGATCCGCTCGATGCCCATGCCGAACGCCCAGCCCGTCACCTCTTCGGGATCGTAGCCGCCGTTGCGGAGCACCTGGGGATGGACCATGCCGGAGCCCAGGATCTCCAGCCAGCCGTCCTTGCACGCACGGCAGCCCGCGCCCGCGCACATGAAGCAGCGCACGTCGACCTCGGCCGAGGGCTCGGTGAACGGGAAGAAGGAGGGCCGGAAGCGCACGGCCGAGTCCGGCCCGAACATCTCGCGGGCGAAGAGCGCCAGCGTGCCCTTGAGGTCCGCCATCGTGATGTGGCGGTCCACGGCCAGACCTTCCACCTGGTGGAAGACCGGCGAGTGCGAGGCGTCGGCAACGTCGCGCCGGTACACGCGCCCCGGCGTGATCGTCTTCACCGGCACCTGGCCCTTGGCCGCGCGCAGCGCGCGGATCTGCACGGGCGAGGTGTGCGTGCGCAGCAGCGTGGCGTCGGACACGTAGAAGGTGTCCTGCATGTCGCGCGCGGGGTGATCGCGCGGGATGTTGAGCGCCTCGAAGTTGTAGAAGTCCGTCTCGATCTCCGGCCCCTCCGCGACGGAGAAGCCGAGGCCCACGAAGATCGACACGATCTCGTCGTGCACGCGCGTGAGCGGATGGACGGCGCCCTGGGACGGCCGCCGCCCGGGCAGCGTGAGGTCGAGCCGGCTCTGCGCCCGCTGCCGGCGGCGCTCGCGGCCGGCGGCGTCGGCGAGCCGCGCCTCCAGCAGCGCCTCCAGCACGCGCTTGGCCTCGTTGGCGGCGGCGCCCACCACCGGCCGCTCGTCGGCCGGCAGGGTGCCGAGCGAGCGGAGAAGCTGGGTGAGCGCGCCCTGGCGGCCGAGGAAGCGGACGCGGACGGCCTCCAGCTCGGCCGACGACGCCGCGCGCTCGATCGCCTCGCGGGCCTCGCCGGCGACGGCGTCGACGCGCGGGTGATTCACGGACTCAGCGCGCCTGCGCCTTGGCGGTCTCGGTGAGCTTGGTGAAGCCGGCGGGGTCGCGCACCGCGATCTCGGCGAGCACCTTGCGGTCCAGCAGCACGCCGGCCTTCTTCAGCGCGCTGATGAAGACCGAGTAGGTCAGGCCTGCCTCGCGGCAGGCGGCGTTGATGCGCGCGATCCACAGCCGGCGGATCGTGCGTTTCTTGGCCTTGCGATCGCGATAGGCGAAGGCGCCCGCCCGCAGCACGGTCTCCTTGGCGGTGCGATACAGCCGCGAGCGTCCGCCGACGTAGCCCTTGGCCTTCTTGAGAACCTTCTTGCGGCGCTGGCGCGTCTTGGCGCCGCCTTTCGCGCGTGGCATGCCCGTCCCCTCCTCTTACAGATACGGGACGAGCACCTTGAGCCGTGCCTCGTCCGCCTTGTCGATCAGCTTTGCCTTGCGCAGGCGCGCGCGGCGCTTGGGCTCCTTGCCCTCCAGCTTGTGCTGCTTCCAGCCCCTGCTGCGCTTCAGCTTGCCGCTCGCCGTCTTCTTGAGCCGCTTGGCCGCCGCCCGTTTGGTCTTCATCTTCGGCATTACCGTCTCCCGTTATCGAGGGGCGCCACGGCTCCGCCGGGGTGCCCCGAGCGTTGGGGGCTTGGGGGCCATGTCGGGGCCCCCATGTCTAGTGACTTGCCTTGGGGCTGAGCATGATGTGGAGCATGCGGCCTTCCATGCGGGGGTTGTTGTCGGCCACCGCGATGTCCGACACCGCCTCCACCATCTTCTGCAGCATCTTCCAGCCCAGCTCCGTGTGGGCCATCTCGCGACCCTTGAAGCGGACGGTCACCTTGGCCTTGTGGCCCTCCTCCAGGAACCGGCGCACGTGCTTCACCTTGAAGTCGAAGTCGTGCCGCTCGGTCTTGGGCCCCATCTTCACTTCTTTGACCAGAATTGTCGTCTGCTTCTTGCGCGCTTCCTTCAGTCGCCGCGCCTGCGTGTACTTGTACTTGCCGAAGTCCATGATGCGGCAGACCGGCGGGCTCGCCTCCGGTGCCACCTCGACGAGGTCGAGCTCCTGGTTCCGCGCCGTGTCGAGCGCCGTCTGGATCGGCATGACACCGAGCTGCTCGCCCTCCGCGCTGACGACCCGGACCTCCCGGACGCGGATACCTTCGTTGATGCGGATCTCTTGTGCTTTGCTGATGGATTTAGCTCCTGGGCAGGGGTGAAGGACTCAAGGTCGTTCGATCACGAACGGCCGGCGGTGAGGTCGGCGGCGCGCGAGGCGATCTCGGCGGTGAGGTCGGCGACGACCCGATCGAGCGCGACGGCGCCGCGGTCCTCGCCCGTGCGCGGGCGCAGGCTGACCGTCCCCTGCTCGGCCTCGCGGCCGCCCACCACGAGCATGTAGGGGACCTTCCGCACCTGCGCGTCGCGGATGCGGTAGCCGAGCTTCTCGTTGCGGTCGTCCAGCTCGGCGCGGACACGGGCGTCGCGCAGCCGGCGGTGAACGGTGCGCGCGTAGTCGATGAACTTCTCCGACACCGGCAGCACGCGCGCCTGCACCGGCGCCAGCCAGGTTGGGAACGCGCCGGCGTAGTGCTCGGTGATGATCCCGATGAAGCGCTCGTAGGAGCCGAAGATCGCGCGGTGGATCACCACCGGCCGCTTGGGCTGGCCGTCGGTGTCGATGAACTCGAGCTGGAAACGCTCGGGCAGCATCGTGAGGTCCACCTGGATGGTGGCCACCTGCCAGCCGCGGCCGAGCGCGTCGCGCACGTCGATGTCGATCTTCGGCCCGTAGAAGTTGCCGCCGCCCGGGTCCATCTCGAACGCGAGCCCATTACCGCGCAGCGCCTTCTCCAGCGAGCTCTCGGCGTTGTCCCACTGCTCCGCGGTGCCCAGCCGCTTCTCGGGCCGCGTGGCCAGCTTGTACGACGGCTGCAGGTCGAAGGTCTTGTACCACTCGCGCACCAGGTCGAGCAGCGCCGTCAGCTCGTCCTGGAGCTGATCCGGGCGGCAGAAGAGGTGCGCGTCGTCCTGCGTGAACTGCCGCACGCGCACGAGCCCGGTCAGCGTGCCGGAGCGCTCGTTGCGGTGATCGCGGCCCATCTCGCTGAAGCGCAGCGGCAGGTCCCGGTACGAGCGCAGCGAGCGCTTGTAGACGTAGGAGGCCTCCGGACAATTCATCGGCTTGAGGCTGAAGATCTCGCCCTCGACCTCGAGCTGGAACATGTTGTCCCGGTAAAGCTCCCAGTGCCCCGACTGCTCCCACAGCTTCTTGTTCACCAGCATCGGGGTGGAGATCTCCTGGTAGCCCTGGGCATCCAGCCGCTCGCGCGCGAACTTCTCCAGCTCGCGGACCAGGATCATCCCGTTGGGCAGCCAGAACGGTGCGCCCGGCGCCACGTCGTAGAAGTCGAACAGGTCGAGCTCGCGGCCGAGCTTGCGGTGGTCGCGCTTCTTGGCCTCCTCCAGCCGCCAGAGGTGCTGGTCGAGGTCGGCCTGCGTCAGCCACGCCGTGCCGTAGATGCGCCACAGCATCGGGTTCTTCTCGTCGCCGCGCCAGTAGGCGCCCGACGAGGACAGGAGCTTGAAGGCCTTCAGCTCGCTGGTGCGCGCCACGTGCGGCCCGCGGCAGAGGTCGATGAAGTCGCCCTGCTTGTAGAGCGAGACGCGGTCGGCCTCGATGCCTTCCAGGATCTCCACCTTGAACCGCTCGCCGCGCTCGCGGAAGAACGCGATGGCGTCACGGCGCGACATCTCCTGGCGCTCGAAGGGGATGTCGGCCTTCACGATCTCGCGCATGACGTCCTCGATGCGCGCGAGGTCCTCCGGCGTGAACGGCTCGCCCTTGGCGAAGTCGTAGTAGAAGCCGTCCTCGATGGCGGGGCCGATGGCGACCTTCACCTCGGGGAACAGGCGCTTCACCGCCTGCGCCATCACGTGAGAGGTAGAGTGCCGCAGCGTGGAGAGCGGCGTCGGGTCGCAGTCGAAGTCGCCGGTCAGCTTGAGGTGTCGATCTTCTTCAGACTCGGCCATACAACCCCGGATGAAGGAGGGATGGTAGGCTCGGGCGGTTTCGAACCGCCGACCTCCTCTGCGTCAGAGAGGCGCTCTCCCACTGAGCTACGAGCCTATCCAAGAGTACCGCCCATGCTACCTACGGCACGCAGACGTGTCAAGGAACGTGCCGGACTTTCAGGCATTTCGCGGCGATCACTGCAACAGCGTGCGGTACGAGGTCGAAACGATGTAGCTGAACTGCGCCAGGATCGGGACGCCGGCGCTGGTCGACTTGAGCTTCGCCATCATCGCCGGCGGCACCGGCGGGTACGGCGCGGCCAGCCGCACCGCGTTCAACGCGTAGTCGTCGTAGACGCCATAGCCCGAGGAGGCCTGCAGCTCGACGACCTGCAGCCGCCCCGACTTGTGGATGCCGAACAGCACGTAGAGCCGGGCGCTGTGTTGCTCGCACTCGTGCGTGACCGGATTCTTGATGCACGGGACCGCCCACTTCGCCAGGATCTGCCGTTTGACCTGCTGGAGGAACGAACTGAAATCCGGGTCGGAGGTGTCGAGTGGGATCGGCTCGCCCTCGATGCCCTCCCAGCCCTCACCGTGGCCGCCGGCGCCCCGCCGGAGCGCCGAGCGAATGTCGGGCAAATTCTGCGGGGCATGGGCGCCGCCTGGCGGCAGGCCCGCGACCTGCGGGCTGCTGGGCGGGCCCGGTGGCACGCGCTCCACCTTCGGCGTCGCACTGCTCGGCGTGGACTCGGTGGACGGGGCCTTCTCGGCGCCGCTCTCCGCCGCTGACTCTGCCGGAGCCTGCATCGGTTGTTCGGCCGCTCGCGGCGCCGGCTTGGCCGGCTCGGGCGGCCGTGGGGCGCTGGCCACCTGTGGGGTGCTGGCCGCCTGACGGGGCGCTGGCACTTCGCGCGTGGCCGCGGGCCGTTTCGGCGCGGCCGGCGCGCGCGACGGTGCGGTGGCGTTCGGCGGTCCGGACGGGGTCGGCGGCGTCGCCGGCGCGTCGGGGGAGCCGGGCGCCGGCGACGCGTTGGGCTTCGCCAGCTCCACGATCAGCGAGTCACCGGGCTTGGCCCTCCACGCCGGCGTGAGCGGGAACTGTCCCGCGGACATCAGGATGGCGACGATGGCCACGTGCAACAGCACGGACGCCGCCACCCC
>QHRW01000078.1 GCA_003220265.1 Candidatus Rokuibacteriota bacterium | reverse complement strand
TCGACCGCCTGGTGCGCGCGCTCGCGAGCCAGGAGGTACAGGCGCTCGTACAGCGCACCGCCCGGTTCAACTGGCACCGCGACCTCATCGTGGCGCTCGCGCGACACCCCGGCGTGGCCGCGCTGCTGTTCCGTACGCTCTTCCGCTAGTTTTTCCGCCCCTAGCGGAACTCCTCGATCGTGGCGCGCTCGTTGTAGATCACGACCAAGACTCGCAAGCCTGACGGCATCAGCCGCATGCTAGCATCTCGCCCGCGATGGCCGATCGCTCCTGGTCGCGCTCTCCCGGGGTCATCCTGGGCGCGCTCACGGCGCTCAACGGTCTGAACTATCTCGACCGCTACGTGGCGGCGGCCACGCTGCCGCTGATCCTCGCGGGACTCTCGATCTCCGATGCGCAGGGTGGTCTGCTGCAGTCGCTGTTCATCACGGTCTATGCGCTGGTGTGTCCGCTGGCGGGCTGGTTCGGCGACCGGCAGCCGCGGCTGCGGTTGGCCGCGTTCGGGGTGTTCGTGTGGAGCGCGGCCACGTTCGCCTCCGGCCTGGCGCCGACCTACGCCTGGCTGCTGCTGGCGCGCGCGATCATCGGGGCCGGCGAGGCCAGCTACGCCGTCGTCACGCCCTCGCTGCTGTCCGACTGCTATCCCTCGGAGCGGCGGGCGCGCATGCTGGGGATCTTCTACGCGGCGATCCCGGTGGGCAGCGCGCTCGGCTACATCGTGGGCGGCCTGGTGGGCGCCTCGCACGGCTGGCGCGCGGCGTTCTTCGTGGCGGGCGCGCCGGGGGCGGCGCTGGCGTTCCTGCTCCTGCTGCTCACCGAGCCGCAGCGCGGCGCGATGGATCCGCCCGGGGCCGCAGCGCCGGTGCCGCTCGACCTGCGCTCGTCACTGCGCGCGTTGTGGGGGCGGCGCAGCTACGCCGTGAACACGGCGTCCCAGATCATCTACACGTTCGCCATGGGCGGGCTGGCCACGTGGATGCCGACCTACTTCGTGCGCGAGCGCGGCATCCCGCTGGCCACGGCGGCGTCCACCTTCGGGCTCATCCTCGTCGCGGCCGGCTTCATCGGCACGCTGCTCGGCGGGCGCATCGCCAGCGGCGTGGCCAAGCGGTGGCCGGGGGCCGACTTCACGCTGTCCGGCTTGTCGCTGGTGGCCTCCATCGTCTTCACGTGCTTCGCCATCCTCGCGCCGCAGCCGGCCGTCTTCTGGCCGGCGATGTTCGTCACGCTCGTGCTGCTCTTCTTCAACATCGGCCCGCTCAACGCGGCGATGGCCAACGTGCTGCCGGCCCAGCTGCGCGCGCGCGGCTTCGCGGTGACGACGATGCTGATCCACCTGCTCGGCGACGCCGCCTCGCCGTGGATCATCGGCGAGATCTCCGACCGCGTGGGGCTGAAGCTGCCGGTGCTGGTGACGGGCTGCATGCTGGCGCTGGCGGGGGTGGTGCTGCTGTGGGGGCGAAAGACGCTGGTGACCGACCTGCGCGCGGCGGAGCGCGCGCACTGACTCAGGGTCTCGGCGTGATCTCCAGCGCCCGGAACTGGGCGGGCACCTTGTTCGGATCGTCCGTCAGCGTCGTCACGCCGCGCTCGTCGGTCCACCGGTAGACGGTCGCCGGCGGACGGGGCGCGCTCGCCTGGCCGGGCGGCGCCGTCGGCGCCCTCGGCACCCACACCCACGTGTATGGCTCGCGCATGCCGTCGCCACGCAGCTCGTAGCGCCCGGAGTCGAACTCCACGACGCGGGGCTCCGAGGGCGGCGGGGGAGGCGAGGCCGCGGGCGGCGGGGCGTAGGCGGCCGGCGGTGGCGAGTAGTACGCGGGCGACGGCCCGTACATCGGAGGCGGCGCGTAGTAGTAGACCGGCGGCGGCGCGTAGGTGACCGGGGGCGGGGCGGCGTACGCGTCGGACGGGCCGACGAATATGTTGCTCGGGACGACGATGACCGTGCTGGGGCGACGGTGGTCGCGGCGGCCGCCGTCGAACCGGCGGCCATCGAACCGGCTGCCATCGAACCGGCCGCTGTTGCGGTTCACGCGGGGGCCATCCCCCACACGGCCGGGGTAATCCCTCGCGTCCGCCAGGGCGGCGGCCGGCAGCGCCAGGATGATGACGGCGACGAGCGGCCAGGTTCGGGTCGGTCGCATCGGACCTCCGAGGGGTCTTACAGTACCACTTCCGCGACGCCACTTCTGCCCGGAGCTCCCCGATTTTGCGTCACTCTGACACAGAGTGGTGAGACAGACCGTCAGCCATCCGTCGTTTTCTCCCAAGCGTAGAAATTCCACAACGTTCGACTTCGGGGTTTTCCGCGCATCCGGCGTCTGGCTCATTCCTTGCCATTCGCCCCGCCGAGGTGATACCGCGGTGATTGAAGAGACGGCCGTTGGAGGCATCGAAGACTCCGTCCGGGTGTACCTGCGCCAGATGGGGGCAGTCCCCTTGCTGACGCCTGCTCGAGAAGTCGAGCTGGCCCGCCGCATCGAAGTGGGCCGAGAAGAGGTCATCCTCTCCGTGCTCGGGACCGACACGGGGCGGGCGGGCTTCCGGGCGCTCGCGGCCCAGGTGGGGCGCGAGATCCCGGTCGACGCGGTGGTCGACCTGACCGATCCGGAGACGACCGACGCCGAGCGCGTGGCGCTGGGCCGTCGCGTGGCGCGCGGGTTTGCCACGGTGGTGGCGCTGCTGGACCAGCGCGACGCCCTGCGCAAGCGGGCGCGGAAACCCGGGGCGCGCGGGCGCGCCAAGCTCGAGGCGGAGGCGCGGCGCCGCGAGCAGAAGATCCTGAGCCGCTTGCGCGAGCTGCGCACGCGCTACGAGGTCTTCGACTCCGACGGCGATCGCCTCGGCCTGGCCCAGACGGTCGGCGCCGCCGCCACCAACGGTCACGCCGCCCGGCTGCGTCCCGTGGTGGAGCGCATCCAGCGGGCGCGCGCCGACGCCGCCCAGGCCAAGAACCAGATGGCCGAGGCCAACCTTCGCCTGGTGGTCTCCATCGCCAAGAAGCACGCGAGCCGCGGGCTGCCGCTGCTGGACCTGATCCAGGAGGGCAACATCGGCCTGATGCGGGCGGTGGACAAGTTCGAGTACCGCCGCGGCTACAAGTTCTCGACGTACGCCACGTGGTGGGTGCGGCAGTCGATCAGCCGCGCCATCGCCGACCAGGCCCGCACGATCCGGCTGCCCGTGCACATGATCGAGCGCATCAACAAGCTCACCCGCACCTCGCGCCTGCTCGTGCAGGAGCTGGGACGCGAGCCCTCGGCCGAGGAGATCTCCGTGCGCGTGCAGATGCCGGCCGAGATGGTGCGCGCCGCCCTCGGCGTCATCGTCGAGCCCATCTCGCTCGAGACGCCGGTGGGGGACGACGACGACTGCTCGATCGGCGACTTCATCGAGGACCGGCAGACGTCCTCGCCGTTCGACACGGCGCTGGGCAGCGAGCGGCGTCAGCGCACGATGGCTTTGCTGGAGACCCTCAAGCCCCGCGAGGCGCGCGTGCTGCGCCTGCGCTACGGGCTCGCGGACGGCTACGACTGGACGCTGGAGGAAGTCGGCCAGGAGTTCCGCGTGACGCGCGAGCGCATCCGGCAGATCGAGGCCAAGGCGCTCAAGCGGATGCGCCACCCGTCCCGCACCGACAAGCTCAGGGTGTTCTCGGAGTCGTGATCCGACCTTCCCAGGGGGGTCTCACCACCCCCTGGGGGGTCGTCTCAGCACCTGTCGGTGAGCCTGGCGTTTTTGCTAGACTCTGCAGGCTCGCGCTGATGATCGCTCCCGCCTCGGAGGGTTGAGTGCCCAAGGGTCTGATCTTCGTGCTCGAGGACGAGGTCGCGGTGCGCACCGTGCTGGTGGAGGCGCTCGGCTCGGTCGGCCACGACGTGCGCGACTTCGGCGATGGCCAGCGGGCGCTCGACGAGATCGATCGCATCGTGCCGGAGCTGATCCTGCTCGACATGCGGATGCCGCGCATGGACGGCTTCAAGTTCCTCTCGGCGTTGCGGCGCAAGCCGGCCGCCAAGGCGGTGCCGGTCATCATCGTCTCCGGCCTCGGCGACGAGCTGCTGCAGGCCATCGACGCCCGCACCGCGGAGGAGCTCGGCGTGGCGGGCATCTTCGCCAAGCCCTTCGACGTTCCCACGCTGCTGCGCTACGTGGGCTCCGTCATCGCGCGCGAGCCCCGTCCCGGAGTCCGACTCCCGAAGCCTTGACGCCGCCGATGACGCTCGCCAAGCTCACCCGGCCGCGCGTCCGCCGGATGCTGCCTCGCCCGCGCCTGTTCCGTCTGCTCGACGCCGGCCGGCCGCTCACGTGGGTGTGGGGACCGCCGGGCTCCGGCAAGACCGCGCTCGTCGTGGGCTACCTCGAGGCGCGGCGCCTCCACGGTCTCTGGTACCAGTGCGACGCCGGCGACGGCAGCGTGCCGGGCTTCCTCGACTACCTCGCGCGCGCCGCCGGCCGCGCGCGCGCGAAGAGCGCGGCGGGCGACTCCGTGCGCGAAGCGCTGCGCGAGCTCTTCGAGCGGCTGGAGGCGCCGTTCGTGCTCGTGCTGGACGGCTATCACGAGATCCCGCCCGACTCGCCCGTGCACGAGGCCGTGCGCACCGCGGTGGACGAGCTGCCGCACGGCGGGCGCGTGGTGGTCACCAGCCGCGCGGAGGCGCCGGCCGTCTTCGCGCGGCTGCGCGCGAGCCGCGCCATCGGCGAGATCGGCTGGACCGATCTGCGGCTGACGCCGCCGGAGTCGCGCGCGCTCGTGCGGCGGCTGGCGCCCGCCTTTCCGGCGCGGCTGCTGCCCACGCTGCACGAGCGGGCCGCGGGCTGGGCCGCCGGCCTCGTGCTGCTGCTGCAGGAGCGGCGCGGGCTCGCCGACGAGCGCCGCCGCGCGCCCGACGGCATCGTGGACTACTTCGCGGGCGAGACGCTCGCGAAGGCCGACGCCGACACCCAGGACGTCCTGCTGCAGACCGCATTCCTGCCGCGCCTCACCGCCGCCATGGCCAACGCGCTCACGGGCCGGCCGGACGCCGGCGGCGTGCTGGCCCGGCTGCACCGCCAGAACTGCTTCACCGTCGAGCACGCCGCCGCCAGCGCCATCTACGAGTACCATCCGCTCTTCCGCGCGTTCCTCCTTCGCCGGGCGTATGCCGTGCTCACGGTGGACCAGCGCGCCGACGTCCAGCGCCGGGCGGCGGCGCTGCTCGAGCGCGACGGGCAGGTGGAGGCCGCCGCCGGGCTCTTGCGCAACGCCGGCGACTGGGCAGGCCTGGCGCGGCTCGTGGAGTCGCGGGCCGCCGCCCTCATGGCCGCGGGCCGCGGCGCCCTCGTGGACGAGTGGATCGCCGCGATCCCGGACGAGGTGACGCGCGAGCGGCCGTGGCTGCTGTTCTGGCGCGGCGCCGGTCGCACGGCCGCGGCGCCGGCGGCCGCGCGCGCCGACCTCGACGCCGCGCTGGCGCTCTTCCGTCGCGCCGGCGATGCCGACGGCAGCTTCCGCGCCTGGGCCACGCTCGTGGAGACGTTCTTCTACGAGCAGGAGGACTACCGGCCGCTCGACGGCTGGATCGCGCTGTTCGAGGAGCTCGGGCGCGAGTTCCCCGTCTATCCCTCGCTGGACGTCGAGACCCGCGCGGCCGCCGCCATGCTGCTGGCGCTCATGTGCCGCCAGCCGCATCACCGCGAGATCAAGGTGTGGGCGCGGCGCGCGCTGGAGCTGGCCGAGCGGACCGCCGACCCCGATCTGCGCGTGCGCAGCACGCTCCACGTGCTCGCCTACCAGCTCTGGATCGGCGACCTGGAGACGGCGGAAGTGCTGGCCGGCGACCTGCGGACGCTGACGCGCGCCACGGAGGTCTCCACCGGCGGCCGCATGGCGAGCGCGCTCATGCAGGTGCGCCTGGCGTGGCTGCGCGGCGACTTCGACGGCGCCCGCCAGACGGCCGAGGCCGCGCTCGCGCTCGGACGCACCGCGGGCCTCGACCTCTTCCGCCACCGCCTGGCCGGCGAGGCGGCGATGGCCGCGCTCGCCGCCGGCGATCCCGTGAGCGCGCGCCGCTGGCTCGGCGAGCTGCGGCGCGAGCTGCCGCGGCTGACCCGCTTCGCGCGCGCCTACTACCACTTCGTGGCCGGCTGGGACGCGCTCCACGCCGGCGACCTCAACGCCGCCCTCGGTGAGCAGGAGACGCTGCTCACGGTCGCGTGGCAGTGCGGGATGCCGGCGCTGCAGTACCTGGCGCATCTGCTCGCCGCGCGCGTGCTGGACGCCGTCGGCACGCCCGGCGCCGACGTGCACCTGACCCAGGCGACCGATCTCGCCCACCAGCTCGACAGCGCGCTGTTCCAGTTCACCGCGCTGCTGGTGGAGGCGGACCTCGCGAGCCGGCGCGGCGACGAGGGGCGCGTCATGAAGGCCCTGGCGCGCGCGATGCCGCTGGGCCGCTCGCACGGCTACGTCAACACGTGGATGTGGTCGCCGAAAATGATGGCCGAGCTGGCGGCGCGCGCCCTCGACGCCGACATCGAGGTGGACTACGTCCGCCGCCTCGTGCGTGAGCGCAAGCTGGTGCCGGCCGAGGCGCCGCTGGAGGTCGAGACGTGGCCGTGGCCGGTCAAGGTGTTCACGCTCGGCCGCTTCGAGGTCCTCACCGGCGAGCGCCCGGTGCGCTTCGCCGGCAAGGCGCAGCGCAAGCCGCTGGCCCTCCTGCAGGCGCTCATCGCGCTCGGGGGCCAGCGCGTGCGCGAGGCCCGCCTGACCGAGGCACTCTGGCCGGACGCCGACGGCGACGCCGCCCACCAGGCGCTGTCCACCACGCTCCATCGCCTGCGCCGGCTGATCGGCCACGAGCGCGCGCTGGTGCGCCACGCCGGCGCCATCAGCCTCGTGCCCGAGCACTGCTGGGTCGACCTGTGGGCCGTGGAGCGCATGACGGCGCGGGCGGAGTCGGCCATCGGGCGCAGCCCCGTGCGCGACCACGAGTGGGCGGCCAGCGTGCGCTGGACCGATCGCGCCGTCGCGCTCTACCGCGGCGAGTTCCTCGGCGGCGACCCGAGCCTGCCGTGGGCCTCGGGCGTCAGCGACCGCCTGCGCGAGCGCCTGCTGCGCCAGCTCCGCAAGCTCGGCCACCTCTGGGAGTCGATCGGCGACTGGGAGGAAGCCGCCGAGTGCTACGAGCGCGCGGTCCTCATCAACGAGTGCGCCGAGGAGTTCTACCGCCGCCTCATGATGGCCTACCAGCAGCTCAACCGCCGGGGCGACGCCCTCCTCGCCTATCAGCGCTGTCGGAAGAACCTATCAGCCGTCCTTGGCCTCGTGCCGTCCGCGGAGACCGAGGCAGTCCGGAAGAGTATCCAGGCCCCCGACTGCTGAGTCCGACCCCGCCCGCCCCTGGTTCACCTCATCGACGAGGTGGGCCGAGAGTCGCGCGCCGGGGCATCACGAGAAGCCGCGAGACCTTAAAGCCGGGTCTCAAGGATGCCCGATCTGTATACGATCTGTAATCCGCGTTTGAGATCCTCCCCCTGCACGTGCGCCCATTCGGGTCGAAAGGAAATGCCGATCGTCTCTGGAGAAGACCGGGCGATTCGAGGGTGCGTATTGACGCAGGGCCTTTCCCCGACGATACTCGGCGCTCCTGTGTCGGATTTCCCCCATATCGAAAGGCGAAATCGTGAGCCGGAAGCCACCGCTGAAGCGTCGAGCGTGATGAACCGTTGGGCCCACCGGACTTGGGGCCTGATTGGCGTCGTCGCCGTGATCGGCATCTTCGTCGGTCTGCTAGATCCCGCCGCAGTGGCGGCGCAGGTCCCCCCTGGCCCCGTCGCCAGGGCCGTGTCCGTCCAGGGTGCCGTCGAGGCACGCCGGGCAGGGCAGGCTCCGTGGCAGACCGTCAAGCTGAACGACACCTTCGCGCCCGGCGACGCGATCCGGGTGGGGGATCGCGGCCGGGCCGATCTCGCCATGCTCGACCAGTCGGTGCTCCGGCTGAACGCCAACACCGAGATGGTCGTCGAAGCGGTCA
>QHRW01000093.1:28115-64657 GCA_003220265.1 Candidatus Rokuibacteriota bacterium | reverse complement strand
GTTCGTCGGGATGCCGAGGGCGTGGGCGATGCCGTGGATCTCGCACCAGCGCTCGGGATCGGCCTTGCCCGTGTACTTGAGCAGCTTGGCGAGGCGTGAGGAGAAGATCTCGGCACCCCCGCCCGGCATCGACTGCAGGCCCGCCACCTTCAGCCGCGTGAGCGCTTCTTTCGGCTCGATCTTCCAGCGCCGCCAGAAGTAGTCGATCTCCGCCGCGGTGAAGGCCTTGATCTGCTTGTCGGGATGGGCGGCGTGGATGGCCTGGATCATCCGCTCGTAGTATTCGAACGGCCAGTCGGGATGGTGGCCGCCCACGATGTGCACCTCGCGCGTCTCCTCGCGCACCATCGCCACCATGTCCTCGATCGTGTGCTCGTAGCTTCCGGCCTCGCCAGGCTTGCGCGCGAAGCCGCAGAACGAGCACGAGAGCACGCACACGTTGGTCGGCGTGATGTGGCGGTTGATGACGAAGTAGACGCGGTCGCCCTCGCGCCGCGACTTGACGTGATCAGCCAGGCGGCCGACGCCCAGCAGGTCGTCGGTGGCGAAGAGCGTGAGGCCGTCCTCGCGGCTGAGCCGCTGGCCGGCGCGCACCTTGTCCCAGATGGGCTCGACGCGGACGTCGCTGAAGGTCACGTGTCCTCCGGTCGTTTGACTCTATGAGGCCGCCCGGGCGGTGTCAAGATGAACAGCGGCGCGGACTTACGCTTGACGCTGCGAACGGGCGCGTGCTATCAGTCTGCGGTCGCCCTTCCAATCCCCAGAGAGGAGCCCTTCTTGCTCCGAGAGCTCGCCCGCCGCATCGACGCGTTCCAGGAGCGCGTCGGCCGCGTCACGTCGTTCATCACGCTCGGCATGGTGCTGGTCGTCTTCTTCGACGTCTGCCTGCGCTACGGCTTCAGCCGCAGCTCCGTGTTCATGCAGGAGATGGAGTGGCACCTGTTCGCGGTCAGCTACCTGCTGGCAGCGGGCTACACGATGCTCTACGACGAGCACGTGCGCGTGGACATCGTGTACTCGCGCTGGAGCCCGCGCAAGCGCGCGCTGGCCAACTTCGTCTTCGCGTTCCTGTTCTTCTTCCCCTCGGTCCTGCTCGTCATGTACACGGCCACGCCGTTCATCCGGAACTCGTTCCTGGTCAACGAGGGCTCGCCGGATCCGGGGGGCGTCCCCGCCCGCTACGTGCTGAAGTCGTTCATCATCATCGGCTTCGCGCTGCTCTTCCTGCAGGGCGTGTCGGAGACGATCAAGAACTTCTACGTGGCCATGGGCTGGGAAGAGCCCGAGATCCGCGTGAAGGAGATCCACTGATGCCGCCCGAGCAGATCCTGGCGGCGGTGATGTTCGCGGGGATGATCGCGTTCCTGTTCGCCGGTTTCCCGGTGGCCTTCAGCCTCACCTTCACGGGCCTCTTCTTCGGCGGCCTCGGCGTGCTCATGGGCGCGCTGCGCCCGGACTTCTTCGACATCCTGCCCATCCGCATCTGGGGCACGATGACGAACTACACGCTGCTCGCGGTGCCGCTGTTCGTCTTCATGGGGGTGGTCCTCGAGAAATCGGGCCTCGCCGAGGAGCTGCTGGAGACGATGGCGCTGCTCTTCGGCAAGATGCGCGGCGGCATCGCCATCTCCGTGGTGGTGGTCGGCGCGATCCTGGCGGCCTCCACCGGCATCGTGGGCGCCAGCGTGATCACGATGGGCCTCGTCTCGCTGCCCACGATGCTGCGGCGCGGCTACCACAAGGAGCTGATCTGCGGGACGATCTGCGCTTCCGGCACGCTCGGCCAGATCATCCCGCCCAGCGTCATCCTGGTCCTGCTCGGCGACATCATGGGCGTGTCGGTCGGCGACCTCTACATCGGCGCCGTCCTGCCCGGCCTGTTGCTGGTCGCGCTCTACATCGTCTACATCGCCATCCTGGGTCGCGTGCGTCCCGACATGGCGCCGGCCATCCCGGAAGCGGAGCTGGCGGTGTTTCGCAGCGACGCGCTCAAGCGCGTCACCATCGCGTTGATCCCGGCCTTCGCGCTCATCGTGGCGGTGCTCGGCGCCATCTTCGCCGGTGTCGCCACCCCGACCGAGGCCGCGTCGGTGGGCGCGGTGGGCGGCGTCGTGCTCACGATGGTGAAGCGCAAGTTCACGTGGGGCATGCTGCGCAACGTGATGGAGGCGACGACGCGCATCACCAGCCTGGCCTTCATCATCCTGGTCGGTGCCAACTGCTTCGGCCTGGTCTTTCGCGGGCTGAACGGCGACCGCCTCATCCAGGACTTCCTGAAGAGCCTGCCGCTGGGGCCCTACGGCGTGCTGGCCGTCGTGATGTTCGTCATCTTCCTCCTCGGATTCTTCATCGACTTCTTCGAGATCTGCTTCATCCACGTCCCGATCCTGACCCCGGTGCTGGTGACGCACTTCGGCTTCGACCCCATGTGGCTCGGGGTGGTCATCGGGGTCAATCTCCAGACGTCGTTCCTGACGCCGCCCTTCGGGTTCGCGCTCTTCTACCTGCGCGGAGTGGCGCCGCCGGAGATCAAGACGACCGACATCTATCGCGGCGTGGTGCCCTTCGTGGGGCTGCAGCTGATCGGGTTGACGCTGACGATCGCCTTCCCCCAGATCGTGCGCGCGCTCTTCGGCTTGTTCCGGGGTTGATGGGGGCCCCGAAAGGGCCCCCCGGGGAACCGAGGCGCTCCTCGACGTGCTGGCTACAGGCTGGCGACGCTGCTGTGGTAGGCGGCCTCGGAGATCAATCGCCAGTCGTTGGCGTCCTTCTCGAACTTGTTGATCGACGCGTAGGCCTTCTTGGCGGTCGGCGTCTTCTCCGACTCCTCCTTGATGACCTGGTCGGCGAGCTTCTTCAGGTCCTTCAGGATCGCGTCGGAGAGCCTCACCAGCTCCACCTTGCTCTTGAAGTCGGTCTTCAGCTTCTGCAGCGCCACCGTGTTCTTGTACTCGTACTCCTGGAACGAGATGACCTGCACGGCCTGGCAGGCGTGGTCCACGATCGCCTTGAGGTCGGCCGGCAGCGCGTCATACGCCTTCTTGTTGAAGCCGAACTCGGCCGTTGTGCCGGGCTCGTGCCAGCCCGGGTAGTAGTAGTAGCGGGCGGCGTTGTGCAGGCCCAGCTTCATGTCGTCGTGCGGGCCGACCCACTCGGTCGAGTCGATGGTGCCGCGCTCGAGCGCCGTGTAGATCTCGCCGCCGGGCGTGAGCACGACGGTGCCGCCCGCCGCGGCGACAACCTTGCCGCCGAGACCGGGGATGCGCATCTTGAGGCCCTTGAAGTCGGCGGTCGTGTTGATCTTCTTGCGGAACCAGCCGGCCATCTGCACGCCCGTCGAGGGCCCGGGGCGCGGCACGAGGTTCAACGGCACGTAGGCCTCTTCCCACAGCTTGAGGCCGTCGCCGTAGAGGTACCACGCCATCATGCCGTTCGGGTTGAGGCCGAAGGGCACGGCCGAGAACCACTGGAAGCCGGCGTCCTTGCCCGCCCAGTAGTACGGCGCGCCCATGAACGACTCGATCGTGCCCTGCGAGCAGGCGTCGAAGCAGCCGAAGGGCGGCATCAGCTCGCCGCCGGCGAACACCTGGATCTTCAGCCGCCCGCCGCTCATCTCGTCGGTGATCTTCGCCATCTTCTGCGCGGCGCCCTGCAGGACGTCGAGCGCGGGCGTCCACGTCGTGGACATGCGCCACTGGAATCGCTGCTGCGCGATCACGTTCGGCGCCTCCGCCAGCGCGACCGCGGCGGCGCCGGTCGCGATCGCGGTCTTCTTCAGGAAATTCCTGCGCTCCATCAAGTCCTCCGTGCGTGAGAGGGTTGGCTCGGCCCGTCGCGCTCGGGAGCATAGCATCGGGCCCAATGAATCAGCAACTTCCGGGACGCCGGCCGCGTGCTATCCTGACGCTCCCGATGACCGACTCCCGGCGCGACTCCCGGCGCTTCTTCGACGACATCCAGGTGGGCGAGGAATACGAGTCGCCCGGCCGCACGGTCACCGAGACCGACATCGTGATCTTCGCGGGGCTCTCGGGCGACTACAACATCCTGCACACCGACGCGGAGTTCATGAAGTCGTCCATCTTCGGCGAGCGCATCGCCCACGGCCTGCTCGGGCTCGCCATCCAGGCCGGCCTCTTCACGCGTGCGACGCAGCCGTACGCCACGCTGGCCTTCGTGGGCCTGCGCTGGAAGTTCAAGGGGCCGGTCAAGATCGGCGACACGATTCGCGTGCGCGCCCGCGTGAGCGCCAAGAAGGAGACCTCCAAGGGCGACCGCGGCGTCGTCACCGTCGAGCGCACGGTCCTCAACCAGCGCGACGAGGTCGTGCAGGAAGGCGAGACGGATCTCATGGTGGAGCGCCGCGCCGGCGGCTGAGGCGGCATGTCGCAGCCGTCGAAGTTCTACTTCGAGGACGTGGTGCTCCACGGCGTGCTGGAGACACCGGCCGTGACGATCACCGAGGCCCACGTGGCGCTCTACGCGGGGCTCAGCCACGACGATCCGCGCGAGGCCGGCGCCGTGCCCGAGATCCTGCCGCTCTGCCTCACCACCGGTCTCGGCTGGCGCGTCCCGCAGCCGCCGCTGGCCGTGCTGGCCTTCATGGGCTTCGAGTGGCACGCGATGCTGCCCGTGCGCGTCGGCGACACGATCTTCAGCCGCTCGCGCACCGCCACCAAGCGCTCGATGCGCGACGGCGGCGTCGTCATCGAAGAGCGCGAGGTCATCAACCAGCGCGGCGAGATCGTCCACAAGGGCAAGTTCACCTTCCTGGTGGCCAAAAGGCCCGTTTGATAGAGCAGCGTCACGGGTTCCCCGGGACGCTGCGAACGCTTGGGGGTTTGGGGGCCATTTCTAGGCCCCCATGTAACAAGTGATGCGGCTTGACAAGGCGGTCAGTCGCCAGTAGAAAGGCGGCACTTCGGAACCGGCTGCCCCTCGATCCCAAGGAGGGCCCCATGACCGTTCGCCTCAGCCGCCGCCGCTTCCTCACCACCTCCGCGCGTGCCGTTGCCGGCGCCTCCGCGCTCGCCGCGATGCCGGCGCCCGCGCTCGCGCAGAAACGCGAGCTGACGTTCCTGTCGTGGAACCACTTCGTGCCGGCCTCCGACGACGAGCTCCGCAAGCAGGCCGAGGCGTTCAGCAAGCAGGCGGGCGTCAGCGTGCGCGTGGACACGATCGCGCACCTGCAGCTCGACGCCAAGTTCGCGGCGGAAGCGCAGTCCCAGTCCGGCCACGACATGATCCGCACGCACGGCGCGGTGCCCTTCCTCTTCGAGAGCCAGCTCGCCGAGGTGGGCGACGTCGTCGACAAGCTCGGCAAGCAATACGGCGGCTGGTACCCGTTCGCGGCGGAGAGCTGCCAGGCGAAATCCGGCTGGCGCGCCGTGCCCTGGTTCTGGATCTCGTTCCCCGCCACCTACAACATGGCCCACTTCAAGAAGGCCGGCCTCGAGTACCCGAAGACGTGGGCCGAGCTGGTCCAGCACGGCCGCGTTCTCAAGAAGCAGGGGAACCCGGTCGGCATCGCCATCAGCCACTGCGGCGACGCCATCACCACGTACTGGTCGATCGCGTGGTGCTACGGGGCCAAGGTGCTGGAGACCGACGGCAAGACGCCCGGCATCAACTCCGACAAGACGGCCCAGGTGATCGAGTACTACAAGGAGCTTTACAAGGACGCGATGGACCCCGAGGTCCTCTCCTGGGACGACGCCTCCAACAACCGCGGCATCCTCTCCGGCAAGTACTCCTGGATCCACAATCCGATCAGTCCCTACAACGCCGCCCTCAAGGAGAAGATGCCGATCGCCGACGACATCAACCATCACCCGAGCCCCGGCGGCCCCGCCGGCATCCACTCGGCGCCGCCGCTGCTCGGCCTCGGCATCTGGAAGTTCTCGAAGAACGTCGACGTCGCCAAGGAGTTCATCCAGTTCCTGTTCCGCAAGGAGAACTTCGACGCCTGGATCGTGGCCTCCAACGCCTTCAACCACCCGCCGCTGCGGCACCTCGCCGACCATCCGATCTGGGCGCGCAATCCGAAGTTCGCCATGCTGCCCAAGGAGGCGGAGTACGCGCATCCGCGCGGCTGGCCGGCCAAGCCCAACGACGCGGTGGGCCGGCTGGAGGCGAACTACACGATGATCGACATGGTGGCCAAGGCCGTGAACGGCATGCCGACCAGGCGCGCCATGGAGTGGGGTCAGGAGCAGGTCGCCCTCGCGCTGAAGGGCCAGCTCAAGGCGAGCGGGTAGCATGGCCATCGGATCGCGCGCGCTGGCCACGGCCGACCTCCGCGGCGCCGGCCGGCTGGCGCGCGCCCGCGAGTGGTGGGAGCAGGAGCACGTCTTCGGCTACGGGCTGATCCTGCCGGCCTTCGTCCTGCTCGCGTGCCTCGTCGCCTATCCGTTCGGGATGGCCATCTACTTCAGCCTCTCGGACTACTGGGTGGGCTCGCCCGGCGCCTTCGTGGGCTTCGCCAACTTCCGCGACATCTTCGGCAACGAGGTCTTCCTGCAGACCGTCCGCAACTCGTTCGTCTTCACGGCGATCGCGCTCACGTGCAAGGCCGTCCTCGGCGTGTGGCTGGCCCTGCTGCTGGTGCGCAACCTCAGGGGCAAGCGGTTGCTGCGCGGGGCCGTCCTGCTGCCGTGGGTCATCCCGACGGCGCTGTCCACGCTCGGCTGGCAGTGGATGATCTCGGCGCCGGGCCCGAACTGGCTGGGGATGTCGGGCTACGCGATGGCGGCCGTCATCACCGTCAACGTCTGGCGCGGGCTGCCGTTCTTCGCCATCACGGTCCTGGCGGGCCTCGTGTCCATCCCGCGCGAGTACTACGAGGCGGCCGAGGTCGACGGCGCCTCCTCCTTCGAGCGCTTCTGGCACGTCACGCTGCCGCTCCTGAAGCCGGTGCTGGCGGTGGTGCTGCTCTTCTCCACGATCTTCACGTTCAACGACTTCAACATCGTCTACGTGCTGACGCGGGGCGGGCCGGTGAACAGCACGCACCTGTTCGCCACGCTCGCCTACCAGACGGGCCTGGCCGGCGGCAACCTCGGGCAGGGGGCCGCCATCTCGCTCTTCATGCTGCCCATGCTCGGGCTCGTGGTCTTCTTCCAGCTCCGCTACATCAGGAGAGAGTGACGATGATCACCGGCGTCCGCAGCCGTGGCGCGCGGTTCCGCTCGACGGTGTTCGGGTACGCCAACCTGCTGCCCTTCATCTTCTTCGCGCTGTTTCCCTTCTACTTCATGCTGATCACGTCGTTCAAATCGAACGCCGAGCTCTACAGCCTGAAATCGGTGCCGTTGTGGATCCAGAACGGGGCCATCGTCGAGCACTACCGCTATCTCTTCGGCCGCACCGAGTTCCTCACCTGGATCAAGAACAGCCTCATCATCAGCGTGACGGCGACCAGCATCTCGCTGGTGATCGCGCTGCTGGCCGGCTACAGCCTGGCGCGGCTGCGCTTCCGCGGCGTCGGCTCGTTCGGCACGGCGGTCTTCATCACCTACCTGGTGCCGCCCACGCTGCTGTTCCTGCCGCTCTCGCAGGTGGTGAACTGGCTGGGGATCTCGGACAAGATCTGGGCCTTGATCGTGACGTATCCGACGTTCCTGGTCCCGTTCTCGACGTGGCTGCTGATGGGCTACTTCCGGACGATCCCGCGCGAGATCGAGGAGTGCGCCCTCGTCGACGGCGCCAGCCGCATGCAGACGCTGCTGCGGATCGCGCTGCCCATGGCCATTCCGGGCATCGTGTGCGTGATCCTGTTCGGCTTCACGCTCACGTGGAACGAGTTCATCTACGCGCTCACGTTCGTCTCGCAGTCCACGAACAAGACGGCCATCGTCGGCGTCACCGCCGACCTGATCCGCGGCGACATCTATTACTGGGGCTCGCTGATGGCGGGCGCCGTGCTGGCCTCGGTGCCCGTGGTCGTCTGCTACGTCTTCTTCCTGGACTATTACGTCTCTGGGTTGACGGCCGGCGCCGTCAAAGGTTAGCGGTCTCACAGGAGGGCTTACCATGCGACAGACGACGCGCCGTCAATTCCTCGCCGCCGCGGCCACTACCGGCGCCGTGCTGGCGCTCGACCGCGCGCCGGCGCTGGGGCAGAAGCGCGAGCTGACCATGCTGAGCAACAACCATTTCGTGCCGGCCTCCGACGACGAGCTGCGCCGCCAGGCGGAGCTGTTCGGCAAGCAGGCCGGCTGCGCCGTGCGCGTCGACACCATCGCGGCGTTGCAGCTTCCCGCCAAGCGGGCCGCGGAGGCCCAGGGCCAGGCCGGTCACGACATCGTCTTCCTGAGCCACGCCGATCCCTATCTCTTCGAGAACCTCCTGGTCGACGTCGGGCCGCTCGTCGACACGCTCGGCAAGCAGTACGGCGGCTGGTATCCGTTCGCGGCGGAGTCGGCGCAGACCGCCTCGGGCTGGAAGGCCGTGCCGTGGTACTGGGTGTCGTTCCCGGCGTCGTACAACATGGCGCACTTCCGCAAGGCCGGCTTCGAGCATCCGCGGAGCTGGGACGACCTGCTCAAGCAGGGGCGCGCGCTCAAGAAGCAGGGGGCGCCGGTCGGCATCGCCATCAGCCACACGGGCGACGCCAACACGACGTTCTGGGCGGTGCTGTGGGGCTTCGGCGGCAAGGTGCTGGAAGCCGACGGCAAGACGCCGGCGATCGTCTCGGACAACACGGCCCGCACGATCGAGTGGTACAAGGAGCTCTTCCGCGACGCGATGGATCCGGAGGTGCTGTCCTGGGACGACGCCTCCAACAACCGCGCCCTCATCGCCGGCAAGTGCTCGTGGATCCACAATCCGATCAGCGCCTACGTCGCCGCGCTGAAGGAGAAGATGCCGATCACCGACGACCTCAACCATCACCTGACGCCGGGGGGGCCGGGCGGCGTCCACAACGCACCCGGCATCAACGCGCTCGGCATCTGGAAGTTCTCGAAGAACGTCGAGCTGGCCAAGGAGTTCATCCCGTTCCTCTTCCGCAAGGAGAACTTCGACGCCTTCATCGTGGCCGGCAGTGCGTTCAACATGGCGCCGCTGCGCGACCTGGCCGACCATCCGATCTGGGCGAAGAACCCCAAGTTCGCCATGCTGCCGAAGGAGGCCGAGCACGCGCACGCGCGCGGCTGGCCGTCGCGGCCCAACGACGCCGTGCGCCGCGTGGAGAACAACTACGTCCTGCCGGACATGGTGGCCAAGGCGCTGAACGGCATGCCGACCAAGCGGGCGATGGAGTGGGCGCAGACCCAGGTCGTCCAGGCGCTGCGGGGGCAGCTCAAGGCGGGCGGCACGTAGCCATCGTCGGAGGGGGCCTCGACGGCCCCCTCCGAAACCTCCCCCACCGCGACCGCGTGCTAGACTGCGACCCCATCGGAGGGTGACCCCATGAATTTCCCGCTCGCCTCGTCGACGCCGTCGGCGCTCGGGCTCGATCAGGCCCGGCTGGATCAGCTCGGGCGCATCATCGAAGGACACATCAAGGACGGCCGCTATCCGGGCGCCCAGATCGCCGTCGCGCGGCGCGGGAAGCTGGCGCTGCTGCGGACGTTCGGCGACGCCGCGCTCGAGCCCTCGCGGCAGCCGGCGGCCGACGACACGCTGTGGCTGCTCTACTCGAACACCAAGGTCATCACGGCCTGCGCCGTGTGGCTCCTGGTCGAGCGCGGGCTGCTGCGCTTCACCGATACGATCGCCCAGCACGTGCCCGGCTTCGAGGCCAACGGCAAGGGCGACATCACGCTGATCCAGCTCCTGACGCACCAGGGCGGCTTCCCGAACGCCGACGTGCCGAAGGAGGCGTGGGAGGATCACGAGCTGCTGCGGCGCGTCGTCTGCAACTTCACGCTCGAGTGGACGCCCGGCAGCCGCATGTTCTATCACGGCCGCGCCGCCCACTGGACGGCCGCCGTCCTCGTCGAGGCGCTGACCAGGCAGGACTACCGGAATTTCATCCGCGAGAACATCGTCGAGCCGCTCGCCCTCGGCGGCGAGCTCTTCGTCGGGTTGCCCGAGGTGGAAGGCAAGCGGGCGGTGGACATGCACGAGCCGTCGGCCGACGGCACGCGCACGGTGCGCCGGGCCGAGGAGAACAACGCGGCCTTCCGCCGCGCGGGCACGCCGGGCGGCGGCGGCTACGCGACGGCGCGGGCGATGGCGGCCTTCTACCAGATGCTGGTCAACGGGGGCACGCTCAACGGCGTCCGCCTGCTGTCGCCGCGGGTGGTGCAGTACGTCACGCGCAACTTCACCGGCGACATGGTGGATGGTTACATGGGCATGCCGATGCACCGCGGCCTCGGCCCGCACTCGCGCGGCACCACGCCGACCATCCGCGGCCTCGGCTCGCTGGCCTCGCCGCGCACGTTCGGCCACGGCGGCGTCGGCTCGTCCTACTGCTGGGGCGATCCCGACTCCGGCGTGTCCTTCGCGTACCTCACCAACAGCCGGCTGCCCGACCCCTGGCACAGCCAGCGGATGGACGTCATCTGCAACTGCGTCCACTCGAGTATTGACGTGGGAGGCCCCGACATGGCCCCCCACACCCCCCAAGGCTCGTAGCGTCCCGGCGGAGCCGTGACGCTCCTCGATACCCGCACGCTGAGGAGGCGATGTACATGACGTTCGATCCCCGCCACAAGAGCCGTGTGCTGCTGGACGGCGCCGACCGGGCGGCCGCGCGGTCGTACTTCCGCGCGGTCGGCTTCACCGACGAGGACCTCGCGCGCCCGCTGGTGGGCATCGCGCACTGCTGGATCGAGCTGACGCCCTGCAACGCGAACCACCGCAAGCTCGCCCAGAAGGTGGCCGAGGGCGTCCGCGCCAACGGCGGCACGCCAATCGAGTTCAATACGATCTCGGTCACCGACGGCATCGCCATGGGCACCGAGGGCATGAAGGCCTCGCTCATCAGCCGCGACTGGATCGCCGACTCCGTCGAGCTGGTCGCGCGCGGCCACCTGCTGGACGGTCTCGTCACCCTCTCGGGCTGCGACAAGACGATCCCCGCCATGGTGATGGCGATGGCGCGGCTGAACCTGCCCAGCGTGATGCTCTACGGCGGCTCGATCATGTACGGCGAGTACAAGGGCCGGCGCATGACCGTGCAGGACATCTTCGAGGCGATCGGCGCGCGCAACGCCGGCAAGATCGACGACAAGGAGCTGCACGCCGTCGAGTGCGCGGCGTGCCCGGGCGAGGGCGCCTGCGGCGGCCAGTTCACCGCCAACACGATGGCCACGGCCTTCGCGATGCTCGGCGTATCGCCGATGGGCTTCAACGACGTGCCGGCGCCCGACCCCCGCAAGGAGGAGATCGCCTACCAGACGGGCCGCCTGGCCATGGACGTCCTGCGCAAGGGGTTGACGCCCCGGCAGATCATCACGAAGAAATCGCTCTACAACGCCATCGCCGGCATCATGGCCACCGGCGGCTCCACCAACGGCGTGCTCCACCTGCTCGCCGTGGCGCGCGAGGCGGGCGTGAAGCTGTCGATCGACGAGTTCGACGCGATCTCCCGCAAGACGCCGCTGCTGGCCGACATGAAGCCGTGGGGCTCGTTCACGGCGCCGGAGATGTACGAGGCGGGTGGCATGGGCGTGGTGGCGCGGAGGCTGCTCGACGCCGGCCTGCTGAACGAGAAGGAGATGACGGTCACCGGGCGCACGATCGGCGAGGAGGCGCGCGCGGCGCGCGAGACACCGGGCCAGAAGGTCGTGCGCGGGCTGAACCAGCCGATCAAGCCCGAGGGCGGCCTCGTCATCCTGCGCGGCAACCTCTCGCCCGACGGCTGCGTCGCCAAGGTGTCCGGCCAGAAGAAGGACGTGCACCGCGGTCCGGCGCGCGTGTTCGAGCGCGAGGAAGACGCCTTCGCCGCCGTCAAGGCCGGCAAGATCAAGCCGAACGACGTCGTGGTCATCCGCTGGGAGGGCCCGAAGGGCGGTCCCGGCATGCGCGAGATGCTGCACGTGACGGGGGCCATCCAGGGCGCCGGCCTCGGTGACACCGTGGCGCTCATGACGGACGGGCGGTTTTCCGGCGCCACCCACGGCTTCATGATCGGCCACGTGACGCCCGAGGCGGCCGACGGCGGGCCGATCGCTGCGCTCAAGACCGGCGACACGATCGTCATCGACATCAAGAAGCGCCGGCTCGACGTCGAGATCTCGGCCGCCGAGCTGAAGAAGCGGCTGAAGGCCGTGAAGCAGCCCAAGCCGCGCTACACAACCGGTGTGATGGCCAAGTACGCACGCCTGGTCTCGAGTGCTTCGGACGGGGCCGTGACGAGCTGAGCGGAGGCCGAAGTGGCGGTTGCCGCGCCGCCAGGTGTCAGTCCGACGTTCTGGCGGCTGCTCACCGACGAGCCGCTCGCGGATCTCGACGTGCTCGATGTTGGAACGGGGAGTGGGCGGCTCGCGCTGGCGCTGGGGCCGTTGTGTCGGCGCGTGGTGGGTATCGATCGTGACGCAGGCGCGCTGGCGCTGGGACGGCAGCGCGCGGCGGCCGCCTCGCTGGCCAACGTCGAATTCATCGAGTGTGACGCCGACAAGCGCGGCGACTATTTCGAGATCGCGGCCGGCTGGGAAAACCCCGACCTCATCGTGGCGCATCTCTGCGTCTCGGACGACATCATCGAGAACGCGAGCAAGTCGCTGGCGCCCGGGCGCGTGCTCGCCCTCGTGGCCTTTCACACCGACCAGTGGCGCGAGACCGGGCGCGCCTCGCGCTTCGCCTACGACGAAGCGCGGCTGCGCGGCGAGCTGACCGAGTGCGACTTCAGCGTCGAGCACCTCGAGGTCGAGCGCGAGGTGCAGCGCTTCGCCAGCGTGGAAGAGGCGCTGGCCGCGGCGATCGGGCTCGAGGAGCGCTGGCGCGCCGACGGGCGCTGGTTCAATTACATGAAGTTTCTCGAAGACGGCGGGCGCACGCTCACGCGCAGCCATCTGAGCGTGAAGGCGCGCCGCGTCTGACGCGCTGCGAGCGGGTGAAAGTTTCGCGCGCGCCTTCCCCTTCGATCAGAATTCACTCATTCCCGCGAGCGTCCGCATGCCGACACTCCTCGAAAACGTCCGGTTCTGCGCGACGTTGTGCGCATCGCTCACCCTGGTACAGGGGTTGCTCCCCTTCAGGGGTATGCCGACGAAACGGCCGGTGCTACGCGTGTTGCAGGCCCCGGGTCAGGCGCGTGGACGACTGCTGCAGCGCCACGTGACGGCGATCGTGCGCAAACATGTCGAGGAAGCGTGCGAGCGCGCGTGGGCGGAGATCGCTCATCGCTTCGGCGCGCCGGCGCTGCTCGACAGCAACATGCGCTCGACCGCGTCGGGGCAGCGGGCCAGCCGTGCCCTCGTGACGCTGCTGACGAACGGTCTGAGCCGCCTGATGCTCGCCGCGCTCATGCTGCCCGCGAAGCGCCAGGAGCGGCGCCGACGGCGCTGGACGGCGCCCGTCCCGAAGCTGGCGGCGATTCCCGGTGGGCTGCGGCGCGACGCGGACACTGCGGACGACTGGCAGGGCATCCCCTAGAGGTGCCCCCCCGGCGGCCCGCTGTGCGCCCCTATGAGACCTTGCCGAACATGGCGCGCAGGACGTTGTAGGCGCGCCGGATCTCTTCCTGCCGATGCGGGCCGGCCATCAGGGCGTAGATCCGCTCGACGTCCTCGGAGGGGGGGATGGTCTGCTCGCCGACCCGGACGTCGACCAGGGACGGCAGTGGTGTCTGCAGGGCGACAGCGACAGCGTACAGACTGTCAATGGAGATACTCTTCTGGCCGCGCTCGACCTCGCCGATGAACTTCCCACTGAGCCCCGAGAGCTCCCCGAGCTTGTCCTGCGTGAGCCCGCGCTCCTTGCGAAGCGCGCGCAAACGCTGGCCGATGAACTTTCGAATGTGCCGTTCTGCGCGCTTTCGCATCGGTATCGAGGACTCTCGAGGTGCCCTCAGACGCAAAAATGACGCCACCGGTATACCCAACCCCCCGGAGCGTGGCCTCCGATCTCACGTTACGATGCGCCATATGCAGCTCACGGCGCTGGCGCTCACCGGAATCGTCAAGGCGCGAGCATTGGAGCTGGGCTTCGATCGCGTGGCCGTCGGCCACGTGGGGGCCCTTCAGCACGCCGCGGAGTTCCAGCGCTGGCTCGATGCCGGCTACGGCGAGGGCATGGACTGGATCGAGGAGACGCGCGCGGAGCGGCTGGAGCCCGCGCGGCTGCTGCCGGGGGTACGCTCGGCGGTCGTCGTCGCCCTCCACTACGGACCGCGCGCCGACGATCCGAGCTGGGAGGCCGTCTCGCGCTACGCACGGGGCGCCGACTATCACGAGGTGATGCGGCCCCGGCTCCACGTCCTCCGGGACTTCCTGAGCGAGACGGCCGGCGCCGGCTGCCGGGCCTCGCTGGACACCAGCGCCGTGCTCGAGCGCGACCTTGCGGCGTCGGCGGGGCTCGGCTGGATCGGCAAGAACACGAACCTGATCGCGCCGCGCGCCGGCTCCTACTTCTTCATCGGCACCGTGCTCACGACGGCCGAGCTTGTCCCCGACGGACCGGTGGCCGATCACTGCGGCACCTGCACGGCGTGCCTGGAGGCGTGTCCGACGGATGCGTTCGTGGCGCCGTGGGTCCTCGACGCGCGGCGCTGTCTCGCCTACCTCACGATCGAGCACCGGGGGGACGTGCCGGACGCGTGGAAGCCGCACATGCGCGACTGGCTCTTCGGCTGCGACGTCTGCCAGGACGTCTGTCCGTGGAATCGCAAGGTCCCGCTCGCGCGCGAGCCCGCGCTGGCGCCGCACGGACCGCTGGAGTCGCTGGAGGTCCTGCTGGCCATGGACGACGCCACCTTTCGCGCGCGCTTCCGCGGCACCGCCATCTTCCGCGCCAAGCGCGCGGGTCTGGCGCGCAACGCCGCCCTCGTGCTCGGCAACCGCGGGGACGGCGCGGCCGAGCCGGCTCTGCGCCGCGCGCTCGACGATCCCGACCCGGGCGTGCGCGCAGCCGCGGCCTGGGCGCTGGCGCGGCTCGAAGCCACGCACGGTGCAGTCTCCGGGGACCCCGGCGCCGGCGCCTCGGGCTGATCGCCGCGCCGCCGGTTCGCTTTCTTTCAAAAGCCTGGCGTCGGTGGTGGCGGGCACATTGGTTGCACCATTCCTCTGGCGTGCAAAGTCGTCTGGGACAACGAGGTCTCGGCCGGCGAAAGGAGTGCGAGAGCAATGGACCAGAAGCAGAACCGGCAGGACAACAAGGACGAGCAGGAGAGCGGGCAGCCCGTGCAGCTCGACAAGGAGCAGCAGGGCGGCAAGCAGGGCGAGCAGAAGCAGGACCAGCAGAAGCAGGACCAGCACCAGGGTGGCCAGCAGATGCCCGGCCGTGAGCAGCAGCAGGGTGGCAAGCAGCATCAGGGCGCCGAGAACCGCTAGGGCGCGCTCCTAGTTCGTTTCGAGCCGCTGTGTCCCGTTGCGCGCTATCCTTGGGCGCATGCGGGTCCGGCGGCTCGATCATTTCGGGGTGGACGTGGCCGAGCTGGCGCGCGCCGAGCGCTTCTATACGGGCGTGCTCGGGATGACCGTGCGGATGCGTCTCGACGACCAGGTCCTGCTCTCGTACGGCGAGGGAAGCTGCGCGCTCTTCCTCAAGCCGGAGCGCACGCCAGGCGGCCTCGACCAGGTCAAGAACCCGCTCGGGAAGAGTCACCACGCGTTCGAGGTCTCGTGGGACGACTACCAGGGTGCGCAGCGCTTCTTCGCCGAGCGCGACATCCCGCACCACGCCCCGATCGACTGGGGCGACCACGAGTGCCTCTACTTCCTGGATCCCGACGGCAACCTGCTCGAGCTGATCGGCTACCGCGCCGAGCCCTGACACGGTCTCGCGCTCGCGTCCGTCGGGTTGACACAGTGGCCTCCTGCAGCGTACTGAGAGCCGCATGACAGCGCTCCGCGCCGTGCTGCTCGCGCTCGCCCTGCTGTCCGCCGCGCCCGTGGCCGCCGCCGACGAGCCCTATCCCTCGCGGCCGCTCACGATCGTGGTGCCGTTCCCGCCGGGCGGCATCGCCGACCTCACGGCCCGGCCGCTCGCCGCCGCGATGGAGCGGCTGGTCAAGCAGCCCGTGGTCGTCAGCAACAAGGCCGGGGCGGGGGGTGGGGTCGGCGCGCAGTCGGTGGCGATCGCCAAGCCCGACGGCTACACGCTGCTGCTGGGCCTGGTCAGCATCTCGCTCCTGCCCGAGCGCGACGCGCTCTTCGGCCAGAAGCCGGCCTACACGCGCGACCAGTTCGTCGGCATCGCGCGCCTCAACGCCGATCCCCCGGTGCTCGCGGTCAACGCCGAGCTGCCGTGGAAGTCGGTCAAGGAGCTGCTCGACGACGCGCGCAAACGGCCCGGCGAGATCACCTACGCCTCGTCCGGAATCTACGGCGCCTCGCACGTGCCGCTGGAGATGCTGCTGCAGGCCGGCGGCGGGCTGAAGATGCGCCACCTGCCGACGACGGGCGGCGGCCCGGCCACGACCGCGGTGCTCGGCAAGCACGCCGCGCTCTGGGCCTCGCCGCCGGCACTGGCGCTGCCCCACGCCAAGGCCGGCAAGATGCGCGTGCTGGCCACGTGGGGCGCGACTCGGCTGGCGGCGTTTCCCGACGTGCCCACGCTCAAGGAGCTCGGCTACGACGTCGAGTACTACCTGTGGGCGGGCCTGTTCACGCCCAGGGGCACGCCGGCGGCCACGGTGAAGGCGCTGCGCGACGCTGTCCGCCAGTCCGTGCAGGACCCCGAGTTCAGATCGGCCATGGAGAAGGCGCAGACCCCGATCGCGTACCAGGACGCCGACGAGTTCAAGGCGTTCTGGGACAAGGACGCGCACACCCTGGCCGAGGTGGTGAAGCGCATCGGCAAGGTCGAGGACAAGTAGGCGTGCGGATCGATCTCCACACCCACGTCGTCCCCGAGGGCTGGGAGGACTGGGCCGCGCGCTTCGGCGGCGCGCCGTGGCCGCGCCTGGTGCGCAAGGATGCCTGCCGCGCCACGATCATGACCGGCGACACGTTCTTCCGCGACATCGACGACCGCTCGTGGAGCCCCGCGCGGCGCATCGAGGACATGGACCGGCTCGGCATCGACCGCCAGGCCCTCTCGCCGCCGCCCGTGATGTTCTGTTACTGGGCCGATGCGCGCGCCAACGCGGCCTTCGCGCGGCTGCAGAACGAGAACGTGGCCGCGGTGGCGGCGCGCCATCCGGCGCGCTTCGTCGGGATGGCCACGGTGCCGCTCCAGGACACGGATCTCGCCGTCAAGGAGCTGCGCCACTGCCGCGAGCGCCTGGGCCTTCGCGCCGTCGAGATCGGCTCCTGCCCGGCCGGCCGCGACTTCGACGATCCCGTCCTGTTTGCATTCTTCGAGGCGTGCGCCGACCTCGACGTCGCCGTCTTCGTACATCCGGCGAGTCCCCTCGTCGGCCAGGACCGGCTGACGAAGTATTACTTCCCGCTGATCGTCGGCAACCCGCTCGAGACGGCGCTGGCCATTTCCAAGCTGATCTTCGGTGGGGTGCTCGAGCGGCTGCCGGCGCTGCGTCTCTGCTTCGCGCACGGCGGCGGCGCCTTTCCCTTCACGCTGGCACGGCTCGATCACGGCTGGAAGGTGCGGCCGGAAGGCCCGGCGGCCATCCCCAGGCCGCCGCGCGAGTACGCCCGGCGGCTCTACTTCGACTCGCTCACGCTCAGCGCCGCCAATCTGCGCTTCATCGTCGAGCAGTTCGGCGCCGACCGCGTGGTGATCGGCAGCGACTACCCCTTCGACATGGGCAGCGACGACCCCGTCGCCGCACTGGCCGAGGCAAACCTGCCCACGGCCGCAATCGCCCAGATCGAGGGGATCGCCGCGACACGTTTCCTGGGCCCGGCGTGAACGCGTATCGAGCGGGATATCGAGGGGCGCCCCGGCTTTGCCGGGGCGCCGCCGAGCATTTGGGGGTATGGGGGCCATGTCGGGGCCCCCATTTAGAATGTCGCCCCCATTAGAAAAAAGCTGGATCGGGAAGCCGCTCCGGCGGCGCGAGGACGCGCCGCTGCTCACGGGGCGCGGGCGCTTCGTCGATGACCTCCAGCCGGCCGGGCTCCTCCATCTCGCGCTCGTGCGCAGCCCGCATGCTCATGCGCGCGTGGTGTCGGTGGACGTCGCGCGGGCGCGGCGCGTCGCCGGCGTGGTGGCCGTCCTCACCGCGGCCGACCTCGACGTGACCGAGCCGCTGCCCGTCAACCGCCTGTTCCGCGACATGATCGTGAAAGCGGCGCCGCTGCTGGCCGCCGAGCGCGTGCACGCCCAGGGCACGCCGGTGGCGGCTGTCGTCGCCGAGTCGCCGGAGGCGGCGTGGGACGGCGTGGCGCTCGTCCACGTGAAGTACGAGGCCGGGCCCGGGGTGGCGACGGCGCCGGCCGCCCTCGCGGCCGCGGCGCCGAAGATCTGGGACGACGCGCCGGGCAACCGCTCGCTCGGCCAGACGTGGCGCGCCGGCAATCCCGACGGCGCGTTCGCCGGCGCGGCCAAGGTCGTCGAGCTGACGGTCGAGCAGAACCTGATCGCCGGCGTGCCGATGGAGCCGCGTTGCGCCCTCGCCGCGTGGGACGACCTGACGGAGTCGCTGACCGTGTGGACGTCCACGCAGGCGCCCTTCCGCGTCCGCTCCGAGCTGGCCCGGATGCTCGGCCTCGATGAGGGCCGCGTGCGCGTCATCGCCCCCGACGTCGGGGGCGGCTTCGGCGTCAAGGGCGGGCCCTACCGCGAAGAGCCGCTGGTTGCCTGGCTCGCGCGCCGCCTGCGACGGCCGGTGAAGTGGATCTCCACGCGCCAGGAAGACCTCGTCACCACGCAGCACTCGCGCGGCGCGCGCTCGCGGGGGCGGCTCGCGCTCGACGGGGAGGGACGCATCCGCGGCCTCAGCGCGCGCATCGAGGCGCCGCTGGGCGCGTACCTGTCGTTCTCCGCGTGCACGAACCCGCGCAACCACGCGCGCTGCCTGCCCGGCGCCTACACGGTGCGCGACGTGGACATCCAGGTGACGGGCGCGTTCACCACCACGCCGCCCGTGGGCGCCTATCGCGGCGCCGGCCGGCCGGAGGCGGCGTTCCTCATCGAGCGCTTGATGGACGAGGCCGCCCGCGCGCTCGGCATCGATCCCGCCGAGATCCGCCGCCGCAACCTGATTCCCGCGACGGCGTTTCCCTACACGACCGCCACGGGCCAGATTTACGACTCGGGCGACTATCGCGCCGTGCTCGAGCGCGCGCTGGAGGCCGCGGATTATTCCGCGCTGCGCCGCGCCCAGGCCGAGCGCCGCCGGCGTGGCGAGCTGGTGGGCGTCGGGCTCTCGCTCTACGTCGAGCCGGCGGCGCTCGGCTGGGAGAGCGGCGTGGTGCGCATGGAGCGCACGGGGGCGGTGACGGCGATCACGGGCTCGAGCCCGCACGGGCAGGGGCACGAGACGACGTTCGCGCAGGTCGTCGCCGAGCATCTCGGCGTCGAGCCCGACCAGGTCACCGTCCGCCACGGCGACACGGCCGGCGCGCCGCAGGGCTCGGGCACGGCGGGCAGCCGCAGCACGGCGCTCGGCGGCGGCGCGCTCGCGCTCGCCTCGAAGGACGTGCGCGACAAGGGACGCCGGATCGCCGCCGCGATGCTCGAGGCTGCCGTCGCCGACGTGCTCGCCGTGCCGGGTGGCTTTCACGTCGTGGGCGCCGCCGACCGCACGGTGCCGTGGCGCGCGGTCGCCGACGTGGCGTACCGGATGGGCGCGCTGCCGGCCGGTCTCGAGCCGGGACTGGAGGCGACGCGATTCTTCGAGGCGCCGGGCGAGGTGTGGAGCTCGGGCGCCTTCGTCGTCGCCGTGCGCGTGGAGCGCGAGACGGGCGTCGTCGTGCCCGAGCGCGTCGTGTGGGTGGACGACGCCGGGACGATCGTCAATCCCTTGCTGGCCGACGGCCAGCTCGAGGGCTCGCTGGCGCAGGCCTGGGGCCAGATCGTGATGGAGGCCATCCAGTTCGACGCGGACGGCCACTTGCTGACCGGCACGCTGATGGACTACGCGCTGCCGCGCGCCGACGACGTGCCGGTCGCCGAGATCCTGCACCACGACACGCCATCGCCGTTCAACCCGCTCGGCGCCAAGGGGCTCGGCGAGGCGGGCACGATCGGCCTGCCGCCGGCCGTCGTCAACGCGGTCGTCGACGCGCTGGGCTCGCTGGGCGTCACCCACCTGGACATGCCGCTCACGCCCGCGCGCATCTGGGCCAGGATCGCCGCGCCATGACGACTGATCGCGTCGCCGGGATCGGCCTCGCGCTGTTCGCGCTGATCATTCTCGAAGAGAGCTGGCGGCTGCGGCTGCCGCTCGGCACGATGGCGATGCCGGGCCCCGCGTACGTGCCGGCGCTGCTCGCCGGCGCGCTGGTCGTCTCCGGTGTGCTGATCGCCGCGCAGGGCGCGCGCGCGCCGCGCCTGGGCGCCGTCGGCTGGGGCGAGTGGCGGCACGCCGTGGCGATACTGGCCGTCTGCGCGTTCATCGCGCTCGGGCTCGAGCGGCTCGGGTATCGCCTGACGATGTCGCTCGCCTGCGCGTTCCTGCTGGTCGGCATCGAGCGCAAGAGCCTGGTGACCGCGCTCGTCGTCGCCGCGTCGATCGCGGTGGGCACCCACTATCTCTTCGACACGCTGCTGCGCGTGCAGCTTCCGCGCGGCGCGTTCGGGCTCTGATGCTGGAGACGCTCGGCAATCTCGGGGCGGGCTTCTCGGTGGCGCTGTCGCCGCCGATCCTCTTCTATGCGTTCGTGGGCTGCGTCATCGGCACGCTCGTCGGCGTGCTGCCCGGGGTGGGGCCGCTGGCCGGCATTAGCCTGCTGCTGCCGGCCACCTTCGGGCTCGACGCCACCCGCGCGATCGTCATGCTGGCCGGCATCTATTACGGCGCGATGTACGGCGGCTCCACCACGTCGATCCTCATGCGCATCCCCGGCGAGGCGGCCTCGGTGATGACGTGCATCGACGGCTACGCGATGGCCCGCAAGGGCCGGGCGGGTGCTGCGCTGGCCATCGCCGCGGTCGGCTCCTACGTCGCGGGGACGGGCAGCATCGTCGGCCTCATGGCGCTGGCGCCCCCGCTGGCCACCTTCGCGCTGCGGTTCGGCCCGCCCGAGTACACGGCGCTCTACGTCCTCGGCCTGCTGGTGCTCGCCTACATGTCCTCCGGCTCGATGGTGAAGTCGCTGGCGATGGCCGCCCTCGGCCTGCTGCTCGGCATGGTCGGCATCGACCAGATGACGGGCTACTTCCGCTACGCCTACGGCGTGGTCGAGCTCGGTGATGGCCTCGGCGTGGTGCCCGTCGCGGTGGGCCTCTTCGGCGTCGCCGAGATCCTGGCGAGCGCGGGCCAGCCGGCGCCGCCCGAGGTCATCAAGCCGCGCATGCGCGAGCTCCTGCCCACGCGGCAGGAGTGGCGCGAGTCGGGCTGGCCCATCGCGCGCGGCACCGTGCTGGGGTTCCTGATCGGCATCTTGCCGGGCTCGGCGCACATCATCGCCAGCTTCGTCTCCTATGCGGTGGAGAAGCGCTGGTCGCGGCATCCCGAGCAGTTCGGCCACGGCGCCGTGGCCGGCGTGGCGGGCCCGGAGTCGGCCAACAACTCGGCGACGTCGGGGGCGATGGTGCCGATGCTGGCGCTCGGCGTGCCGTCGGGGCCGATCCCCGCCGTCATGCTGGCGGCGATCATGGTGCACGGCGTGGCGCCGGGCCCGCTGCTGATCCAGCAGCAGCCGCAGCTCTTCTGGGGCTTCATCGCCTCCATGTACGTCGGCAACGTGATGCTGCTGATCCTGAACCTGCCGCTGGTCGGGCTCTTCGTGAACATCCTGCGCGTGCCGTACCCGTACCTCTACCCGGCCATCCTGATCTTCGCCACGCTCGGCGTGTACGCGGTGAACAACAGCGTGGTGGACGTGTGGATCATGCTCGTCACGGGCCTGCTCGGCTGGCTTCTGCGCAAGCTCGACTTCGAGACGGCGCCGGTGGTGCTCGGCGTCGTCCTGGCGCCGCTGCTCGAGCTGAGCCTGCGGCAGTCGCTGGCCATGTCCGACGGCCACTACGGGATCTTCGTGCAGCGCCCGATCGCCGCCACCCTGCTGGCCGCGGGCGCCGCGCTCGTGCTGCTGAACCTCTACAGCTTCGTGCGCCGTGGCCTCGACTGGCGGGCGAAGCTCGCCCTGGCCGAAAAGGGGGAAGCTCAATGAGACAAGGGGTCGTCACGCTCTTCACGCTGCTGGCCCTCGTCACGCCGCTGGCGGCCATGGCGCAGGAGGCGTACCCGTCGCGGCCGATCACGCTGGTGGCGCCGTTCCCGCCGGGCGGGGTGGCGGATCTGACGGCGCGGCCGGTGGCGGCGGCGATGGAGAAGGTGCTCAGGAACCCGGTCGGCGTGGTGAACAAGACCGGCGCGGCCGGGGCGGTCGGCATGCAGTACGTCGCGGCCAGCAAGCCGGACGGCTACACGCTCCTGCTCGCGCTGTCGTCGATCTCCATCATCCCCGAGGCGGACAAGGTCTTCGATCGTCCGCCCGCGTTCACCGTGGACCAGTTCGCGCCGATCGCGCTCATCTCCGCCGACCCCACGATCCTCGTGGTCCCCGCCGACAAGCCGTGGAAGACGGCCAAGGACTTCATCGAGGACGCCAGGAAGCGCCCCGGCCAGATCTCGTACTCGTCGTCCGGGATCTACGGCACGCTGCACATGGCCATGGAGCTGCTCTCGCACGCGGCCGGCATCAGGCTGCGCCACATTCCCACGCCCGGCGCCGGGCCCGCGCTGACGGCGATCCTCGGCGGCCACGTGGACGCGCTGGCCTCGGGGCCGGCGGTGGTGCTGCCGCATCTCAAGTCCGGCAAGCTGCGCGCGCTGGCCGGCTGGGGCGACAAGCGCGTGGCCGCGCTGCCGGACGTGCCGACGTTCAAGGAGCTGGGCTATCCCGACGCCGAGTTCTACATCTGGGCCGGCGTCTTCGCCCCCAAGGGGACGCCAGAGCCCGTCCTGGCCAAGCTCCGCGAGACGCTGCGCGTCGCCGTCGGCGAGCCCGAGTTCAAGGGCGCGATGGACAAGCTGGAGACGCCCATCGTGTTCAAGCAGGGCGAGGAATTCCAGAAGTTCTTCGACGCCGACGCGCGGCGCCTGGCCGCCGGCGTGCGCAAGGTGGGACGGGTCGAGGACAAGAAGTAGCGCGTGACCCGCGTGGTAGAATTTCGTTCGTCATGGCCATCCTGAAGGTCGCCCGGCTGGGCCATCCGGTGCTGCGCATGAAGGCGCAGCCGGTGCCCATGGACCAGCTCCGCACGCCGGCCGTGCAGCGGCTGATCGACGACATGATCGACACGATGCACGAGTACGACGGGGCCGGCCTGGCCGGCAACCAGGTCCACGAGCTGGCCCAGATCGCCGTCATCGAGGTCGAGGCCAACCCGCGCTATCCCGACGCCATCTCGATTCCGCTCACCGTCGTCATCAATCCCGCGGTGATCGCCTTGACCGACGAGATGGAGGAGGGCTGGGAGGGCTGCCTGTCGGTGCCCGACATGCGCGGCATGGTCCCGCGCTACACCGCGGTACGTCTCGAGTATCACGACCGCGAGGGCAACCGGCAGGAAGTGGACGCCAAGGACTTCTTCGCGCGCGTCATCCAGCACGAGACCGACCACCTGAACGGCATCGTCTACGTCGACCGCATGCGGGACCTCCGGACCCTCAGCCACATTGCCGAGTGGAACAAGCACTGGCTGGGGATCCGCGAGCAGAATGACTAGCGGCGAGGCGGCGGTGATCGCGGTGGTCCGCGATCTGTTCTTCGTGGCGCGCATCCGGGAGACGGCCAGGCTGGCCGGTGTCCCCCTCGTCTTCGCCCGCACCCCCGAGGAGCTGACCGCCCGGCTCGCCGAGCCCGCGCGCTTCGTCCTGCTCGACCTCACCGGCGGCTTCGACTACGACGCCATCCTGGCCTCGATCGACGCCGGAGGCGCCCCGCCCGTGCTCGGCTTCACGACGCATGCGCTGGCCCGGCAGACGCAGCCGCTGCACGGCCGCTGCACGCGCGTGGTCACGAAGGAGACGCTGACCCAGGAGCTGCCCGCGCTCCTGCGCGACGGCGTGGCGGCATGACCGCCGCCGAGTTCGTCGCCCAGCTCGACGCCGAGAACCAGGCCGCGCTTCGGGGTCTCGAGCCCGACGCCACGCTGACGCCGGAGGTGCACGGGCCGCTCAACGTCCCCAATCTCCTCAAGGTCGCGCTCAAGAACGAGATCGAGGCCACCGAGATCGCCGCCCGCTGGCTCGTCACCACCGACGACGTGGGGGTGAAGCTGGCGCTGGCCCGGCAGGTGGGCGACGAGGCCAAGCACTACCGGCTCATCGCCGATCGGCTCGGCCAGCTCGGGATCGATGCCGGCGCCGTCGATCCGCTGGCCGGCGGCTACGGCCCGCTCTTCAAGTACCTCGACACGCTCACCACGACCGCCGAGCGCGTGGCGGCCGGGCAGTTCACGCGCGAGGCGATCGCGGTGGTGAAGAACCGCCAGTTCATCGAGTTCTGCGAGCGGGTCGGCGACAAGGACACGGCGGCGCTCTACCGCGACACGATCGAGCCCGACGAGCGCTATCACCACGAGCTGGGCCGCCGGCTGCTGCTGCGGCTGGCTGCCACGTCGGAGGCGCAGCAGGCCGCGACCGTGGCGGCGCGCCGCACGCTGGCGCTGGCCGAGGAGCTTCAGAAGAAGGCCCTCGCGACGGCCGGCATCCATCACGCCCCGGGCTGCTGAACCCCTCATGGACCCCGGTCTCCACGCTTTCGTCGAGCTGCTCCAGGGGCCGGACCGCGCGATCGATCTCGGCCGGGCCGCGCTGGCCGTCGCCCGCCTCGAGCATCCGGACCTCGACGAAGCCCACGAGCTGAAGCGCCTGGACGCGCTGGCCGGGCGCGTGGGCGTGGGCCGCCACGGGGATTCCGCCGCCCTCGAGAAGCTGCGGCGCTTCCTGTTCGAGGAGGAGGGCTTTCGCGGCAACGACGGCGAGTACTACGATCCGCGCAACTCCTGCCTCAACGACGTCCTCGACCGCAAGCTCGGGATCCCGATCACGCTGTCGGTGCTCACGATGGAAGTGGGCCGCCGTGTGGGGATCGACATCGCGGGCGTCGGGCTGCCGGGGCACTTCATCGTCAGCGCCGCCGTCGGCGGCCGCTCGGTCCTGCTCGACCCCTTCCACGGCGGGACCGTGCTGACGCCGGCCAGCGCCGCCGAGGTGGCGGCGCGCGCGGTCGGGCGCCCCGTGAAGCTCGAGGAAGCGCACTGGACGCCGTGCTCGCGCCGCCAGATCGTCGTGCGCATGCTGCGCAACCTCAAGACCATCTACGCCAAGCAGAAGGACTGGGACCGCGCGCTCGGTGTCATCGAGCGGCTGCTGCTGATCGATCCCGACGCGCCCACGCACCTGCGCGACCGCGGCACGGTGCTGGTGAAGGCCGGGCGCCTGTGGGAGGGTGCGGCCGAGTGGGAGTCCTACCTCAACCGCTACCCGAGCGCCCAGGACGCCGAGTCCTTCCGCCACGAGCTGCGCCGGGTACGGCAGGAGCTCGGCTCACGCAACTGACGTGAGGCGCGCCGTCGCCCTCGCGCTCGTCCTCGTCCCGCTCCTCGCCTCCGCCTGCGCGACCCGTCGCTGGGCCAGCGAGCCGGTGCTCCGCGAGCGCGCCTACACCGAGGAGATCGCGCTGCTCCAGCGCGTGAGCGTCTACGACGACCCCGCGCTCGCCGTGTACCTGAGCGGGCTGGGCCAGCGCCTGACCGGCGCGCGCCTGCCGTTTCACGTCCTGCGCGACCCCACGCTGAACCTCTTCGCCACGCCCACCGGCGAGGTGATCGTCCACACCGGCCTGCTCGCCGCCGCCGACAACGAGGCCCAGCTTGCGGCGGCGCTGGCCCACGAGCTGGCCCACGTGGTCCAGGGGGACGCGCTGGAGTCGGGCGAGCCCGAGCCGCTGGCGCCGCGGCTCCAGGGCGACGCGCTCGGCAGCCGCACGGCCCAGGCGATCTTCGCCCTCGGGCTGCCGGTGACCGCGCGCGCGGCGATCACGGGCTACGGCCGCGAGCGCGAGCGCGACGCCGACGCCGCCGGCCTCGTGAGCCTGGCGCGCGCGGGCTGGGACGTCGGGGAAGCGCCGGCGATGTTCCGCCGCCTGACCGCGCGCGCGCGCGAGGCCGGCCCCCGCGAGATCTTCTTCTTCGGCAATCGGCGGCGGCTCGACGAGCGGATCAGCACGACGCGCGCGCTGCTCGGCTTGCGGTTCACCGCGGTCGCGAATCGCTTCCGCAGCAGCGAGGACTTCGAGCGCCTCCTGCCGCCGGTCGTGCGCGAGAACGCCTACGAGGACATCCGCCAGGGCCGGTTCGAGCTCGCGCGGCAGCAGCTCGAGCGCGTGAGCGCGGCGCGGCCCGACGATGCGCGCGCGCAGCTCTACCAGGGCGAGCTGCGCCGGCTCCAGGCCCAGCACGCAAGCGCGACGGCCGAGCGCGATGTCGAGCTGGCGCAGGCGCGCGCGGCGTACGAGCGTGCGCTCGCGCTCGACCCGGCGCTGGCGGAGGCGCATCGCCAGCTCGGCCTGCTCTATTACGCGATGCGGGACGTCGTGCGCGCCCGCGCCGAGCTCGAGCAGTACCTGGCGCAGGCCCCTGACGCCCCCGACCGGGCGCGGATCGGGGAGTACGTGCTGGAGCTCGTGCGATGACGCGGACGAAGCGGTGGGCGCTCTCCGTGCCGGTGGACGGCTTCTCGCTGGCCGAGCTGCCCGAGCTGGCGCGCGAGGGCGAGCGGCTCGGCTACACCGACGCGTGGTCGTTCGAGGCCGACGGCCTCGACTGCTTCACGCCCCTGGCCGCCGTCGCCACGGCGACGCGGCTGCGCCTGGGCACGGCCATCGCCAACGTGTTCACGCGCGGTCCCGCCACGCTCGCCATGTCGGCGGCCGGGGTGGCCGATCTCGCGCCCGGCCGCTTCTGCCTCGGGATCGGCGCCGGCTCGCAGCCGATCGTGGAGGCCTGGAACGGTGGCCGCTTCGTCCGGCCCGCCACGCGCGTGCGCGAGATGACGCACGTTCTGCGTGCGGCCTTCGCCGGCGAGCGCGTGGTGTTCCGCGGCAAGACGCTGAGCGTGGACGGCTTTCGCCTCGGCCGTCCGCCGGCCGAGCCGATCCCGATCTACGTCGCGGCGCTGCGGCCGGGAATGCTGCAGGTGGCGGGCGAGGTCGGCGACGGCGTGATCCTCAACTGGCTGGCGGCCACCGACGTGCCGCGCGTGGTCGCGCTCGTGCGGGAGGCGGCCGCGCGGGCCGGCCGCGATCCCGACGCGGTCGAGATCACCGCGCGCCTGCTCGTCAACATCGATCCGCCCGGCGGCGAGGCCGACGTCGGCGTGCGCCGTCACGTCACGGCCTACCTCAACGTGCCGGTCTATCGCGCCTACCAGGAGTGGCTCGGGCGCGGCCCCGCGCTGGGGCCCATGTGGGAGGCGTGGGAGCGCAACGACCGCAAGGCGGCCGTGGCGGCCGTCCCCGAGCGCGTCATGCAGGAGCTGATCGTGCGCGGCTCGATGGCCGACATCCGCGCCCACGTGCAGCGCTACCTCGACGCCGGCATCGACACCGCGTTCCTGCAGGTGTCCACGCTGGAGGCGGATCCCGGGCGGCGGCGGCAGGTGCTGGGCGACGCGCTGCGCACGCTGGCGCCCCGCCGGTGAGCACGGCCCGGGCGCGCTACTTCGAGGACTTCGCGCCGGGCGCCCGGTTCGAGTCCGCGACGCTCACGCTCACCGAGGCGCTCATCGTCGAGTACGCGCGCTTCTACGATCCGCAGGTGTTCCACACCGATCCCGAGGCGGCCAAGGCCACGGTGTACGGCGGGCTCATCGCCAGCGGGCTGCAGACCATCGGGATCGCCTTCAAGCTGTTCTTCGAAACCGGCGTGCTCGCCGCTTGCAGCCTCGGCTCCCCGGGGCTCGACGAGATTCGCTGGAAGGTCCCAGTGCGGCCCGGCGACACGCTGCGCGTCGTCGCCGAGGTGCTGGAGACGCGGCCGTCGACGTCCAAGCCGGACCGCGGTATGGTCCGGATCCTGTTCACGACGCTGAACCAGCGCGGCGAGACGGTCACCACGCTCATCGGCAACCAGATCTGTCGCCGCCGGCCACTCTGAGGAGGCGAGGATGTACGGCACCTTCCGCGAGTTCTATCCTTTCTATCTGACCGAGCACAGCCGCAGCGGCACGCGCCGTCTCCACTTCGCCGGCACGCTGCTGGTCCTGCTCACGCTGATCTACGCCGTGGTCAGCGCGCGCTGGGGGCTCCTGGCGCTGGTGCCGGTCTTCGGCTACGGCTTCGCCTGGGTCGGCCACTTCTTCGTCGAGCGCAACCGGCCCGCCACCTTCCAGTACCCGCTCTACAGCCTGGCCGGCGACTTCCGCATGTTCGCCGACATGCTTCGCGGCCGCGTCGGGTTCTGACGGCGCCGCCCGTCCGGCGCGCGCGTGCGCGGCGCAGCGCGTTGTCGCCCACGCTGCGCGTCGTGGCCGCGAGCCTACCGAGGCACGACGGGACGTTGTGGTCGGAATCGACATTCAACGCTTGTCGGGGCCGACGGGGTGAAGGCGATAATCGCCGTATGACGGCCATGGGATTGATTTTCGTGCTGCTGCTGGCGTGGGGCGCGATCGTCGCCAACGAGTGGTTCCCCGTGCTGCGCCTGGAGTCCCCGACGCAGAACGCGATATGGGTGCTCGCCGCCTACGCGCTGCCCTGGGTGGCGCTCGGCCTGACGCTCAGGCGGCTGCAGAAGTGGCGGCGCGTCGCGGTCACGATGCTCCTGGCCCTGCCCATCGGCTACACGCTCATCATGGGACCGATGGTCGTCATGCACCTCATGAGCGTCCGCGGCGACCACGGCCGCGACCGCTCGTTCCAGCGCGTGGCCGCGGTGCCCGTGGACGGCGGGCGCATCGCCATCTATCGCAGCGACTGCGGGCTGCCGTGCGGCAACGAGGGCATCTCCGTCCGTCACGAGCGGCGGCTCGCGCGCGGACTGCTCCTGGTGCGTCGTCTGGATGGCTTCGAGGGCGCCCACAACAGCGCCCGGCACGACGTGATCGGCCCGCGCCGCGTCCGTGTCTCCGTCGAAGGTCCCGGCCCGGCGCGCAGCCGCGTCTACGACGTGAAGCGCTGGGTCTATTTCTAGTCGAGGACGGCCTGCTCGCCGCTTGCCTCGTGCGGCCTCCGTGGCTATGCTGCGCAGCGACGGAAGGCATCGTGTCATGACTCGCGTCTCTCGGGCGCTGACGGCCGCACTCGGCCTGCTGCTGGCCACGGGCTGCACTCCCCAGACGACCGGCCCCCCGCCGTCCCTCGGCCGCGAGATCGCGCCGCACGGCCGCCTGCGCGTGGCCATGATCGGCTCGAACCCGGTCCTCGTCGTGAAGAAGCCGGATGGCAGTCTCGGCGGCGTCGCGATCGACGTCGGCACGTTCGTGGCCGGCAAGCTCCGCGTCGCGATGGAGCCCGTGATCTACGCGGGGCCGTCCCAGTACCGCGAGAGCTTCGGCAAGCACCAGTGGGATGTCGCCATCGGGCCGCGGGACATCGGCGGCGATGCCGTCGATTTCAGCCCCGACGTCATCCTGGTGGACAATCTCTACGTGGCGGCGCCGGGGCGCACGCTGGCCGACGCCGGCCAGGTCGATCGGGCCGGCGTCAAGATCGCGGTGATCGACGGCGGGGCGCCGCATCGGTTCCTGGCGCGCTCGCTGAAGGCGGCGGTGCTGGTGCCGCTGCCGAGCCGTGAGGCGGTGATCGAGGCGGTCCGGGAGGGCCGCGCGGACGTGTTCGGATCGAATGCCGAGAACGTGCAGGCCGTCGCCGATGCCGTGCCGGGCGCGACGATCCTGCCGGGCGCCTTCGTGAGCGTGCGGATGGCCGTGGCCGTGCCCAAGGGTCGGTCGCCGGAGGCGCGCGCGAGGCTGACGGAGATCCTCGACGAGGCGAAGCGGACAGACGTCGTGCGGCGCGCCATCGAGGGTGCCCGCTTGAAGGGTGTTCGCGTCGCGGATGGAGGCCGTTGATGAAGGTCACGCCGCTGCATCCACATCTGGGGGCGGAGGTCGCGGGCGTCGAGCTGAAGGCCATGGACGGCGCCACGTTCAAGCAGGTCTTCGACGCGTTCCAGCAGTACTCCGTGCTGGTCTTCCACGACCAGCGGCTCACCGACGAGGAGCAGATGGCGTTCACCGAGCGCTTCGGCCCCCTCGAGGAGACGCTCAAGGCCACCGGCAAGGAGAACCGCCTGCATCCCAAGCTCGTCGATCTCTCGAACGTGGATCCCGACCACGACGAGCGGCTGATGGGCTGGGGCGATCGCCGCATGCTGTACCAGTCCGGCAACCAGCTCTGGCACACCGACAGCTCGTTCAAGCCCGTGCCGGCCATGGCCTCGCTGCTCTCCGGCCGCGAGGTGCCGCCGGCGGGCGGCGAGACCGAGTTCGTGAGCATGCGGCACGCGTGGGACACGCTGCCGGAAGCCACGCGCCGGCGGCTGGAGGAGCGCGTGGTCGTGCACAGCATCCTGTACTCGCGGAGCACGATCGCCAGGGGCCTGTTCGATCCCGAGCACGAGCGCGAGCTGGCGCCGGTCCGCCAGGCGCTCGTGCGTGTCAACCCGGTGAACGGGCGCAAGGGCATCTACATCGGCTCGCACGCCTGGTACATCGAGGGCATGGAGCACGGCGAGTCACGCCGGCTGCTCGACGACCTGCTCGTCCACACGACGCGAGCGGAGTGCGTGCTGCGGCACCGCTGGACGCGGTGGGACCTGGTCATGTGGGACAACCGCTGCGTGCTGCACCGCGGCCGCCCGTGGGATGCCGAGCGCCACAAGCGCGTCATGCGCCGCACGACGATCGCCGGTGAGGGCCCGACCGTGGAGCCACCCTTCGCCACGCGCACGCCCGCGTGGGAGGGCATCATCGCCCAGGGCGTCGGTCAACCTCGAGGGGGCACACCATGAGGACAATTGCTGCGGCGGCTCTGCTCTTGATGCTCGCGACGCCTGCGTTTGCCGCGAAGCCGTGCGAGGAGCTGAAGTCGGAGATCGAGGCCAAGCTGAAGGCCAACGGGGTCGAGAACTACACGCTCGACATCGTGGCCAACGACGACGTCAAGGACCAGAAGGTCATCGGCAGCTGCGAGGGCGGGACCAAGAAGATCGTCTACAAGCGGGAGAAGTGAGGCTCAGACGAGCTTCGCCTTCAGCACCTTGCCCGTCGCGCTGCGCGGCAGCGCGTTCACGAGCGTCACGCGCCGCGGGTACTTGAAGGCGGCCAGCCGCTCGCGACACCACGCGATGAGCGCCTCGGCGTCGGCAGCGGCGCCGGGGCGCAGCGCCACGAAGGCCGCGACCTCCTCGCCCAGCGTCGCATCGGGCATCGCGGTCACCGCCGCCTCGGCCACCTCCGGATGGGCGAGCAGCACCGCCTCCACCTCGGCCGGGAAGACCGAGTAGCCGCCGCGCTTGATGCGCTCGCGCTCGCGGCCCACGATCGTCACGTAGCCCTCGGCGTTCACGCGTGCGAGGTCGCCGGTCCGGAACCAGCCGTCCACGAGCACCGCGCGCGTCTCCTCGGGATTGTCGAGGTACCCGTCCATCACCGCCGGCGTGCGGATCCACAGCTCGCCGGTCTCCTCGGGCGCGAGCGCGCGGCCGTCCTCGGCCACCACGCGGATCTCCACGCCCGGCACCGGGCGGCCGACGCATTCGGGATGCTCGGTCGGATCGCCGGCCAGGAACGAGATCGGCCGGAAGAGCTCGGTCGAGCCGTAGCCGCGCACGATGCGCGTGCCGGTGCGCGCACGCCACGCCTCGGCGACCTCCCACGGGCACGGCGCCGCGCCCGACACGCCCAGGCGCAGTCGGCGGCCGCCCGCGAAGCCGGGCACGTCGAGCAGCCGCTGGAACATCGTGGCGACACCCGGCAGCACGCTCACCGGCTCGCGCGCGATGATCTCCGCCACGCGCTCGGCCACGAAGCGCTCGACGAGGCGCACGGTGACGCCGGCCAGCAGTGGCGCCAGCATCGCGCCATTGAACCCGAAGGCGTGGGTCAGGGGCAGCGCCGCCAGCAGCACGTCGCTCTCGACGAGGCCGATCACGGGTCCCCCCCACATCCGGTTGGCGAACTCGAGCGCCGCGTGCGAGAGCATCGCGCCCTTGGGCCGTCCGGTGCTGCCGGAGGTGTAGAGGACCACGGGCGGGGCATCAGGCGAGGGCGGCGCCGGGTCGGGCAACCGCACGACGCCAGCGCCGTCCACGAGCACCGCGGCCCGCAGATCGGAGAGAATGCTGGCGCGCTCCTCCGGCTTGAGCAGCACGTCGAGCGGCGCCACGGTGGCGTCCAGCATGAACCCCGCCAGCACCGCCGCCACGAACTCGGGCCGGTTCGAGATCGCCAGCGCGAGCCGCTGGCCCGGCACGAAGCCATGGCGCCGCTCGAGCGCCTGCGCGAAGTCCACGGCGGCGCTGATGAGCGAGCGGTACGTCATGGCGCCGCCATCCCAGCGCAGCGCGTGGTGGGTAGGACGGCGGGTCGCGACCTCCTGGACGAGGTCGGCGAAATTACGGCTCACGGCATGTCAGCCCAGGTAGTCCTCGAGCCGCAGCCGCTGCCACACGTCCGGCGGCACGCGGTGGCGCGGCGTGAAGGCGGCCACCGACGGCTTGGCGGTGGCGTCCACGCCCCACTTGGCCGTGTAGCCATCCTCGCGGGTGGACGGATCGAGATCGGAGCCGCGCGCGTGGGTGATGATGGTGATGTCGCGGTCCGGCTGGCAGCGCGTGGCCAGCGCCCAGTTGACCTGGCGATCGTCGAACACGTCCACGTCGTGGTCCACCACGACCACGCGCTTCATGTAGAGGTCGGCGCCGAAGACCGCCATCATCGCGTTCTTGGCCTGGCCCGGCAGCCGCTGCTCGATGGAGACGTAGCAGGTGAAGGGCGAGGGGACGCGCACGGCCTTGACGGAGGGAATCATCGCTCGCACGGCGCGGTAGAGGTTGGCCTCCATGGGGATGGTCGAGAGCAGCATGTGATCGAGGTGGGCCACCGTGATGTCCTGGAACATCGCGTCGCGCCGGTGCGTGATGGCCGTGTAGCGCACGATCTCCCGCTGCCGCTCGCCCAGGCTGTAGCCGGTGAACTCGCCGAACGGCCCCTCGGGCGTGCGCGCGGCCGGCAGGATCTCGCCCTCCAGCACGAGCTCGGCGTGCGCGGGCACCAGCACGTCGGAGGTCTCGCACTTCACCAGCTCGAGCGGCTCGCCCAGCAGCGCGCCCATGATGGCGCGCTCGTCCTCGTCGATCGAGCCGATGGCCAGCGCGCCCAGCGCGATGGCCGGGTGCACGCCGATGGCAAAGGCCACCGGCAGCGGCTCGCCGCGCGCCTCGGCGAGCTTGTGGAATTCCCAGAGATGCTTGCCCAGCGTGAGGTGGATCGACGTGCGGTCGCGGCCCTGGATCATCAGCCGGTTGTAGGCGCAGTTCCACGTCTCGCCGCCCGGGTCCTTCGCGAAGGAGATGGCGGCGGTGACGTAGGGCCCGGCGTCACGCTCGTGGTGGACGATCTGGGGCAGCGCCAGGAGATCCACGTCGCCGCCGCGGCGCACGACCTCCTTCACCGGGCCGGTCTTCACGATGCGCGGCGGGATGGGCTTGTCCATCGCGCGCAGGTAGGTCTCGAGCATCTTGTCGGGCGCGGCGTTGATGGCGGTGGCCAGGCGGCCGCGGCTGGCGTGCAGGTTGGTGAGGACGGGGAACGTCGTGCCGGAGACGTTTTCGAAGAGCAGAACCGGACGCCGGCGGCCCTCTTTTTCCAGCTTGGCCACGAGGCCCGTGATCTCGTACCTGGCGTCCACCGGCTTGCTGACGATCTGGAAGTCGGCGGCGCGGTTGCGCTTGACGAGGTCCAGAAAGCTCCGCAGATCCTGGGCCATGGCCCCTCCCCACTCGGCGGCGGCGTGCGGCCCGATGGTACACGATCCCCCCCGCGGCTACACCCGCGACAGGGCCGCGCGCGCGCGCTGAGCCCACCAGCCGAGCGCGGCGATGACGACGGCGGGGATCGCCGGCGCCGCGTGCGACCAGCCGTTGGCTTCGCCGAGCCAGCGCCGGACGACCTCGCTCACGATCATCTCGCCGGCCACCCAGCCGAGCACGCCGCCGCCGACCCAGATGACGGCGGGAAAGCGGTTCATCAGCCGGGCCAGCAAGCCGCTGCCCCACACGACCAGCGGAAGCGAGAGCCCGATGCCGAAGGCCACCAGCACGAAGTCGCCGTGGGCTGCGGCCGCCACCGCCAGCACGTTGTCGAGGCTCATGGCGGCGTCGGCCAGCATGATGATCCAGATCGCCTCGCGCAAGGAGGTGCCGTGGCGCACCTTGTGGTCGCCGCCGGCGTTCATGACGACGAGCTTCACGGCGATCCAGAGGAGCAGCAGGCCGCCGGCCAGCTGCACGAAGGGCAGCGCCAGGAGCCACGTCGCCACCGCGATGAAGGCCAGCCGCAGCCCGACGGCGCCCACGGTTCCCCACATCCGGCCGAGGAACTGCTGGCGTGGCGGCAGGCTGCGCACCGCCAGCGCGATGACCAGCGCGTTGTCGCCGGCCAGCGTGAGGTCGATCAGGATGATGCCGGCCAGGCGGATCCAGAACTCCGGGTCGGCCAGCAGGATCACTGGCCGGCTCCGGTGAGCAGCCGGACGAGCACGACCAGGGCCTTGCCGACGACGAGACACGCGATGGCGAACGCCAGCGCCTGATAACGGTTCTTGGGCATCTCGCTTTCCCCTTGTGGCGACGAGAGTGGAGCCGGCCCGCCGCCGGACTTCGGGGCGCGCGCACACGCGAGAACCGGGGTCAGGCGGACAGGCGAAACGGTCGGGGGAGCGAGAGGTTAGTGGGCGTCGGGTGATGCAGGAGGCGAGGACGTGTCGGCTCGGGCCAGACGGGTCACCGGTGCGGCGTGCGGCCGGCGAGTGTGACGCTCGGCCACGGGAGCCGGACGCGGACGCGCAGCGGTGACCGCCGCGCCGGTGGCCGGGCGCGGGCTGCCGGAGCGGGGCCGCGCGAGCCGCCGGCCCTCAGGGCGGACTGACTCCTCCTCGTCCTCGTACTCGGACCAGCCCCGCGCGGTCGGCTCGTAAGGGACCGCGAAGTCCAGCGCGACGAAGACCAGCAGGAGGAAGAGGAAGCGGCGCGACCTCACCCCGCCATTGTACCGCGCGCCAGGAGGGCGGCGCGGAGGGCCCGGCGGAGGCCTTCGATCTCCAGCGGCTTGCGCAGCACGGTGAAGCCGAGGCGACGGCCCTGGGGCTCGAGATCGCCCGTGAAGGCCGTGAACATGATGACGCTGACCTCCCTGTCGCGCTCGCGGACGCCGGCGATCACGTCCAGGCCCGTGATGCCCGCCATGCCGAGGTCGGTCAGGACCGCGTCGTAGCGTCCCGGGCTGAAGCGCGCCAGGCCCTCGCGGCCGTCGGCGGCGGCGTCGGCCTCGTAGCCCCAGGCCTCCAGGAGATCGCAGAGGAGCGTGCGGACGTAGCGGTCGTCGTCGATCACCAGGATCCGTGGCGCGCGAGCAGTGGCAACCTCGGCAGCGGGCAGCGCGGTCGTCTGATCGTAAGTGTCCATCGAAGTCCAGACGTTAGTGCGACGGCCCGCCGGACGCAATGGCGATGACGACCGCATTCCAGGCGGGTCCGCGGCTTATCCGTAGCGTCGCGGGCCGTCTTGACGCCGACAACGTGGAGCGTGCGCCGCTAACCACGCGCAAGCCGCGGCGCGGCGCGAGGCGCCGTGCGCGAAATCGCATCAGGCCGGTCGAATTTAATTTTGTGGATAGCCGTGGATAAGTGGATAAGCCTCCGGCTCACAGCTTGTAGAGTCGCTTGGCGTTGTCGGCCAGGATCTTCTGTTTCTGCTTGTCGTTGATGTCGCCGCGCTGGCGGATCTCGTCGATCGAGGCCGGCCACGAGTGGTCCCAGTGCGGAAAGTCGGAGGCGTAGACGATCTGGTTCTCGCCGACGAGCTTCACGGCCTGCGGCAGCAGCCACTCGTCGGCCTCGCACGAGAAGTAGATGTTGCCGGACCGGCAGTACTCGCTGGGCTTCTTCTTCAGCACCGGCGCTTCCGGCGCGCGCTTGGCGTACTCGTCGTCCATCCGTTCCATCCAGTAGGGCGCCCAGCCGCAGCCAGCCTCCAGGAAGGCGATGCGCACGTCGGGGAAACGCTCCGGGATGCCCTCGAAGATCACCGAGGTGAGCTGCCGCATCTGGCCGAAGGCGTGCGAGCACGTGTGGGCCTGGATGAAGGCTGGGAACAGATCGACGCCGGCGCCGCCGAGATGCGAGCCG
>QHRW01000093.1:0-28085 GCA_003220265.1 Candidatus Rokuibacteriota bacterium | reverse complement strand
CGCCCAGCAGGTGGCCGCCGTCGGCCGGCAGCATGGCGCCGCAGAGGCCGAGCTCTCGCACGGCCCGGCGCAGCTCGGGCGCGCAGGCTTCCGGCGCCTGCACCGGCAGCAGCGCCACCGCCTGCAGCCGCTGGCTCTTCTTGACGAACTCCTCGTGCAGGAACGTGTTGTAGGCGCGGCAGATCGCCACCGCCCACTGGCGGTCCTTGAGGAAGCTCATGAACAGACCGAGCGTCGGGTAGAGGACGGCCTTCTCCATCCCGCCCTTGTCGAGCGCCTTCTCCCACGCCTCCGAGGTGCCGGCGAGGTCGCTGAAGGTGTTCAGCAGGCGGCGGTCCCAGCCGTCCCAGGGATAGAAGAACTGGTTGACGGGGCGGCGCTTGTACGGCTCGTCGAGATACCGGGCGATCTGCTCCTGGCTCTCGGTGACGTGACCATCCGCGTCGATGACGTTCATGCTCTCATCCTCCAGATGGCAATCGCCTCGGGGTTGATCACGTGCGCGGGCGGCTCGCCGCGCCCGACGGCGAGGATCTGCTCGAGCGCCAGCCCGAGATTGGCGCGGCGCCCGGCCTCGCTGTGGCCGACGTTGTGCGGCGTGAGGATCAGCCGCTCGGGATCGGCGTTGCGGTAGGGATGCTCGCTGGGCAAGGGCTCCTGCGCGAAGGCGTCGACCGCCGCGCCCGCGATCCAGCGCTCGTCCACGGCCCGGGCCACCGCGGCCTCGTCCACCAGCTCGCCGCGCGCCGTGTTGAGGAAGAGCGCGGTGGGCTTCATCCGGCGCAGCTCCTTCTCGCCGATGAAGCCGCGCGTCGCGTCGGTGAGGGTGGCGTGCAGGCTGACGATGTCGGCCTTGGCCAGCAGAAGCGGCAGGCCCACCAGCGTGGCGCCGACGGCGGCGGCCTTGTCGGGGGCGACGTAGGGGTCGGCGGCGATGAGCCGCACGTCCCAGTTGGCCAGCCGGCGCGCGACGTGGGTGCCGATGCGGCCGAGGCCTCGCCGCGCTTGATGCGCTTGAGCAGCATCAGGATCAAGCCGACGGTCGCCTCGGCGACGGCGATGAAGTTTTCCTTCGTGGGACTGTTGGCGACGAGCACGCCCAGCCGTGTCGCGCCCGCCACGTCGATCTTGTCCACGCCGACGAACGGCACGAGGACCAGGCCCAGGTGCTCGGCGTGCTCCATCACCGCCGGCGTGATGCGCTCGAGGTGCGAGGCCAGCACCACGTCGGCCACGCGGCACTGCTCGATCAGCTCCGCCTCGGTGTAGGCACGCCGGTCGCGCATGTCGAGCGGGCGGCCGATGACGACCTCGTGGCCGGCCTTGCGCAGCGGGTCGAGCTCTTCCGGCGGCCCGCTGGGGCCGGTGGCGATGACGATCAGGCGGCGCACTATTCGTGCTGGGGGGCCTCGAAATGGCCCCCAGACCCCCATCGCTCGGACGCGCCCCGGCAGAGCCGTGGCGCGCCTCGGGATCGCCACGGCGTGTCTCACGGCGTCGGCTTCTTGCAGATGACGTTCAGGAGCGCCGGCCGCCTATCCTCGCGCACCACGCGCAGCGCCTGCCGCAGCATCTCGGGCAGCACGGTGGGATCGTCCACGCGCTCGGCCCAGTTGCCGCACGCGCGCGCGATGCCCTCGTAGTCGGGGGCCGGGTCGAGCTCGCTCATCGGCATGGCGCCCGAGCGCACGGCCCAGCCCTTCGGCGCGTGCGAGGTGACCGAGCGCTTCACGGCATTCCACGCGCGGTTGTTGAAGACGACGGTCAGCACCGGCAGGTCGTGGGCGCGCGCGGTCCAGTGGGCGGCCGTCGGCGTGCCGAAGATGTAGGCGCCATCGCCCACGCAGCAGACGACGGTCTTCTCCGGCGCCGCCAGCTTGGCCCCGAGCGCGGCGCCCAGGCCCCAGCCGAGTCCCGAGGCCGGCGACTGGCTGAAGTAGGAGCCGGGCGTGCGCAGGCGCGTCTGCGAGGTGTCGAGGTCGTACTCGTTGACCACGATCGTGTCGTCGTCGGCCACGTCGCCCACGCAGCGAGAGAGCCAGGCCATGTCGACCGGCGTGTCGTTCTTGACGGCGCTCGCCCTGGCCGCCCAGCCCTCGGCGAGCTTGCGATGCTCGGCCTCCCAGCGCTTGCGGCGTGCCTCGACCGCCGTGGCGTCGAGACCCCGGCGCTGGAGCGCGGCCGTGAGCGCGGCGAGCGTCAGCCGCGGCGCGCCGGCGAGACCGAGGTCCACGGCGAAGCCGCGGATCGGATAGCGCGAGAAGAGCGGATCGTGGGCGATCTGGATGACGGTCGCCTCCGGCCCCGGCGAGCGCAGCGCCGGGAACCACGGCGCGTCGGCCTCGACCACGACGATGCGGTCGGCATCGGTGAGATAGGCCGTCGGGTCACCACCGCCGTAGAGCGGGTGATCCTGGGGGAAGTTCAGGTGCGTGGCGGCCTGGTCGAACACCGGCACGCCGAGCGTCTCGGCAAGCGCCACGAGCGGCGCCACCGCGCCCGGATCGCGGCCGGACGATTTCGCGATCACGATCGGATTGCGGGCGGCCGCGAGGATCTCGGCGGCGCGCTCGATGGCGGCCGGATCGGCCACGCTCGGCGCCGGCGGGGTCACGCGGGCCGGGTCGAAGTACTCGAGGTTCTCCATCCGCTCTGACAGCACCTCGCGCGGCAGCGTGAGATAGACCGGGCCCTGCGGCTCGCTGCGCGCGATGGAGAGCATGCGGTCGACGACCGTCTCGACCTGGGCGCCCAGGCGCAGCTCGTAGTCCCACTTGACGAACTCGCGCACGATGGCGCCCTGGTCGAACGACTCCTGGGCCCAGTGGATGTGGCGGTTGCGCGCGCCCGGCAGCTTGTCCTCGGTGAGCGGCGTGCGGCCGGCGGTGACCAGGATGGGCGCGTGCGCGCGCGCAGCGTTGATGATGCCGCCGAGCGCGTTGGCCGTGCCCACGATCACGTGGACCATCACCACTTGAGGGCGCCCGGTCACCATCGCGAAGCCGTGCGCCATGCCGATCGCCGTGATCTCGTGCGGCACGGTCAGCGGGCGCGGCAGCGTCTTGCCTTCGGCCTGCCGCTTGGAATACGCCTCGATGAGCGGCGCGAAGTCGGTGCCCGCATTCGCGAAGAAGTACTCGACGCCGCGCGCGGCGAGCAATTCCAGATAAGCCTCGGCCGCGCTCTCCACCGCCACTTTCTTCAGCATGGTCACTCTCCCGCTGGCTTCAGCTTGAGACGCAGCAAGCGCCGCGCGTTGCCCTCGTAGATCGCCGCCTTCTCGGCCGGCGTCGCCCGCATCTTCTCCATGGCCTCGATCGTGTCGCGGATGAAGCCGGGGCCCTTCTCCGGATCGAACGGCATGTCGGTGCCGAAGAGCACGTGGTCGGCGCCGTAGAAGGCCAGCCCGCTCTCCATCGCGTGCCAGGCCCCGAACAGCGCCGTGTCCCCGTAGAACATCCGGAAGTAGTCGATCGGGCGCTTCTTGAGGCGGCCCAGCGCCGCCATGTCGTCGGGGTCGTCGGTGCGGCTGCCGAGCTGGTCGAGCCCGCCGCCGACGCGGCCGGCGCAGAACGGGATCATCGCGCCCAGGTGGTGCGTGATGATTTTCAGATTGGGATGGCGGTCGAAGAGCCCGGAGAAGACCAGGCGGGCCATCGCGGCCGACGTCTCGTAAGGCCAGCCGAACGCCCACCAGATGTCGTACTTCGAGCGGCTCTCGCCCGCGTAGTCGGCGACGCTGGCCGGCCGCGCCGGGTGCATCCAGATGGGCAGGTCGCGCGCGGCCATGCGCGCGAAGATCGGCTGGTACTCCGGCAGGTCGAGCGGGCGGCCGGCCACGTTGGTGTAGATCTGCACGCCCGTGGCGCCGAGCTGGTCGATCGCGCGGTCGATCTCCGCGACGGCCGCGTCCGGGTTGTTCATCGGTAGCGAGGCCACGAAGCCCGGGAAGCGATCGGGGTGCCTGGCGACCATCTCGGCCATCTCGTCGTTGGCCAGCCTCATCAGCTCGGGCGACGTGCGGGCGTCCGCGATGACCTCGATCGGCGGGTTGGCCAGCGTGAGGACCTGCACGTAGCCCTCGTAGCGGTCCATGATGCGCAGCCGCAGCTCCACGTCCACCAGCACCGGAATCCCCGTCATGCGCTTCTGCAGCGTGGCGCCGGCCGGCGAGGCCTGGATGGCGCGCTCGAAGTACCGCCGCGGCAGGCAGTGCGGGAAGACGTCGATTTTTGTAGCGGGGACCGGCGAGACCGGCTCGCTCCGCAGGTGGCCTGTCTTAGAAGGCCGGGGCTCCGTCACGGCGTGATCAAGCGTTGTTGCGCAAGCTCCATTGCGGCGCTCCATGTCCCGCGCTCCTTGTAGAAGCGCACGGCGCCCGGGTGGAAGGGGATCGTCACCTCGGGATCGACGGCGCGCTCGCGCGTCCACTCCTTGAAGAGGGGATGGATGGGCGCGAGCTTGTCGGTGTTGTCCCAGATCACCTTCAGCGCCGCCTCCACCACGGCGTCGGGCACCATCTTGCCGGCGGCGAGATACGTGTCATAGGCGATGAAGCAGGTGTCCTCCACGACCGCCGTGGCCTCGCCCGGCTTCACGATGCGCCCGTAGTAGCCGGGCACCGCGCGCTTCAGCCGCTGCTCGCCGGCCGGCGTGCAGTCGATGGAGACGTGGCGCACCCCCACGGAGGCGTCCGCCTCCTTGATCTTGGCGGAGTTCATCGCGTGCTCGGTGACGTCGGCGCGGCCCTGCACGAGCGCGTCGACGCCCTCGTTGACGGCGGGGACGGGGATCACCTTGACGTCGTTCCAGGTGAGGCCGGCGCTGGCGAGGTGGCCGAACATGTTGTACCAGACGGCGAGGTGCGCCGGGTACTCGCCGGTCATGCGCTTGCCCTTGACGTCGTGCACCGTCTTGATCGGCGAGTCCTTGCGCACGAGCAGGCCGACCAGCAGCGGCGAGCCGCGCATGACGAGCCGCAAGTTGGGCGCGTGGGGGAACGGATTGCGGCCGCCGATCTGGAATTTCGGCCCGCGATACGACAGTCCCATGTCCACCGCGTTGACGATGCCCAGCTCCACCTCGCCCGTGTTCAGCAACGGCAGGAACGTGCTGCTGCCCGCGTAGGGCTGGATCGACACCTGGAAGGGGCCGCCGCTGATGACCTTGGCCAGGCCGCTGCCGAACGTGTAGTAGACCGTGCCCGGAGGATTGGTGGCGAGCGTCACCGAGCGGGGAAGCTGCGCGCCGGCCGGCGCCGCCAGCGCAGCGATGAGGAGCAGGGCGAGGGCGAGACGAACGATGACGGGCATGCGCTCTCCTCTGGACGGGCTCAGGGCTTCCAGGCCTTGGCCTCGGCCGCGACCTTGGCCGGATCGAACTTGTTGATCTCGTCGATCAGGTCGTTGGTGATCAGGTCCTTGCCCGCCACCTTGTCCTTGATGACGTGCCACTTGAGGAGGAAGTCGGCGTAGGCCTGGTAGTTGGCCTCGGAGTTCTCGCCCCAGCGCTTGACGCCGGCCTTGTCGAGCTTCCAGTTCGCGATGCGCGCCTGGATCACCTTGGTGTCGTCGCGCACGGCCGTCGCCTCGTCCTTGCCGGTCGGCTTGGTCTGCGGGAAGACGTCGTACAGGATGCGCACGGCCGCCTCGGGGTTGGCGATGGCGAAGACCGTGCCCATCGCGTAGCCGCGCGCGACCGCGACCGCGTCCTTGCGGCGGTTCTTGAGCGTCTCTTCGAGCGCCAGCAGGCCGTTGGACGGGTAGCGATCGATCTCCCTGGTGTCCAGCAACCGCAGCTTCACGCCGGCGTTGTCGACCATCGCGTACTGCGTGTCGTACTGGCTGAGCGCGTCCACCGACTTGTTGCGCAGCATGGCCGCCGTCTGCGCGCCCTCGCCGGCGGACACGATGGTGACGTCCTTGTCGGGGTCGAGCCCGGCCGCGGCGACCAGCGCCTTGGCCACGGGCACGCCGGCCGAGCCCATGGAGATGACGCCGATGGTCTTGCCCTTGAGATCGGTGATCTTCTGCACCGGGCTGTCCTGGGGCACCGCGATGCCGTAGATGTTGCCCTGGTAGGCCGTGTAGTAGATCTTGGCCTTCACGCCCTGCGCGCGCGCGGCGGCCAGCGGCTCCACGCTCGGCAGCGCGAGGAGGATCTCTTTCGTCGCCACCGTCTTCGTGCAGTCGGCGGAGCCGGCCAGCGGGATCAGCTCGACGGCGAGCCCTTCCTTCTTGAACCAGCCCATCTTCATGGCGATGGCGAACGGCGCCGCGGCCGAGCTGACGGTCTTGGCGCACCAGCCGACCTTCACCGGCGTCTGCGCGGCGGCCGGCCACGGGCTGCCGAGCACCACGAGCGTGAGGAGCGAGAGGATGAGTGAGCGGACCTTCATGGCGTGACACCTTCCTTCGCCCGTGCGGCCACGACACGGCCGACGCGCGGCGCCGCCACGTCGTCGGTCGCGGGCTCGAGGGCGCTCTTCTCCGACGGGTCCCAGAACATCACCCGGCGGCGGATGAGCATGATGATGCGGTTCAGGATGAGGCCGACCAGCGACAGGATGAGCAGGATCGAGAACTGGCCGGACACGTCCATGTTGAAGTTCATGGACTGGATGAGCATGCCGAGCCCGCGCTGGGCCCCGACGAACTCGGCCACGATGGCGCCGATGAGCGCGAAGATCATGGCCACGTCGAGGCCGGCCATCACGAAGGGCAGCGCGTTGGGCAGGCGCAGCATCCAGAAGATCTGCTGGTCGCTGGCGGCCAGCGAGCGCATGAGGCTCACGCGGTCCTCGTCGGCCGACTTGAGACCCACCATCGTGTTGACGAGCAGCGGGAAGAAGGCGACGAGGGCGGCGTTGATGACCTTGGAGGTGAGCCCCAGTCCGAACCACACGACGATCAGCGGGGCCAGGGCCACCTTGGGCAGCGACTGGAACATGATGATGTACGGGTAGAAGAAGAACTCCACGTAGCGGTTCATCGCCACCGCCGTGCCCAGGAAGAAGCCCAGCGCGGAGCCCACGATGAAGCCGAGCAGCGTCTCCAGCAGCGTGTACTTGAGGTGGTCGAGGTAGACGCCGCTGGCGAGGCCCCGGTAGAGCGCCATGCCGACCTGCGTCGGCGCGGGCAGGATGAAGACGGGGATCTGGAACACGCGCACCACCGCTTCCCAGGCCGCGATGGTCGCGACGAACAGCAGCGCGGTGAGCCCGATGTTGCGCCCGCTCCACCTCATGCGTCCACTCCACCCTTGACGTTGAAGAGCGCGCGGATGTGATGGACGTGCCGCCCGAACTCCGGCGTGTTCATGACGTCCAGGCTGCGCGGGCGCGGCAGCGCCACGCGCACGTCGTCCATCAGGCGGCCCGGGCGCGGGGTCATCACCAGCACGCGATCGCCCAGGAAGACGGCCTCGGGGATCGAGTGTGTGATGAACAGCACGGTCTTGGTCCGCTCCATCCAGATGCGCTGCAGCTCGAGGTTCATGTGCTCGCGTGTCATGGCGTCGAGCGCGCCGAACGGCTCGTCCATCAGCAGCATGGCGGGGTCGTGCACGAGCGCACGCGTGATGGCCACGCGCTGCTGCATGCCGCCCGACAGCTCCCACGGATAGCGCTGCTCGAAGCCACGCAGGCCGACCAGCCCCAGCAGGTCCGCGCCCACGCGCGCGTAGCGCCCGCGGTCGAGGCGCTGCACGTCGACGGGCAGCAGCACGTTGTCGAGGACCGTGCGCCACGGGAAGAGCACGGGCGACTGGAAGACGACGCCGATGTCGCGCCGCGGACCGTCGATCAGCGTGCCGCGCAGCCGGGCGTCGCCGCTGGAGGCGGGCAGGATGCCGGCCAGGATCTTGAGCAGCGTGGACTTGCCGCAGCCGGACGGACCCACGACGGAGACGAACTCGCCCTCGGCGACGTCGAACGTGGTGCGGTCGAGCGCGACCACGGCGCCGTCGCGCGTGGCATACGACTTGGAGAGGTCGTGGACCGCGATCGCTTCGGTGGTCACCGGGGCCATGCGAACTCCTTCAGAGCGGCCGGGGCCGGGATGGGCCAGAGTGTACATCAGGACTGTCCTTGGCTAGAGTGAGGCCCATGACGAGCGGACGCGTACGCGGCGGCTTCAACCAGTACGGCTTCAGCGTCGGCATCCTCATGCTCGACACGCGCTTCCCCCGTATCCCCGGGGACATGGGCAACGCCACCACGTTCCCGTTCCCGGTGCGCTACCACCGCGTGGCGGGCGCCGATCCCGATCTCGTGGTGCGCCGCGGCGCCGAGGGCCTGCTGCCGGCCTTCGTCGAGGGCGCCCGCGCGCTCGAGCGCGAGGGCGTGGGCGCGGTGACGACCAACTGCGGCTTCCTCGTGAAGTACCAGCGCGAGCTCGCCGCCGCCGTCGCGATTCCCGTCTTCACCTCCAGCCTCTTGCTCGTGCCCCTGGTGCACCGCATGCTGCCGCCCGGCCGCCGCGTCGGGATCATGACCGTCAACGCCGGCTCGCTCGGCCCCGAGCACCTCGCGGGCGCCGGTATCGCGGCCGACACGCCGCTGGCCGTGGCCGGTCTCGAAGGCGAAAAGGAGTTCACGCGCGTCCTGCTGGGCGACGAGATGGAGCTCGATCCCGACCTCGCCCGCGAGGAGCACGTGCGGGTGGCGCGGCGGCTGGTGAGCGAGCACCCTGATATCGGCGCCCTCGTGCTCGAGTGCACCAACATGCCGCCCTACGCGGCCGACATCCAGCGCGAGACCGGCCGGCCGGTGTTCGACATCACTTCGCTCGTCCGGATGGCGCACGACGCGCTGGCCGCCGGCCGGGCCCCCCGTCCGGCCTGACCCGGCCTCACTTCCGGGCGTCCGTACCGTCTCCAACCGACTGAAACTAAAGACTTGCTGCCTGGCGAGCACTCCGGTATAAACACGGCAACGTAACGCCCTCTGACCGGAGTGCACTACCACAACGAGGAGGTCGGCATGACGGCAACGACGGACGACGGGAGTTTCCAATGAGGGCTGCGAAGGTTCCGCCCAACGAGCTGCGCCGAGTCGTCATCGCCGCATCCGTCGGCAACATCATCGAGTGGTACGACTTCTACATCTTCGGTAGCCTCGCCTCGATCCTCGCGGTCAAGTTCTTCGAGAAGGGTCATCCGGTCGCGGCCTTCCTCAGCACGGTGGCCATCTTCTCGGTCGGCTTCCTCATCCGACCGCTGGGGGCGTTCTTCTTCGGCTGGCTCGGCGACAAGACTGGCCGCAAGTACACCTTCATCGTCACGCTGACCGGCATGGGCCTGGCCACAGCCCTCATCGGCTTCGTTCCCAGCTACCAGACGATCGGCCTGGCGGCAGCCTTCATCCTCTTCGCTCTTCGCCTGATCCAGGGCCTGTGCCTCGGTGGGGAGTACGGCGGCGCCATCACCTACGTCGCCGAGCACATCGAGGACGAGCATCGCGGCTACTACACCGGGTGGCTGCAGACCTCGCCCACCCTCGGCATCGTCGTCTCGCTGGCCGTCATCATCGGCATCCGGACGTACCTGGGCGTCGAAGCCTTCAACGACTGGGGCTGGCGCCTGCCGTTCATCATCTCGCTGCTGCTGGTCGCCATCGCCATCTGGATCCGGCTCTCGCTCGGGGAGACGCCGATCTTCCAGGACATGAAGGCGCGGGGCCGGACCACCACCAACCCGTGGCGCGAAGCCTTCATGAGCTCCAACTTCAAGTACGTGGTCATCGCCAGCGTGGTCGTGCTGGGGCAGGGCTGCGTGTGGTACAGCGGCCAGTTCTGGGCCCTCTACTTCCTGCAGACCGTCAAGAAGCTCGACGTGCTGACGTCGAGCTGGATCGTCGGCATCGCGCTCCTCATCGCCACGCCGACGCTGATCTTCTGGGGCTGGCTGTCGGACAAGATCGGGCGCAAGCCGATCATCCTCGGCGGCATGGCGCTGGCCTCGATCACGTACTATCCGCTCTACACTGCGCTCGGCACCTATGCCAATCCCGGCGCCGTCAACTATCCGATGGCGATTCTCATCGTCGTGATCCTGGTGAACTACGTCGGTATGACGTACGGCCCGATCGGCGCCTTCCTCGCCGAGTTCTTCCCGAGCCGGATCCGCTACACGTCGGTGTCGGTGCCCTATCACATCGGCAACGGCTGGGGCGGCGGCCTGGTCCCGATCGTCACGACCTCCATGTACCTGTCCACCGGCAGCGTGGGCTACGCGCTGATCTATCCCATCGCGGTGCCGGCGATCATGTTCCTCATCGCCGTCTTCTTTATGCCGGAGACGCGCAGGCACAGCATCTGGGAAGAGGGAGCGATCGAGGCCTCGCGCAGTCGCGCCTGATCGGATGTCGGGGGGAGCCCGGCTCCCCCCGACGGCTTCCGGGTTGACGTCCTGACCGCACTGCCGCTCTACGCCGTCCTGCCCTTCGCGGCGATGCTGCTCGCCATCGCGATCTGTCCGCTGTGGGTGCCGCACTGGTGGGAGTCCAACCGCAACAAGCTCCTCGCCTCGGCCGCCCTCGGCCTCCCGGTGCTGGTGTTCTACGGCATCCGCCATCCGCCGGCGCTGCTGCACGCCGCCGAGGACTACGTCTCCTTCATCGTGCTGCTGGCCGGGCTCTACGTCATCGCCGGCGGCATCCTCCTGCGTGGCGACCTGGTGGCGACGCCGGCCACCAACACCGGGTTCCTCGCCCTGGGCGCCGTGCTCGCGTCGGTGGTGGGGACGACCGGCGCCTCCATGCTCCTGGTGCGGCCGCTCCTGCAGACGAACAGCGAGCGCACGCGCGTGAAGCACACCGTCATCTTCTTCATCTTCATCGTGTCCAACGTCGGCGGCATGCTGACCCCGCTGGGCGATCCGCCGCTGTTCCTCGGTTACCTGGCGGGCGTGCCGTTCACGTGGACGTTCCGGCTTCTTCCGCACTGGGCGCTGATGGTGGCGGCGCTGCTCGCGATCTTCTTCGTCGTCGACTCCGTGCAGTTCTCCCACGAGCCCGTCGCCGCCCTGCGCCGCGACCGCACCCGCGTCGAGCCGCTGCGCGTGCACGGCAGCCTCAACGCGGTGTGGCTGATCGGCGTGGTGCTCGCCGTCGCCCTGCTCGACGCGCCGTGGCGCGAGCTGGCCATCGTGGCCCTCGCCGCCCTGTCGCTATGGCTCACGGCGCGCCGCATCCGCCGGGACAACGGGTTCTCGGCGGGGCCGATGCTCGAGGTGGCGGCGCTCTTCGCCGGCATCTTCCTGACGATGATTCCCGCGCTCGAGCTGCTGCGCGAGCGGGGTGGCGGGCTCGGGGTGCGCGCGCCCTGGCAGTTCTTCTGGGCCTCCGGGATCCTGTCGTCCTTCCTCGACAACGCGCCCACCTATCTGACCTTCCTGGCGCTGGCCCAGGGCCTGCGCCTGCCCGCCGAGGTGGTGGGGGTCCCCGCGTCGATCCTGGCCGCGATCAGCGTGGGATCGGTCGCCATGGGCGCCAACAGCTACATCGGCAACGCGCCCAACTTCATGGTGAAGGCCGTCGCGGAGGAGGCCGGGGTGAAGATGCCCAGCTTCTTCGGCTACATGTTCTACAGCGCCGTCGTCCTCTTCCCGCTGTTCGTCGTGGTGACGCTCGTCTTCTTTCGCTGAGCGCGGGTCAGCCGCGTCGACCGAGCCGCCGGATCAGCTCGCCATCCGCCGGCGCTGCTGCACGCCGCCGAGGACTACGTCTCCTTCATCGTGCTGCTGGCCGGGCTCTACGTCATCGCCGGCGGCATCCTCCTGCGTGGCGACCTGGTGGCGACGCCGGCCACCAACACCGGGTTCCTCGCCCTGGGCGCCGTGCTCGCGTCGGTGGTGGGGACGACCGGCGCCTCCATGCTCCTGGTGCGGCCGCTCCTGCAGACGAACAGCGAGCGCACGCGCGTGAAGCACACCGTCATCTTCTTCATCTTCATCGTGTCCAACGTCGGCGGCATGCTGACCCCGCTGGGCGATCCGCCGCTGTTCCTCGGTTACCTGGCGGGCGTGCCGTTCACGTGGACGTTCCGGCTTCTTCCGCACTGGGCGCTGATGGTGGCGGCGCTGCTCGCGATCTTCTTCGTCGTCGACTCCGTGCAGTTCTCCCACGAGCCCGTCGCCGCCCTGCGCCGCGACCGCACCCGCGTCGAGCCGCTGCGCGTGCACGGCAGCCTCAACGCGGTGTGGCTGATCGGCGTGGTGCTCGCCGTCGCCCTGCTCGACGCGCCGTGGCGCGAGCTGGCCATCGTGGCCCTCGCCGCCCTGTCGCTATGGCTCACGGCGCGCCGCATCCGCCGGGACAACGGGTTCTCGGCGGGGCCGATGCTCGAGGTGGCGGCGCTCTTCGCCGGCATCTTCCTGACGATGATCCCCGCGCTCGAGCTGCTGCGCGAGCGGGGTGGCGGGCTCGGGGTGCGCGCGCCCTGGCAGTTCTTCTGGGCCTCCGGGATCCTGTCGTCCTTCCTCGACAACGCGCCCACCTATCTGACCTTCCTGGCGCTGGCCCAGGGCCTGCGCCTGCCCGCCGAGGTGGTGGGGGTCCCCGCGTCGATCCTGGCCGCGATCAGCGTGGGATCGGTCGCCATGGGCGCCAACAGCTACATCGGCAACGCGCCCAACTTCATGGTGAAGGCCGTCGCGGAGGAGGCCGGGGTGAAGATGCCCAGCTTCTTCGGCTACATGTTCTACAGCGCCGTCGTCCTCTTCCCGCTGTTCGTCGTGGTGACGCTCGTCTTCTTTCGCTGAGCGCGGGTCAGCCGCGTCGACCGAGCCGCCGGATCAGCTCTCGGTCCGCCGGCGGAAAATCGTATCGGCTCAGCTCGTCGGGCCGGACCCAGGTCATCGCCTGGTTCTCGGTGGGAACGATGTCTCCGCGCTCCAGGCGGCAGTCGAAGAAATGCAGCGTCACCGTGCGATCCGGATATTCCCACCGGACGGTCTCGACGAGCTCGCCGACGGTGAAGGTGGCGGACAGCTCCTCGGTGAGCTCGCGGCGCAGGCCGGCGGCGGCTGTCTCGCCGGCTTCCAGCTTGCCGCCGGGGAACTCCCACTTGCCGGCCAGGTGCGAGCCCTGCCGGCGCTGCGTGATCAGGTAGCGCCCGCGCTCGTCGCGGATCAGTCCCGCCGCCACCTCGACGACGAGCGGCATGCCGTCAGGCCGCCGGGTACGTCGCGCAGAAGCCGCGCATCGGACACGCAGGACAGCGCGGCCGCCGCGGCGTGCACCAGGTGGCGCCGAAGTCCATGAGCGCCTGGTTGAAGTCGTAGGCGCGCCCGGCGGGCACGAGCGTTTCGGCGAGGTCCCACAGCCGCCGCTCGCCGCGCAGGCGCGCCGTGCGTCGCGGGCCCAGGAACACGCGCGTCAGGACGCGGCGCACGTTGGTGTCCAGCACGGCCACGTCGCGGCCGAACGCGAACGACAGCACGGCGCCGGCCGTGTAGCGGCCGATGCCGGGCAGCGCCCGCAGCGCATCGGCGGAGTCGGGCAGTCGCCCGCGATAGCGCGCCATCGTCTCGCGCGCGATGGCGTGCAAGCGCACCGGCCGGACGTTGTAGCCGAGCGGGTACCAGAGCGCGCGCACCTGCTCGACCTCGGCCGCCGCCAGCGCGCGCAGCGTCGGGTAGCGGCGCAGGAACTCGCGGTACTTGGGGATCACGCGGTCCACCTGCGTCTGCTGCAGCATGATCTCGGAGACCAGCACGCGATAGGGCACCCGCGTGCGGCGCCACGGCAGATCGCGGCCGTGGCGCGCGTACCATCCGAGGAGGCGGCGCTGGAAACGGCGGACGGCGGCGGGCGACGGCACGGCGGCAATCTAGCCGCGCGGCGTCCGGGAGTCAATGCGGCCGTCATGTAGAATGAGCGCATGACGGCGAGCGACGCGAGAGCGCAGTATGCGGCGGTGCGCGGCCGCGCGGGCGTCGTCGATCGCTGCGACGCCGGCGTGCTGGAGGCGACGGGCCGCGACCGCGCGGCCTTCCTGCACGCGCTGCTGAGCAACGAGATCAAGGCGCTGGCGCCCGGCCGGGGCTGCGCGGCGACGCTGCTCGACGTGCACGGCAAGGTCCAGATGGTGCTGCGCGTCTGGGTGCTGGACGATCGCATCCTGCTCGTCACGCCGCCCGGCGCCGCGGCGGCCACGCTGGAGGCGCTCGACAAGTACCTCTTCGCCGAGAAGGTCGTGCTGCGCGACGCCAGCGACGACTGGGCGCTGTTCCTGCTGGCCGGTCCCGAGGCGCCCGCGCTCGCCCATCGCCTGCTCGGCGCGACGCCCGAGGCGCCCGCCTGGTCGAGCGTGGCCGCCAAGCTCGACGGGATCGACGTGCGCCTGGTTCGTGGCGGCGGCGAGACGGGCGAGCCCGAGGTGTGGCTCGCGGCGCCGCGTGGCGACGGCGAGCGGGTGCTCGAGGCGCTCACCGCGGCCGGCGCGACGCCCGTCGGTGCCGAGGCGCTCGAGTCGCTGCGGATCGAGGCCGGCGCGCTACGCTTTCCCGCCGACATCGGTCCCGGTGTGCTCCTGCCGGAAGTGCCGTTCGACGACCTCGTGTCCCAGACGAAGGGCTGCTATCCCGGCCAGGAGGTCGTCGTTCGCATCCGCGACCGCGGCCACGTCAACCGCCACCTGCGTGGCCTCGCGCTCGAGGGTGGCGCGCCGCCGCCCGCCGGCAGCGAGGTGGTGGCCGGCGAGACCGTCATCGGCGCGGTGACCAGCGCCACGCTGTCGCTCGGCCTCGGCCGCCCGCTGGCGCTCGCGCTGGTGCGCCGGCAGTACGCCGAGCCCGGCACCGCCGTCGGCGTTCGCGTCGGCGAGCGCGTCGTCCCCGCGACCGTCAGCGACTTGCCCTTCAAGCGCTGAGCCGACGGGTCATCCCGTGAGCGAAAACCGCCTGTCGAAGGAAACCAGCCCGTACCTGCTGCAGCACGCGCACAACCCGGTCGACTGGTACCCATGGGGCGAGGAAGCATTCGCGCGGGCGCGCGCCGAGAACAAGCCGATCTTGCTGTCCGTCGGCTACTCGGCCTGCCACTGGTGCCACGTGATGGAGCGCGAGTCGTTCGAGAACCCCGACATCGCGGGGATCATGAACCAGGGCTTCGTCAACGTAAAGGTCGACCGCGAGGAGCGGCCCGACGTCGATCACATCTACATGCAGGCCGTGCAGTCGATGACCGGTCACGGCGGCTGGCCCATGACCGTGTTCCTCACGCCGGAGGGCACGCCGTTCTACGGCGGCACCTATTTCCCCCCTCAAGATCGCCACGGCCTGCCCGGCTTTCCCAAGCTGCTCGCCGCCATCGCGGATGCCTGGCACGCGCGGCGCGGCGAGGTGGAGCAGTCGGCGCGCGAGCTGACCGCCTCGCTCGGCCAGACCGAGCGGCTGCGCCGCGCCGCCACGCTCTTGGGCGAGGAGATCCTCTTCGCCGCCTTCCAGGGCATCTCCTCGCAGTTCGACGAGGAGTGGGGCGGGCTCGGCGGCGCGCCGAAATTTCCGCAGCCGATGATCTGGGAGTTCGTGCTGCGCTTCTGGAAGCGCAGCCGGAATCCCTACGCGCAGCGCATGGTCCACACGACGCTGGTGCGGATGGCCCGGGGCGGGATCTACGACCACCTGGGCGGCGGCTTCGCGCGCTACTCGGTGGACGCGCACTGGATGGTGCCGCACTTCGAGAAGATGCTCTACGACAACGCCCAGCTCGCCTCGCTCTACCTGCACGCGTGGCTCGCCTTCGGCGATCCCGAGTGCCGGCGCGTGTGCGAGGAGACGCTCGACTACATCCTGCGCGACATGACCGATCCGGCCGGCGGCTTCTACTCGGCCGAGGACGCGGACTCCGAGGGCCACGAGGGCAAGTTCTACGTGTGGACCGCCGAGGAGATCCGCGCGGTGCTCGGGGCTGATGCCGAGCGGGCGCTCGCGTACTGGGGCGCCGATCGCGGCCCGAACTTCGAGGGCAAGAACATCCTCTACCTGCCGGCGGAGCCGGATCCCGAGTCCGTGGCGCCGCTGCGCGCACGGTTGCTCGAGGCGCGCGGCCGCCGCGTGCGCCCCGGCCGTGACGACAAGGTGCTGGCCGGCTGGAACGGGCTGGCCTGCCGGGCGCTGGCCGAGGCGGGCCGCGCGCTGGGCCGCGCGGATTACGTCGCGGCGGCGGTGCGCAACGCGGAGTTCCTGCTCACGCAGATGCGCCAGGACGGCCGGCTGCTGCGCACGTGGAAGTCCGGCCGCGCGCATCTCAAGGGCTACCTCGAGGACTACGCGATGGTGGCGGCGGCCCTGATCGACGTCTACGAGGCGACGTTCGACCGCCGCTGGCTCGACGAGGCGCGCACGCTGGCCGACGACATGCTGCGCCTGTTCTGGGACGACGCGCTCGAGGGCTTCTACGACACCGGCCACGACCACGAGAAGCTCATCGTCCGTCCGCGCAACCTCTTCGACAACGCCGTGCCGTCGGGCACCTCGGTGGCCATCGAGACCTTGCTGCGCCTCGCCGAGCTGACCGGCGAGCCCGCGTACGAGACGCGCGCGACCGCCGCGCTGCGGCCGCTGGCCGACCTGATGGGGCGCCACCCGAGTGGCTTCGGCCGCTTCCTCTGCGCGCTCGACTTCCACCTGGGCCCGCGCGTCGAGGTCGCGCTGGTCGGCGCGCCCGGCGACGGCTTGCAGCCACTGGTGGACGAAGTTTTCGGCCGCTTCCTGCCCAATCGCGTGGTGGCCGGCGTGGTCGGCGGCGATCGCCGGGGCGCCGAGCGGCTGCCGCTGCTGGAGTCGCGCGAGGCCATCGGCGGGCGGGCGACCGCGTACGTCTGCCGGAACTACGCGTGCGACCTGCCGGCCACCGACCGGGAGACGCTCGCGCGGCAGCTCGACGCGCTGTGAGCCGCGCCGCGCTCGCGCTGGCCCTGCTGCTGGCGCTGGTGTCGTGCCGCACGGCCGACGCGCAGCTCGACGAGCTGCTCAAGCAATTTCCCCAGCTCCCTGGGCAGACGACCACGCCGGGCTCGCTCGGCGAGGTCAAGATCGGCCAGGCGCTGAAGCAGGCGCTGCAGGTGGGAACGGAGAACGCCGTGAAGCTCACCGGCCGTCCCGACGGCTACTTCCGCAACCAGGCGATCAAGATCCTGCTGCCCGAGCGGCTGAAGACGCTCGAGCAGGGCCTGCGCGTCATCGGCTACGGCCCGCAGGTGGACGAGCTCGTGCTGGGCATGAATCGCGCGGCCGAGCAGGCGGCCCCCGCCGCCAAGCAGATCTTCTGGGACGCCATCGGCGACATGACCATCGACGACGCGCGCCACATCCTCGACGGCGCCGACACCGCCGCCACCGACTACTTCAAGGGCAAGACGACCGCGCACCTGACCACGGCGTTCAAGCCGATCGTGGACAAGTCCATGAGCCAGGTCGGCGTCACGCGCCAGTACGACGAGCTCCTCGGCCGCGCGCGCCTCATCCCGTTCCTCGACGTGGAGCGCTTCGACCTCGACAATTACGTGGTGGGCAAGGCCCTCGACGGTCTCTTCCACGTGGTGGGCGACGAGGAGACGAAGATCCGCACCAACCCCGCGGCCCGTGTCACCGACCTGCTGCGCGAGGTGTTCGGCCGCCGCTGAGCGGCGCGCTCAACGATAAGCGCAGGGCGGCACCGGCGTGCGGAAGGGCGCCTGGGTGAGGTGCTCGCCTGGGGCGAAGAGTCGGAGCTGGTGGGGCGCCGGCGCGCTCGCCAGGCGCCGGCCGCGCAGCGTGAGATAGAAGCCGGCGCGCACGGTGTCCACGCCGGCTCCCTTGAGATCTTTCAGATCGCGTAGCGTCGTGTGGCGGCGCGCGGCGACGAGCGTGCGGGCTGCTTTGGGGCCGACGCCCGGCACGCGCAGGAGCAGCTCGAGCGGGGCGCGCAGGACGTCGAGCGGGAAGCGCTCGGGATTAGCGAGCGCCCACGTCGTCTTGGGATCGTGCTCGAGCGGCAGGTTGCCATCGGCGGCAAACGCCAGCTCGTCGAAGCCGAAGCCGTAATCACGCAAGAGGTGCTCGGCCTGGTAGAGGCGCGCTTCGCGCACGGCCGGCGTGGGTGGCAGGTTCTCGAACGGCGTGCCCTCCACGGGCTGGAACGCGCTGAAGTGCGCATGGTGGAGCAGCCGCTGGCGCTCGAGGCGCGCGACGAGGCCCAGCACCTCGCGATCGCGCTCGCCCGTGGCGCCCACGACGAACTGCGTGGTGGTGCTGCCGCGCGGCCCGGGGCCGCCTTCCTCGCGCGCGCGGCGATAAAGTCGTCCCGCCAGCTCGAGCTTCGGCAGCAGATCGCCCGAGAGGTCCTTCTCCCTGGCGAGCGTTCGCACGGCGCTGTCGCTCGGCCCCTCGAGGTTGACCGAGACGCGCGTGGCCAGACGTGTCGCCGCCTCGACCTGTGCGACCTCGGCGCCCGGCAGCAGCTTGACGTGGATGTAGCCCTGGAAGCCCTCGCGGCGCCGCAGCACCTCGAGCGTGGCCAGCATCCGATCCGTCGCGCGTGTGGCGCGGCCGGGCACGCCCGAGGTGAGAAACAGGCCCTCGGCCAGGCCCTTGCGGTTCACGTCCATGAACGTCGTCGCGACCTCTTCGGGGCTGACGGTGGCGCGCGGCACCTTGCCGCCGCAGAACGTCGGGCAGTAGCCGCAGGAGAGCGAGCACGCGTTGGTCTGCATGACTCGCATGAGATTGATGGACCCGCCGCCGGGGATGCGGGCCTGGGCGATGCCCATCGACGTGATCGGCCGGTTGCCGACGGGGACCGAGCGCCGATATTTCGGCATGCCCTGCTCGCGATCGGGCAGGGCGGCCTCGGTCAGGAGCTCCATCCGCCGGCGCAGGTCCATGCCGACGGTATACCAAACAATTGACGAGTAGTCTAGTCCGGCAAACCAATGGCCCCGGAGGCGACGAGGCGCTCGAACTGGTAGGCGGAAATGCCGATCTCGGCCAGGACCTCGCGCGTGTGCTGCCCCAGGCGCGGCGCGGGGCGACGGACGGGCGGGCGCGAGCCGCCGACGGCGAACGGAAACCCGAGCATGCGGACGGACCCGAGCCCCGGCTGCTCGACCTCCTGCACCATGCCCATGTGCTTGACCTGCGCGTCGCCGAAGACCTGGTCGAACTCGTAGATCGGCCCGGCGGCGATGCCGACGGCGATGAAGCCCTCGACCCAGTCGTCCACCGTGCGCTTGGCCAGCGCCGTCTCCACGCGCGACTTGAAGGCGGCGTGGTTGGCGATGCGCGCGTCGTTGGTGGCGAAGCGCGGCTCGCTCACGAGGCCCTCGTCGCCCAGCGCGCGGCAGAACTTCTCGTACTGCTCGGGATTGAGGATGACGACGTTGATGAAGCCGTCGGCCGCCTTGAACGCCTCGGCCGGCGTTACGTTGGGATTGCGATTGCCCACGCGTGCGGGTGCGACACCGGAGGCGAAATAGTGGGCGGCAGGGTCCGGCAGCAGCGCCACGCTGGAGGCGAGCAGGCTCACGTCCACGTGCTGGCCGCGTCCCGTGCGGAAGCGCTGCACGAGCGCCGCGCACACGGCGCCGAACGCGATGTAGGAGGCGGCCACGTCGGAGATCGAGCCGCCGGGACGCGTCGGTGGATCGCCCGGCTGTCCGGTGAGCGCCATGAGGCCGCTCATCCCCATCGCGATCGTGTTGTAGCCGGGGCGGCGCGCGTACGGGCCGTCCTGGCCGTAGCCGCTCACCGAGGCGTAGACGATCGCGGGATTCGTCGCGCTGATCGCCGTGTAGCCGACGCCCAGGCGCTCGGCGACGCCGGGCACGAAGTTTTCGACGATCACGTCCGCGCGGCGCGCCAGCTCGAGGATGATCTTGAGCCCCTCGGCGTGCTGCAGGTCCACGGCGATCGCGCGCTTGTTGCGGTTGATCGTGGCGAATCCGAGACTCATGCCGTCCTTGGAGCTGCCGAGATAGCGCATGTCGTCGCCGCGGCCGGGGCGCTCGACCTTGACGACGTCGGCGCCGAGGTCGGCCAGCATCATCGCGCAGTACGGCCCGGCGATGACGCGCGAGAGGTCGAGGACGCGGATGCCGTCCAGCATCAGGCGCGGTCCAGGAAGCCCTCGGTCATCGCGTTGACCTCGGGCATGCCCGTGCGGGCGATGGCGTTGATGCGCGCCTTCATCTCGGCCAGCGCCTTGAACGGCTTGGCCGCCATGAGCTCGGCGTACTCGCGCGTGACTTTCAGGAGGTCGTGGCCCGGCACCACGCGGTGCACGAGGCCCCACTGCCGTGCCTCCTCGGCGGAGTAGCGCCGGCAGTCCATGATGATCTCCTTGGCACGGGCGGGACCGACCATGCGGACGAAGCGGGTCGTGGAGGCCACGCCCAGAGGAACACCGAGGTCGACCTCGGGGATCCACAGCTGCGCCTCGGCCGCCGCGATGCGGAAGTCGCAGGCCAGCGTGAGGCCCCAGCCGCCGCCGACGGCGTGACCGTTGATGGCCGCGATCGTCGTCTGCTCCAGGTTCTCCAGCAACGTGTTGGCGCGCTCGAAGAGCCGGCGGAACTGGCTCTTGCGCGTGGCGAACGCCTGGCGCTTCTCGTCGGGCGACATCGAGCTCTTGAGGCCGGCGTCGGCGCCCGCCGAGAAGACCGGCGGCGCGCCGGTGACGATGACGACTCGCGTGCCTGAATCGTCGCGCAGCTCGGCGAAAGCGGCGCCCAGCTCGGTCAGCATGGGATCGCTCAGCGAGTTGCGCCGGTCTGGACGGTTCAGTGTCACGGTGGCGATGAGGCCGTCGCGGACGAGGCTGACGTTGTCGGGCATGCCGAAACGTTTATCACACTCGGGCTGGACAGGCACGCTCGCTGCGATTATGATCCGCGTCCACATGCTTCGCTGGCACGTGCGAGCTACCGAGAAGTCCCGGCTGGGATCCCTCATGGGATGCCCAGCCCGGGCGGTGGTGCGCGGCCTGCGAGACACGTAACCAGCTCGACGAGTCCCTCGACGTCACGAGGCCCGCGACCACCACAAGTGGTCGCGGGCCTTTTGCGTTTCGGGGGCTGGAAGGAGCCCGTCATGCGCGGCTTGCCAAAAGGCGATCGTCCGGACCCGGTGCGGGCGCGGGCGGCGCCGCTCCCCGTCTCACGCGACCTGCACGGCGACGTGCTGGCGCTGAACAACGCCCACGCGGTCGAGCTCTCGTGGCTGGAACCCGGCGAGCTGTTCGCGCTCCTGGGCCAGGCGTTCTACGCGCGCCGCGTGGGCAAGGTGGACGCCTTCCTGCTGGCGTTCGACCAGGACGCCACCTACGACAGCCCGAACTATCGCTGGTTCTGCGAGCGCTATCCGCGCTTCGTGTACGTGGACCGCGTGGTGGTCACCAAGGCCGCGCGAGGCCGGGGCCTGGCGCGACTGCTCTATGCCGATCTGTTTCGTTGCGCCATGGTGGCCGGGCACGATCTCGTCGTTTGCGAGGCCAACGTCCAGCCGCCCAACCCGGCCTCCGAGGCCCTGCACGCTGCGCTTGGCTTTTCGGAAGTGGGCCGCGCCGCGATCTACGGTGGCGACAAAACCGTCCGCTACCTCAGCCGGCCGCTCGGGCCGACGCCGAAGTGACCACCGGACGTGGCTTATGATAGGGACCCCATGACCACCGAGAGCAGCGGCATCGTCTGGCGGCCGACCAAGGAGCACCTCGAGCGCTCGCGCATCGCCCGCTTCATGAAGGCGCAGGGGATCGGGACGCTCGAGGAGCTGCAGAAGCGCTCCGTGGCTGACCTCGAATGGTACTGGGACGCCGTGGTGAAAGACCTCGGCGTGCGCTGGACCACGCCGTACTCCCGTGTGCTCGACGACTCGCGCGGCATCGAGTGGCCCACGTGGTTTCCCTGCGGGCGGCTCAACTTCACCGACAACTGCGTGGACCGCCACATGGGCGCCGGCCGCGGCGGCAAGCCCGCCATCATCTGGGAAGGCGACGACGGCCAGAGCCGTACGCTGACCTACGCCGAGCTGGCTGCCGAAGTGAATCGCCTGGCCAACGCGCTCAAATCCCTCGGCGTGGGCGAGGGCGACCGCGTGGGCATCTTCCTGCCGATGTCGCCGGAGGCCGCGATCGCCACGCTGGCCGTGGTGAAGATCGGCGCCATCTACACGCCCTGCTTCTCGGGCTTCGGCGCCGGTGCCGTCGCCTCGCGGCTGTCGGACTGCGAGGCCAAGGTGCTGATCACGGCCGACGGCTTCTCTCGGCGCGGCCAGGTCGTGAAGATGAAGGAGGTCGCCGACGAGGCCGTCGCCCAGTGCCCGTCGGTGAAGACCGTGCTCGTGTATCGCCGGCTGGGTCGCGACCTCCCGTGGACGGCGGGCCGTGATCGCTGGTGGGACGAGGCGGTGGCGAATCAGAGCGATCGCGCGCCGTCATTGCCGGTCGAGGCCGATCGGCCGCTGATCATCATCTACACGTCGGGCACGACGGGGAAGCCCAAGGGCGCGGTCCTCACGCATGGGGGCTTTCTCATCAAGGCCGCGCACGACTTCGCCTACTGCATGGACGTCGGCGTCGACGACCGCCTGTTCTGGCTGACGGACCTGGGCTGGCTGATGGGCCCGATGGCGTTCACCGCGGCGCTCTTTCACGGTGGCACCGCCGTGGTGTTCGAGGGCGTGCAGGACTATCCGAAGCCCGATCGCCTGTGGTCGATCTTCGAGCGCCATCGCGTGACCATCGCGGGCATGTCGCCGACGGCGGTGCGCGCGCTCATGCCGCACGGCCCCGAGCACGTGCACGCGCACGACCTCTCGTCGCTGCGCATCATCGGCTCGACCGGCGAGCCGTGGAATCCCGAGCCCTACAAGTGGCTCTTCGAGAACGCCGGCAAGGCGCGCATCCCGATCATCAACTACACGGGCGGCACGGAGATTTCCGGTGGCATCCTCGGCTGTTTCCCCATTGCGCCCATCAAGCCGTGCTCGTTCGCCGGCCCCATTCCCGGCATGGCCGCCGAGTGCTTCGACGAGGACGGCCGCCCCGTGCGCGGCCAGGTGGGCGAGCTCGTCGTCACCAAACCCTGGCCCGGCATGACCGCCGGCTTCTGGAAAGACTCGCAGCGCTACGAGGAGACCTACTGGGCCCGCTGGCCCGACGTCTGGGTCCACGGCGACTGGTCCTTCGTCGACGACGACGGCTTCTGGTTCATCCAGGGTCGCTCCGACGACACGCTGAAGATTGCGGGGAAGCGGCTGGGCCCGGCCGAGGTGGAGTCCGTGCTCGTGGGCCACCCGGCCGTCGCCGAGGCTGGCGTCATCGGCGTGCCGCACGAGGTGAAGGGCGAGGCCGTCGTGTGCTTCGTCGTGCTGCGGCCGGGGAACGTGGCGTCCGAGCCGCTACGCCGCGAGCTCTCCGATCGCGTCGCGAGCGAGATGGGTAAGGCGCTGAAGCCGGAGAAGGTGCTGTTCACGCGCGACCTGCCGAAGACGCGAAGCGCGAAGATCATGCGCCGGGTGATTCGCGCGACGTACCTCGGCAAGCCGGCGGGCGACGTGTCGTCGCTAGAGAATCCGGATGCGGTGAAGGCGATCGGCGAAGCGAAATAGCTGTCAGAAACAATGGACATTGGCTGATGCGGGCTGACGCGATGTACTTCCGCGCAGTGTGGGATGGTGAGGAGGCTGAGGCCACCTGTCGCGGTGTCTGCCACGGCGGTGCAGGCGATCGGCGAGGCGAAATGATCATATGGCGCAACGTCGAGACTCGAACGCGTTGGGGGATCGCGGAGAGTCGCTCTTCTTTCTCGCTGCAACCGCTTTCCACGGGGCGCGGCCCTTGTTTCGTCCGGCCGCGCTAGGCTCAAAGTGGCCGACTGCCGATTACGCCGTCGAACTGGTAGGCCGCCCAGGGCAATTCTTTTTGGTCCAGGTTAAGACCACGCGGCAGGGGTATACCGCGGGTGGCCGACTCCGAATCTCCGCGAAGGTGGTCTCCGGAGGTTGATGAAGATAAGGAACGCGTTTACGTCGTCCGCCCGCGTACGGTCAAGAACTTAACGAGCGCATCTACAAGATTTTCGCTGCATCGTGAATCGACCCGCCTGAAGCTGCGCGAAGAGGTCGTCCGGTTCGCATATCATCTCGCTATCGTGTCGCTCACGCGTGTCGAGGGCGTCGTTGTCTCGCCCGCGCCATCGGACCACGGTATAGACCTGCTCGTGACAGCATCGCCGAGTGCTCCGGGCCGCATCTTCGGCGTTGAGGTGAAAGGAGCGACTGCTGGGCGGCTGGTGAATCGAGAAGGCATCGTCCGTGAGGATATTGCACAGCGCGTTCGACACTATGCGCGTGATATGGCGTTTCCTGTCGGCGTCATGATTTGTGAGATGCCGACTGACATGGCCTATTTCGGCTGGGTGCTGTCGCCGCATCCGACACACGGTAGTAAGGCGCCGCAATCCCTTACGCTCGTGTCACGTATTCGTGTTGCTCTCGCGACAAAGCGCATAATGTCGAGAGCAATAAAAGACGTGAACGCCTGGTACGACCAGGTGATGAAATCCCGCCAGCTTCAACCGAGCTGACCTCCGGAGCTCCCGGAAATCACCGGTATTTCTCGGGGCGGTTTCTGGCTATTGCTCGGGTCGAAGGAAAGGTTCGTCGCCTTCGACCATTCCGAGCGCTGCCTCCTGGTGAGCAAGGCGCCGCAGGTGAAAGAGCGCAAAGTCCGGGTGTATACTCCCCCTTGTCGTCGTGGGGGGAGGATTCCTGAGAACCGGGTGCGGCCCGGGACCCCTCGAACCTGATCCGGATAATGCCGGCGAAGGGAACACGGCGGCGGACGTGATCACGGCCGCACCCGCACGAGGGGAGCGGCCGTTTGTGTCTGTGACGATCAACGTCAACGGTAAGCCGATGGAAGTGGAGCCCGGGCTCACCGTCGAGAGCCTGCTCACCCTCCTGAACGTCAAGCGGGAGTACACGGCGGTCGCCGTCAACCGCGAGATCACGCCGAAGGCGACGTACGCCGCGGTGATGCTGTCGGAAGGCGACAAAGTGGAGATCGTTCGGCCGATGGGTGGAGGGTAGGGGCATGTACGACACGAACCTGGTCCTGGGCGGCAAGGAGTTCACGTCGCGGCTGATCGTGGGCACGGGGAAGTATTCCTCGATGGACGTCATGCGTGACGCGCACGAGGCGTCCGGCACCGAGATCATCACGGTGGCCGTCAGGCGCGTCGGCCTGCCCAGCGGCGACTCGATCCTGGACTACATCGACACGAAGCGCTACACGCTGCTGCCCAACACGGCCGGCTGCTACACGGCCGACGAGGCGATCCGCACGTGCTACCTGGCGCGCGAGGCGGGGCTGGGCGAGATGGTGAAGCTGGAAGTCATCGGCGATCAGCGCACGCTGTTCCCCGACGTGATGGGGCTGCTGGAGGCCACGCGCACGCTGGCGCGCGAGGGCTTCACGGTGATGCCATACACGAACGACGATCCGATCATGGCCAAGAAGCTGCAGGACGCGGGGGCGGCGTGCGTGATGCCGCTGGGCGCGCCGATCGGCTCGGGGCTCGGCATCCGCAACCCGTACAACATCAAGATCATCCTCGAGTCGGTCACGGTGCCGGTCATCGTGGACGCGGGCGTGGGTACGGCCTCCGACGCGGCCATCGCGATGGAGCTGGGCTGCGACGGCGTGCTGATGAACACGGCCATCGCGGGCGCGAAAGACGCCGTCTCCATGGCCAAGGCGATGAAGCTCGCCGTCGAGGCCGGCCGGCTCGCGTACAAGTCGGGGCGCATCGGCAAGAAGCTCTACGCGACAGCGTCCTCGCCACTCGAGGGCCTGCCCGATTGGACGAGCTGAGCCTCACCCTCGTCACCGACCGGACGCAAACGCGCGGCCGGGACCTCGTGGACGTCGTCCGCGAGTGCCTGGCCGACGGCCTGCCGGCCGTCCAGGTCCGCGAGAAGGACCTGGGGGCCGCCGATCTCGCTCTCCTGTGCCGCCGGCTACGTGAGCTCACGCGCGAGGCCGGTGCGCGCCTGATCGTCAACGACCGGCTGGACGTCGCGCTGGCGGTCGGCGCCGACGCCGTGCAGCGCACGGGCACGTCGCTCGACGTGAAGGACATGCGCGGCGTGGCCGGCAACCGGCTGCGGATCGGCGCCTCCGTGCACTCGCTCGAAGAGGCCGTGGATGCCGAGGCGCAAGGGGCCGACTGGGTGGTCTTCGGGCCGGTCTACGACACGCCGAGCAAGCGCGCGTACGGCGCTCCGCAAGGGCTCGAGCGCCTGGCAACGGTCGTGCGCGGCGTGAAGATCCCCGTGGTGGCGATCGGCGGGATCACGCCGGCGCGCGTGGGCGAGGTGCGCGCGGCCGGGGCGTGCGGCGTCGGCGTGATCTCCGGGATCCTCGCGGCGCACTCGCCCGCGGACGAGACGCGACGCTACCTCAAGGAGCTGGCGAGCTCGACTTCTTGATGTCGAGCATGTTGGGCAGCGGTCCCGCCGAGGGCACCTCCTCGATCGACGTGATCCGGTTCATGTGCCGCACGATGTCCCGGATCTGCTCGGCCGCGTGCTTGGCGTTGGCGATCCACTTTGCTTCGTCGCTGTCGGGCTTGATCGTGCGGTTGATCAGCACGAGGCCACCGAGCACGGCGGTGAGGGGATTGTTGATCTCGTGGGCGGCCGCGCGGGCCAGCGCCGTCACCGCGCGGAGCTGAGCGGCGTCGCGCCGCGCGGCTTCGACCGCCTGACGGGCGGCGACGTCGCCGAAGAGCCGTGCGCCCACGCCGATACCGACGGCGGTCATCGCCAGCAGCGGCAGCCACACCGGCGAGAACATCGCGAGGCCGCGCGCGCCCAGGACCAGGAACGATCCGGCCGTGACCGCCCACACCGTCGCCACCAGCACGGCGACGTGACGGACCTTCAGCCCGCCGTCGCGCCGCACCCACACGCGAACCAGCCCGGCCGCCACCGCCGTGGCGACGATCCCCAGCACGCCCGCCGCGGCGCCGCTGCCGCCGAGCCACACGCGATAGGCCACGGCGAGGCCGGCCGTGATGGCGCCCGCGGGCGAGCCCTCGATCAATGTGGCCAGCGCGATCGGGATCACGCGGGTGTCCACGAAGCGGTCGCCGCCGACGTCGATGCGGAAGCGCATGAGAAAGATCGCGAGCAGACCGAAGACGAGGCCGTTCACGATCGGCCGCCAGCGGCGGCGCCCGGGCGGTGCTTCGTCGAACCAGGGGACGAGGTAGGAGTAGCCGACCATGCCGAGGCTGATCGCCCCGGCCGCCTCGATCACGTGGTGGTAGTCCATGGCGGTTAGAATAGCGCGCGGAGGCATCGGACCATGACCAAGAACGAGCTCAAGCAGCGCGTCTACCAGGCCATCGACAAGCGCTCCGAGGAGATCGTGGGCCTCGGCGAGCAGATCCGGAAGAACCCCGAGCTGGGCTTCAAGGAGGTCAAGACCGCGCGGCTCGTCGAGGAGACGTTCGGGCGCCTCGGGCTGTCACCCAAGGGTGGCCTTGCGCTCACCGGCGTGCGTGCGGAGGTGGCCGGCCGTGGGGGCGCCGGGCCGACGTTCGCGCTGCTCGGCGAGCTCGACGCGCTCGTCGTCACCGGTCATCCGGTGGCCGATCCCCAGACCGGAGCCGCCCACGCGTGCGGTCACAACGCGCAGGTGGCCGGCCTGCTCGGCGCTGCCATGGGTCTGCTCGACAGCCAGGCGTTCGATCATCTCGCGGGGCGCGTGGTGTTCTTCGCGGTGCCGGCCGAGGAGTACGGCGACATCGAGTGGCGCGTGTCGCAGGCGCGCGCCGGCCGGCTGGAGTTCCTGGGCGGCAAGCCGGAGCTGCTCCGCCTCGGCCACTTCGACGACGTCGATCTGTCGATGATGATCCACATGACGTCGCGCACGGAGGACGGCAAGACCGGCGTGCCCGTCTCCAACAACGGCTGCATCGTGAAGACCGTGCGCTACATCGGCCGCGCCTCCCACGCCGGCGGTGCCCCGCACCAGGGCATCAACGCGCTCTACGCGGCGCAGATCGGGCTCGCGGCCATCAACGCCATCCGGGAAACGT
>QHRW01000146.1:975-17122 GCA_003220265.1 Candidatus Rokuibacteriota bacterium | reverse complement strand
AGATTCCCGTCGATCAGGCCGCCCCGGCCGGCTCCCGAAAGCTGAACGCCGGATCCAGCGGCGGCAGCGGCGCGCCGAAGAAGATCCGGCGCTGCACCAGCTGTAAGAGCGGCGAGCTCAGGAACAGCGGCAGCACCTTCGGGAAGAGCCACTTCGCGAGCGGGCCCCGGCCGAGCAGCACGCGCTGCACCCCGAGCTGCAGCCGGTGCAGCGTGCGCACGTCGCCCTCGCGCAGGCGCTGCACGGCACGCAGCTCTCCGTGGGCGATCGGGCCGCGGCCGAGGCGGGGATAGAGCTCCTGCGCGGCGACGGCCGCCGTGGCGATGGCCACGTTGACGCCGATGGCGCCGGCCGGGCTCATGGGGTGGGCGGCGTCGCCGATGAGCAAGAGGCCGTCGCGGGCCCAGTCGCGCACGAAGCGGATCACGCCTTCCAGCGGAAAGAACGGGGTGAAGTCCTTCAGGCCGGCGGCGAAGCCGGCGAAGATCGGGTCAAAGCGCCGCACGCGCTCGGCCACCGCCGCCACGCCGTCCTGGCGCCACGGGTACTTCGGCAGCATGAGGCCGCGCACGTCGCCGAACGAGACGTAGAACGTACTGGACCAGCCCGGCGGCTGCTCGATCGTGAACCAGATGACGTCGAAGTCGTGGTGCTCGTACTCCGCCTGGAACCCGGCCAGCTTCGCCACCGTCGAGTAGCGCCCGTCGGCGCCCACGACGACGTCCGCGCGCACCTCGAACTCGTCGTTGCCATGGCGCATGCCGTGCACGCCCACCACCTTGCCGCTCTCCACGATGAGCCGCGTCACCTTGGCGCCCATCCAGCACTGGAACGACGGGAACGGCTGCGCCTTCCTGAGCATCGCATTCAGAAAGACCGGCTGCGGCATCCAGATGGCGTAGGGATACTTCGGCGCGATCTTCTTGAAGCGAAACTCGCCGACCTCTTTACCGTTCAGCCGGACCTTGGCCGCTTCCAGAATGGAATGCGGCTGGGCCAGCACGTACTCGAGTAGCCCGAGCTCGTCGAGCAGGTGCGCGGTGCTCGGCTGCAGCACCTCGCCGCGGAACTCGCGCTCGAAGTCCTCGTGCCCTTCCAGGACCAGGACGTCGGCGCCGCGCTTGGCCAGCAGCAGCCCCAGCATGAGCCCGGCCGGCCCGCCGCCCACGATGCACGCGCTCACGCGAAGGCTCGTCATCCTCCTGGACCTCCTGCGCTGATCGCCGGCTTCAGCTCGACGGTCGGGTAGCCGAGGTCACGCCAGGCGTAGAAGCCGCCGGCGAGCGGTCGCACCCGCTCGATGCCGCGGCGTCTGAGGAGCAGCGCCACACGGGCGCTCGAGGCCTCGTTGGGTCACGTGCAATAGAGCACGACGTCGCGCCCACGCGGGATCTCGTGATGGCGCTGCTCCAGCTCCTCCGTGGTCATGTGGAGCGCGCCGGGAATGATCGCGGGCTCGGCCTCGAACTCGATCCGGTCGCGCACGTCGACGACCAGGACGTCGTCGCCGCGCGCCAGCCGGGCGTTGAGCTCCTCGGGCGTGATCCGCGCGATCCGGATCTTGCGCAAGAACCGCCGCCGCTTGACGTACTTCCACGCGATGTGGGCTGCGAGCGCCGCGACGAGCACGGCGACCAGCCACCGTCCAAGGCTCGCGGCCTGGGCCGCGATCCGCTCGAGCTCGGTGGCGAAGGCCCAGCCGAGACCGACCCAGGCGCTGGCCCAGATCAAACCGCCGAGGCCGGTGAACACCACGAACTGCGCGATGGGCATCCTGACAATGCCGGCCAGTGGCGGGGCCGCGGTGTTGAACCCCGGCACGAACTTGGCGACGAGCAGGGAGCGCGCGCCCCAGGCATCGAACGCCCGGGTCGTGCGCCGGACGCACGAGTCGGGCTCGAGCGAGATGCGGCACAGCCAGCCGAGGACCCGCGCGCCGCCGGCGCGGCCGATCTGGTACCAGATCGCGTCGCTGATCAGCGAGGCCGACGTGGCGGCGGCGAGGATGAGTCCCAGGCTCAACCGGTCGGCGCCTGCCAGACCGCCGGCGGCCAGCAGAATCGGCACGGCGGGCAGCGGCAGGCCGATCTGCTCGGCAAGCACCCACGCGAACACGACCGCGTAGCCGTGCTGCACGAGGATCTCGGCGATGCCAGCCATGGACGCCGTTGGGATGCTCGCCGACGCCTCAGAGCTTCGAGTGCGGGTCGAGCCAGTCGCGCAGCGCGTTGCCCATGAGGTTGATCACCAGCGTGGTGACGAAGATCGCCAGCCCGGGGAAGGTGGCGATCCACCACGAGTTCAGCATGTAGAGCCGTCCCTCGCCCAGCATGTTGCCCCACGCCGGCGTCGGCGGCTGGATGCCCAGCCCCAGGAAGGACAGGAATGATTCCAGGATGATCACCTGGGCGACCTGCAGCGTGGCGATGACCACGATGACCGATACGAGGTTGGGCAGGATCTGGCGGAACACGAGGCGCGCGTGGCTCATGCCGAGCGCGCGGCCGGCCAGCACGAACTCGCGCTCGCGGATGGTCAGCGTCTCCGCGCGCACGACGCGCGCGTAGATCGGCCAGCCGGCCACGCCGAGCACGATGATCATGTTGCCGAGGCTCGGCCCCAGCACGGCGATGACCGCCAGCGCCAGCAGCACGAACGGAAACGTCAGCATGACGTTGATGCCGGTCATGATCAGCCAGTCGACGTTGCCGCCGAAGTAGCCCGCGGCCAGGCCGAGCAGCACCCCGATCGTGGCCGACATCAGCACGGCCACGACCCCGACCACGAGCGACACGCGGCCGCCGTAGATCATGCGGGCCAGCAGATCGCGCCCCACGGGATCCGTGCCCAGCAGGTGATCGCGCGTGCCGCCGTCCATCCACGCGGGCGGCGACAGCCGGTGGCGGATGTCCACCGCCAGCGGATCGTGGGGCGCGATCCACGTCGCCAGCGCCGAGCAGGCCACGATGACCAGGAGCACCACGCCGGCGCCGACGCCCCAGCGCAGGCGCAGCAGGCGGCGGAGCGTGGCGCGCTCGGGCTCGTGCTCCTGGGTGCGCACGGGGCCGAGCTCGGCCAGCTCGAGCTTGCCGGGCGCGCTCACCGTGCTCATGCGGCACGAATGCGCGGGTCGATCAAGCCCACCAGGACATCCACGACGAGGTTCACGCTGACGATGATGAGGGCGAGCAGGATGACCGCGCACTGCACGACCGGGAAGTCCTGGTTGCGGATCGACTCCACGGTCAGGGTGGCCACGCCCGGCCACGCGAAGACGGTCTCGGTGATGACGGCGCCGCCCAGGAGCTGGCCGAACTGCAGCCCCAGCACGGTGATGACGGGGATGCACGCGTTACGCAGGGCGTGCTTGACGACGACCATCGGCTCGGCCACGCCCTTGGCGCGGGCGGTCTTGATGAACTCCATGCTCATGACTTCGATGACGCCGGAGCGCACGAGGCGCATGGTGATCGGGGCCAGCGCGGCGCCGAGGCAAAAGGCCGGCATCAGGAAGTGCTGCCAGGTGCCGTAGCCGGAGGCCGGCAGCGCCTTGAGCCGCACGGCGAACACGATGATCAGCATGATGCCGAGCCAGAAGAGCGGCATGGCCTGGCCGGCCACCGCGACAGTCGTGCACAGGCTGTCCACCCACGAGTGCCGCCTGAGCGCCGCCAGCGTGCCGAGGGGCAGCGCGATGAGCAGCGCGACGAACAGCCCGGAGAAGGTGAGATAGATGGTGGGCGGCATGCGCTCGAGCACCAGCTTGAAGGCCGGCGTGTCGGCATACCACGACTTGCCGAAGTCGCCCACCACCGCGCTCGACAGGAACTTCCAGTACTGCACGTAGAGCGGCCGGTCGAGACCGAGTAGCCGGTGATAGCGCGCGAATTCTTCCTTGCCCGCGTTCTGGGGGAGCAGCAGGAGGACGGGATCGCCCAGCACGTGGAGGATCGCGAAGGCCAGCAGCGAGATCCCGAGGACGACGACGACGAGCTGGACGAGCTGCCGGGCGATGTACCGACGCATGGTGGAACGGGCGCCGCGGACCTTCCTCTGGCGCGCCTACTTCTTCCGCGGCGTCACGGCCCACATCCGGTCTACCTCGTCGCGTGGCGCGTCGTAGTCGACGCGGTTGGCGACACCCCACACGCCGCGCAGCCCCCACTTGAAGAGGTAGGCGGCGTCGTCGTGGACGAGCTTCTGGGCCCTGGTGTAGATCTCCGCGCGCTTCTTGCTGTCGAGCGTGGAGCGGCCCTGGATGACGAGGTCGTCGAGCGCCTTGTTGCAGTAGTAGCTGTAGGGCTGGTTGCACGTCATGACGTCGTAGAAGATCGCGTCGGCGTCGAAGATCGAGTAGTAGCCCCACGAGAACTCGAACATCGGATCGGCCTTGTTGTCGCGCACCAGGTTGGTGAAGGGGCCGCTCTCGCCGACCATGCGGGCCTTGGTGCGGATGCCGGCCTTGGCCAGGTCGGCCACGATCGCGTCGGAGGTCTGGATGAGCCCGGGCTCGACGATCGGCTGCGTGCGAAGGAAGCCGACCTCGAGGCCGTTCGGGAAGCCGGCCTCGGCCAGCAGCTTCTTGGCCTGGGCCAGGTCCTGCTTGTAGGGCTTGATGCTCGGGTCGAAGCCGAAGGCCATCGGGTTGACGGCGGTGGCGACGCGATCGCCGAGCCCATTCAGCACGTGCTTGATGATCCCGTCGACATCGACGGCGAGGTTGGCGGCCTGCCGCACCCGCTTGTCCTGCATCGGGTTGGGACCCGAGCGGCCGGCCTGGTCGAGCTGGATCATGGCCGTGCGCAGGATGGGCGAGGTGGTGGTGCGCGCCTGGCCCGACTTGTTGATGACGTCCATCTGGTCCGGCGGCACCGCCTTGATGATGTCCACGCCGCCGGAGATCAGCTCGGCGATCTGCGTGGCCTGCTCGGGAATGATGCGGATGCGCACGTGCTTGAAGTGGGGCTTGGGCCCCCAGTAGTCGTCGTTGCGAACGAGCAGGTGCTCCTGCTTCTTCTGCCACCTCACGAGCTTGTAGGGCCCGGTGCCGACCGGGTTCTCCTGCATCCACTCGTGGCCCTTCTCCTTCATCACCTTCTCGGACTGCATGACCAGCGCGGTGAGGCGCTCGACGAAGACAGGGTAGGGCCCGTCGGTGTGGAAGCGCGCGGTGAGGTCGTCCACGACCTCCACGCTCTTGATCTTGGCGTGGTTACCGCGGGCGGTGAGCTTGTTCTCGGGGTTCAGCACGCGGTCGAAGCTCGCCTTGACGTCGCGCGCGGTGAACGGCGTGCCGTCGTGGAACTTCACGCCCTTGCGCAGCTTGACCTCCCAGGTGGTGTCGTCGAGGTTCTTCCACGACACCGCCAGGCTCGGCCCCACCTTGCCGGTCTTGAGATCACGGGCGGCGAGGTGGTCGAAGACGTTGTAGCCGAGGATGATCGACTCGCGCAGCACCGAGTTCGGTGGGTCCCAGTTCTGGACGTCGCTCTGCAGCGCGTAGACGATGGTGTCGTCCTTGGTCTGCGCCAGAACGTCCGCGGGCGTGAGCAGGGCGAGGACGAAGAGCGGCACCAATCCCAGCGCGGTCGCGCGAGCCATGAGCGCCTCCTTCTTTCGGCCGAGCGGCGAGTCCGCCCATCCTAGCCGCCGTCGCCGACGGCGTCAAACCACTCAGATGGCCTGCCGTGCCGGCACGCCGCACCGAAATATTGACTCGCGGACGACGCAGATGCTTGAATCCCTGGCGGTGAGGCGCTCGGTCGTCATGGCTGCCGCCGCCCTGTTGGTCCTGCTCAGCGTCACCCGCTCGGCCGCCGCAGGCGCCTTCGAGTTCCGATCGATCCACAGCAGTCCGACCTCGCTGCCCGCATTCGCGGCCACGCCGCCGTCGCTGAACGGCGCCGGAACCGTCGCCTTTGCGGCGCTGATGCTCGATGCGGCCGCGAACCGCAGCGTCTGGATCGTCTTCAAGGCCAACGGGCTGGGGCCGGTGCCGCTCCTCGACCTCACCGACGCCCTGGGCCCGGGCAGCGCGTCGTCCGTCGTGATCAACGACGCCGGTGTCGTCGCGGTCCACTACGCCGCCGGGCCGGTGGCCTCCATCGTGCGCATCAACGTCGACGGCACGTTCGCCGTGATGGCGAGCGCCGACCCGCTCGGCGCCGGCCCCTATCTGGCGCTCGCGGCGGCGCTCTCGATGAATGCGGCCGGCCAGGTCGCGGCACTCGTGACCAATGGGGACTCGACGTCGTCTGTCGTGCGGTTCGAGGACAGCGGCGCGGTCGAGATCGCGCGCAGCGCCGCGACGCTCGTGAATCTCAGCACCCCCACGATCAACGATGCCGGCGTCGTCGCGTTCACGGCGCAGCTCGCGCCGGGTGGGCCGCTGCACGTGTACTCGGGCTCCGGCGGTCCGCTGACCGACGAGGGGGCGGTCGACCCGTGCCCCGGCCCCTCCGCCTTCAGCCCGGTCATCAACAGCAGCGGCTTCGTGCTGAGCGACTGCGGGCTCCCGCCGCTGTTCCTGGCCCGGGGCGGGACCACCGGTATCGTGCTCCTGGGCAGCGAGGATCCGATCTTCGCCCGGCTGGCCTCGAGCTATTCCCTGAACAATCAGGGCCGGCCAGCGTTCGTCACGGGGCTGGCAGCCGCGCCGGCGGCGGCCGGGCTCTTCGTCGGCAACAACCCGCTCGGCGCCGTCGTCCGCACCGGCGACGTCGTGTTCGGCCTCGCCGTCGAGGACCTCCGGATGGGGTCGCGCGCGATCAATGACGCCGGGCAGATCGCCTTCCTTTTGCAGGCGGGTGCCGGCGACGGCGCGATGAGCCACGTCGTCCTGGCCACGCCAGGGCGCCTGCCGCAGACGATCGACTTCCCGCCGCTGGCCAACCGCACCGTCGGCGAGCCCCCGTTCGACGTGACGGCGACCGCCTCCTCGGGACTTCCGCTGACGTTCGCCGCACTTCTGCATCATCACGGCCTCGCAAGGCGGCAACGAGACGTACCTGGCCGCTCCCGACGTCTCGCAGACGTTCACCATCGAGCACGGCAGCCAGACCATCACGTTCGAGTCGCCGGCGGATCGTACGTTCGGAGATCCGCCGTTCGCGATCTTCGCCACGGCCTCCTCGGGCCTGCCGGTGACCTTTGCCGCCGCCGGCTCGTGCGCGCTCGCCGGGAACGTGGTGACCATCGTGGGCGGCGGCTCGTGCACGGTGACGGCCGCTCAGGGCGGTAACGCCGCGTATGCCCCGGCGCCCGCCGTCACTCGCACGTTCGCGATCGGACGCGCCTCGCAGAGCATCAGCTTCGCGCCGCTGTCGGACCGCACGCTGGGGGAGCCTCCGTTCACGGTGGCCGCCACGGCATCCTCGGGCTTGCCGGTGCGTTTCAGCGCGACGGGCGAATGCACCATCGATGGCGACACGCTGCGCCTCACGGCCGCCGGCGGCTGCAGTGTCACCGCCTCCCAGCCCGGCGACGACAACTATGGGCCGGCGCCCGACGTGGTTCAGACGTTCGCCATCGACCGAACCGGGCAGGTCATCACGTTCGGGCCGCTGCCGAAGCGCGGCCTCGGTGACGTGCCGTTCGCGGTGTCCGCCGTGGCATCCTCGGGGCTGCTCGTATCCTTCCGGGCGGAGGGCACGTGTTCGGTGGTGGCTGAGGTCGTCACCGTGACCGGCACCGGCGCCTGCACGATCACCGCCTCCCAGGCCGGCAACGCGCGGTTCGGCCCGGCCCCGGACGTGGCCCAGAGCTTCCCGGTCTCCCCGGTCATCCTGGAAGCACATTTCGACGCTGGACCCGATGGCTTCAGCTACGTCGACGACCCGTTCCGTGCCACGAGCCAGCCCGCCTACGCGAGCGGGGCGTGGAGCGCCGCCAGTGGTTTTCGTGGCGGCGCCCTGACCGTCACGCTGGGCGGACTGGACGACAACACCATCCTTGGCATGTCGGGCGGCTGGACGACGACCTTCAACCTGAACGGGCCCGCGAAGGTCATGCTCTACCTTCGAGTCGGCCTGACCCAGTCGCCGTTCTACGAAAGCGACGAGACGAGCCAGGTTCTCGTCAGCCTCGACGGTGCGCTGGTGGGAGCGTCGCCGAACGACTACCTGGCACAGGTGGTCGGCGATGGTAATACCGGGCCGGAGATCAAGACCGGATGGCGCCTGTACTCGGTGAATCTCGGGACGCTCGGCGCGGGCACGCACAGCCTCACGATCGGCGGCTACAACAGCAGGAAGAACGTCGCCAACGAGTCCACCACGATCGTGATCGACGATGTCGTCGTCATGGAGACGGCGACGGGCGCGCGGGCAGCCGTGTCGACGCTGAACTTCGATCGCTTCAAGGACAACATCCGGGTCCTCGCCGGCTTCGGCGATCGCACGCAGGGGGCGCCGAGCAACATCGCCGCCGGCAACTGGCTCCAACAGCAGCTCCAGGCGGCCGGCTACAAGGTCGAGCGTCACCCATACACGTACGGCGGTCAGCCGCGTGACCAGATCTACGTCACCAAGGTGGGGACCATCTTCCCCGATCACATGTACATCGTCTCCGCCCACATGGACGGCCGGGGCGGCGGCGGCGCTGCCAACGACGACGCCTCGGGGTGCGCGCTGGTCCTCGAAGCGGCACGGGGCGTCGCGAATCTAAAGACGGCCGTGTCGATCCGCTTCGTCTTCTGGAACAACGAGGAGACCGGCCTCAACGGCAGCACGGCGTACGTGAACCAGCGGGCCGGTCTCCAGGGCGTGGAGACGCCGCCGGGGTCCGGCATCTATCCCGAGCCGCGCTGGCTCGGGATGATCCAGCACGACCAGATCCTGTTCGACCATGGCCTGCCCCCGCAGCCGAACCAGATCCCGGCCGCGGACCTCGACGTGGAGTATCAAGCCACGTCGACCTACGCAAGCCAGGCGCTCCGCCTCGCCAACGCGTTGCGCGCGGGGAACCAGACGTACTCGACCGACTATCCGGCTCAGGTCGGATCGAACATGAATTACACCGACTCCGTGCCGTTCCAGAACTACACCGCTGCCGTCAGCGTGCGCGACAACCAGCGCATCGCGGAGATCGGACAAGGGTCGAATCCTCACTGGCACCAGCCGACGGACCTCTACACGGCATTCTCCGAGCAGGACTTCCGACTCGGCTTCAACGCCGTGCAGATGACGCTGGGGACGATCAGCGAGCTGAGTGGCGCCACGCCGCGCTAGGCGGTGTGCTAGGTTGACGGCGATGGGGCCGCGCGCTGTCGGACGGTTGCCACGAATGATGCTGGCGGCCGCCGCCTTCGTCATCGGCGTCCTGACCTGTGCCGTCGGGGGGGCCGAGGAGCGGAGCTCGACCCCGCTGAGCTGGGACACGGGCGAGGGCAAGAGCTACTGGATTCCCGCGCTCGAGATCGGCGGGTTCATCGTCGGGCTCAACCAGTTCAACCGCCACGCGCTGAGCAGCAACGACTACGACACCGACGCCGACACGTTCTGGAAAAATCTGCGGACGGCGCCCGTCTACGACAAGGATCCGTTCAGCGTCAACCAGATCGGGCATCCCTACCAGGGCAGCATCTACTACGGCTTCGCGCGCTCGGCCGGGCTCGAGTACTGGCAGTCGCTGATCTACACGCTCGGCGGCAGCTTCTTGTGGGAGACCTATGGCGAGACCACGCCGCCGTCCAGCAACGATTACGTCTCGACGACGATCGGCGGCAGCTTCATCGGCGAGGCGGCCTTCCGGATGGCCAGCCTCGTGCTCGAGGGCGGCGGCGACCGCCCGGGGTTCTGGCGCGAGGTGGCTGCGGCGCTGATCTCGCCGTCCACGGGGTTCAACCGCCTGGTGTTCGGCGAGCGCTTCAAGCCGGTGTTCCCGAGTCGCGATCCGGAGATCTTCGTGCGCCTGCGCATCGGCGCCACCGTCACCCGCGAAGTCACCAACGAGGGGTTGTCGGACAACGTGAAGCGGCAGGAGGGCAGCCTCGACTACTCGATCACCTACGGCCTGCCGGGCAAGCCGGGGTATCGCTACACGCGGCCGTTCGACTACTTCCACTTCGAGTTCACCGCCGTGCCCAACTCGGACACGGTGGGCAACGCCATCGAGAACGCGTCCGTGCGCGGGCTGCTGGTGGGCGAGCGCTACCAGGGCGGCGACGACTACCGCGGCGTGTGGGGCTTCTTCGGCGGCTACGACTACCTCTCGCCGCAGATCTTCCGCGTCGCCACCACCAACGTCGGGCTCGGCACCGTCGGCCAGTGGTGGATGTCGCGCACGATCGCGCTGCAGAGCGCGCTGGTGGGCGGCGTCGGTTTCGGCGCGGCCGGCACGGTGGCGGACCGCGCCGAGCGGGACTATCACTACGGCGTGATCCCCCAGGCGCTCGTCGGGCTCCGGCTGATCTTCTCGGAGCGCGCGATGCTGGAGGGCGCCGTGCGCCAGTACTTCGTGATCGGCACGGGGTCCGGCCCGGGGCCCAGCACCTCGGATTTCGGCGCCGAGCGCATCACGCGCGCCAACGTGGGCTTCACCGTGCGGCTTTTCGGGCCGCACGCCCTCGGCGTCCAGTACCTCGTCACGGCGCGCGACGCGCGCATCGCCGGCGGGCCCGACCGTCACCAGTCGGTGGACACGTTCAGCGTGTCCTACAACTTCCTGGGCCACACCCGCTTCGGCGCCTCCGAATGGCGCCCGGGCGAAGCCCGTTAGATATGGGGGGCCACGAAAGGGCCCGCAAACCCCCCAAACGCTCGGGCCGCCCCGACGGAGCCGTGGCAGCCCTCGAAGGCGCTCGTCATCGCGACTATAATCAGCGCCATCCCGGGAAGGTCACCGGGCAGGAGGGTGTCCCATGGCCACGCACGTCATCGAGCCGCGGATGGAGCTGGAGCAGCACCTGCACATGTACCGGCAGATGGCCAAGATCCGCGCGTTCGAGGAGCAGGTGAACGAGCTCTACAAGGGCGCCAAGATGCCGGGCCTCGCCCACCTCTACGTCGGCGAGGAGGCGGTGGCGGTCGGCGTGTGCGAGGCGCTGCGGCGCGACGACATCATCACCAGCACCCATCGCGGGCACGGCCATTGCCTGGCCAAGGGTGCGACCGTCGATCGCATGTTCGCCGAGCTGCTCGGCAAGGAGGCGGGGTACTGCCGAGGCAAGGGCGGTTCGATGCACATCGCCGATCAGGACACGGGCAACCTCGGCGCCAACGCGATCGTGGGCGGCTCGGCCGGCATCGCCACCGGCGCCGCACTCTCGGCCAAGATGCGCGGCACCGACCAGGTGGCCGTGTGCTTCTTCGGCGACGGCGCGCTCGGCCAGGGGCTGCTCTACGAGGCGATGAACATGGCCGCGCTATGGGCGCTGCCCGTCATCTACGTCTGCGAGAACAACCTCTACGGCGAGTACACGCCCTGCGGCGACACCATCGCCGGCGAGATCCTGGCGCGCGCCAAGGCCTTCGGCATCCATGCCGAGAGCGTGGACGGCCAGGACGTGCAGGCGGTCAACGCCACGATGCGCCGGCTCGTCGAGCGCGCGCGGCGCGGCGAGGGCCCGGCCTTCCTCGAGTGCAAGACGTATCGCTACTACGGCCACCACGTCGGCGACGTCAATCGCGAGTACCGCACGCGCGACGAGGAGAAGCGGTGGATGAGCGAGCACGATCCGCTCCAGACGCTGGCCGCGCGGCTCACCGCGCAGAAGCTGGTCGACGCCGACACCTTCGAGCGGATCCTGGCCGACGTGAAGACGGAGATCGACAAGGGCGTGGAGTACGCGCTGGCCGCGCCGTACCCCACGCCCGAGCAGGTGGACGAGGACGTCTACGCCTGAGGCCGGCTAGCTCGCTCGCGAGGAGCGCTTCGAGACTTCCTTGGCCGTGCCGAGGGCCTCGCCGTCCTCGCGCGAGCGCAGCGCCATCGAGCTGAGCGTCAGGATCCCGACCACCCGGCTTTGCTCGTCGACGACGGGCAGGCGGCCGACCTGGCACTCGGCCATGACCTCCATCGCCTCCTCGATCGTCGAGTCCGGCCGCGCGCACACGAGGTCGCGCGTGGCGCAGTCACCGACGGGCGTGCGCGCGGGATCCACACCTTCGGCCATCGCGCGCACGACCAGATCGCGGTCGGTGACGATGCCGCGCAGGATGCCGCCGTCGACGATCGGCAGCACGCCCACGTTGGCCTCCTTCATCTGGCGCGCGGCGTCCACCAGCGTCGCGGACGCCTCGATCGTCACCACGCTGGGGATCATGACGTCGCGTACCTTGCCGGTCTTCGTCCGCCATCCGCGCCGGCCCAGCCAGGTGACGGCGGCGGTGGCTGCCGCGGCGGCGCCGAGCCAGACATAGGGCGAGCTCGGCCGCGTCCCCGGTCGCACTCCACGAAGCTGACGTGTGAGGGCCATACGCTGCTCCTTTCTCACGCCGCCTTGCGGCGCTGCGCGCTCCGGCGCGCCTGCCGCGACAGCGCTTTCGAAGAGACCGTTCGCTTCGGCTCCCGCTTGAGCGCCCGTAGTGTCGCACGCGCACGGCGGGCGGAGGGCTTGCGACGGGGGTGCGTGCGCCCCACGGCGTAATCGCGCTGCGCACGGCGCCGCGTGGCGCGCGAGGTGCGCCCCTTCGCCGGCGGCTTGAGCCTCACGCCGGCGCGCCGCGCCTTGGACAGGCCGATGGCGATCGCTTGCTTGGTCGAGCGCGCGCCGTGCTTGCCCTCCCGCACGTGCTCGATCTCCTCGCGGACGAACTCGCCGGCTTGCGTCGTCGGAGCCTTGCCCTGCCGCTTCGCCTTATGCGCTCGCTCGATCGTCTTCTTCTCCGGCATCATCCTTCTCCTCGCGATATCGAGCTCGCGACATCGAGGGCCGCCACGGCTCCGCCGGGGGCGGCCCGAGCGTCCGGGGGGTTTGGGGGGCCTTCCGAGGCCCCCCATGTGGTTAAAAACCGCGCTGGCGCATGCACGAGCGATAGGCGGCGACGTAGCGCGGGTCGTTGGCGCGGTCGGCCGCCATACCCTCCACCTGCGGATCGCGGGCCTGCGTGACCGTCTTGCCCGTCGGGTCCACGGGCTCACGCGTGGCGCCGCCGGGCTTGGTGACCTTCACGTCCGTCCGGGGACTGGCCGCGGGCTCGCCGCCGCGGGCGTCGTCCGGGCGGCCCGAGCCGCGCGAGGCCGTCCGGGTCTCGTCGGCCGCCTTGGCGTTGCAGGTGGCGAAATCCTGCGCGGCCGGGACTTCGGCGCGCACCACCGGCCCCGTGCCGAGGACCGCGCCCAGGGCGATCAGGACCGCGATCGACGTCGCTCTGCTCATGATGGACTCCTCACCGGGCGCGTCCCGCCCGCGTCGAGATCAAAAGTGATTCAGCGCAGCAACGCGGATGCCAGCGGCCGTGGCTGGTCCTGAATTTCAGCGAATTTACGGCTTGCGGGGCGGGGCGCGGGGGGTGTATAGCCGAAAGACTCACTGTCGGGTAGACCGGAACGGTTGAGAAAGGAGCACCAACGTGCAACTCGGAATGATTGGCTTGGGGCGCATGGGTCAGAACATGGTGGTTCGGCTGGCGAAAGCCGGACACCAGCTCGTCGTCAGTGACCGGAGCGCCGAGGTCATTCAGCAGACCCAGCAGCGCGTCCAGAAGGAGGCCGGCGGCCAGGCGGCCGGCGCCTCCGCTCTCAAGGACTTCGTCAACCACCTCAGCACGCCGCGCGCGATCTGGCTGATGACGCCGGCGGGCGTCGTGGACCGGGTCATCGCCGATCTCGTGCCGCTGCTGTCCAACGGCGATGTCCTCATCGACGGCGGCAACTCCTACTACATCGACGACATCCGCCGCGCCAGGGAGCTGGCCGCCAAGGGCATCCAGTACGTGGACGTCGGCACCAGCGGCGGCGTGTGGGGCCTGGACCGCGGCTATTGCCTGATGATCGGCGGGCCGGACCCGGCGGTGAAGCGGCTCGACCCCATCTTCAAGGCGCTGGCGCCGGGCAAGGGCAACGCGGACAAGACCCCGGGGCGCGAGAAGATCAAGAACCCGAGCACGGCCGAGGACGGTTACCTGCACTGCGGTCCTTCCGGCGCGGGCCACTTCGTGAAGATGGTCCACAACGGCATCGAGTACGGCTTGATGGCCGCCTACGCCGAGGGCCTCAACGTCATCAAGAACGCCAACGTCGGCAAGAAGGGCCGGGAGCACGCGAGCGCCGAGGTCACGCCGCTGCGGAACCCCGAGCACTTCCAGTACGACTTCAACCTGGCCGAGATCACCGAGCTCTGGCGCCGCGGCAGCGTGGTGGCCTCGTGGCTGCTCGACCTCACGGCCTCCGCGCTGGCCGAGGACCCCGAGCTGTCGAACGTGAAGGCCGAGGTGCCGGACTCCGGCGAGGGGCGCTGGACCGTGCTGGCCGCCATCGAGGAGGGTGTGCCGGCCACGGTGCTCACCGCCTCGCTCTACCAGCGCTTCACGTCGCGCGGTGAAGACGCGTTCGCCTGCAAGACGCTCCAGGCAATGCGGCGGAAGTTCGGCGGGCATTGATGATGGGGGGCTCGAACGGTCACTGAGCAGGTTGAACCCGCTCATCGTCCCGTTCCAGGGCTCCGTCTCCGCAAAGTAGGGCTAGCACGGGGCGGCGGCGCTCGTCTGAGCCGCCGCCCGCAGCCCGGCTGCTCGGCCTGTGACGAACGCCGTGCTATACCGCGAGCGCTCGCAGCCTATCCCGGCGGCATCCGAGGCACTAATGCGCGCCAAACGACCATCAAGGCGGATGGAACGCGCTGTTTACGCCCAGGCCGCCGGACTTGCTAGGCTGCAAAGTGGTGGTCACCTGGATATACAGACCTGTCTAATAAGAGTAATCTCGCAAGCATTTCCACCGAGGTCCACGACGATGTAAGGCTCGAGGATCTCTACACTTGGGACTGAAGTCGTACGGCATGGATCGGCGTGGTTCGGGATGGTTTGGTAGCAGCGCGGTAGCAGAGCGAGCCGTACGCCGCCGTCATCCGCGCGGCCGACCGCTGGCGTGGCCTGACGGTCGGCGAGTTCGAGCAGCGGCAACTTCGCGCGATTCGTGAGGAACTCGACCGGGCTCACGCTGAGCGAGTGCGCCCGGCCGTGAAGCCCAACGCGAGTGCGTCGGCCGCCGCCCGATCGGCGAGGAGCGCCTCGGGGGGAGCCTTTCGCCCCCGGCCACCGAAAGGCGCCCACCCTCAAGTCCCGGCGCCGGTCCTAGAGGTCCTGGCACAGATCCCTGGACCGCTCGGTGGCATCGTTGGGGTCGCCAAAGCGAACGGAAATCGCGTAGGCCCGCAGATCTCGGGCAGGAAGACCGGCGACACTCGGAATCACGGTGGCGCTGTAAACCCCCGTGCCGCTGATGCCCTTGAGCGCGCCGCTTCCACAAAGGAATCTGAGCTCACCAGCCTCAGTCGTGACCTGGACGCCGTCGACGCCGGCAACCGGGGTAACTCGAGGACCGCACCGCCCGTTCTCTCCCCAACGGTCACATCGCTGAACGAAACGATCGTCCTGAACTCGCCGTGCTGCAGGGCGGGCACACAGGTGTTGTTGATGAACCGGTTGTCCACAGTACCCGTGCCCGTAATGATTCCGGAGAAGGTGTCGGTGCCGGTTCTGGTCGCGCTTCGAATGAAGGTCGCTGGATCGGTATCACCACAATCCGAGACCTGAACGACCGGCGGGACAACAATTCGCACTCGTGTCAGAGTCCCCTGTCCAAATATATCCTCCCGCTCTGAAGCGGATGACGGATTCATCGACATCCCGACTGCCGCGAGCAGAAGGCACAGGACGACCATTGCGCGATAGGTCTTCATCGTATCCTCCTCGTCTGTCTGCCGGAACGGGCTCTGCGCCAACACCGGCGATCACGCTACTTCGACGTCACGGCCTTCGTGCCCGACCCACACGCACTGCTCCGCACCGTGATATTTTTTGGATCGACCGGCCAGGCAAACCGCCCCCGATAGGTGCCATCGACGGCCTTGATCAGTTGGCCGATGAACTCTGCCGTCGAGGTCACGTAGGCGCGGAGCGCCGCGGTGGAATTGGTGCTCTTGGCGGCGACCGCGAGCTCTCGCTTCGTGGCGAAATAGTCCGCCGCCTGAATGGCGGTGGTGTCT
>QHRW01000146.1:0-960 GCA_003220265.1 Candidatus Rokuibacteriota bacterium | reverse complement strand
GAAATCGTCACCGTGCCAGATGCGCAGGCCGGCGTCGATGCGGTGAACGTCGCGCTGATGGCTCCAGCCGGCACCGTCACGCTCGCTGGCACCGTCGCTATTGAAGGATTGCCACTCGAGAGCGTGACCGCAGCTCCACCCGCGGGCGCCGCTGCGTCGAGCGTCACGGTTCCGGTCGACGCACTTCCCCCGGTCATGGTAGTCGGACTCAGGCTCAAGGCGGAAAGAGTCGTTGGCGGCGCCACGGTGAGCGCGGCAGACCTCGTGACGCCACCGTACGTTCCCGAAATCGTCTCGGAGGTGGGGGCAGAGACAGAACTCGTCGATACAGTGAACGTCGCGGTCGTCGCGCCGACTACCACGATCACGCTGGCGGGGACCGTAGCAATCGCAGCGTTACTGGTAGAGAGCGTGACCAGTGCGCCGCCCGCTGTCGCTGCTGCGCTCAGGGATACCGTACCGCTTGAGGTATTCCCGCCGGTCACATTCGGGGGATCCAGACTGAACGAGGCGAGTACGCCCCCGTAGCCCGCCCAGATCGTCACAGCAGTGCGGGAAGTCACCGGGCTAGTGGAGACCACGAAATCAGCGCTCGTAGCTCCGTCCGCCACCGTGACGCTGGCTGCGAGCGTAGCCACATCAGCGTCAGAGTAGAGCGTAACGATCGCGCCACCCGCCGGCGCTGGTGCGTTCAGGGTCACTGTTCCGGTCGAAGCGCCCCCTGGGGCCACGCGCGTGGGGTTCAGGCTTACCGAGGAGAGATGGAGCCAGTGGATGAGGCCGGTGGCATCCCAGCTCGCGTCGCCGTTCGTACTCTTGTACACGCCGCCGTCAGTTGCCGCGTACACGGTCGTCGGGGCGGAGGAATCGATCGCTAGCGCCGAGACACGACCAGTGGCTACGAGACCGATCGCGTTCCAACTGATACCCCCGTCTGTGCTCTTGAAGACCCCGCCGCTT
>QHRW01000092.1:25101-51022 GCA_003220265.1 Candidatus Rokuibacteriota bacterium | reverse complement strand
GCGTGTTCAGCGCGGCAGGCGGGGGGCCTCGGCGCACGTGCGCTCGACTTCTTCGACAGTCTTCGGCGTGCCGGCGGTGAGGTTCTCGATGCCGTCGGCGGTGACGAGGATGTCGTCCTCGATGCGGACGCCGATGCCGCGGAACTCCCTGGGGATCGGGTGCGTGATCGTCTGGACCTTGGCCTTCTCCTCTTCCTCGAGCTTCTTGGCGGCGGCCATGCCCAGGCGCAGGCGGCGCTCCATCTGCTCGTCCTCGCTGTACTCGCGCAGGTGGAAGGTGGCCGTCTCGCGTTCGGGGTCGATGTAGAGGCCGGGCTCGACGGTGAAGACCATGTCCGGCTCCAGTGCGCGCGACTGGTGGGCGATGCGGTAGTCGCCCACGTCGTGGACGACCATGCCGAGCCAGTGCCCGGTGCCGTGCATGTAGAACTCGCGGTAGTGGTGCATGGCCAGCGAGTCGGCCACGCTGCGCGGCAGCAGCCCGAGCTCCACCAGGCCCTCGGTGAGCACGCGGCGCGCGGCGTCGTGGACCACCTCGTACTTGGCGCCGGGCCGGGCCGCGGCGATGGCGGCGAGCTGCGCCTTCAGGACCACCTCGTAGATCGCGCGCTGGGGCGCGGTGAAGCGGCCGTTGACCGGGAACGTGCGCGTGATGTCGGCCGCGTGATAGCCGTACTCGCAGGCGGCGTCGATCAGCAGCAGGTCGCCGTCCTCCATCCGCCGGCGATTCTCGACGTAGTGCAGGATGCAGGCGTTGGGTCCGGAGGCCACGATCGACGGATAGGCATCGCGCGGCGAGCCGCCGGACCGGAACACGAACTCGAGCGCCGCCTGCACGTGGTACTCGTGCATGCCGGGCCGCGCGTAGCGCATGGCCTCGATGTGGGCGTCCCGGCTGATCTGGCAAGCGCGGCGCTGGCGCGCCAGCTCGGCCGGCGAGCGGCGCAGCCGCAGCTCGTGCAGGATCGGCGCCGGATCGTCGATCCGCGTGGGCGCGGAGAAGCCCCGGACGCGGGCGTTGCGCAGCTCGGCCACCAGCCGGATCACGCGGGGATCGAAGGTCACGTTGCCGAGCCTGTAGACGAGCGCCGCGCGGTCGACGGCGTACTCGCGAAGCTTGGCGTCGAGCTGGTCGATCGGATAGGCGGCATCCGCGCCGTAGCAGGCGACGGCGCCCTCGACGCCCGCGCGATGGCCGTTCCAGATCTCCATCTCGCGGTCGCGCGGCCGCACGAACAGCACGTAGCGCTCCTTGGCATGGGCCGGGTTGAAGACCGCCACCGCGTCCGGCTCGTCGAAGCCGGTGAGGAAGAAGAAGTCGGAGTGCTGGCGGAACGGGTGACTGACGTCGCTGTTACGGGCCGTCTCCGGCGCGGCCGGCACGATGGCCATCCCGTCACCGATCGCCTCGACGAACCGCCGCCGCCGCTCGATGAAGGTCGCCAGATCCTCGCTCGTCATCCTCACGGCCTCCTGTCACTTGATAGCATATGCTCCTATCGCAATGCTTCGTCTTGGCGTGCTCGATCAGTCTCCCGTCCGCAGCGGCGACACCCCGGCCCAGGCGATCCAGGAAACCCTCGCGCTGGCGCGCGCCACCGACCGCCTGGGCTATCACCGCTACTGGCTGGCCGAGCACCACTCCACGCCCGCGCTGGCGGGGCCGAGTCCCGAGGTGCTCATCCCCCAGGTGGCGGCGGTCACGTCCGGCATCCGCGTCGGCTCCGGCGGCGTGATGCTGCAGCACTACAGCGCCCTCAAGGTGGCCGAGTCGTTCCGCGTGCTGGAGACGCTCTACCCCGGCCGCATCGACCTCGGCATCGGCCGCGCGCCCGGCAGCGACCAGATGACGGCCAGCGCGCTCGTGTCGGGCGACATGCCGCGGGTGGACGACTTCCCGCAGAAGATCGCCGACGTGCTCGGCTTCATGAGCGGCACGCTGCCCCCCGAGCATCCTTTCGCCCGCGTGCTGGCGATGCCGACGGGGCCGAGCCTGCCCGAGGTGTGGCTGCTCGGCTCCAGCGACCAGTCGGCCGCGATGGCCGCCCACTTCGGCACGGCGTTCTCGTTCGCCCACTTCATCAACGCCGACGGCGGCGGCGAGGTCACGCGCGCCTATACCCAGGCGTTCAAGCCGTCCGCGATCCTGGCCGAGCCGTGCGCCAGCGTGGCCGTCTTCGTCGTGTGCGCGCCCACCGAAGAGGAGGCGCGCCGGCTGGCCCAGAGCCGCGACCTCTTCATCGTGAGGCTCTATACCGGACGGCTCAGCCGCTATCCGACGGTGGCGGAGGCGGAGGCCTACCAGTACTCGCCGCGCGAGTGGGCCATCGTGGAGCACGCGCGGCGGCGGCGCATCGCCGGCACGCCCGAGCAGTGCCGGGCCGGGCTGGAGGCGCTGGCCGCGGAGTACGGCGTGGACGAGATGGTCGTGGTGACGATCACCGAGTCGTGGGAGACGCGGCGACGGTCGTACGAGCTGCTGGCAGGCGCGTTCGGGCTCCCTCCCCGCGCATAGCCGTCTGTGCGATGATTGGGCTCCGTTTCACCATCCCACAACGGAGAGGGACTGCCATGAGCGTGAAGCGTCACAACGCGGGACCCCGCATGAGCGGGGCGGTCGTGCACAACAACACCGCGTATCTCGCCGGCCAGGTCGCGGACGGCCCCAACGTCAAGGCGCAGACGGAGGCCGTGCTCAAGAAGATCGACGACCTGCTGGCGGCGACGGGCAGCAACAAGGCCAACCTGCTGGCGACGACGATCTACCTGGCCGACATCCGCGCGTTCGAGGAGATGAACGCGGTGTGGGACGCCTGGGTGTCGCCGGGCAACACCCCCGCGCGGGCCACGGTGGAAGCGCGGCTGGCCAATCCGAAGTACCTCGTCGAGATCATGGTGACCGCCGCGGTGTAGACTGGATTGTTGGGAAATTCGACCGCGCGCACGCCGATCGGGCGCGCGTACCGCGGCGCCTTCAACAACACGCACGGCGCCGTCCTCGGTGGCCACGTCATCCAGCACGCCGTCCAGCGCGCCGGTGTCGAGCCGGGCGAAGTCGAGGACGTGATCCTGGGCTGCGCGCTGCCGGAAGGAGCGACCGGCTCCAACATCGCGCGGCAGGCGGCGATCCGGGCGGGGCTGCCGGTGACGACCGCCGGCGTCACGGTCAACCGCTTCTGCTCGTCGGGGTTGCAGGCCATCGCGATGGCCGCGCAGCGGGTGATCGTCGATCGGGTGCCGGTGATGGTGGCGGGCGGGCTGGAGTCGATCTCCCTCGTGCAGAACGAGCACATGAACCTCCACCGCTTCCGGGAAGCGTGGCTGGAGGAGCACAAGCCCGAGATCTACATGTCGATGATCGAGACGGCCGAGGTCGTGGCCAAGCGCTACTACGTCACGCGCGAGCGGCAGGACGAGTACGCGCTGGCCAGCCAGCAGCGCACGGCCGCCGGTCAGCGGGAGGGGCGCTTCGACAAGGAGATCGTCCCGCTGGCGACGACGAAGCTCGTCACCGACAAGGCCAGCGGCCAGACGCGCGAGGAGCCGGTGACGCTCGAGCAGGACGAGGGCAACCGCGCCGACACCACGGCCGAGGGCCTCGCCGCCCTCAAGCCGGTGACGGGCGAGAAGGGTCACATCACCGCCGGCAACGCGAGCCAGCTCTCCGACGGCGCCTCCGCGTGCGTGGTCATGGACGCCAAGCTGGCCGAGCGTCGCGGCCTGCACCCGCTCGGCATCTTCCGCGGCCTCGCCATCGCCGCCTGCGAGCCCGACGAGATGGGCATCGGCCCCGTGTTCGCCGTCCCGCGGCTGCTCGAGCGCACGGGCGTCCGCATGGATCAGATCGATCTCTGGGAGCTCAACGAGGCCTTCGCCGTGCAGGTCGTCTACTGCCGCGACAAGCTCGGCATCCCGATGGACAAGCTCAACGTGGACGGCGGCGCCATCTCGATCGGCCATCCGTACGGGATGAGCGGCGCGCGCATGGTCGGCCATGCGCTGGTCGAGGGCAAGCGGCGCGGCGCCCGCTACGTCGTGTGCACGATGTGCATCGGCGGCGGCATGGGCGCGGCCGGCCTGTTCGAGGTGGCGTAGGGCTCAGGCGCGCGGCGGCTCGACGGCGAACGGCTCGGCCGGAAGCCTGAGACCGTTCGCAAAGAACGCGACCGTGTGGTAGAAGCCGACGAGCGCGATCAGCTCCAAGATCTGCTCGAGCGAGAAGGCCGCGGCCAGCGCCTGCCAGAGGCTGTCGGAAATCTGCGCGGAGTCGTGAAGCTCGTCGACCAGCCGGATCAGAAGCCGCTCGTCGGGCGTCCACGTCGCGTCGTCCGCGCGGCCGTCAACGCTGGCGCGCAGCTGCTCGGGCGTGAGGCCGGCGCGCTCGGCGAAGAACGCCGCATGGATGCCCCACTCGTAGGCGCAGCCACAGCGCGCGCACGTGCGATCGATGACGATCTCGCGATGGCGCAGTGAGACCGGCCCACGATCGAGCAGGTTGCCCGCGCGGAAGCGGTCCCAGACGCGCGGCACGCGCGCCAGCGTGGTGAAGAGCGCCAGCGGCGCGACGCCGGGCGGCATGAGCCGGTCGAAGACGGCCTGGAGCTCGGCAGGATACGGCGCGGACACGGGCTCCACGCGGACGGCCGGCGTCGTCACCGCGTCGCTCACGGCTTCATCTCCTGCGCGATCGTCCAGCCCGCGTCGGCCAGCGGCTTGGCGCGCTCGCCGCGGATGCGCGCCTGCGGATCGTTGGCCGTGCCGGCGATCACGCGCCCCATGATACCCTGCGCGATGGCGGCCAGCCGGAAGATCGCGAACACCACGTACCAGTCCCAGTCGGGAATGCTCGAGCGGCCCACGCGCTTGCAGTAGGCCGCCACGTAGGCCTCCTCGGTCGGCAAGCCCAGCGCCGCGAGATCCTTACCGCGAAAGCCGTCCCACTCGAGACCGAGCCGGTACGGCATGGCGTTGTACGCGAGATCGGCCAGCGGGTGGCCCAGCGTGGAGAGCTCCCAGTCGAGCACGGCGGCCACGCGCGGCTCGGTCGGATGCATGATGACGTTGCCGGGGCGGAAATCGCCGTGCACGAGCGTGGTGGTGTCGTCGTTCGGCAGGTGCGCGGGCAGCCACTCGATCAGCCGCTCCATCGACTCGAAGCGCTCGGTCTCGGAGGCGCGATACTGCTGGGTCCAGCGATGGATCTGCCGGCTGAAATAATTTCCGGGCTTGCCGTAGTCGCCGAGGCCGATCGCCGCGTAGTCCACCGTGTGCAGGCGCGCCAGCACGTCGTTCAGCGAGTCGTACATGGCGCTCCGCTCCGTCGCGCCGACGCCGGGCAGCGCCGGATCGGAGAAGACGCGGCCGTGCACGCAGTCCATCACGTAGAACGCGGTGCCGATCACGCTGTCGTCCTCGCACAGCACGTAGGTGCGCGGCACCGGCACCGTGGTGCGGCCGAGCGCGGTGATCACGCGGTACTCGCGATCGACGGCGTGGGCGGACGGCAGGAGCTTGCCGGGCGGCTTGCGCCGCAGGACGAACTCGCGGCCGCCCGCCTTCAGGTGATACGTGGGATTGGACTGGCCGCCGCGGAACTGTCGGACCTCGATGGGCCCGCGAAAATCCGGGACGCGCTCGCGCAGGTAGCGCTCGAGGGCGGCGACGTCGAAGCGGTGCTGCTCGCGCACCTCCGCCGTCTGCGCGATCACCTGCGGCTCCCGCGGTCCGAGAGTCGATGGCAATCGTCTTGCATTGCGTTTCTTCGATGCGAATCGCGCAGGTCGCCCCCCTCTTCGAGTCCGTGCCGCCGCACCGCTACGGGGGCACGGAACGGGTGGTGTCCTATCTCACCGAAGAGCTGGTGCACCGCGGTCACGACGTCACCCTCTTCGCCAGCGGCGATTCTCGCACGAGCGCCGAGCTGGTGCCCGTGGTCGAGCGGGCGATGCGGCTCGACGCGTCGTCGTACGAGCTGTGCTCGACGGCCGCCGTGCTCCAGCTCGAGCTGGTGCGCGCCCGTGCCCACGAGTTCGACGTGATTCACTGCCACGTGGACTACCTCGCGTTCCCGTTCACCCGAACGCTGCGGACCCCGAGCCTCCACACGCTGCACGGCCGACTCGACCTGCCGCACCTGGTCCCGCTCTATCGCCACTTCACCGACGTGCCTCTGGTGTCGATCAGCGACGCGCAGCGGCGGCCGCTCGACGGCCTCGGCGTGCGCTGGGCGGGCACGGTGTACCACGGTCAGCCCCTGACACGCTACCCGTTCAGCGCCGAGGCCGAGGACGGCTACCTGGCCTTCCTCGGACGCTGCTCGCCCGAGAAGCAGCCCGAGCTGGCCATCGAGATCGCCAAGCGGGCGGGCATCCCGCTCAAGATCGCGGCCAAGGTGGACCACAAGGACCGCGAGTACTTCGATCGCGTCGTCGCGCCGCTGCTCGACGATCCACTGATCGAGTTCATCGGCGAGATCGGCGACGACGAAAAGGCCGCCTTCCTGGGCGGCGCCCGCGCGCTGCTCTTTCCGATCGACTGGCCGGAGCCGTTCGGGCTCGTGACGATCGAGGCCATGGCGTGCGGCACGCCGGTGGTGGCGCGGCCGTGCGGCGCCGTGCCCGAGGTGCTCGTGGACGGCCGCACCGGCTTCCTCGGTGACTCGCTGATGGACCTGGTGGACGCCGTGAAGCGCATCCACGAGATCGACCGCGCGGAGTGCCGCCGCCACGTCGAGACGCGCTTCTCCGTGGCCCACATGACCGACGGCTACGAGGCGGTCTACCGCCGGCAGAGGGTCCTGCGGCAGGCGGCATGAGCGCCGAGCGCCCCGCGCCGGGGGACGTGATCGTCGGCGAGCAGTACTACATCCTCGCCTCCGAGGTCGCCGCCGACCAGCCGAAGCTCGTGCTCAAGCACGACGAGGCGTTCCTGGTCGCAACTCGCCGCGGCGATCTGCCGAACATGGCCGACAGCGAGTTCGGCTTCTACGTCGACGGCACCCGCTTCCTGCGCCAGCTCGAGCTGCGCGTGCACGGCCACCGGCCGATCGTGCTCAACGCCGGGGTGTCCGAGGACGCCATGCAGGCGAGCATCGATCTCACCAACCCCGACGTGCCGCTGACGCCGCACGTGGTGCTGCCCGGCCGCTCGCTGCGGATCGCGCGGCGTCTCACCGTTCACGCCGGCCAGCTCTACCAGCTGCTCCTCGTCGAGTCCTTCACGCGCGAGGCGCACGACCTGACGCTGACACTGGCGTTCGCGGCCGATTTCGTGGACGTGTTCGAGGTGCGCGGCCATCCGCGCGAGCGCCGCGGCGAGTTCCTGCCGCCGCGCGCGGAGCCGGCGGGGATCCGGCTCGGCTACCGCGGCCTCGACGACATCGTCCGCACGACGACCCTGAGCTTCACGCCGGTGCCCGATCACGTGGACGCGGTCGGAGCCGAGTTCCACCTGACCCTCGCCCCCGGTGGCAGCCTCGAGATCACGGTCGCCGTCAGCGCCGCCACCGAACCCGGCTCGGCGCCGCGTCCGGTCGGCTATGGGGAGGCGCTCCGGCGCCGACGCGCCGTCGTGGATGGCCTCGATCGCGACGCCGCCGAGGTGCGCTGCGACCACGATCTCTTCGCGGTGTGGGTGGCGCGCTCGCGCCGCGACCTGCACCTGCTGCTCACCGAGACGCCGCAGGGCGTGGTGCCGTACGCCGGCATCCCCTGGTACGTCGCGCCGTTCGGCCGCGACGCGCTCATCACCGCCATGCAGGTGCTGCCGTTCGAGCCGCGGCTCGCGGCCGGCACGCTGCGCTTCCTGGCCCGTCACGTCGGCGAGGTGGACGACGACTTCACCGACCAGGAGCCCGGCAAGATCATCCACGAGCTGCGCCGCGGCGAGATGGCCAACTGTCGCGAGATCCCGTTCATCCCCTACTACGGCAGCGTGGACGCACCGCCGCTGTTCCTCATGCTGCTGGCCGAATACTGGACGTGGACGGCCGACGAGACGCTCCTGCGCGAGCTGTGGCCGACGGCCGAGCGCGTGCTGGCGTGGATGCTGAAGGCGGCCGATCGTGCCGACGGCTATCTCACCTACCGGCGGCGCTCGCCGCGCGGCCTCGTCAACCAGGGCTGGAAGGACGCGCAGGACGCCATCATGCACGCGGACGGTCACCTGGCCGAGGCGCCCATCGCGCTGGCCGAGGTGCAGGGCTACCAGTACGCGGCGCTGCGCGGAGCGGCGGACCTCGCCGACGTGCTCGGTCTCAAGGAACGCGCGCCGGCGCTGCGCGAGCGGGCACGGCGGCTGCGCGAGCGCTTCGAGGCGGACTTCTGGCTGCCTGATCAGGCCTACTACGCGATGGCGCTCGACCGCGACCGGCGACCGTGCCGCGTGATCAGCTCGAATCCCGGGCACCTGCTGTGGACGCGGCTCGTCAGCGACAGCCGCGCCAGCATCGTGGCCCGCCGCCTCATGGCCGACGACATGTTCACCGGCTGGGGCGTGCGCACGCTGGCCAGCGGCGAGCGCCTCTACAACCCGATGAGCTATCACAACGGCTCCGTGTGGCCGCACGATACGGCCATTGCCGGCGTCGGCATGCGCCGCTACGGTCTCGGCGACCCGTTCCTCACGCTCGCGACCGGGCTCTTCGAGGCCGTGCTGCAATTCGAGAACATGCGCATGCCCGAGCTCTTCTGCGGCTTCCCGCGCGTGGACGGCTATGGGCCCACGCAGTACCCCGTCGCCTGCGCGCCGCAGGCGTGGGCGGCCGGCGTCGTGTTCATGCTCATCAACGCGATGCTCGGCCTCGTTCCCGACGCCGCCGACAACCAGCTCACGCTGAACCGCCCGCGCCTGCCGCCCTGGCTGTCGTGGATCGAGCTTCGCGGGCTGACGCTGCGCACCTCGCGCATGTCGCTGCGCGCCTCCCAGGGCCACGACGGGGCGGCGATCGAGATGCTGTCGCGCCAGGGCGACGCCGAGCTGGTCGTCCGTCGGTAGCTCGGCGGGGGGCTTCACCCCCCGTCCGACGGTCGTCGCGCGCCTCACGGCGCGCTCCTCCCTGCCACCCCCCAGAACAGGATTGCGCCGGCAAAGCCGGCGCTCGAGAGCGGTTGATCGACGCGTCGCGGACAAACGAGACGGGACCAGAGTGGTTGCATTGACGGGGTAAGGGGGACGGGCTACGCTCGGGGCACCGTTTCGCTGGGGAGAGATCGGCATGCACGTTGGGATGGCGTCCGTGTTTCAGAATCCGAAGAAGAGTCGGACGGACCGCGACGTCTATCGCAACGAGCTGAAGCTGGCGGACCTGGCGGAGCCGCTGGGGTTCGAGTCGATCTGGGGCGTGGAGCACCACTTCACCGACTACACGATGTGCCCCGACGTGCTGCAGTTCCTCACCTACATGGCGGGACGCACCCAGCGCGCGCAGCTCGGCTCGATGGTGGTGGTGCTGCCCTGGCACGATCCCATGCGCGCGGCCGAAGAGATCTCGATGCTGGACAACATCTCGGACGGCCGTCTCATCCTCGGCCTCGGGCGCGGCGCCGGCAAGGTGGAGTTCGACGGCTTCCGCCTGGCGATGGACGAGTCGCGGGCGCGCTTCGTCGAGTCGGCGGAGGCGGTGCTGACGGGGCTGGAGACGGGCTACTGCGAGTACGACGGCGCCTTCGTCAAGCAGCCGCGCGCGGCCATCCGGCCCGCGCCGTTCAAGTCGTTCCGCGGGCGCACCTACGCGGCCGCCGTGTCGCCCGAGTCGCTGCCCATCATGGCCCGGCTCGGCGTCGGCATTCTCATCATTCCGCAGAAGCCCTGGCACGAGGTGGCCAAGGAGCTCGACACCTATCGCACCGTCTATCGCCAGGTGAACGGCGTGGAAGCGCCCCCGCCGATCTCGGCCGGCTGGACCTTCTGCGATCCCAGCGCCGAGCGCGCGCGGGAGATGGCGCGGCGCTACATCGGCGGCTACTACCACACGGTGCTCGACCACTACCAGTTCCAGGGCGATCACCTGGCGAAGACGAAGGGCTACGAGTACTACGGCAAGATGAGCGAGAAGATCGCGGAGTACGGCACCGACACCGTCGTCGACTACTTCGTCAACCTGCAGGTCTCCGGCACGCCGGAGCAGTGCTACGAGCGCATCCTGGACATTCACCGCCGCACCGGCAACAGCCACTACGTGGGTGTCTTCTCCTACGCCGGCATGCCGTACGACGAGGCCGAGCGCAACATGCGCCTCTTCGCCAAGGAGGTCATGCCCGAGCTGAAGAAGACGGCGCCGGCGGCGCCGGCCGCACCCGAGCCGGCCGCGGCCGGCAAGGACGTGCGGGCGCTCGGATTCTGAGCATGCCTTTCGAGACGCTGCTCTACGACGTCGCCGAGGGCGTGGCGACCGTCACCCTCAACCGGCCCGACCGTCTCAACGCGGTCAATACCACCGTCATCCGCGAGCTGGTGGAGGCGTTCGACCGCGCCGATGGTGACGACGCGGTGCGGGCGGTGATCGTCACGGGCGCCGGCCGCGCGTTCTGCGCCGGCGCCGATCTCGGCGGCGGCGGCAAGACGTTCGCGGGCGGGCCGGGACGCACCGAGCAGCCGGATGAGCATCGCGACGGCGGCGGGGTCGTCACGCTGCGGATCTTCGAGATGACGAAGCCGGTGATCGCGGCGATCAACGGCCCCGCCGTCGGCTTCGGCATCACGCTGACGCTGGCCATGGACGTGCGGCTGGCCTCGACGGCGGCGAAGATCGGCTTCGTGTTCGCGCGGCGGGGCGTCGTGCCCGAGGCGTGCAGCACGTGGTTCCTCCCGCGGATCGTCGGCATCGCGCAGGCGGCCGAATGGACCTACACCGGACGCGTGTTCGGTGCGGACGAGGCGCTGGCCGGCGGCCTCGTCAGCCAGGTGCTCGCCCCCGACGCGCTGCTGCCGACGGCGCGCGCCCTGGCGCAGGAGATCGCGCAGAGCACCTCCGCCGTCTCGATCGCGCTGATCCGCCAGATGCTCTGGCGCATGCTCGGCGCCGACCATCCGCGCGAGGCGCACCGCATCGACTCGCTCGGCATGTGGCACACGGGCCGCAGCGCGGATGCGCACGAGGGCGTGACCTCGTTCCTCGAGAAACGCCCGCCCCGCTTCACCGGCCGGCCCAGCAAGGACATGCCGCCGTTCTATCCGTGGTGGACATGACGACGCCGCTCAGCGTGCACCTGCCGTTCAACCGCGACATCCTCGGCGCCACGTTCTCGCCGGCCAAGCGCGGCGGCAAGCCGCCGGCCGAGCGCGGCCACTGGCTGCTCGTGCAGGGGCAGACGCTGCTGGTGACGCCCGATCTTCGCCTGCCCACCGGCGACTGTCCCGTGCCGATCGAGGCGCCGCCGTTCTGGCTCGGCACCTATCACGAGGAGCCGGCGTGGGTGGTGCCGGTCGCCGGCGATGCCGCGCCCGACGGCCTCGCGCGCGAAACGCTGGTGCCGATGCGCGGCGCCCGCCTGGCCGACGAGCTGCTGTCGCTGGGCGGCATGGCGATGCAGGCGCTCTGGTGGGAGTCGACCAGCGGCCACTGCCCGCGCTGCGGCGTCCCCACGGAGCGTATCGAGAACGAGTGGGGCAAGCGCTGCCCGCGGTGCCGCTACGAGCACTATCCGCACCTGCACCCGGCCACCATCGTCCTCGTGCGCGACGGCGACCGCGTGCTGCTCACGCGCAAGGCCGAGTGGGCGCCGGGACGCTACGCGCTGATCGCGGGCTTCGTGGACAACGGCGAGTCGCTGGAGGGCTGCGTCGCCCGCGAGATCAAGGAGGAGGCCGGCATCGACGTGACGGACGTCCGTTACGTCGGCAGCCAGAACTGGCCCTTCCCGAGCCAGATGATGATCGGCTTTGTCGCCACCTACGCCGGCGGCGACGTCGTCATCGACCGCGAGGAGCTGGAGGACGCCCGCTGGTTCCCGTGCAACGCGCTGCCGTCGTTGCCCTCACGTCACTCCATCTCACGATTTATCATCGATCATTACGCCCAGCCCTAGAACGGGCGTGGGCTAAGCCGAGGCACCCGCGGGCACTGGCAGAACCGCGCGGCATTTTCCGCACGTCCGCAGCGAGTCGCTGGCGTTGAAGCGCTCGATGATGGCTTTCAGCTCGCGCTCGATGTCGGCGCAGGCGAAGCGCTCGCGGTAGAGCTCGTGGCCGCAGCGCTCGCAGAACCAGGCGAGCGCGTCGAGCTCGTCGGGCCGCCGCTTGCGCTCGACCACCAGCCCCCAGGTGCCGGCCGGACGGATGGGGCAGTGCGGCGTGCCGGCACGGACCAGCATCGCCTCTCCCTCGCGCACGCGCACGTCGCGAAAGCCGCCGGCCTCCTCGCGGCAGCGCACGGTGATGTCCCCCGCGAGCTGGTAGAAGATCTCGTCGCCGGGATCGATGTGGAAGTCGTTGCGCGCGTTGGGACCGCGCACGATCTGGTAGATGAACTCGCTATCCGGGAACACTTCCTTGTTGGCGACCGGCGGCGCGAACGCGTGGCGGTTGGCGTCGATCCAGCGCATGAGGTGCACGGACTCCAGCTCGGCCATCGGGCACCCTCCTCAGCGACGGAACGGTAGCACGAGCTGGCGCAGCCAGCCGTCGGGAACCGGCACGCCGCCGAGGCCGTAGGCGTCGGGCCATCGGTCGCGCGGCAAATACGCGGTGCCGAACAGCCGATCGAGCCACGGCAGGTGGACCGCGAAGTTCTTGTCCACGGCGGCGGCCTCGGTGGCGTGATGCCAGTGATGGAAGCGCGGCGTCACCACCAGCCACTCCAGCGCGCGGAACCGCCAGCGCACGTTGGCGTGGATGAACACCGCGTGGAACGACACGAACACCAGGTACGCGTAGAGCGCGGGGGGCGCGAAGCCGAGCAGGTAGAGCGGCACGAACGACAGCCCGCGCGTGAGCACGATGTCCACGACGTGCAGCCGCGAGCCGGCCAGCCAGTCCATCGCCTCGGCGGAGTGGTGGATCCGGTGGAACCGCCAGAGCCATGGTACGCGATGGAAGAGCCGGTGCACGCCGTACTCGGCGAGGTCGGCGACGAGCACGATCTCCACGACCTGGACGACCAGGGGCTGCGCGGCGACGAAGGCCTGCAGGCCCGGGCGCACCGCCCAGGCGAAGAGCACCACGGCCGGCGCCATGGTGAGGAGCACGGTCACCTGCACCAGCAGGTGACTGATCGCGAAATAGCCGAGGTCGGTCTGCCAGCCGGTGCGGAAGATCGGCTGGGCGGCCAGCCGCGGGAAGAGCCGCTCGAGCGGTACGAACACGAGCGCGAGCAGCAGGAGGTTCAGCAGGAACCAGTCGAGGCCGAGGTACGCCGGCGTCTCGCGCATCGCGCCGACCGGGACCCCGGCGCCCCCGACGAGCACCGCCGCCGTCGCCAGCGCGATGCCGGTGAGTCCCAGCGTGCGCCGCCGCCGCAGCAGCACCGACAGCACGCCGAGGCCGAAGCCCGCCACGAGGAACGCATGGATCAGCAGGCGCACGACGGCCAGCGGATAGAGCGGGCGCGCATCCGGCGTGGTCAGCAGCCAGGGGAAGATCAGACAGAGCACGCCGCCGTAGCCAAGCCCGGCGAACAGCACGGACAGCACGCCGCTGATCCAGCCGCTTCCGTACGCCCGGCCGGTGCCGCTAAACAGCCGTGTAACCCCCGTCCACGGGTAACGCGGCGCCGGTCACGAACGAGGCCTCGTCGCTGGCGAGGTAGAGGATCGCCGCGGCGATGTCGTCGACGCGGCCGAAGCGTGCCAGCGGATACCGCGTGATCATCGTCGCGCGCCAGGCGGCGTCCGCCATGAGCGTCGCCGTCAGCGGTGTGTCGATGTGGCCCGGGCACACGCAGTTGACGCGGACGGCCGGCGCCCATTCCGCCGCGAGCTGGCGCGTGAGGTTGACGACCCCACCCTTCGAGCCCGCATAGCCGGGCGAGCGCGAGCTGCCGACGAGACCGTAGATCGACGCCAGGTTGGTCACGCTGCCTCGGCCGGACGCGGCCAGCGCCGTGCGCGCCGCCTGGGAGACGAGCCAGGTGCCGGTGAGGTTGATCTCGACGATGCGGCGGAACTCCTCGCTAGGCGACATCTCCCGCTGCGGGCCGACGCCGGCGGAGTTCACGAGCGTGGTCAGCCCGCCGAAGCGCTCGACGGTGGCCGCCACCATCCGCGCGCACGCGGCCTCGTCGGCGACGTCGGCGCCGAGGCCGAACGCCTCACCGCCGCCGGCCTTGATGGCCGCCGCCGTCTCGTCCGCCGCAGCCGCCGCGCGATCGACACACGCCACGCGCGCGCCCTCGGCCGCGAAGCGCACGGCCGTCGCGCGCCCGATGCCCGACCCTGCGCCCGTCACCAGCGCCAGCGCTCCCTGCATCCGAGTGGTTGCCATGCGCGTCCGTCCCCGTAAAATCGGCCCCGAAATCGCCGGCGCGAGCCGGCCGCCACGAGGATACAATCCCGGGTGCCGAGCGCGCCAGGTGGCCGTGCGAGCCGCCGGCGAGGCGAGCCCGTAAGGAGACCGCGATGGAATTCGACTACTCCAAGAAGACCAAGATGTACCAGGAGCAGCTCATCGACTTCATGAACAAGTTCGTCTACCCGAACGAGTCGGCCTTCCGCGACCAGCTCGACTCGCAGGCCGACCGGTGGACGGTGCCGCCCATCATGGAGGAGCTGAAGGCGAAGGCGCGCGAGCGCGGGCTGTGGAACCTGTTCCTGCCCGAGAGCGACCGCGGCGCCGGCCTCACCAACCTCGAGTACGCGCCGCTCTGCGAGATCATGGGGCGCTCGCCCATCGCGGCCGAGGTCTTCAACTGCTCGGCGCCCGACACCGGCAACATGGAAGTGTTCGAGCGCTACGCCAGCCCCGAGCTCAAGAAGCAGTACCTGGAGCCGCTGCTGGAAGGGAAGATCCGCTCGGCGTTTGCCATGACGGAGCCGAAGGTGGCGTCGTCGGACGCCACGAACATCGAGTCGTCGATCGTGCGCGACGGCGACTCGTACGTCATCAACGGCCACAAGTGGTGGACCTCGGGCATCGGCGACAAGCGATGCAAGGTCCTCATCTTCATGGGCAAGACGGATCCCAAGAACCCCGACCGCTACAAGCAGCAGTCCATGATCGTGGTGCCGCGCGAGGCGCCCGGCATCAAGGTCGTGCGCATGCTGACCGTGTTCGGCTACGACGACGCGCCGCACGGCCACGGGGAGGTGCTCTTCGAGAACGTGCGGGTGCCGGCCGGCAACATGCTGCTGGGCGAGGGGCGGGGCTTCGAGATCGCCCAGGGCCGCCTGGGCCCCGGCCGCATCCACCACTGCATGCGCCAGATCGGCGTGGCCGAGCGCGCGCTCGAGTACATGTGCAAGCGCTCGCTCACGCGCGTGGCCTTCGGCAAGAAGCTCGCCGACAACGACATCACCACCGAGCGCATCGCGCAGTCGCGCATCGAGATCGACCAGGCGCGGCTGCTCGTGCTGCACGCCGCCTACATGATGGATACCGTCGGCAACAAGGCGGCCAAGCAGGCCATCGCCGAGATCAAGGTGGCGGTGCCCAACATGACGCTCGGCGTGCTCGACCGCGCCATGCAGCTGCACGGCGGCGGCGGCGTGAGCCAGGAGTTCCCGCTGGCCTTCTGGTGGGCGCACTCGCGCACGCTGCGCTTCGCCGACGGGCCGGACGAGGTGCATCGCCGCCAGATCGGCCGCCTCGAGCTCCGCAAGCACAGCTGATCGCCCAGGGATGCGTGTCGTCGTGGCCGTGGTTGCGACCCTCCTCGTGACGGCGTGCTCGACCGCCCCGCGCGCGGCCGTCACGCCGGCGGACGGCGAGCCCGTGCAGCTGCGCGCGCTGCGCGGCTACGAGATCGTCACTCTGCACGTGATCCCGCAGCCCGGCCTCGAGGCCGGGACGCAGGTGGTGGCCGGTGCTCCGCTGGGCAGCGTTCAGCCGTTGCCGGAGACACTGTCTGGCCGCTACCAGAGCGCGATCGAGTCCGCCGACGCGCGCTACGACGCGCAGGAGTACGAGGAGGCGCTGGCGGCCATCGACCCGGCGTATCAGGACGAGCCGGAGAACCCCTTCGTGATCGAGGTGTATGCGCGGACGCTCTATCGGATGGGCCGTCGCGTCGAGAGCTTCGAACCCTATCGGAAGCTCGTCGCGCTCCTCGACGCGCAGCGCTTGACCATTCCCGGCGCCGGCCCCCGCAGCGTGGTGATCGACGCGTGGTTCGCCGACGCGTACTGGAAGCTGGGGACGCTCTACATGGATCGTGCCGAGTACGACAAGGCGGCGTTCGAGATCAGCCGCTGCCTGGCGACCGGCCGCTCCATGCCAGCCGCCCTCACCGACCAGGCCTACAGCTACCTGACCAAGGCGCACTACCACCTCGGCGACTACGCCACGGCCGAAGCGCTGGGGCGACTCACGCTCCGTCACAACCCGGACAATCAGTACGTCCGCCCTTTCCTCGAAGACATGCGCACCCGCTAGGAGGAACTTTCGATGCCCCGAATGACCGGAGGCGAGGCGCTCGCCAAGCAGCTTCATCGTGAAGGCGTCCGGGTCGTGTTCGGCCTGCCCGGCGTGCAGCTCTACGGCGCCATGGCGGCGCTGCGTGACGAGAAGGACATCCGCTTCATCCTCACGCGCCACGAGCAGGCCACCACGTACATGGCGGACGGCTATGCGCGCGCCGGCGGCGGCTTCGGCGTCGCGCTCGTCGTGCCGGGGCCGGGCGTGCTCAACGCGGGCGCCGGGCTGAGCACGGCCTATTCGTGCTCGTCGCCGGTGTTCCTGGTGGCGGGCCAGGTGCCCAAGCGCTATCTCGGCAAGGACGTGGGCGTCCTGCACGAGATCAACGAGCAGCTCGACACCGTGACGCCGATCACCAAGTGGCGCAAGCGCGTGCTCGAGGTCCACGAGATTCCCGGCGCGGTGAACGAGGCCGTGCGGCAGATGAAGACCGGGCGCCCGCGGCCCGTGCATCTGGAGATCCCGCCCGACACGCTGGAGGAGGAGGGCGAGGCCGAGCTGGTGCCGGCGGTGAAGGTCGAGCGCGCCGCCGCTCCCGATGCCGACATCGAGCGGGCCGCGCGCCTGCTACTGAGCGCGACGCGCCCGATCATCTACGCGGGCGGCGGCGTGCACGCCTCCGGCGCCCACGAGGCGTTGACCGCGGTGGCCGAGTACGTCCAGGCCGGCGTGGTCCAGTCGGCGGAGGGCAAGGGCGCCGTCAGCGATCACAACGACCTGTCGCTCGGCGCCACGCTGTGGCCCAAGAACGCGCTGCGCGAGTACCTCGACGCCGCCGACGTCGTCTTCGCCGTCGGCTCGCGCTGCGCGGTGGCCGGCTTCCAGCCCGCGCAGAAGATCATCCAGCTCGACGTGGACGCCAGCGAGATCGGCCGCAATCATCCGGTGGAGGTCGGGCTCGTCGGCGACGCCAAGGCCACGCTCGAGCGGCTGCTCGAGCGGCTGCGCACCGACGCGCCGCCGCGGTCGTCGCGCAAGCGCGAGCGCGAGAAGCTGCGCGAGACGCTGGCGGCGCTGGACACGCAGGAGCCGAACCACTCGATCCTGGCCTCGCTGCGCGCCGGCACGCCGGAGGACGCCATCGTCGTCGCCGGCATGACGCAGATCGGGTACTACTCGCGGCCGTTCTGGCCGGTCTACCGCCCGCGCACGTACCTGACGTCGTCCTACTCCGGCAACCTCGGCTTCGAGGTGCCGACGGCCCTCGGCGTCAAGGTGGCGCGGCCGGAGCGCACCGTCGTGTGCATCACCGGCGACGGCGGCTTCATGTACAACTCGCAGGAGCTGTCCACCGCGGTGCGCGAGAAGATCAACGCCGTCATCGTGCTGTTCAACGACGAGGCGTACGGCAACGTGGCCCGCGACCTCGACGAGTCCTGGGGCGGCGCGCATGGCGCCGCCGTCACGAATCCCGACTTCATGAAGCTCGCCGACGCGTATGGCGTCGTGGGTCTGCGCGCGAGCAAGCCGACCGAGGTCGGCGATCTCGTGCGCAAGGCCGTGGGAATGGATCGCCCCGTGCTCATCGAGGTGCGCGTGGGCCGCATGGCGCGCCCGCTCTTCTTCGCGCCGATGAAGGCGCCCGACAAGTACCAGAAGAAATAGGAGGGGAAGGGGGAACCCTCCCGGGGTTCCCCTCCCTGACGCTCGCTACGCGATCCGGTAGCGCTGCTGATCGCCCTGACGCGGCGGCTGCGCGTCCTGCGCCGGCTGATTCACGCGGATCTGGTTGTGCACCTCGCGCACCCCCGAGACCTGGTCGGCGAGGTCCTCGGCCAGGCGCTTGTCCTGACGGTCACCCACGGTGCCGAGCAGCGTGACTTCCGCGTTGCTCACGCGCACCTCGATCTCGCCCGCGTCGAGCTCGCCGCAGTCGCACATCCGCTCGCATACGTCCTCGCGAATCCGCTCGTCGGAGCGCTGATACCCGCGCGGCCCCTTGCCCGCGTACGGCCCGCTGCCGGCGCCGCGGCGCAGACGGTCGCCGATGTCCTCGTAGCGGCCCTCGCCGTAGGTCGAGCGCTCCATGCCGCCGCCCGTGAACGGACGATTACCGTATCGCTGCTGGCCCGTCCAGCCGCTGGACTCGTATCCGCTCCAGTCGGGACGGCCGCCCATGAAGCCGGCGCCCGCGCCGTAGCCGCCGCTGTAACCCCAGCCGCGCGCGTCGCGCTCGCCGCCGCGTGAGCCACGGCCCTCCACGTAGCCCCACTGTCGCGCCCACTCGCGCTCGCGCTCGGCATCGTCGCCGCCGCGCCAGCCGCCCCAGCGGGGCTCGTCCTCACCACGCTCGCGGTTCCACCACCCGCGCTCGTCGGACGGGCCCTCGCGCTCGTCACGCCGGCGGCGGCGGTGCGCCTCTTCGTCGCCGAACCACGAGCGGACCTCGTCGCCGGCCCGCTCGAAGAATCCCCGATCGTCACCGTGGCGGCCGTACTCGCGCTCCCGCTCGCGCTCGGGATAGCCGTAGTAGCCACCGTAATAGCCCTCGCCGCCGCGATGGCGGCGGCCGCGCTCTCGATCCCAGTACTCAGCCATGGTGTGTCCTCCTTACAAAGTCCTTCAGCGCCCGGGAACCGTCGGACAGAAGGGAGCAACGCGCATGCCGCCGTGTCGCGCGCGGCCAGTGGTGCGGGTAGGCTCGTGGTATGTCCCGCTGGGCGATCCTGGCGCTCGTGACGGCGGCGCACGGCTTCGGCGCGCTGGCGGTCCTGGCCGTGGCGCCGCTCGCGCCGTTCCTGCTCGACTCATTGCAGCTCACGCGCGCGCAGGTGGGCTGGTTCCTGCCGGCCGTGTATCTCGGTGGCGTGCTGATGTCGCTGCCTGCCGGCTGGCTCACCGATCGGCTCGGCGTGCGCGCCACGCTGGGGCTGGGCCAGTTCGTGATCGGCGTCGGCGTGATCCTGGCCGCGCTCGGCGCGAATCTGGCCGCGTGTCTCGCGTGCCTCGTGTTCGCGGGCTTCGGCTTCAGCGTCCTCAATCCGTCGTCGGGCAAGGCCGTCGTCGAGTGGTTCCCGCCGCGGCGGCGCGGCGTGGCCATGGGCATCAAGCAGACCGGCCTCACGCTCGGCGGTCTCACCGGCGCGCTCACGCTGCCGCCGCTGGCGCTGGCGTTCGGCTGGCGCATCGCGCTCGCCGCGGCGGGGACCCTGTCGCTCGTGTCGGCCGCGCTCGTGGCGCTCGTCTATCGCTCGCCCGCGGTGACGGCCGTCGCGCCCGCGGCGGCGCGCGTCCGCGTGGGCGAGCTGCGCGTGTTCCTGCGCCGCCCGGGCGTGCTCGTCGTGCTCTTCTCGGGTCTCGTGCTCTCGATCGCCCAGTCCTCCGTGCTCGCCTATCTCGCGCTCTACACACGCGAGACGTTCGCGGTGTCGGCGGTGGCGGCCGGACAGTTCCTGGCGCTGGCGCAGGTCGGCGGCACGACCGGCCGCCTGGCGTGGGGCGCGATCAGCGATCGGCTCTTCGGTGGCCGCCGGCGGCCCGGCGTCGTCGTCAACGCGCTCATGGGCGCCGGCGCGTACGGCGCGCTCGCGCTCGGCGCCTGGCTGCCGGCGCCGCTGGTCATTCCCCTGGCCGTCATCGCGGGCGCGGGCGCCTTCGGCTGGGTGGGACTTTATTTCGCCCTCGTCGCCGAGATCGGCGGTGCGCGCTACGCGGGCCTGCTCACCGGGGTGGCCGTGGCCTTCGCGTGGAGTGGCGTGCTGGTGGGGCCGCCGGGCTTCGGACTCCTCCTGGACGCGACGGGCGCTTACACCGTGCCGTGGCTGGTGCTGGCGGCGATCTCGCTCGCGGTCGCCGTGACGCTGCCGCGCCCGCGGCCGCTGGTGCAGCGTGACGAGCGCGGCTTCACGGGCGCCGCGGCGACGCCGCTGCCGAGCGAGGCCACGGAATGATGCTGGCTGTGGACGTCCTCGTGGTCGTGCTGATGGCCGTCGGCCTCGTCGGCGCCGCGTTGCCCGTGGTGCCCGGCACGCCGCTGATCCTGGCCGGCGCCCTCCTCTACGCGTTCGCGACCGACTTCACGCCGGTCGGCTTCGGCCGCCTCGCCGTCTTGACCGCGCTGGCGGTCATGGGCGCGGTGTTGGGCGCCGTTGGTGGCTCCGTCGGCGCCCGCCGCGCCGGCGGCAGCCGCCGCGCCGCCGTGGGCGCGTTCCTCGGCCTCGTCGTCGGTCTGTTCACGGCGCCGATCGGCCTCGTGGCCGGTCCGGTCGCGGGCGCGATCCTCGGCGAGCTCTCACGCGCACGACCGCTCGGCGACAGCGTGCGCGCGGGACTCGGCACGCTGGTCGGGATCGTCATCGGCGCCGCCGCCCACGTCGCCGTCGCCGCCGTCATGGTCGCTCTCTTCGCCTGGTGGGTCTGGCGCGGCTGACGGGCCCAGAGCAGCGCCACGGCTCCGCCGGGGCGCTGCGAACGCGTGGGGGCTTGGGGGCCATCTCGGGGCCACGCACGACGCCCACCACTCCAGAGCAGCGCCACGGCTCCGCCGCGGCGCTGCGAACGTGTGGGGGCTTGGGGGCCATCTCCGGGCCGCGCACGAACGCCCACCACTCCAGAGCAGCGCCACGGCTCCGCCGGGGCGCCGCGAACGCGTGGGGGCTTGGGGGCCATCTCGGGGCCGCGCCCGACGCCCACCACTCCAGAGCAGCGCCACGGCTCCGCCGGGGGCGCTGCGAACGCGTGGGGGCTTCGGGGCCATCTCGGGGCCACGCACGACGCCCACCACTCCAGAGCAGCGCCACGGCTCCGCCGGGGCGCTGCGAACGTGTGGGGGCTTGGGGGCCATTTCGGGGCCACGCACGACGCCCACCACTCCAGAGCAGCGCCACGGCTCCGCCGGGGCGCTGCGAACGTGTGGGGGCTTGGGGGCCATTTCGGGGCCCCCATCTAAATAGACAGTCCAGCGTCGGCCGCCACGAACCATGGCGGCGTGAGCCGGCTGTCGTCGGTGACGCGGCTAAGATCCGGGAGCGGTTCGCGCCGGCGCACGCCCCGTCCGACGCCGAGGTCGGCTGGCCGTCGCCGTGGCCGTCGCACGGGCCGGGCGATGCACCAGCTGACACCAGCGCCGATTGTCGTCGCCGCCCGCCTCCGTGCTGCCCGAGAGAAAGGCCTCCGCCCGCACCGCGCCGTCGTCGGCGCCGCTCCACGCGGGCGTGTGCGCCGCGCAGTAGCGAACGTCGAGGATCTCACGGCAGGGATCGGCATCCGGCTCACAGTCGGGGCAGTATGGACGAGCGACAGCGGGGGTGTCCGGAAGGAAGTCCGTCACCGGTCCATGGCGCGGAAGTCCGTCGCCATCATCCGCCTCCCACTCTAAGGTAGACCACGCCCAATACGAAGTGTTTTTCTCCGTAACCTACCCTACGGGTTGAACCTTCAACGTCGGCGGGGCGTTCCCGGGCCCGCCCGGGGTGGGCTTGCGAGGCTGGAACGCGCCATTTATCCTGCGCGCGTCACGGCAGTGGCAGTCATCTCGGTCATCAGATACGGAGGGCTCCATGCAGACTTCACGCATCGTGCGCATCGCGGTGGTCGCGGCCAGCCTCGTCGTCACCCTCGGCGGCTGCAAGTACTACTGGCACAAGCCCCAGTCCACGGCGGAGATGTTCGGACGCGACAGCGATGAGTGCTGGAACGAGGGACGCTCGGCGATGTCCGGCACGCGCTACGGTACCGCCAGCCAAGGCCTCAGCCAGGAGGTCTATCGCGCGTGCCTGCAAGCGCGCGGCTACGAGCGCCAGAAGACGACTGCCGGGCCGGAGAAGTACCGCGGCTACGAGTTCTCGGACTAGAGCTCGGGAGCGTGTCGGCCGATCCGCTTTTCTTTCGCGATCTCGCGCTCGTCCTGATCGCGGCGGTGCTCGGCGGTGCACTGGCCTGGCTCGCGCGGCAGCCGCTCGTGCTGGGCTACGTGCTGGGCGGTATGGCGATCAGCCAGTTCACGCCGGGCCCGTCGATCTCGGACAGCGGTCACCACTTCGAGGTCTTCGCCGAGATCGGCGTCGTCCTGCTGATGTTCTCGGTGGGGCTCGAGTTCTCGCTGAAGGACCTGTTGCGCGTGAAGTGGGTGGCGCTGGTGGGCGGGCCCATCGGCACCATCCTCAACATTGCCCTCGCCGTCGGCGTGGGCGCGCTCCTCGGTTGGCCGCCGCTGCAGGGACTGGTGATCGGCGTGGTGATCTCCGTGGCCAGCACGATGGTGCTGGCGCGGCTGCTGCTCGACCGCGGCGAGCTGCACACGCGGCACGGCCGCGTGCTGGTCGGCATCAGCCTCGTGGAGGACCTGGCCGCGGTGGTGTTGATGGCGCTGATGCCGGCCCTGGGCGCGCTGGCGTCGGACCGTCTGCTGGCGATCGCGCGCGGCCTGGGCGTGGCCGCGCTGCTGCTGGTGCCGTTCTTCGCCATCGCCGCGCGCCTGGTACCGCCGCTGCTCACCCGGGTGGCGCGCACACGGGACCAGGAGCTGTTCCTGCTCGTCGCGCTGATGATCGGGCTCGGCACGGCGGCGGTGACGCAGGCGGTCGGGCTCTCGCTGGCGCTGGGCGCGTTCCTGGCCGGGCTGCTGATCAGCAGCTCGGACTTCGCGCACGAGATCCTGGCCCGCCTGCTGCCGCTACGTGACACGTTCGGGGCGTTCTTCTTCGTCACCGTCGGCGCGCTGATCGACCCAGCGCGGCTGGTGGCCAACGTGCCGCTGCTGCTGACGATGGTCCTGCTGGTCGTCCTCGGCAAGCTCGTGGTGCGCGCGGGCGTGGTGTGGATGTTCGGCGAGTCGCTGCGCACCGCGCTGCTGACCGGCATCGGGCTGGCGCAGATCGGCGAGTTCTCGTTCGTCCTCGTGCAGGCGGCCCGCCAGGAGGGTCACGTGGGGCCCGACATCTATCAGGCCACGCTGGCCGCCTCGCTCCTGTCCATTCTCATCAACGCCGCGCTCGTGCGCACCGTGCCGCGCTACCTCGGCGCGCTGCAGGCGGCCGGGCGCCCGGGTGCGGAGCCGGCCGCCGCGTCGCGCGAGCTCGAGGGGCACGTGATCGTCTGCGGCTACGGCCGCGTGGGCAGCGCGGTGGCCGAGGCGCTCGAGACCTTCGGCGTCCGCTACGCGGCGCTGGAGAACGACCCCGACGTGGTGCGCGGCCTGCGCGAGCGCGGCATCCCGAGCTTCTACGGCGATGGCTCGCAGCGCCGGCTGCTGCACGAGGCCGGGACCGAACACGCCGCCCTGGCCGTCGTGGCGCTGCCCGAGGCCGGCCAGGTCCGGGCGGCCGTCCGCAACATCCGCACGCTCAATCCCACGGTGCCGATCCTCGCGCGCACGCACGAGCGCGCCCATCACGAGGCGCTGCGGCAGGCGGGCGCGACGGAGGTCATCCAGCCCGAGCTGGAGGCGGCGACCACGCTCATCCGGCACGCGCTGCGGCGGCTCTCGCTGCCGCGCGAGAGCGTGCTGGCTTATCTCGAGCAGTATCGTGACGCGCTGGAGCTGGCGCCGGCGGCCGACGTGGAGTCGGCCGCGCGGCTGCCCGTGCTGCGCGAGGTGACGCTGGGCGTGGGCGCGCTGGCCGACCGCACGCTGCGGGACGCGCGCGTGCGCGAGCGCTTCGGCGTGTCGGTGATGTCGATCACGCGCGCCGACGGCACGCTCGTGCTGCACCCCTCGGCCGAGACGCTCCTGCGCCCGGGCGACCGCGTGCGGCTCTTCGGGCTGCCCGAGCAGCTCGATGCGCTGCTGACGCACGCGGGCGAGCGCCGCTGAGCGCGGACGCTCACGGCTCCCGCGGCGGGTGCCGGTACACCAGCGCGATCGTGTAGACGCCGAGCCCCAGCGCCACCAGCAGCGTCACGCCGGTGAGGACTCCCAGCACCGGAAGATCGCCGCGCGATCGTGTCCCGACCGCCACCACCGCACGCGCCAGGGCCGAAGGGTGGGCGTCCGGATCGGCTGTTGGGCCCGTGGACACTGCCGGCACGCCAGCGCTCGGCGGTGGCCGGTGCGTGGCGTCCTGCCGGTAGCCCGTACACGCGGCGAGCAGAAGCCCGAGCACGACGAAGGCGATTCGCAGACGTCGCATGCCACTCGACGCAGCAACGCCGGTGCCAGTGATATGAAGACGAACTATGGGGCGGGAGGCGGCGTGCCTGTCGCGGGGCCGCCACCGCGGCGGCTGCGGCGACGGCGGCGGCGGCTTGCTGGGCCGGGGGCCCCGTCGCCGCCGCTCGCCACGGGCGGCGGGGCGCTTTCGCGGCGCGGCTCGGGCTGCGGGCGGCCGCGATCGCCGCCGCGATGTCCTCGGTCCGGCCCGCGCCGGCCACCTCCGCGGTCGTCGCGGCCGCGGCGCGCCTCGAAGCGCGCGCGACGCTCCTCGGAGTAGCGGCGCCGCTCCTCCGCGGTCGGCTTGATCTCGGGCAGGATCAGGTCGTCCTCCGGCCACTCGACCGTGATCTTCTGGGCGATGAACTTCTCGATCCCCTCGAGATTGAGCGCGCTCGCCTCGTCCACCAGCGCGATGGCCTTGCCGCCGGCGCCCGCGCGGGCCGTGCGGCCGATGCGGTGCACGTAGTCCTCGGGGTCCTGCGGCAGGTCCCAGTTGACGACGTGGGTCACCGCCTCGATGTGCAGGCCGCGCGAGGCGACGTCGGTCGCCACCAGCACCGGGAGCTGGCCTTCCTTGAAGTCGTTCAGGATGCGCAGGCGGCGCTTCTGATCGACGTCGCCGGTGAGCGCGCGCGAATCCCAGCCGTTGCGCGTGAGGCGATCTTCCAGGCGGCGGGCCTCCTCGCGCGTGTTGGCGAAGATCAGGATGCGGTCGCCCCCCTCGCGGCGCAGCAGGCCCAGCAGCAGGCCGAACTTCTCCTCGCGGCCCACGTGGTAGAGGTTCTGCTCCACCCGCTCGGCCGTCTTCTGCTGCGGCATGATCGTGATCTGCGTGGGGTTGTTCATGAACTCCCACGTCAGCTCCAGCACGCGGAAGGACAGCGTGGCCGAGAACAGGAACGACTGGCGCTTCTCGGGCGGCGGCAGCCGGCGCAGGATGAAGCGCAGGTCGGCGATGAAGCCCATGTCGAACATGCGGTCGGCCTCGTCGATGACGAGCACCTCGACCCGGCGCGGCGACCACACGTGCTGCTTGAGGTAGTCGATGAGCCGGCCCGGCGTGCCGACCAGCACGTCGCAGCCCGCCGCCAGTGTGTCGCGCTGCTTGGCGTAGTCGATGCCGCCGTACACCGCCTGGATGTTGAACGGCGTGAAGCGGCCCAGCTGGTGGGCGTCGGACTCGATCTGCACGGTCAGCTCGCGGGTGGGCGCGATGATCAGCACCCGCGGCGAGGTGGGCGTGGAAGGCGGCGGCGCCGGCGT
>QHRW01000092.1:0-25005 GCA_003220265.1 Candidatus Rokuibacteriota bacterium | reverse complement strand
CGTCATGGTGACGAAGCCCGCCTCGCGAATGCCCTCGAGGACCGGCGCCGGCAGGTCGAGCCCGTTGAAGTCGACGATGGTCATCTCAGGCACCCTCGGCCGGGGCCGGCGCCGCCGGCGGGGCGGGCCGGCGCCCGAACAGGCGCGCGCTGATGATGCCGACCTCGTAGAGGATGATCAGAGGGCCGGCCATCAGCGTCTGGTTGAACGCATCCGGCGTCGGCGTCAGGACGGCGCCGGCGATGAACGCGCCCAGGATGGCGTACTTGCGGTTCTTGGAGAGCATCTTGGCCGTCACCAGGCCCATGCGCGCCAGCAGCGTGATGGCCAGCGGCAGCTCGAACACGGCGCCGAAGGCCAGCGTGAATTTCAGCAGGAAGTCGATGTGGTTCTCCAGCGTGATCATGGGCTGCAGCGTCTCGCGCGCGTAGGACAGCAGGAACGCGATGGCGTAGGGCGTCACGACGAACAGCGAGAAGGCGCCCCCCACCATGAACAGCAGCGAGCCGATGATCACGAACGGCGCCGCGTACTTCTTCTCGTGCTCGTGCAGCCCCGGCGCGATGAACTTCCACACCTGCCACAGGATGCCGGGCGCAGCGATGAAGAGGCCGACGATGAGGCCCACCTTCATCTGCACCCAGAACGCCTCGGCCGGCGCCGTGAAGACGAGCTTGTAGCCGAGCTTGGTGATCGGCCGTGCCAGGAAATCGACGATCTTCTCGCTGAACGGCAGCGCGATGCCGGTGCCGACCAGCAGCGCCAGGAGCGCGCGCACGATGCGCGTGCGCAGCTCGCCCAGGTGCTCCATGAACGGCATCTTGTCGTCGACGGCGCGTGTGGCCATCACCTACCAGGACGCCACGAAGTGACGGAGCACGCCGACGCCGTGGCCGGCCTGGAAGCCCTCGCGGATCGCCGCCGTCACGTAGGCCTTGGCCTCCCGCACGGCGTCGGCCAGCGGCCGGCCGTGGGCGAGCCCGGCGGCGATCGCCGCCGAGAGCGTGCACCCGGTGCCGTGCGTGTTGTTCGACTCCACCCGCGGGCCGGGAAAGCGGGTGAACGCGCGGCCGTCCCACAGCAGGTCCGTCGCGCTGTCCTTGAGGTGCCCGCCCTTGACCAGCACGTGCCGCGGACCGCGGGCGTGGATGCGGCGCGCCGCCTCCTGCATGTCGGCCTCGGTGACGACGGGGATGTCGGCCAGCACTGAGGCCTCGTGCAAGTTCGGCGTGACGACGTCGGCCAGCGGCAGCATCGCCTCCACGAGCGCGGCGCGCGCCTGGGGCTGCAGCAGCGGATCGCCGGACTTGGAGATCATCACGGGGTCGAGCACGATGCGGGCCTGCCGGTGCTCGGCCAGCCGCCGTGCGACGGCGTGGATGATGCCGGCGGTCGAGAGCATGCCGAGCTTGACGGCGTCGGCGCCGAAATCGTCCAGCACCGCGTCGAGCTGGCGGCCCACGAACTCCGGCGGAAGATCGTGCACGCCGCTCACGCCGACGGAGTTCTGCGCCGTCACGGCGGTCAGCACGGACATCCCGAACACCCGGAACGCCGAGAACGTCTTGAGGTCTGCCTGGATGCCTGCGCCGCCGCCGGAGTCAGAGCCGGCGATGGTCAGTGCCTTCGGAACGCGCATAACCTCCCGCAGTATACGCTCCGTTCGAGGCAGGCGTGAACACCGCGCCGCCCCCGGCTCCCCCAGGTCGCGACGAGCGTTGGGGGTTTTGGGGACCATGTCGGGGTGCCGTCTCCAGAGAAGCGCCACGGCTCCGCCGGGGCGCTTCGAACGTCTGGGGGCTTGGGGGCCATCTCGGGGCCCCATCTCAAGAAGGAATAACCACGGTGAACTCACCGCGCACGCCGGCGGCGGTGAGGCGCGCGTGGTGGGCGGCGGCAGGCGCGCGCACGATCTCCTCGAACTGCTTGGTGAGCTCGCGCCCCACCACGATCTCGCGCTCGCCGAACACGGCCGCGATCGCCTCCAGGGTGGCGAGGATGCGGTGCGGCGACTCATACAGCACGAGCGTGGTGTCGAGCTCGCGCAGCGCGGTGAGACGGTTGACGCGGCGGCCGGGCTTGATGGGCAAGAAGCCCTCGAACACGAACCGGTCGGCCGGCACGCCCGCCGCCGACAGGATCGCGGCCACCGCCGCCGGTCCCGGCACCGGCACCACCGGGATGCCGGCCGCGCGCGCGTCCCGCACCAGCATGAAGCCGGGGTCCGAGATGCCCGGCGTCCCCGCGTCGGTCACCAGCGCAATGCTCCGGCCCTCGGCGAGCTGGCGCAAAAGCTGCGGCCCGCGCGCCAGCTTGTTGTGCTCGAAGTACGACACGGTGGGCGTATGAATGTCGAAGTGCGCCAGCAACGCCCGCGTCCGCCGCGTGTCCTCACACGCAATGACATCCACCTCTTTGAGGATCCGAAGCCCGCGCAGCGTGATGTCTTCGAGGTTCCCGATCGGGGTGGCGACGACGTAGAGCGTTCCGCTCACACCGCTTCGAGCGCCGGCTTTGTCGGCGCAATCCTGCTTTGTGTTCTGGGGGGAGGCACGGAGGAGCGCGTGCCGTCAGGCGCGCGCGACGACGGTCGGAAGGGGGGCGAAGCCCCCCTCCGAGGTGGTCAAGCCGTTTGTTCCTTGGCTTCCGAGACGAGGACCGGGCGCTCGCGGTTGAGGATGACCTCTCGCGTGATGACGCACTCCTTGAGCCCCTGGATCGAGGGCAGCTCGTACATGATCTCGAGCATGACCTCTTCCAGGATCGCCCGCAGGCCGCGGGCGCCGGTGCCGCGCTTGAGCGCTTCCTTGGCAATCGCCGCCACCGCGTCGTCGGTGAACTTGAGGCGCACCTTCTCGAGGTCGAAGTACTTCTGGTACTGCTTGATGATCGCGTTCTTCGGCTCCTTGAGGATGCGCACCAGCGCCGGCTCGTCGAGGTCGTGCAGGGTGGCGATGACGGGCAGCCGGCCGACGAACTCGGGGATCAGCCCGTACTTCAGCAGGTCCTCCGGCTGGATCATGGCGAGCAGGTCGCCGACGCGGCGGTCCTCCCGGCTCTTGATCTCGGCGCCGAAGCCCATCCCGGAGCGCCCCACGCGCGACTCGATGATCTTGTCGAGCCCGACGAAGGCCCCGCCGCAGATGAACAGCACGCTGGAGGTATCGACCTGGATGAACTCCTGGTGCGGATGCTTGCGGCCGCCCTGGGGCGGAACGTTCGCGACGGTGCCCTCGAGGATCTTCAGCAGGGCTTGCTGGACACCTTCACCGGAGACGTCGCGCGTAATCGAAGGGTTCTCCGATTTCCTCGCGATTTTGTCGATCTCGTCGATGTACACGATGCCGCGCTCGGCCCGCTCGACGTCGTAGTCGGCCGCCTGCAGCAAGCGCAGGATGATGTTCTCGACGTCCTCGCCGACGTAGCCCGCCTCGGTGAGCGTGGTGGCATCCGCGATCGTGAAGGGCACGCGCAGCATCTTGGCCAGCGTCTGCGCGAGCAGCGTCTTGCCCGAGCCCGTGGGACCGATCAGCAGGATGTTCGACTTCTGCAGCTCGACGTCACCCGAGTCATTGCCGGACTCGATGCGCTTGTAATGATTGTGGACGGCCACCGAGAGGATTTTCTTGGCCCGCTCCTGACCGATCACGTACTGATCGAGCGCGGATTTGATCTCGGCCGGCTTGGGAAGGCTGCGGATCTCGCGCGACTTCTCCTCTTCCCACTCCTCCGCGATGATGTCGTTGCAGAGCTCGATGCACTCGTCGCAGATGTAGACGGTCGGACCCGCGATGAGCTTGCGGACGTCGTTCTGGCTCTTGCCGCAGAAGGAGCACTTCAAGGCGCCGTTGCCCTCACGCGTCCGCGCCATCCTTCCTCCAGCTCCCTACTTCTGGACCTGCGCGGACAGCGCCGCCTGTTCGCTCACCGCCCGGGTGGTCGGCTTCGAGGAGATCACTTCGTCGACGATCTTATATTCTTTGGCCTGCTCGGCGGTCATGAAAAAGTCCCGATCGGTGTCGCGCTGGATCTTCTCCATGCCCTGCCCCGTGTGGTGCACGAGGATGCGGTTGAGCTCCTCGCGCATCCTGAGGATCTCGCGGGCCTGGATGTCGATGTCGGTGGCCTGGCCCTGCACGCCGCCCAGCGGCTGGTGGATCATGATGCGCGCGTGCGGCAGCGCGAAGCGCTTGCCGCGCGCCCCCGCGCACAGCAGCAGCGCGCCCATCGAGGCCGCCTGCCCCATGCAGATCGTCGAGATGGCCGGCTTCACGTACTGCATGGTGTCGTAGATCGCCATGCCGGCCGTGACGGAGCCGCCCGGCGAGTTGATGTAGAGGTAGATGTCCTTGTCGGGATCCTCGGCCTCCAGGAAGAGCATCTGCGCGATGACCAGGTTCGCCAGCTCGTCCTCGATGAACGTGGGCAGGAAGATGATCCGTTCCTTGAGAAGGCGCGAGAAGATGTCGAACGCCCGCTCGCCACGAGGCGTCTGCTCGACGACCATCGGAACCAGGGCCATGGGAGATCTCTCTTTCTTCTTCATCGTCATCCTTTGATGCGTGCGTGCTCGATCAGCATGTCGAGGGTCTTGCGCTCGCGCAGCCCGTGCCGGAGCGCGTCCAGGTCGCCGTTCTTCTCCATCATACGACGAACCGCCGGCGCCGGACGCTGGCTGGCCCGCGCAAATTTCTCGATCTCGGTGTCGAGGTCGGCCTCGCCGGGCGCGATCGACTCCCGCTCGGCGATCGCCTCCAGCAGGAGCGCCCGCCGCACGCCCTGCTCGGCCGCCGGCCGCAGCTCGCCCACGATCTTGCCGTAGTCCCACTGGATGCCGTCGGGGTCCACGCCCTGCCGCCGCAGCCGCTCGCGCGTGTGCTCGACCTGGTGGGCGACCTGGCGCAGGACCATCGCCTCCGGCACGCCGAACTCGTGGCGCTTCAGCAGCGCCTCCACCAGCTTGTCCTCGAGCGCGCGCCGCCCCTCGGCCTCGCGGGCCGACTCGAGCTGCTTGCGCACCTCGGCCCGCACGGCCTCCAGCGTCTCGAACTCGCCGAGCGCCTTGGCGAACTCGTCGTCGAGCGCGGGCAGCACCTTCTCCTTGACCTCGCCCACCTTGAGATGGGCGGTGCCGGCCTTGCCGCGCAGCGACTCCATGCGGTGGTCGTCGGCGAAGCGCAGACTCACGTCGCGCGCGTCGCCGGCCGTGAGGCCCACCACGGCCGCGTCGATCTCCGGCAGCACGGTGCCTCCGCCCACCACGAAGTGATAGCCGTTGGCCGTGGTCGGCTCATGGTTCTCCGGCGCCAGCGTGTAGTCGACCACGACCAGATCGCCCGTCGCCGCCGGCCGCTCGACGCTGCGGAACTCCGCGTGCTGGTCGCGCATGCGCTCGAGCGTGTCGGCCACGTCCGTGTCGCTCACGCCGGGCGAGGTGTGCTCGACCTCGAGGCCCTTGTAGTCCCCGAGCGCGATGACCGGCTTGACCTCCACCACCGCCTTGAACGACAGCGGCGCGTTCTCCTCGAGCGTGAGCTCCTGGAGGTCGGGCTCGTTGACGGGATCGATGCGCGCCTCGGTGAGGGCCTGGCGATAGACGTCCGGGATCAGGTGCTCGGCGACTTCACGCCGCACGTCGTCGGCGAAGTGCAGCTTCACGAGCGAGCGCGGCACGTGGCCCTTGCGAAATCCCGGCAGGGCCGCCCGCTTCTGCACGCGCCCGTACGCCCGTTCCCATTCTTTCTGGACCACGTCGATGGGCGCCTCCACGGCGAGCCGGCGCTTGCAGCTCTCGAGCTCCTCGACAGCGACCTTCATGCGCGATCTCTTTCTCGCTCGGCTCGCAATCCGAGGGGTGGTGCGAGAGGGGGGAGTTGAACCCCCAAGGGCTCGCGCCCACCGGATCCTAAGTCCGGCGCGTCTGCCAGTTTCGCCACTCTCGCGGAGGTCCGAAGTCCAGGCCGACGACCCAGCATACCTATCGGCCCCGAGCGTCGCAAGACACCGACGGCCCGCGGCGACGACAACCGGCTCGGTGGCACCTCGCTTGTAGCATTGACGGCCACACAGGAGGCCCAGGAATCATGGCAAGTTTGACACGTGTGACCTCGCTCGCCGCGCTCGCCGCCGTGCTCGTCGCCACGCCGGCGGCTTTCGCGCAGAGCCAGGCGGATCTCGACGCCTGCAATCAGCAAGCAGCCGCCCAGGCGGCGACGGGCAGCGCCGGCGCGGGCGGCTCCATCACCAGCAGCTCACCCGGCACCTCGGTCGGCGGCTCGGTGATGACGGCGCCCGGCAGCACGGACGTCAATCGCGTGCCGAACGCGAGCGGACGCATCAGCGGCAGCGCCGGCTCGCCGGGCGCGGTCGCCGGCACCGGCACCGCCGCCGGCGGGGGCACACCGATGACCTCGCCGAGCCCTTCGACCTCGATGCCCAGCGCCAGCCCGCCCAGCGGCCCGTCGGTCTCGACCAGCGTGAGCGGCACCGGCGCGTCGGCATCCGCATCGGCGAGCACGTCCTCGGCGGGGACGGTCCGGGCGGGACAGAACGATCCCGTCTATCAGCAGGCGTTCCGGGACTGCTTGAAGGCGCGGGGCTTCTGAGCGGGTCGGAGTGACGGCAACACGCGCGGAACCCTGTCGGCGACAGGGTCCCGCGCGGCGGTCTCAGGCGGCTTCGTTCGACGAGGACACGGACGGCACGGCCACCTCGGCGAGCGAGGTCACCGCGCGGCCATCGGGGGTCCGGCGCCGCTCCAGGAAGCTGCGGTGCTCGGTGCGGAACCGCTCGAGGCAACTCTCACAGATGCCGTCGGTGAATCGCAAAGACCAGCCGCGCCACGACACGACCCCGCTAAGCAGCGGGTACCCACAATAGCGTTGGTGCCACGCGCATCGGCAAATCAGCAAGGCGTCCTCCCTCGACCACCGCGTCGTGCTGCCCGAAGAGAGAAGGAAGGGTTTGCAAGGCGTGTGCCCGGCGGGATCGCGCGCTTTCACGATGAGTTAGCCTCCCGGGACCCTTAAACCAGGCAAAACCATGCCTACCAGCATGGAAAAAGCCTTCACGTCGCGGCACGCCCGTTGCGGTGGGCATAATCGAGCATGGCGTGGCCCTTCCCGCCTGGGTGGCGGGCTCCGGACTGGCGTCCCCTGTGGCGGTGGCTTTCCCGCAGCCGCCTGCGGCTGCTGGGGATCGCCGCCCTCGCTCTCCTTGCCGTCCTCGTCGCCACCGTCGCCATCTACTCCTCGCTGGCCCTGGCGCGCTTCGAGCGGGTCGAAGAGCGCCGCACCACGTTCGTCTACGCCGGCGCCCAGCCCCTGGTTCCCGGCGTGCACGTGCGGCGCGTGGACCTGGCCGGCACGCTGGCCCGGCTGAAATACGCCGACTCGCGCGGGGCGGTGCCCGCGCCCGGCCAGTTCCGCCGCGTCGGCAGCGCCTGGGAGATCAACCTGCGCGGCGCACCGGGGACGGCCCCGCAGCGCGTCTGGCTCGAGACGCGCGACGAGCGCATCACGCGCGTCACACGCGATGGCTACGACATCGGCGCCGCCGCGCTCGAGCCGGAAGTGCTGACCAGCGCCGACGACCGCCCCGGCGAGGACAACCGTCCCGTGCGGCTGGCCGAGGTGCCCCTGGTCCTCATCAACGCGGTCCTCGCCGCCGAGGACCATCGCTTCTTCGAGCACGGCGGGGTGGACGCGCGCGGCCTGCTGCGGGCGGCGTGGGCCAACCTGCGCGCGGGGCGCGTCATGCAGGGCGGCTCCACCATCACCCAGCAGCTCGTGAAGAATCGGCTGGTCGGCTCGCGCCGCACGCTCTTCCGCAAGGCGAGCGAGGCGTGGCTGGCCACGCTGGTGGAGTGGCGGTACTCCAAGCCCCAGATCCTCGAGGCCTATCTGAACGAGGTCTACCTGGGCCAGCGCGGCGGCCGCGCGATCCGCGGCATCGGGGCCGCCGCGCGCGCGTACTTCCATAAGGAGATCCACCAGGTGACGCCGGCCGAGGCCGCGCTGCTGGCCGGCATGATACGCGGGCCCAACAGCTACTCGCCGGCGGTGAACCCCGAGCGGGCGCGCGCGCGCCGCGACGTCGTGCTGGCACGCATGCGCGAGCTGGGCTCGCTCTCGCCAGCGGACTGGGAGGCCACGAAGGCCGAGCCCGTGCGCGTGCCCACGACGACGGCCAGCGGACAGCCGGCGCCGTACTTCACCGACTACGTGCGCGCCGAGCTCGAGCAGCGCTTCGGCGAGCGCGGCGATGCCGCCAGCGTGTACAGCACGCTCGATCTCGTCCTCCAGCGCTTTGCCGAGGCGGCGATCGTGCGCGGCCTCGATCGGCTGGAGACGCGGGTCCCGCGCTTGCGGCGCGACGATCCGACCCGCCGCCTGCAGGCCGCGCTGGTGGCACTCGATCCGGCCACCGGCGAGATCCGCGCGCTCGTCGGCGGGCGCGACTACGCGCAGAGCCAGTACAACCGCGCGGCGCTGGCGCGCCGGCAGCCCGGCTCGGCCTTCAAGCCGTTCGTCTACCTCGCCGCGCTCCGCCAGCACGGCAACGACGCCCCCGCGATGACCGCCGCCACGCTCGTGGACGACGTGCCCGTCGTGCTCACCGTCGGCCGGGACACGTGGAGCCCGCGCAACTACCAGGACCGCTACGAAGGCCGCGTGACGGTGCGGCGTGCGCTCGAGCACTCGCTCAACGCGGCCACCGTGCGCGTGGCGGACGCCGCCGGGCTGCCGGCCGTGATCGACACGGCGCGCGCGCTCGGCTTCGAGGGCGACCTGGCGCCGGTGCCCGCCATGGCGCTCGGCGTGTTCGAGGCGACGCCGATCGAGCTGGCGCGCGCGTACCTGCCGCTCGCCAATGGCGGGCTCCGTCCGGTGGGCGCGATCGCCGTGCGTGGCGTGCGCGATCGCGACGGCGAGGTGACGCCGGCCGACGCGGGCGAGGCCATCCCCGTGATCTCCGCGGCCGAGGCGTACCTGATCACTTCGCTGCTCGAAGGCGTCATCCAGTCCGGCACCGGCGCGGCCGCGCGCGGTGTCGCCGCCGCCGACGCGATCGCCGGCAAGACGGGGACGACGAACGACGGGCGTGATGCGTGGTTCGTCGGGTACACGCCACGGCTGGTCGTCGCCGTGTGGGTCGGCTACGACGGCGGCGACACGCACGGGTTGAGCGGCGCCGAGGCCGCGCTGCCGATCTGGATCGACTTCATGCGCGAGGCGCTGGCTGCGTATCCGCAGCCGGCCTTCGTCGTGCCCAGCGGCATCTCCTTCGCGAGCATCGACCTCACCAACGGCCGGCTCGCCAACGACGCCTGTCCCGTGACGGCACGCGAGACCTTCCTGGCCGGCACCGAGCCGCCGCCGTGCCAGGAGCACGGCGGTTTCGGCAATCAGCTCTACGACTGGTGGCGGCGCCTGCGCGACTGGTGGAAGCGCTAAGCGCGCGATTCGGGGAGCGTTCCGACCGCGACCTCCACGCCGCCTCCGTGGCCCTGGGCCCACGGGCACAGTTCTTGCCACGACAGAGGGAATGGGGCGACGGTGCTGGTGTCTGCTTTGGGTGCTGGCCACCCTTGGGTTCGGTGGGTGCGTGGCCCCACCACCGGGCCCGGCTGCATCAGCGCCGTCGCCCCAACCCCAACCCACGACGGTGACGCTCACGGGCCGCGCCTCCTGGTACGGCGAGGCGCATCACGGCCGTCTCACCGCCAGCGGCGAGCGCTACGACATGCACGCGCTCACCGCGGCCCATCGCTCGCTGCCCTTCGGCACACGGCTGCGCGTCGTGAACCTGGCCAACGACCGCACGGTCGACGTGCGCGTGAACGATCGGGGCCCGGTCATCTCCGGCCGGATCCTGGATCTCTCCTACGGGGCGGCGCGCGCGCTGGGAGCGGTGCAGGCGGGCATCATCCCGGTGCGGATCACGGTGCTGCCGGCGCCCTGAGACGGTCCGCTCAGCGGCGAGATTCGCGCCAGCCGCAGATCTTGCAGTACCAGCCGATGACCGAGCCGCGCTCCGTCTCGTAGAGACTGCACTTCGGACACTGCCGCTTGCCCGCGGCGGAGGCCGGCGGCGGCGCCGTGGCCACCGCGGCCGCGCGCGGCGCGGGACGCGGCACCGGGGCGCGCTCGACCACGGGCACCGGATCGGGCTCGGGCGGCGCGACCGGCATCGACTCCGCCAGCGTCGGGGCGATGGGATCGAAGCCGGAGAGCTGCGTCGCGGTCACGCGCGACATCGCCCATCCGGTGGCGAGGATGCTCACCGCGAGATTGGCGAGCGTGAGCAGCGACAGCGCCAGGCTCGCGATGCCGCCGAGCACCGTCTCGCCGTACGCCGTCTTCACGCTGAGGGCCAGGACGTTGGGCACGGCCATGATCACCGCGGCGACCAGCGAGACGACCAGGCTCCGCCACGTGATGCCCCACCACACCTGCAGGCCGTTCTCGAGCGGATAGCCGTACAGCGCGCGCGCCCACTGGCTGGTGATCTTCGGCACGAGCATCAGCGACCAGATGGCGCCGGCGCAGAGGCCCATCGACATCAGCAGGCCGCCGACCGCGGGCGAGGCCTTCATCAGCGCGACGCCGACCACCGCGGACGCCGCGAACACCGGCAGCACGCGGACGAACACGCGCCAGGACAGGTACCAGCCGGCCCGGAGGGAATCCCAGGTGAAGAAGCCAAAGGGCTCGATGACCGCGGGCGTGATCAACGTCAAACATTTTGGGTGGTCGGCCGGGCCCGTGTCAACGTTTGCGTGCCCTGCTATCCTCGGTGGTCATCCTCGCGAGCGGGAGGCGACTACCGTGATCCGTGACCTGGGCGATGGGCTCGTGCTTCGCGCGAGCACCCCGGCCGACGCCGAGGCGATGGCCGCGTTCGTCGGCGACGTCCTGCGCGCGCAGGACAGCGACGAGCCCAACCACCACATGAGCGCGTGGACCCGCGACCTCCACGAGGGCCGCCACCCGACCTTTCGCCCCGGCGACTGCACCATCGTGGCCGACGCCGGCGGCCGCATCGTCTCGTGCCTGCACCTGGTGACGCAGACGTGGACGTACGGCGGCGTGCCCATCGCCGTCGGCCAGCCGGAGCTGATCGGCACGAGTCCCGAGTATCGCGGCCGCCATCTCGTGCGCGCGCAGTTCGACGTCGTGCACGGCTGGAGCGCGGCCCGCGGCCACCCGATGCTCGCCATCAGCGGCATCCCGTGGTTCTACCGGCAGTTCGGTTACGAGCTCGCCATCGAGCGCGGGGGCGGACCAGGCGTGCGCCGCGACGCGATCGTGCCGCTGCCGCCGCCCCCTCCGGCGTGGCGCGTGCGCCGCGCGACGGTCGACGACGCGGCCTTCCTCGCCGACACGTACACCGCGGCGGCCGCGCGCTCGCTCGTCAGCGTGCCGCGCGACGCCACCCTCTGGCGCTACGAGCTCACCGGACACAGCGCCGACAGCGCGCAGCGCCGCGGGGTCCTCGTGCTCGAGCGCGACGGCCACACGGTCGGCTACATCACGCACGGGCTGGAGCTGTTCAGCAGCGGCAGTCTCGTGGTGACACAGTTCGAGCTGACGGCGGGCGTGTCCTGGCGCGAGGCGTGGCTGGCCGCTCTGGCGCCGCTGTTCGAGGCCGGTGACGCCGTGGCGGCGGGGACTCCGGTCGGGCGCTGCACCGCGCTGAGCTTCTGGCTGCTCGGTCGCGAGCATCCGCTCGACCGCGTGTTCCGCTTCCAGGAGCGGGACGATCCCTACGCGTTCTACGTGCGCCTGCCCGACGTCGCCACGTTCCTGCGCGCGGTGACGCCGGCCCTCGAGCGCCGGCTGGCCGCCTCGGTGTGCGCCGGCCACAGCGGCACGCTGACGCTTGGCTTCTATCGCGACGGCGTGAAGCTCGCGTTCGAGCGCGGCAAGGTGACGGTACTCGAAGGCTGGCGGCCGGACATCGCCGTGCGGGGCCTCGAATTCGGCCGGACGTCGCCGGACGCGCGGCGGCCGGTGGCCATGTTTCCCGACCTCACGTTCCTGCAGCTCGTATTCGGGTTTCGCTCGCTGCGCGAGCTGGAGGCCGCGTTCCCCGACTGCGTGGTGCGCACCAACGAGGCGCGCGCCCTCCTCGATGCGCTGTTCCCGCGGACTCCGTCCGACGTCTGGCCCGTCTTGTAGATGGGGGGCCTCGACCGGGCCCCCCAAGCCCCCCTTTGGCGGCTCGGGCGCCCCGGCGGAGCCGTGGCGCTCCTCGATCTCGGGCGCTCCTCGATCTCGGGCGCCCCTCGATCTGGGTCAGGCTGGTGTCGCCAGCGCGGGGACGACCTGGGCGGCGGGGAGGCGGCGCAGGACTTCGGGCGAGACGCGGACCTTCGAGGAGCGGCTGCCGCTGCCCAGGATGATCCAGTCGTGCGCCATCACCTGCTCGTCGACGTAGATGGGCAGCTCGGGCGGCAGCGCGAACACCGTCACGCCGCCGATCAGCATGCCCGTCAGCGCGCGCGTCTCGTCGGCGGAGGCAAACGACACGCGGTTGGTGTTGAGCAGGCGGCGCACGGCGTGGTTCACGTCCAGCCGCGTCGTCGCCTTCACGACGCAGGCCGCGAACTGCCGCGGCTCCTTCTTGGAGGCCACGATGATGGTGTTGGCGGCGCGGTCGAGCGGCACGCCATAGCGCTCGCAGTAGGCGGCGGTGTCGGCGAACGCGGGATCGATCGGCTCCAGCGTGTAGGGCACGCCGAGGCCGTCGAGCACGGCGGCCACGCGCTGCTCGACGTCGCGCCCGTCGTCGCTCATGCGCTCAGTGCTGGGCGGCCGGCGCCCACGCCGTGGTCCGCCCCCCGATCGTCTGCCAGCGAATGCGATCGCCCCGCGCCGTCCGCGCCAGCGGATCGTGATCCCACCGGCGATGGAAGAGCCACGGGCGCGGATAGCGATCGCTGTCGGCGCCCGCGCGCACGGCCGTGCGCAGCACGGCGCGCAGGCGCAGCCGCACGCGCGCCGACTCGGACGGCGTGAGCGTGCGCGCCGGGCGCCGCGGGTCGATGCCGGCCTGGTAGAGCACCTCGTCGGCGATCCAGTTGCCGACGCCGGCGGCGAACGTCTGATCGAGCAGCAGCGCCTTCATGGGCGCCGTCCGGTCGTGGAGCAGCTCGTAGAAGCGCGCCGGCGGCGGCAGCTCGTGGAGCGCGTCGAAGCCGAGGAGCGAGAGCGGCGGCTCCGCGCGGGGCCGCTCGCGCAGGCGAATGCGCCCGAGCCGGCGGCCGTCGGCCAGGGCCAGCTGGCTGCCGTCGGCGAAGGTGAGCCGCAGCTTCGCGAAGCGCGGCGGCCAGCCCGCCGGCCGCGCGCCGCGCGTGGACATGAGACGCAGCGGGGGGCGCTGTGGCACGTGCAGGCCGCCCGTCATGCCGAAGTGCATCAGCAGCGCGGGGCCGCGATCGAGCTCGAGCCAGAGATGCTTGCCGTGACGGCGCGCCGCCCGCACGCGGCGGCCCGCCAGCGCGGCGCGCACGCGCGCGGGCGGCGTCTCGAACACGATGGGATCGGCGGCGCACCAGACATCGGCGATGCGCCGGCCGACCGCCACCCGCACGGCCAGTCGCCGCGCGGTCTCGACCTCGGGCAGCTCGGGCACGGCCGGGGCTTACGGCACGATCTCGAGCAGCTCCACCTCGAAGACGAGCGTGGCGCCCGGCTTGATGCGCGGCGGCGCGCCGCGCTCGCCATAGGCGACGTCGGCCGGGCAGACGAGCCGGCTCTTGCCGCCGACCTTCATCTGCTGCACGCCTTCCGTCCAGCACTTGATGACGCCGTTGAGCGGGAAGGTGGCCGGCTGGCCGCGCTGCACGGAGCTGTCGAACACGGTCCCGTCGGTGAGGGTGCCGTGATAGTGCACCTTCACCTTGTCGGTCGCCTTCGGCGACGGGCCCGTGCCCGGCTTGAGCGTGGTGATGATGACGCCGGAGTCGAGCTTCTTGGCGCCGGGCTCGGCGGCGGCCTTGCCGAGATAGGCGTCGCCCGCCTTCTTCTCGGCCGCCGCCACCACCGCGGTGCGCTGCGTGCGCAGCTCCTGGATCTTGGTCATGTACTCGCGCGGCTCCGCCTTGTGGGGCCGGTTGAGCGCGGCGTCGGTGAGCCCCGCTTTGACCAGATCTACCTCGGCCGGCGAGAGCGCGAACGGCGCGAGCTGACCGGCCAGCGCCACGCCGAGCGCGTACAGGGTCTTGTCCTCATCGCTCTTCAGCTCCTGGGCCGCGACGGGCACGGCGTGGACGACCAGCAACGCGACGACGGCGACGAGCGCGCGACGCATGAAGGCTCCTCTCAGCTCAGCACCGCGGTCTTCAGCCGCGTGATGAGGTCGAAATCGATGGCCGCGCCCAGGCCCGGGCCGGCCGGCGCGTGCACGAGGCCGCGCGCGTCCACCTCGATGTCCTCGCGCAGGCCGTACTTCTGGGCGGCGGCCGGCAGGAGCACCTCGAAGAACTCGCAGTTGCGGATGGCCATCGTCACGTGCAGGTTGGCGACGTTGTTGAGCGAGTTGCCGCCGTGGTGGATCTCGAAGTTCATGTGGAAGGCCTCGGCCAGGTGGGCGCTCTTCACGAGCGGCGTGATGCCGCCCTTCACGGCGACGTCCCCGCGCAGGTAATCGGTGGCGCGGGCGACGATCCACGGCGCCAGCGCGGTGAAGCCGCCCGGCGCGTACTCGGTGGCCAGGATGGGGATCGCGAGCTGCTGCTTGAGCTTGACGTAGTTGTAGAGGTCGTCGTCGGCCAGCGGGTCCTCGTACCAGTAGAAGCCCAGGTCCTGGGCCACGCGTCCCACGCGCAGCGCCTCGGGATACTGATAGGCCCACGTCGAGTCGAGCATCACGGTGAAGCCGTCGCCCACCGCGCGCCGCACCGCCTGGCACACGGCGATGTCGGTGACGGGATCGGTGGGCGGATGAATCTTGTAGGCGGTCCAGCCCTCGGCCTTGAAGCGAGCGGCCTCCTCGGCGTAGGCGTCCTTCGAGGGCAGCACGGCCGACGAGGCGTAGGCCGGCGCGCTCTCGCGATAGCTGCCGAGTAGCCGGTGGATCGGCATCCCGGCGATCTTGCCGCCGAGATCCCACAGCGCGACGTCCACGGCGCCGATCGTGCGAATCGTCGTCGCGCGCTGGCGCTGCCACATCGCCTGCCACAGGCGCTCGCGGTCGAGCGGATCCTGGCCGAGGACGATGGGCTTCAGCACCTGCAGCAGCGCCTGCGCGTCGAGCGCCGCGCTGCGCATGGCCGAGCCGAGGAAGGCGTGGCCCTCGAGGCCGCTGTCGGTGCGCAGGGTCAGCAGACCGAGCTCGCTCTGGCCGCTGAAGCGTCCGGTGTGGCGGCCGTACGTCGTCGGCGGGATGCCGCCCCACGCAAACAGAGTGAGCGTGACGTCGCTGATCTTCATTGACGAACCGGCGTAGCCTACCACGCCCGTCGCGGGCTTTCCCGCACGAGGGTGGCGCCAGTGGCGCGTCGCTTGCACACGTGCTCGAGCATGAACGTGGTGGCCCGCAACTGGTGGGCGCTCGTGCTGCGTGGCGTGCTCGCGGTGGCGTTCGGCATCTTCGCTCTCGCGCTGCCGGGCGCGGCGTTCGCCGTGCTCGTGCTGGCCTTCGGCGCCTACGCGCTGGTGGACGGCGTGTTCAACATCGTCGCGGCGCTGCGCGACGCCCGCGGCGAGCGCGGGTGGTGGACGCTGCTGCTGTCGGGCGTGGCCGGCGTGCTGGCAGGCCTGGCGGCCCTCCTGGCCCCGGCGCTGACCGCGCTCGTGCTGCTCTACGTGATCGCCGGCTGGGCCGGGCTGACGGGTGTGCTCGAGATCGCCGCCGCCGTCCGCCTGCGTCGCCACATCACCGGCGAGTGGATGATGGCGCTGCAAGGCGGCCTGTCGGTCGCCTTCGGCGTGCTGGTCATCCTGGCGCCGATGGCCGGCGCGCTGGCCGTGGTGCTCCTCATCGGCGCGTACGCGCTCGTCTCCGGCCTGGTGCTGCTCGCGCTCGGCGCCCGGCTGCGCAGCGCCGCCCGACGTCCCATTCCCGAGCGCGTGATCCGGAGGGCCGCGTGATGAAGAAGAGCCGCCGACCGCCGATGACCGATCCTGAGCGTCTCACCACCGACGAGCTGCTGGCCGCGCACGAGCGCATGTTCGGTCCGCTCGAAGCCCAGGCCAAGGTGCGCATCCAGCGCGCCGCCGACAGCGCGCGCGTGACGCGCTGGGAGGGCATGGACGGCCTGGCTGCTTGACATCGGGGCCCGAGATGGCCCCCAAGCCCCCAACGTTCGCAGCGTCCCGGGAAACCCGTGACGCTGCTCTTCAACCCGTCAAGGCTTCCTGGATCACGGCGCCGAGACGGCGCACGCGCACCGGCTTCTGGACCCACGCGGTCACCCCGTCCACGTGGCCGCGCGCGGACTCGTTGACGTAGCCCGACATCATGATCACCGGCACCGGGACGCCCCGCTCGCGCAGCTCGCGCACCAGCCGTAACCCGCCCATCCCCGGCATGATGAGATCGGTGAGGATCAGGGCCACATCGTCCGCGTGCGCCGCGTGCAGCTCCAGGGCCTGCTCGGCGCAGGTGGCCGCCAGCACGCGGTAGTTCAGCTCGGTCAGGATGTGGGCGAGCGACGAGCGCACCGGCGCCTCGTCCTCCACCACCAGCACCGTCTCGCCGTGGCCGCTCAGGACTTCCGCGGCCGCGCCGATCTCGGTCACGATGCCGGCGCCCTCGTCGGGCAGATAGACCGTGAACGTGGTGCCGGCGCCGGGCCGGCTGTCGACGGCGATGTGACCGCGGTGCTGGGTGACGATGCCGTAGGCCTGCGAGAGCCCGAGCCCGGTGCCGCTGCCGGGCGCCTTCGTCGTGAAGAACGGCTCGAAGATGCGCTCGCGCACGTCGGCCGGAATGCCGGGGCCCGTGTCGCTCACGGCCAGTGTGGTCCACGCGCCGGGCCCGGGCGCGGACTCGCCCTCCGTCTCCCCGCGCTCCTCGCGGCCGAGACGGAAGCGCAGCTCGCCGCCGAGCGCCATGGCGTCGCGGGCGTTGACAGCCAGGTTGGTCAGCACCTGGCTCAACTGGTTGGGATCGACGTTCACGACGAAGCGGGCCTCGACCGGCTCCACCACGATGCGGATCGTCTCCGGCAGCGTGCGCCGCAGCAGCGCCACCGTCTGCTCCAGCAGCGCGGCGAGGTCCACGGTCTCCAGCGCCGGCGAGGACTGACGGCTGAAGTCGAGGATCTGGCGTACGAGCGCGGCCGCGCGCTCGCCCTGCTCGACGATGATGGACAGCCGGCCGTGACCAAACGCCGCATCGTCGTACCGGCGAATCGCCAGCTCGGCCGAGTTCACGATCGTCATGAGGATGTTGTTGAAGTCGTGCGCGATGCCGGCCGCGAGCTGGCCCACCGCGGCCAGGCGCGCCTGCTGCTGGGCGACCTGCTGCGCCTCGCGCTGTCGCGTGACGTCACGGATGACCAGCACCACGCCCTGGGCATGCTCGAGGGGCTCCGCGGCCACCTGGAAGACGCGGCGGTCCAGCGCGACCTCGCGCGGCTCCACTCGCGCGGCCAGCAGGCGCGCGAGCGTGAGGTCGCCGACCGTCGTGACCTCGCCGGCCGGCGACAGCGCGCCGATGGTCGCGAGGTGCGCGTGGCCGAAGGCGTTGGCGATGGCGACGCGGCCGTCGCGCTCGAGCAGCAGCACGCCCTCCGGCAGATGCTGGACCACGGCCTGCAGGCGCGCCTGCTGCCGGTCGAGCGCCGCTCTCAAGGAGGTCTGGTGGATGGCCACCGCGAGCTGGTTGGCCACCTCGCTGACGATCTGCGTATGGTCGGCGTCGAAGCCGTTGGCGGCCGGCGAGGCCACGCACAGCAGGCCGATGGTGGTGCCGCTGGCCACGAGGGGCGCGCTGATGAGGCTGCGGGTGCCGCCCTCCAGCAGCTGCGCGAAGACGGGAAAGCACCGGTAGCGGCCGCCGGTGAGATCCTCGATGTAGCGCGGGCCCTTGGTCTGGAGCACCTCCGACGACGGCAGGGCATCGATCGGAATCGCGCTGCCCTCGGCGGGCGCGCCGTCGCCGTCGGTGACCATGAAGCGCGCGACGTCCGCCTCGAAGATCAGGATGGCGCCCCAGCGGTACGGCACGATCTGGCGCAGCCGCGGCAGCGCATTCCGCGCGATGGCCTCCGCCGACTCGGCGGCGAGGATGCTGCGGTCGATGTGCTGCAGCGCCTCCAGGCGGTGGGCGGTGGCCGACAGCTCCTGCGTCTGCTCGCGGACCTTTTCCTGGAGATTCTCGCTGAGGTCGCGCGAGCGCCGCACGTAGCGCTCCACCACGGCCGAGAGCTCGCCGATCTCGTCGCCGGTGTCGATGCGGAGCACGGTGTCGTCCACCTGGCCGGCCTCGACGCGCCGCACGGCGGACGAGAGCGCGCGTACCGCCTGCGTGGAGGCGCGGCTGGCGAACACCAGCATGCCCACCGTCACCGTCAGCACGAAGGCGCCGGCGAGCGCGAGCAGGCGCGCGGCCGCGCGCAGCGCGCCGTAGGCGTCCGTGTGAAAGGCCACGCCGACGAGCGTGCCGCCCAGGCGCGGCGCGTCCACGAAGCCCACCACCTTCAGATCGCGCCGCGAGTCGTGCACGATCCCGCGACCGCCGCCGGTCACCCGCCCGCGCGTCTCCGGCGAGAACTCGTCCGCCGGCAGGCCCTCGCCGGGCCGCAGCAGGAGCAGGCGCCCGTGCTCGCCCCAGCCGTGGTACGCGCCGAGCTGGCGGGCGGTGTCCGCCGCGCGCGCGAGCCGGCCGAGGTCGCGCGTCAGCACGGTGGCCGCGGTGTCGGCCACCATCGCCTGGAAGGCCTGCAGCACGAACAGGCTGATGAGCGCGAAGCCGCTGACGGCGACGGCGAGGCTGACGCCGAAGATGCGCCCGGCCACGGTGCGCGCCACGATCGTGCCCAGCCCGCCCTCGCGCGCGATCTGCGAGCGCGCCGGCTCCAGCACGCGGTCCAGGCCGAGGTGATAGAAGACGGCCAGCAGGAGCGAGATGACCACGCCGTTGCCGACGTTCTTGATCTGCTCGACGAGCGGCAGCGCCGCGAAGAGCCGGAGCTGCAGGGCGCCGATGGCGTAGCCGAGCAGCGTGAAGGCGAACAGCAGCGAGCCGACGAGCGTGGGATAGCGCATCACCTCGCGGTAGCGCCGCGCCGGATCGGTCGACAGACGGCGCCGCGAAGGATAGAGTCTCTGCGCCGCCAGCACGAACGCGCCGCCGACGACCGGGACCTCCCAGAAGAACGCGAGGGCCGTCCATTGGAGCTGGAGCCGATCGAGATTCATGGTGAGCAGGAAGTAGATGGGCGCCGGCAGCCAGTACCAGAAGGCCAGCCCGCCCCACGACAGCAGCGCGGCCTTCATGCGCATGGACAGGTGCTCGCGCTGCCGCCAGATCAGCGCGCCCGCGGCGACGTGCACGAGCTGCAGCCAGACGAGCCACCCGAGGAAGATCGGCACGGTCATCGGCGCCATGCCGGAGATCGACAGCAGCGTGTAGGCGGACGGCGCCAGGATGCAGGCGAGGACCATGGCCATCGCGCCCGCGAGCGAGACGCTGGGCATGGATCGGCTTGGACTGCGAGGCGCGTGCCACGCGTTCCGTTCTTTCGTGACGCACAGATAGCCGAGGGCGACGGCCGCGATCGAGGATGTCGCGGTCAGGTTTTGACCGGACCGGTGTCGTGCTGACAGCCGAGACGGACATCCTGGTGGTGGGCGGCGGCATTGCCGGCACCTCCGTGGCATACCACCTCACCGCGCTCGGCCGGCGCGTCACGCTGCTCGAGCGCGGCGAGATCGCCTCCGGCGCCTCCGGAATTAACGCCGGTCAGATCGATTCGATCGGCTGGGGCCACAAGCCCGACCTGCAGGCGCATCTGACCACCGGCAGTCTCGACATCTTCAAGAGCATCCAGCTCGACCTCGGGGAGGACGTCGAGTTCCGTCAGTCGGGCGCGCTGCAGGCGATCCACACGGAGGCGGAAGGCGACTTCGAGCGCGAGCGCGTGCGCGCGCTGCGCGAGCGCGGCCATCGCGTGGAGCTCCTCGCCAACCGCGAGGCGCGCAGCCTCGAGCCGGGCTGGTCGCCGCGGCTCCTCGGCGCGATGTACTCGCCCGAGCGCTCGCAGGCCGATCCTTGCCGGGCCACGCGCGCGTTCGCGACGCTGGCCGAGCGGAGCGGCGCGCGCGTGCTGACCTCGCGCGAGGTCACCGCGCTGGCGCCGCGGCCGGGCGGTGGCTGGCTGGCGCGCACGAGCGGCGGCGACGTTGCGGCGGGCTCGCTCGTGCTCGCGGCGGGCGCCTGGTGCGGACCGGTCGGCGCGCTGCTGGGCCTCGACATCCCGCTCGTGCCGGTGCGCGGCCAGATGTGGGCGACGGCGCCGGTGGCGCCCAGCGTGTTCCAGACGATGTCCTCGGCGGAGTCGGCGCTGGCCTGGCATCGTGACCCCGGCACCGACCCGCCGTTGCTCACGCTGCGCAAGGGCGCCAGGCTCACGCGCCATCTCTACGGCCGCCAGCGTCGCGACGGCGAGATCATCTTCGGCGGCGACCGCGAGCTGGCCGGCTGGTCGGCGACGCCCGATCCGGCCGGCATCGAGGTCAATCGCGCGCACGCGATCGAGGTGCTGCCGTTCCTCGCGGGCCTGCCGATCGCGCGCACGTGGGCGGGGCTCATGCCGTTCCCGCTCGACGGCAAGCCGCTGATCGGCCGCATCCCGCTACGGCCGGATCTCTGGATCGTCGGCGGCCTGGCCTCCTCCGGCTTCGGCCGCGGGCCCATGGCCGGCAAGCTGCTCGCGGAGTATCTTCACTCGGGGCGGCCGGCCGCCGTGCTGGCCGAGGCCGATCCCGCCCGTTGCGTCGTCGAGCGTCACTGACCGGAGGCCTTCATGCGTGCCACGCCGCTCGCTCTCGCCCTCGCGCTGCTCACGCTCATCGCCGCCGTGCCGGGCCACGCCCAGGAGACGCCGCGCATGGGCGGCGTCCTCAAGGTGGCCGCCATCGGCGAGCCGCCCACGCTCGACATCGCCATGTCCACGGCCACCCAGGTCTACGAGATCATGTGGCACGCCAGCGAGTCGCTCTTCACCTACGACCGCAACTTCAGCCCCATCCCGATGCTGGCCGAGAGCTACACCGTGGGCGACAAGGGCCTGCGCTACACGATCACGCTCCGCCGCGGCGTGAAGTTCCACAACGGCAAGGAGATGACCTCGGCCGACGTGGTCCCCTCGCTCAAGCGGTGGTCGCAGCTCGCCTCCGTGGGCAAGGTGCTGGCCAAGAGCATCGAGGCCATCGAGGCCAGGGATCCCTACACGGTGCTGATGCATCTCAAGCAGCCGTCGGGCTCGCTCATCTACGGGCTCTCCGAGCCGCACGCCGCCGTCTATCCCAAGGAGACGATCGAGGCGGCCGGCGAGGGCACGCTGAAGGACTTCATCGGCACCGGCCCTTACCGCTTCGTCGAGCACCGGGCGGACCGCCACATCAAGTTCGTGCGCTTCAACGACTACAGCGCGCGCACCGACCCGCCCAACGGCTTCGGCGGCAAGAAGACGGCGTACTTCGACGAGATCCTCTTCCTGCCCGTGTCCGACACCGCCGTGCGCCTGGCCGGCGTGGAGACCGGCGAGTACCACCACGCGATGTTCGTGAAGCAGGACGCCTACGAGCGCATCAAGTCGCTGCCGCAGATGCAGTCGCGCATCGTCAAGCCGCGCGGCTGGGCCGTCGCCGTGCTCAACCACAAGGCCGGCGTGATGACGAACAAGAAGGTCCGCCAGGCCATGCAGGCCGCGCTCGACATGGAGCCGATCGCGGTGGCCGGCTTCGGCTTCAAGGACTTCTATCGCCTCGACCCCGGGCTCTTCTTCCCCGAGCAGCCGTGGCACTCGACGGTCAGCGCCAACCTCTACAACCAGAAGGACAAGGCCAAGGCGCGCCGGCTGCTGCAGGAGGCCGGCTACGCCAGGCAGCCCGTGCGCTGGATGGCGACGAAGGAATACGAGTTCATGTACAAGAACGCGCTCGTGGCGCGCCAGCAGCTCGAGGAGGTCGGCTTCGTCGTCGACCTTCAAGTCGTGGACTGGGCCACCCAGAACCAGCGGCAGGAGAAGGCCGAGCTGTGGGACGTCTTCTCCACCGGCTTCGTGTTCTCGGCCGACCCGGCGCTGCACGTGGCGCTGCGCTGCACGTTCGCGGGCTGGTGGTGCAACGAGGAGAAAGAACGGATGCTGACCGAGCTGCGCGGCGAGGGCGATCCCAGGAAGCGCAAGGCCATCATCGAGCGCGTGCAGGCGATCTACTACGAGGACGTGGGCACCGTGAAGATCGCCGACTACTTCACGCTGGACGCCGCGCGCCGCGAGCTGCGCGGCCCCTTCCGCACCGCGCCGCGCATGTACTTCTGGAACTCGTGGCTGGCGAAATGACGCGCGTGACGACCGAGAAGCGCCCCGTCCACGCCACCCGCGGCATGGTGGTGACCAACCACCCGCTCGCCTCCGCGGCCGGCGCCGAGATGCTGGCCGCCGGCGGCAACGCCGTCGATGCCGCGGTGGGCGCGCTCTTTGCGCTGAGCGTGGTGGAGCCGATGATGGTCGGCGTCTTCGGCGCCGGCCACGCGCAGATCGTCACGCCGGGCGGCCTCCACACGGTGGTCGACGCCTACACGACGGCGCCGGCCGCCGCGCGGCCGGACATGTTCCGGCCGCTGTCCGAGACGTGGCCCAGCTACATGGAGGCCGAGGGACGCGAGAACAGCGTGGGGCTGCGCTCCGTCGGCGTGCCGGGCACCCTGGCCGGCTGGTGCGAGATGCTCGAGCGCTTCGGCACGCTGCACCTCGCCACCGTCATGCAGCCCGCCATCCGTCATGCGGAGCGCGGCTTCCGCGTGACCGGCTATCTCGCCGAGTGCCTCGCGGAGGCGGCGCCGGACCTCGCGCGGTTCGAGGCGAGCGCACGCGTGTTCCTGCCCCGGGGCGCGCCGCTGCGCCGCGGCGATCTCCTCGTGCAAGGCGACTACGCGGCCACGCTGCGCGCGATCGCCGAGGACGGGCCGGCCGCCCTCTACGGCGGCGCCATCGGACGGCGCGTGGCCGACCACATGGCGCAGGCGGGCGGGCTCATCACGCTCGAGGACCTCGCGCGCTATCGCACGATCGAGCGCGCCCCCGTGCACGGGACCTATCGCGGCGTCACCATCGCCGGCTGCCCGCCGCCGACGGGCGGCGGCATCCACCTCATCCAGATGCTGAACCTGCTGGAGACGTTCGACGTGCGCGCGCTCGGCTTCGGCACCGTGGACGGCATCCACCTGCTGGCGGAGGCGCTGAAGATCGCCTTCGCCGACCGCGCGGCGGCCACCGGCGATCCCGCGTTCGTCGAGGTCCCCGTCGCCCGCCTGATCTCCAAGGACTACGCGCGCGCACGCCGCGGACAGATCGAGATGGGCAAGGCGCGCGCTCACGCCGCCGGCGTCGCGGCCGGCGTCGGCTCGAACCACACGACGCATCTCACCGTCGCCGACGCCGAGGGCACCGTGGTGGCCGCGACGCAGACGATCAACAGCCTGTTCGGCTCGCGCGCGATGGCGCCGGGAACCGGCATGCTGCTCAACAACACGATGGCGCTCTTCGATCCGCATCCGGGCCACGTGCTCTCGGTGGCGCCCGGCAAGCGGATGACGAGCTCGATGGCGCCGACCATCGTGCTGCGCGACGGGCGGCCGGCGATGGCGCTCGGCCTGCCGGGCGGCGTCCGCATCTTCGCCTGCGTCCTGCAGGCGCTCGTCAACGTGCTCGACCACGGCATGTCGCTGCAGGAGGCGGTGGAGGCGCCGCGCGTGTGGACGCAGGGCCAGGAGCTGGAGGTCGAGGACGCCGTCCCCGAGGACGTGCGCGAGGGGCTTCGTGCGCGCGGCCACGACGTTGTTCCCGTGGCCCACGTAGCCGGCGGGATGGGCGCGATCGCCTTCGAGCCCGACGGCGCGCTCACCGGTGCCTCCTGCTGGCGCGCGGACGGCACGCCGATCGGCCTCGGCGGGGGCTACGCGCGCCCGGGCATTCGCTTCTGGCCCGATCGACGGCAGGAGGCGCACTGAGCGAGGTCTGGCTGATCACCGGCATCCCGGGCGCCGGCAAGACGACGGCCGGGCGGCTGCTGGCCGATCGCTTCCCGCGCTCGGTTTTCATCGAGGGCGACCTGCTGCAGGGCTGGATCGTGGCCGGCAACGTCTGGCCGGGCCAGGCGCCGGCGGACGAGTCGGCACGCCAGATCGAGCTCAACATGCGCAACCAGCGGCTGCTGGCGCGCGAGTACGCCGAAGCCGGCTTCACGGCCGTCCTCGATTACGTGGTCGTCACGCGCCGCGCATTGGATGGCTATCGTGCGGCGCTGGCCGGGCTGGCCGTCCACCTGGTGGTCCTGCATCCGGGCGCCGCGCTCGTCGTCCAGCGCGAGGCCGAGCGGGAGAAGAGCCGGCGTCACCGTGCGGTGCACGGCCGCACGATCGGCGAGCACTTTGCGCATCTCGAGACGCCGCTCGTCGCCGAGCTCGGCGGCATCGGACTCTGGCTCGACACCGCCGACCTCACGCCGGCCCAGACGGTGGACCTGATCATGGCCGGGCGCGGCCGCGCCCGGCTCGCCGACGGCCAGACCTGATACGATGCCGAGCGTGACGGAGGATCACGGCTGATGTCGCGCTATTTCTGTCATGAACATCCAGACGTGTTGACGCTGGCGACGCGCGTGATCGACGCACGTCCCGGCGCCGTCGTGCTCGAGGCGTCGCCGTTTCACCCGGGCGGCGGCGGTCAGCTCACCGATCGCGGCGTGCTGCGCTGGCACGGTGGCGAGGCGCGCGTGACGGCGATCGAGGCCGAGGGCGGCCGCCTGTGGCACATGCTGGCCG
>QHRW01000115.1:65962-156971 GCA_003220265.1 Candidatus Rokuibacteriota bacterium | reverse complement strand
CGACGCCGGCAAGATCCCAGTCGAGCGGGATGCTTTGTACAACGTCGTGCAGGTGTACAACGACGTGGGCCCCGGCATGGCCCCCACACCCACCCGACGCTCGGGGCACCCCGGGAAACCCGTGGCGCCCCTCGATAGCGTCCGCGACAAGACCCGCAACGGCAAGCGGCTCGATCGCGAGGACGGCCGCTATCTGCTGACCGACGCGCCGCTGCTCGAGGTGGGCGCGCTGGCCAACGAGGTCCGCTTCGCGCGCCATCCCGAGAAGATCGTCACGTTCGTGATCGACACGAACCCCAACTACACCAACGTCTGCATCACCGACTGCCAGTTCTGCGCGTTCTACAGGAAGCCCGGCGACAAGGAAGCATGGACGCTCACGGTGGACGAGGTGCTGGCCAAGGTGGAGTTCGCCGCCGCCAAGGGCGCCACGACGGTCCTCCTGCAGGGCGGCCACAATCCTGCGCTGCCGCTCGACTACTACCTGACGCTGGTGCGCGAGACGCGCCTCCGCTTCCCGCAAGTGACGCCGCACTTCTTCAGACGACGATCGAGGGTGTCCTCGACAAGCTCTTCGAGGCCGGCCAGCGGACGATCCCCGGCGGCGGCGCCGAGGTCCTCTCCGAGCGCGTGCGCACGCGGATCGAGCCCAAGAAGGGCGGCCCGCGGGCCTGGCTCGACGTCCACCGCGCCGCCCACCGCCGCGGCTTCAAGTCGACGGCGACGATGATGTACGGCCACGTCGAGACCGCCGACGACCTGCTCGATCACTTCGACGTGATCCGCGCCCTGCAGGACGAGCACGCCGGCTTCACCGCCTTCGTGCCGTGGTCCTTCAAGCCCGGCAACACGCTGCTCGAGAAATGGATCAAGCATTACCAGGGACCGAACGCGTATCTCCGCATGCTGGCCGTCTCCCGCCTCTACCTCGACAACTTCCCCCACGTGCAGGCGTCGTGGTTCTCCGAGGGCAAGCAGGCGGGCCAGGTCGCCCTCCACTTCGGCGCCGACGACTGGGGCGGCACACTCTTCGAGGAGAACGTCCACAAGGCCGCCGACTACGTGAACACGATCTCGGTCGACGAGATCGTCGCGCTCATCCGCGAGGCCGGCTTCACCCCCGCCCAGCGCACGACGGAGTACGAGATCCTGCAGAGATACTAGATGGGGTCCATCGGCGGAACGGCAGGGACCAGGCCCTTCTGCTTCGCCATCGTGAACAGCCGCTCGATCGCCGCGCGGCCGTCGCGGCCCAGCGCCAGCGTGAAGTCGTTGACGTACATCAGGACGAAGCGCCGGCAGGTCTCCTTGTCGATCCCCCGCCCGTAGCGCATCGCGTACTCGAGGGCTTCGTCGACGTTGGCGTGCGCCCACGCGATCGACTCGCGCAGCGCCTGCGAGAGCGCGCGATGCAGGTCCTCGCCCAGGTCGCGCCGCATCACGTTGCAGCCGAGCGGCAGCGGCAGCCCGGTGTCCTGCTGCCACGCCTCGCCGAGGTCGAGCACCTTGGTGAGCCCCATCTTCTGGTAGGTGATCTGGCCCTCGTGGATCAGGAGGCCAAGGTCGGCCTGGCCCTCGAGCACGGCGCTCGGGATCTTGTCGAAGGCCACCTCGATCAGCGGCGGGTCACCGACATACAGGCGTAACAGGAGGGCGGAGGTCGTGTGCTTGCCGGCGATGGCGGTGACGCGGCTCTCCAGCTCGCCCCGGGCGATGGGCTCGCGGGCGACCAGGATGGGCCCGTAGCCCTTCCCCATCGAGGCCCCGGGGTCCATCATCCGGTAGCGGTCGGCGATCAGCAGGTAGGTCGCGAACGAGACGGCCGTCACCTCCAGCTCGGCCTCGCGCGACCGGCGGTTCAGCGTCTCGATGTCCTCCAGCACGTGCTCGATCCTCACGCCGGGAACGCGGACCTTGCCCGTGGTGAGCGCATAGAACATGAACGCGTCGTCGGGGTCCGGGCTGTGACCGATCCGCACCAGGCGATCCATTCTGGGCTCCTGTCCTGCGAGGTCGAGTTTGGCCTGGAAAGGCTATCACGACGCGGGCCTGGGGGCCGGACCTGGGCATCCGCTTACCCCCTGGACCCTGCATAAATTTGCGCCCATCGGAGCCCCCGCTGCGCTCCAGGCCCGCCGCGGCGCGCGAAGTCCGCTCCCGCCGCTCCCCCCGGTTTGGCACCCCGCTTGCGGATATCGATAAGCGCGAAGCCTTACATGAGCTATCAGGACTGTTCCGTAACCGAGAGGGAGCGAATGATCGTCTGCAACGGATTCCACACCGCCTCCGCGGCCGAGCCCAGCGTTCCGGAGCTCGTCGTCGCCCAGGCGGCCGCCGCCCCGTCGCGCCTCGCGCTGGTCGAGGGTGAGACGACACTGAGCTACGCCGCGCTGAACGCCCGCGGCGACCGCCTCGCGCACCACCTGACTGCTCACGGCGCCGGCCGCGAGCGTCTGGTCGCCGTGGTCTTGCCGCGCTCGGCCGACCTCGTCGTCGCCGCGCTGGCCGCCCTGAAAGCCGGCGCCGGCTACGCGCCCATGGACCCGGCCGCGCCGACCGAGCGCATCGTGGCGATGCTGGAGGATGCCGAGCCCAGCGTCATCGTCACGCGCCGTGGCCTCGCCTCCCGTCTGCCGCGCGGGCGCTGGCCCGTCGTGGCCCTCGACGCGGAAACGGCCGCCATCGAGCGCCACCCTGCGGCACCGCTCCAGCATCACCCGGCCCCCGAGGATCTCGCCTACGTCATCTACACGTCGGGCTCGACGGGGCGCCCCAAGGGCGTCGAGGTCACGCACGCCAACCTCCTGAATCTCGTGCGCTGGCATCACGCGGCGTTCCGGGTGGCGCCGGCCGATCGCGCGCCGCTCATGGCCAGCCCTGGCTTCGATGCCTCCGTCTGGGAGACGTGGCCGTACTTGACGGCGGGCGCCAGCCTCCACCTGCCGGACGACATCATCCGCGTGGACGCCGAGGCGCTGCGCGACTGGCTGGTCGCCCAGGACATCACGCTCGCCTTCGTGGCGACGCCCATGGCCGAGCGCATGCTCGCCCTGTCGTGGCCGAGCGGCATCCGCCTGCGCGCGCTGCTGACCGGCGCCGACACCCTGCACCATCGGCCGTCGTCGGGGCTGCCCTTCGCGCTCGTGAACAACTACGGCCCCACCGAGTGCACGGTCGTTGCCACGTCGTGCGTGGTCGTTCCGGACCCGCACGCCGAGGGTCTGCCCTCCATCGGCGGGCCGATCGCGGGCGCCACCGCCCACGTCCTCGACGAGCGCGGGCAGCCCGTGGCCGACGGCGCCGAGGGTGAGCTCTACGTCGGCGGCGCCGGCGTGGCCCGCGGCTATCGCAACCGGCCCGACCTCACCGCCGAGCGTTTCGTCGCGGATCCGGCCGCCGACGGCGCCCGGCTCTATCGCACTGGCGATCGCGTGCGCCGCCTCCCGAACGGCGACCTCGCCTTCCTGGGCCGCGTCGACGACCAGGTGAAGATCCGCGGCTACCGGATCGAGCTCGACGAGATCGTGGCGGTGCTCGACGCGCATCCCGGCGTGGAGGCCAGCGCGGTGATGGCGGGCCCCGGCGCCGACGGCGAGCTTCAGCTCGTGGCCTATCTCGTCGCCGCGCCGGACGCCAAGCTGACGCCCGCCGCGCTGCTGGCCACGCTGCGCACGCGCCTGCCCGACTACATGCTGCCGGCCGTCTTCGTGCCGATCGACGCGCTGCCGCTCATGGCCAGCGGCAAGGTCGATCGCAGCCGGCTGCCGGCGCCCGAGACCGCCGAGCCGTTGCGCGATCCGGAGTTCGAGGCCCCGCGCAGTCCCGTCGAGCGGCGGCTGGCCGACCTCGTCGCCGCACTCCTCGGCGTCACGCGCGTGGGCGTGGGCGACAACTTCTTCCTCCTCGGCGGCCACTCGCTGCTGGGCACGCAGCTCATCGCGCGGCTGCGCGACGCCTTCGGCGTGGACCTGCCGCTGCGCACGGTGTTCGATCATCCGACCGTGGCCGGCCTCGCCGCCGAGGTCGAGCGCGCCATCATGGTGCGGCTGGAGGCGCCGTGCCGCTCGTGAGCGCCGCCCCCGATCGCAAGGCGGACGAAGGACCGCTCAGCCTCTATCGCCTGCTCGATCCCGAGGTGCTGGCCAACCCCTACCCGCTTTACCACCGGCTGCGCACCGAGGATCCCGTCCACTGGGATCCGTTCCTGCACGCCTGGGTGGTCACACGCTATGCCGACGTCGTCACCGTGCTCCACCGCTTTTCGGCCAACCGCACGCCCACGCCGGAGCAGCTCGCCGCGCTCGGCCTGGAGACGCTGACGCCTGTTGCGCGCGTGATGGTGCGCCAGATGCTCTTCCTGGACGCGCCCTCGCACACGCGCATCCGCGGCCTCGCCTCGCAGGCCTTCACGCCGCGGCGGGTGGAGCGGCTGCGCGAGCACATCCAGGACATCATGGACGGCCTGCTCGATGCGGTGCCCCCGCAGGGCCGCATGGACGTCATCGAGGACCTGGCGGCGCCGCTGCCGGCCATCGTCACCGCCGAGATGCTCGGCGTGCCGACGCGCGATCACCAGCTCCTCAAGAAGTGGTCGGCCGACTTCGCCGAGATGCTCGGCAACTTCCAGCACAACCCCGACCGCGCGGCCGGCGTGCTGCGCAGCACCGAGGAGATGGTGGCGTACTTCCGCGACGCCGTCCGCGAGCAGCGCGAGCGGCCGCGCGACGGCCTGGTGAGCGCGCTGCTGGCTGCGGAGATCGACGGCGACCGCTTCACCGAGGACGAGGTGATCGCCAACGTCATCGTCACCATGGTCGGCGGGCAGGAGACCACGACGAACCTGATCGGCAACGGCATCGTCACGCTGCTGCGCAACCCGCACGAGCTGGTGCGGCTGCGCGAGGATCCCGCGCTGCTCGCCCCGGCGGTCGAGGAGCTGCTGCGCTACGAGAGTCCGAGCCAGCACACCGCGCGGCTGGCCCCGGACGACACGACGCTCGGCGGCAAGCTCATCCGCAAGCGGCAGGCCGTCATCGCCGTGATGGCCGCCGGCAACCGGGATCCCGAGCGCTTCCCCGATCCCGATCGGCTCGACCTCGGCCGCGCGGACAATCGCCACCTGGCCTTCGGGTGGGCGGCGCACTTCTGCTTCGGCGCACCGCTGGCGCGCATCGAGGGCCAGATCGCCTTCGCCACGATGCTGCGCCGGCTGCCCAATCTCCGGCCGGAGCCGGGCCCGCTGGTGTGGCGCGAGAACCTCGGCCTGCGCGGGCTGACCGCGCTGCCCGTGACGTTCGACCGCGCGGCGTGATGGGACTCGTGGATCGTGACCGTCTCGAGGCCTACCTCGCCGAGCGCGACGCGGCGGCGCCCGGCACCATCGCGGCGCGCCCGCGCGGCGCCGTGGCGCCGCTGTCGTTCGCGCAGCAGCAGGTGTGGCTGCACGCGCAGCTCGCCCCCGAGCTGCCGCTCTACAACGAGCCGCTGACGATCCGGCGCCGCGGCCCCCTCGACGTCGCCGCGCTGGAGGCGGCGCTGACCGAGATCGTGCGCCGCCACGAAGCCTGGCGGACGACCTTCACGGTCGAGCGCGGCGTGCCCGTACAGGTCGTCCAGCCGCCCTTCCCCGTGAAGCTGCCCGTCGAGGACCTCACGGCGCTGGCGCCGGACACGCGCGAGGCCGCCGCGCTCCGTCTCGCCCACGACGACGCCCGGCGCCCCTTCGACCTCGCAGCGGGCCCGCTCCTGCGCGCGCTGCTCGTGCGCGTGGACGCCGACGATCACCGCCTGTTCCTGACCGTCCACCACATCGTCCTCGACGGCGTGTCGATCTACCGCGTGCTGCTCCCCGAGCTGGCCGCACTGTACGAGGCCTTCACGGCCAGCCTGCCCTCGCCGCTGGCGCCGCTGCCGGTGCAGTACGCCGACTTCGCGGTCTGGCAGCGCGAGCGCGCGACGCCGGTGGCCATCGCGGACTCGGTCACGTGGTGGCGCCGGCGGCTGCACGGCCTGCCCGCGCTCATGCTGCCCACCGACCATCCGCGGCCGGCCGTGCAGAGCTTCGCGGGGGCGCGGCATCGCCTGGCGCTGCCGGAGCGGCTCAGCCGCGACGTGCGCATGCTGGCCCGCCGCGAGGGCAAGAGCCTGTTCATGACGCTGCTCGCGGCGTTCGAGATCCTCCTGCACCGCTACACCGGCCAGAGCGATCTGGCGCTCGGCACGGTGAGCGCCGGCCGCCCGCGGCCTGAGATCGAGCGGTTGCTCGGCTTCTTCGCCAACCCGGTGCCGCTGCGGGCCGACGTGGGCGGCGACCCCTCGTTCAGCGAGCTGCTCACGCGCGTACGCGACGAGACGCTGGAGGCGATCGCCCACGACGACGTGCCGTTCGAGACGCTGGTCAACGAGCTGGAGGCCGAGCGCGATGCCGGCCGCAACCCGCTCTTCCAGGTCGCCTTCTCGCTGGAGGCGCCGCGCGCGCCGGTGCCGGGCGGCTGGGACGCCGGCCACCTCGACGTGGACACCGGCGCGGCGAAGTTCGACCTGTACCTCGAGCTGGACGAGCGCCCGGAGACGATCGTGGGGCGCATCGTCTACCGCACGGATCTCTTCGAGCCCGCCACCATCGCGCGGCTGGCCGCGCATTACGAGCGCGTGCTGGAAGCCGTCGTCGCCGATCCCAAGCGGCCGCTCTCGGCCCTGGCGCTGCTGAGCGAGGACGAGCGGCATCGCGTTCTGGTGCAGTGGAGCACGGCGCCCGCGGCCTATCCCGACGGCGCCACGGTGCACGAGGTCTTCGCGCGCCGCGCCGCCGAGACGCCGGCCGCCGACGCGCTGGTCATGGACGACGAGCGCGTCACCTACGGCGAGCTCAACGCCCGCGCCAACCGCCTCGCCCGCCGCCTGCGGGCCCTGGGCGTCGCGCGCGGCAGCTTCGTCGGCGTGTGCCTGGAGCGCTCGCTCGATCTCGTCACGGCGCTGTTGGCGATCCTCAAGGCCGGCGGCGCCTACGTGCCGCTCGAGTCAGCCTACCCGCGCGAGCGGCTGCGCTTCATGCTGGCCGACGCCGGCGCCTGTGTCGTCCTCACGCGCGCCGCGCTGCGCGACCACGTCGCCGCCGACGACGTGCAGATCCTGCTGCTCGACGCCGACGCCGCCGGGGTGGCGGCGGAGCCGGCGACGGACCTCGCGGACGACAGCGGCCCCGACGACGTCGCCTACGTGATGTACACGTCGGGCTCGACGGGCCGTCCCAAGGGCGTGGCCGTCCCGCACCGCGCGATCCTGCGCCTGGTCTTCGGCCAGGCCTACGCGCGGCTGGACGCGACGCGCACGCTGCTGCACCTGGCGCCGATCTCCTTCGACGCCTCGACGTTCGAGCTCTGGGGCGCGCTGCTCCATGGCGCGCGCTGCGTGCTGTTTCCGGCGGCGCTGCCCACGCCGAGCGGGCTCGCGCAGGTCATCGGCCGCCACGGCGTGACGACGCTCTGGCTGACCGCGTCGCTCTTCAACGCCGTCATCGACGAGGCGCCGCAATCGCTGGCCGGCGTGGACGAGTTGCTCACCGGCGGCGAGGCGCTGTCGCCCGAGCACGTGCGGCGCGCGTACGCGAGCCTGCCCGGTGTCACGCTGATCAACGGCTACGGGCCGACCGAGTGCACGACGTTCGCGTGCTGCTACCGGATCCCGCGCGCGTCCACGACGGGCGCGGCCTCGATCCCCATCGGCCGGCCCATCGCCAACACGCAGGCGTTCGTGCTCGACCACGCGCGCGCGCCGGTGCCGATCGGCGTGCCCGGCGAGCTCTACCTGGGCGGTCCCGGGCTCGCCCGCGGCTACGTGGGACAGCCCGCGCTGACGGCCGATCGCTTCGTGCCTCACCCGTTCGATCCGGCGCCGGGCGCCCGGCTCTACCGGACGGGCGACCTCGTGCGCTGGCGCGCCGACGGGCTGCTGGAGTTCCTCGGCCGCCTCGACGCCCAGGTGAAGATCCGCGGCTTCCGCGTCGAGCCCGGCGAGATCGAGGTGGCGCTGGCCGGCCACCCGCGCGTGCGCGAGGCCGTCGTCGTCGTGCGCCAGCGCGCCGTGACCGAGCGCGCGCTGGTCGCCTACGTCGTCCTGCGTCCCGGCGCCACGCTGGAGCCGGACACGCTGCGCGAATACCTCAAGACCCGGCTGCCCGCCTTCATGGTGCCCTCGGCGTTCCACACCATCGCGTCGGTGCCGCTCACGCCGATCGGCAAGGTGGATCGCGCGGCGCTGGCCGCGATGGAGACGCCTTCGGCGCCGGGCCGTCACCTGGGCGCGCGCGATCCGCTCGAAGCGCGGCTGATCGCGCTGTGGGAAGAGACGCTCGGCGTGACCCCGATCGGCGTGAAGGACGATTTCTTCGCCCTCGGCGGCCACTCGCTGGCCGCCGTGCGGATCGTGCAGCAGATCGAGCGCCTGCTCGGCCAGTCGCTGCCGCTGACGGCGCTCTACGCCAATCCCACGGTCGAAGACCTGGCTCGCGCGCTGCTGCGGCGCGAGCGCGAGCGCTTCCTGGCGCCCGTGCTGAAGCTGCAGGACGAGGGCACCCGCCGGCCGTTCTTCTACTTCCACGGCGACCTCAACGGCGGCGGCTTCTACTGCCGCGACCTCGCGCGCCACCTCGGGCCCGAGCAGCCCGTGTACGCGATCCAGCCGCTTGGCCTCGACGGCGGCCACGTTCCCGTCACGATCGAGGCGATGGCCGAGGAGCACCTGCGCGTGATCCGCGAGCTGCAGCCGCACGGGCCGTACCTCATCGGCGGCTACTGCAACGGCGGGCTCGTCGCCTACGAGGTCGCGCGCCGGCTGGCCGACGCCGGCGAGACGGTGGAGCCCCTGGTCCTGATCGCCGCGGCCGCCGACACGCGGCTGCGGCTGATGCGCCCCCTGACCCACGCGCTCGCACGCCTGCTCGGCCTCGGCCCCGAGGAGGCCGCCGACTACTTCGGACGGCTGCGCTACCTGGCCGATCGCCTCGCCGGCCTGGGCCTGCGCGCGCGCCTGGGCATGGCCGTCGAGACGGTGATGACGCTGGCGCGCGAGATCGGCGCCCGCCTGCGGGGCGCACCGCCCTCGCCGTTCACGCGCACGCCGATCCCCGCGGATGCCGGCACCGCGGTCCGCGTGGCCGACGAGCTGCTGAGCCACGAGACGTACGCGCGCTACTTCACCGCTGTCATGGCCTACGTTCCGCGCCGCTTCGCGGGCCGGCTGCTGGTCTTCTGGCCGGAGGAGGAAGCGCCGCGGCATCCGAACGCGCCGCTGCTGGGCTGGGCGCCGCTGGCCCGGGAGGTGGAGATCATCCGCGTGCCCGGCGACCACCACACGGTGGTCACGCGTCACGCGGCGCTGATCGCCCGCACGATGCTCGGGCAGCCGTCCGGCCAGGCCGATGCCGTCCGCGGCGCCGCCTGAGCCGTCCACCGCCTGGAGCCCTCCCCCGCCGGTCCTCACGCTTTGCGCCCACGAGGTGCACGTCTGGCGCGCCGAGCTCGACGGCGGCGGTGAGACGGACGTCGAGCGGCTGGCCACCACGCTGGCGCCCGACGAGCGCGCACGCGCCGCGAGCTTCGTGTTCCCGCCCGATCGCCGTCGCTTCACGCTCGGCCGCGTGGCGCTCCGCTCGGTCCTGGCGCGCTACCTCGACGTCGAGCCCGGCGCCGTCACGCTCGGCCGCACGCCCGAAGGCCGCCCGGCGCTGATCGGCGCGCTGGCCGGCGCCCTGCACTTCAGCGTGTCGCGCTCGGCCGGCCTGGCGCTCTGCGCGGTGGCGATCGGCCGCGACATCGGCGTGGACGTCGAGCGCATGATGCGCGGCGTGGTGGAAGACGTGGTGGCCGGCCGCGTGCTGTCGCCGGCCGAGGTGACGGCGCTGCGCGCGCTCGCGCCCCCCGCGCGCGAGCGCGCGTTCTTCGCGGTATGGACGCGAAAGGAAGCCTACGCCAAGGCGCGCGGGCTGGGACTGGCCCTGCCGTTCGAGGAGTTCACCGTCTCCACCGATCCCGCGGCGCCCACGCTACTGGCCGCCGCCGACGACGACCCGGCACGCTGGACGCTGCGCGACCTCGACGCCGGCCCAGGCTACGCGGCGGCGCTGGCGATCGATGGACCCATCGCGCGGGTGCTCGCCTGGCAGTGGGCGCCCGACCTCAGCTCTCGCTGAAGCCGAGCCGCACGTCGCCCGCCCGGATCGCGCGGATGATCTTGTCGCGATCGCGCGGGGCCTCGACCTCGACCCAGGCGCGCCCGAAGTGCGGCGGCCGGTGCGCGTCGTCGGTGGCGATCTTCACCAGCGGGATGGCCTCGGTGTCGTAGATCGGCCGGTAGAGGCCGGTGTCCGTCACCTCGATGGCGTCGAGCGACCATCCCGCGTTGCGCATGAACGCGATGCGCTCGACGGTCTGCGCGACGCTGAGCTTGTAGCGTGCGGGATGGTTCAGCACCCATAGCGTCTCCTGGTCGCCCGTCACCTTGCCGACGTGCTGCGCGAAGCCGTCGAAGTTGAGCTCGACGCCGCGGAAGAGCAGGAGCTGCGGCTTCAGGCGCGCCAGCGCCTGCGCGTAGCCGGGCTCCACCCAGTTGTCGTGGTCGTCGTGATCGGTGATGGCCAGGAAGTCGTAGGCGCGCGACTCGTACTCCGCCACCAGCGCGGCCGGCGAGCGCACGCCGTCCGAGAAGGTCGTGTGAGCGTGGAGATTGCCGCGCAGCAGCGCCATCAGGCCAGCGCCTGTCGCGCGTGGGCGGCGATGGCGTCGAGCCGCGCGAGCCAGAGCTTGGGCGTGCGCCGCGCGTGATCGACCAGCTCGCGCAGGCACGCGAAGCGCGACGGGCGGCCGATGATCTGCGGGTGGAACGTGAAGTTGGTGACGCCGCCCACCTCCGTGATGCCGTCCAGCTCCGTGAGCCAGCCCTGCAGCACCGGGCCCGGCGGCTGCATCGCGCGCTGCCCGGTGAACATGAAGAACGGCGCGTCATCGAGCACCCACGCGACCGGGATCTCCACGAGGCGCCCCCCAGTGTCCGAGGTCACCGGGTGCAGGTACGGCCGGAGGCGGTCCATCATGTTCGACGAGTACTCGAATTCGTGCCGGGCCAGCAGCGTCAGCGTGCTGGCCGAGAGCTGCCAGGCCGGCGCGCGATAGCCGACGGGGCGCCGGCCGGCCTGCCGCGTGAGCACCTCCAGGCTGCGCAGCAGGATCTTCTCCTCCTGAGCGGGCTCGAGATCGCTCACCTTCTCGTGCACGTCGCCGTGGCAGCCCACCTCGTGGCCGCCGGCCACGATCGCCTTCACCGCGTCGGGATGGTGCTCCGCCACCCACGCGGGGACGAAGAAGGACGCGGGGATCTCGGCCTGGCGCAGGAGGTCGAGGATGCGCGGCAGCGCCTCCACGACCCCGAACGTTCCCTGCGAAAGCGTGACGGCCTCGGTGACACCGCGGGCCAGCCAGAGCGTTTCCGCGTCGAGGTCGAAGGTGAACGCGCAAGCCGCTCGTGCCCCGTGCGGCCAGCGGGGAGCGGTCATGGGGGACTTAACGCGGGCGCGACTTCGGAGCGGGCGGGCCGTCCCACGTCACGGAGAAGCCCAGCGCGAACCAACCGCTCACGTCGCGCCAGCCGCTGACCGCAGTGCCGATCGGCGGATTGGGTGCCGTCCAGCCGGACAGGCCGACCCAGCCAGAGCCGTTCGCGGTCTCGTACCGGGAGGCCAACGGCTCGATGAACGCGGGGTCGTGCTCGACCTTGGTGCCTTGCGGATAGAAGTCGGTATCAGGCGGTCGCGTGGTCTCGTAGTGCAGCGGGGGCGGCACCACGCGGGCCTCGCGCTCCGGGGCCGCCGGAGGCTTGGACTGGATCTGCACGCCCGGTTGCGGGGCCTGCGGCACGGGAGCCTGCTGGGCAGCGGCCGGCAGCGCGACGAGCGATCCCAACCCGACGATCAGGACGGCCATGGTGATTCGCATGCACCCATTGTACCGAACGGCATGCGCGCGAGCGAGGAAAGGCTGCGGGCTCAGACGCGCCAGAGCGCGGTGAGCGTGCGGACGTCGCCCACCGTGTCCAGCGCGAGCACCGCGCGCTCGACCTCGGCCACGCGCGGCGGCGGCAGGGCGCGCGCCGCATTGTCGCGGAACTTCTCGACGATGACCTCGGCCGGCAGCGGGCGCGCCCGGCTGCCCCGCCCGTCGGGCGCGCGCGCCTCGAGCGTGCGGCCGTCCTTCAGGCGCAACCGCACCCAGCCCGGGAAGCCCCGAGGGAACAGCGAGTCGGGATCCACCGTGTGCGTGACGCGGTCGGCCAGGGCCAGGCGGGCGGGATCGCGCAGGCGCTCGGCCGCGTACGTGTCGAGACCCACGCGCCCGTCCAGCAGCGCGGCGGCCACGGAGAACGGCAGGCTGAACTGGGCGTCGTAGGCGGTGCGCGGGCGCACCTTCGCCGCGCGCGGCTCGCACACGATCGGCACCTGGCCCGCCGGCACCAGGCACTCCACGCTCTCGATCGCGTCCGCGCCAAGCGCGTGCGCCCGGCGCAGGTCGAGCGCGCAGTCGAGATAGGCGTGGTTGTAGTGGCAGCAGGGATAGGGCTTGTAGCCGATGGCCAGCGTCTCCCACTCGCGCCCGAGCGTCTCGAACGGCGCCGGATCCGGCGCGGCGCCGACGAAGGTCCGGTAGAAGCCGAAGCGCCCGTCGAGGATCGTCGCCGGCCCCGTGAAGCCGCCGCGCGCGAGCGCCGCCGCGACGGCACCCGCGTGGCCCGCCCAGCCCGGGTGCACGCGCTTGACCCACGAGCCGTCCTCCAGGTGCTCGAGCACGCCGGAGGCGAAGCTGCCGGCGATGCCGAGCGCGGCGGTGAGCCGCGCAGCGTCGAGGCGCTCGAGGCGCCCGGCGGTCAGCGCGGCGGCGAACGCCCCGCACACGGCGGTGGCGTGCCAGCCGCGCGCATGGAAGACACCGGAGGCAGCCATGCCCAGCCGCGCGATCGACTCGTACCCGGCCACGGCGGCCGTGATCACCGCGCGGCCGTCGAGGCCGCCCGCCTCGCCCAGTGCGAGCGCCACCGGCACCACGACCGCGGAGGCGTGGGTGATGGAGGCCGCGTGGGTGTCGTCGAAGTCGAGGCTGTGGGCGAGCGCGCCGTTGGCGAGGATCGCCAGCGGTACCGCGGCCGAGCGCTTGGCGCCGAAGACCGTGCAGTCGCCGGCCGCGCCCCAGCCTTCGAGCGCGCCGAGCACCGAGGGCGCCGTCTCCGCGGTGGTCGCCGCCAGCGCGATGCCCACGATGTCCAGCGTGCGCAGCTTCACGCTGGCCACCACGTCGGCGGGGAGCGCGGGGAAGTCGAGCCCCGCCGTGAAGTCGGCGAGGCGGCGGGCCAGCGTCACGCGGGCGCCCGCTCGCCGGGGAGGGCGACGTTGCCGTCACGCTCGCGGCTGCGGAGCGCGATGACCACGCGCCCCTCGCCGTCGGTGACCTCGAACTCCTCGACGATGCCCGCGTCGAGCATCTGCTGCACGAGCTGCTCGCGCTCGTGGCCGGCCGGCGGCAGCAGGTGCGACTTCCAGCGCATGACGAAGTAGCCGCGGCTCACGTGCGGCAGCCGCGCCTCCGCCCGCTGCAGCTCGGTGAGCGCGCGCTCCAGCGCGGTCGCGCTCGACACGCGCGACGACGCGCCCGCGCCCGGCACCAGCCGGCTCACCGGCCGCGGCGCGCGGCCATCGGCCCGCATCGGCGGCGCGCCGCGGTCGCGGTCGCGCGGGAGCCGGTCGGTGCGGAAGGCGCCGACGCCGTCGCTCAGGTGGATGTGACCGAAGCAGCGCACGCGCAGGTCGGTCGACAGCTCGTCGGCCGACCACGTCGCCACCCACACCTGCTTGCCGAGCGAGTTCACCGCCTCCACGGCCGGCACGAAGTCGTCGTCGCCGGAGACGAGCACGGCGGCGTCGAAGTTGTCGTTGGCCGCGTGATGGATGAGGTCGGCCACCAGGCGCGTGTCCACGCGCTTCTCGGTCGTGTACTCGTACTCCTCGCCGCACTGCGGGCAGCGCACCGAGCGGCGCACGCGCGGCTCGCGCCGCACGAAGTAGCCGGGCCGCAGCTCGAGCCCCTTGAGGAAGCCCTCGACCACCTGCGGGGCGTCAGGCGAGACGCCCACGTAGTAGTAGGCGCCGCCGAACATCGCGCTGGGCCCGCCCACGGCCTGCGTGATCCAGGCGGCGAGGCGATCGTAGTCGACGCGCAGGCTGTCGTCGAAGCGCTGCAGCGAGCGATAGAAGTTCTGCCCGTCAAAGAAAATGCAGATCTTCATCTCGGTGGCTCCGAAACGCGGGTGAGAACGCCCCGCATCGTCGACTTTCAAATGGTGGCCGATGCTGGACTCGAGCCAGCGACCCCCGGCATGCGACACGCACCAGAGGCGACCGGGCGTAGGTTACATGGAGTGAGCGTACGTGGCAAGGAGTGATAGGTTTCGGCGAGTTAGACCGCGCTGCGAGTGATACCGGGCGAGCGCCCGTAACACCGAAAGATGCTCGCTTCATCCTCCTCGACCAGGCCCTCGTCGCCACGTTCGAAGGTCCCCACGCGGCCGGCCTTGCCGGTGGCGCGACTCATGCAAACGCTCTGCAACCGAGGTTCCGGACAATGGGTGTTTACGGCCTTCGCGTGCTCACGTTGATGGTTGCCCTCTCCCTGGTCGCGGGCTCTTCTGCCGGCGATTACAGGCGTACGACTGCGAACGTGACCCAGGACGGGACAGCGGAGGTGCTCGACAGGAGCGAAACGACGCCGGCGCCTCGCCGGGGGTCCCGTGTTGACACGTCCGGTGTGGCACGAGGCGAGACCAGTCGAGAGGCAGCCCGAGACGAGACCAGTCGAGACAAGATGCTCGCGGTGCTCATCTTGATGCTGAAGCAGGAACGCGGCGCGAGATAACGCTGATCGACTCCGCAGTCAGAACTGCCGCTCCCGGTGCTCGTGATGCTTCAGCGTCTCCTTCAGCGCGTCGACCCACACCTGCTCGCTGACCTTCGGGACGTTGCCAACCATTTCGTCCCAGGGGATCCTCTTGTCGGTCTTGAACGAGGCGAACGCCCGGACCAGGTGGACCTTCGCCACTTCGACCATCGCGTAGTACTCCGAGGTCTTCGGCTGCTCGGCCATGCTATTCCCCCTCCTTCCCCAGCCGCCTTTTCCTGCCGGCAGCCACGATGCGCCGACCTTTCGGCAGCGCGCAGTCATGGAGCTACTCGGCCACCGTGATCCAAGGATGAGTGTGCGCTATCAGCGCCTGGCGCCGGGCCACCTCCGCGACGCAATGCAGGCGCTATAGCGAGCCGCTGAGCCGGTGACGGAGTCCGCGCCTGCATCGGCTCTCAACAAACGGACGGAGTCTTGGATCTGGTCGGGTGTGAGTATTTCCCATGGGGTGCCGCGGCGCGCGTCGCTCGCGAACATAACGCGGCAATGTAGTACGGCGTCGGGAGGCAAGCCGGAGCGCTCCTTCCCTGAGGATCACCACGCGGCAAGACACCAGCTCGTCTGTAACACTGTCGTCGGCGAAGGCGTAGACCAAGTCCGCGGACCCCACTTGTTCCAACCTCCGTAGGCACTATTTGGGCACCGGCCGATAAATGCGAAACGCGGGGTGTCGTACAACCCCGCGTTCTCAAATGGTGGTCGATGCTGGACTTGAACCAGCGACCCCCGGCATGTGAGGCCGGTGCTCTGCCAACTGAGCTAATCGACCGTGACGGCTCAATCTAGCGGCAGTCCGGGGCGGCGTCAACCGCGCGCGGGTCGGGCCGGGCGTGCCGCGTGGATGTGCCGGAGGTCGACGTGCTCCTCCGTGACTCGCGTCACGTGGATGGCGCCGCGAGCGTCGCGGCGGACGATCTTGTCCCCCTTGCGCAGGGTCACGCGCACACCGAACTCCGGGATGACCTCGACGGCCGCCGCCTTGCGAGAGGTTCGTCGGAACAGCCTCATGATGCCCCTCCCCTAGAGCCGCGTTCCCTCCAGTCTGCCACCGGCGCCGCGGCGCCGCGAGACTTGGCCCCGACGGCCGGGGACGCTAGGATGGGGCGTGCCGTCCTCCGCCGCCCGCGCCCACCCGAGCCTGAACGCGATGCTGCTCTGCGATCTCACGATCCGCGAGCACGGCACCGGCAAGATCAGCCTCATCGGGGTGTTCGAGAACATCAGCGCGGCGCGCTTCCCGGTCGTCCATCGTGCGCTCTCCGTCTACGCCAAGCTCACCGACGCCGAGGGCGACTACACGATCCGCCTCGAGCTGGTGCGGCTCGAGGACAGCCACATGGTGGCGCAGGGCGCGCTCAAGGCCACGTTTGCCGATCGCATGTCACCGGGCGAGCTGATCTTCAACCTGGAGAACCTGGGCCTCGAGCGCCCGGGCCGTTACGAGTTCCGGCTCTACGCCGACGACCGGTTCGTGTCGAGCAAGACCTTCACGGTCATCCAGACGGGCTCGGCGGCGCCGGCATGACGGCCGCGCTCGAGCTGGAGGCCATCGTCTGCCCGCTCTGCGGAGCGCCGCGCGCCACCGAGCTCTGCGCCGAGCGCGACCTGGCGCTGGGCGTGCCGGGGCGCTTTCCGCTTGCGCGCTGCGAGGCGTGCGGCCTGCTCTACCAGAACCCCCGCGTGCGCCGCGATCAGCTCGACCGGATGTACCCGGCCGACTATCCGCCCCACGCGCGCGATCCCGATCTCGGCCGCGTGCTGCACGACCGCTCGCCCGCGGTGCGCTGGCTGCTGGCCGGCACGCTCGGCTACGCCCACGTGGAGACGCGCGACGTCGGTGCGCTCGACCGCCTGCGCGCGCCCCTGCGGCGCCGGCGCGTGCGCAAGAACTTTCCGCCGTGGCTGGGGCGCGGGCGCCTGCTGGACGTCGGCTGCGCGACCGGCCGCTTCCTGCAGCAGATGGCGAGCGTCGGATGGCGCGTGAGCGGCATCGAGCTCGACCCCGTGGCCGCGGCCAAGGCGCGCACCGTGACGCCCGACATCGCGATCGGTGATCCGGCCGAGCTCACGCTGCCGGCGAAGAGCTTCGACGTCGTCACGGCGTTCCACGTCGTCGAGCACCTGCCCGATCCCGCCACCGCGCTGCGCAACATGCTCGCGTGGCTGGCGCCCGGCGGCTTGCTGATCGTGGAGGTGCCGAACGTCGGCGGCTGGGGCGGCGCCACCTTCGGGCGCTTCTGGTCGGGCCTCGACTTCCCCCGTCACCTGATCCACTTCACGCCGGCCACCATGCGCGCGCTGGTCGAGCGCTGCGGCGGCCGCGTGGTCGACGAGTGGCACTGGTCCAAGCCGCGCTGGATCATCCGCAGCGTGCGCTTCTGGCTCGCCGCTCGGTCCACGGCGCCGGCACGCATCGCGCTGGCGGCACTCGACAGCCGGCTTGGTGGCGGGCTCGTGAAGCTGGTGCTGGAGGTGGTGCTGAAAGCGGCGGGGCCGGCGCGGCGAGGCGAGGTCGCGCGTTACTTCATCCGCCACGCGGGGACGGGCTGATGCACGTCCTCATCCTCACCGCCAGCTACGGCTCCGGCCACAACGAGGCCGCGCGTAGCCTGGCCGCGGGCTTCGCCGCGCGCGGAGTCGGCGTGACGGTCGTCGATCACTTCCGCGAGCTGGCGCACCCGCTCTTCGAGCCGACGACGCGCAGGCTCTACATGGCGTTGCTCAAGCACGTGCCGGCCGCGTGGGGCGCGGCCTACGCGCTCGGCGACTGGATGTCGAGCGAGTCCGCCTTCACGTTCGGCATGACGCGCGTGGGCTCGTCGCGGCTCGCCGCCCTGCTGGACGAGCTGCGGCCGGACGCGGTGGTGTCCGTGCACGCCACGCCCGCCGTGGCGATGTCGGCGCTGGCGGCCGACGGCCGGCGGCTGCCGCCGCACACCACGGTGGTCACGGACTTCGTCGCCCACAGCCAGTGGATCGCCCGCGGCATCGACCGCTACTGCGTGGCGGCCGAGGAGGTCGGCCACGAGTTCGTGGCCCGCGGCATCGCGCGCGAGCGCGTGCGCGTGACGGGTGTGCCCATCCGCGCCGAGTTCGAGCGTACGATCGACCCCGCGGCCGCTCGGGCCGCGCTCGGCCTGCATCGGGACTTTCCCGTCGTGCTGGCGATGGCCGGCTCGCACGGCAGCATCGGCCGCCTGCCGGAGATCGTCCGCGCGCTCGGCCGACTGCCCGCGCCGATCCAGGCCGTGGTCGTGGCGGGTCACGACGCCGCCTTCGCCGAGCGGCTGCGCCGTCTCGTCGCCGGCCCGTCGATCCGCGTGCTGGGGTATGTCGACGACGTGCGCACGCTGATGGCCGCCGCCGACGTGCTCGTCACCAAGGCCGGTGGCATGACGCTGGCCGAGGCGCTGGCCGCCGAGATCCCGCTGCTGCTCTACGGCTCGCTGCCCGGCCAGGAGCACCGCAACGAACGGTTCGCCGCGCGCGCGGGCATCGCGCTGGCCGCGCGCTCGCCCCGCGATCTCGGCCGGCTGCTCGAGCGCGCGCTCGCCGAGCCCGAGCTGCTCGAGCACCTGCGCGCGCGCATGCGCCACCTGCGCCGGCCCGACGCCACGCGCCGCATCGTCGACGAGGTCGTCGCCGGCGCCCGGCAGCGCGCGTGATCGCCGGCGCCCTCGCCCTCGGCGCCGCCGCCTGGATCGGCTGGGCCTGGCTCCCTCACCTGGCGACGCCCACCTGCACCTGGCGCGGCCCTCGCGCGCGCCGCCACGTCGCGCTCACCTTCGACGACGGCCCCGACCCCGAGTGGACGCCCCGCGTCCTCGACCTCCTCGCTGCCGCCGGCGTCCACGCCACGTTCTTCCTCATCGGCGAGCGCGCCGCCCGCGCCGCCGCCGTCGTGAAGCGCATCGCCGCCGAGGGTCACGAGCTCGCCAACCACTCCTGGTCCCACCCCAACCTCTGGTTCTGCGGCCCCCGCACCACCACCGAACAGATCCGTCGCACCCACGACACGATCGCCGAGATCACCGGCACGCCGCCGCGTCTGTTCCGACCGCCGTGGGGCATGGTCAACGCCGCGATGTTCTCCGCCGTCCACAAAGCCGGCGAACGCTGCGTCTTCTGGTCGATCCAACCCGAAGGCCAACGCCCCACTCCAGCCGACCAGCAAGTAACCTACGTCCTCCACCGCGCCCACCCCGGCGCCATCATCGACTTGCATGATGCCGAGGGAACGAAGCAAGCCCCTCAAAGATTGGTCGAAGCCCTACCCCCAATGATCAACGGCCTACGCACCCAGGGCTATGCACTGAGCACGGTGACGGACCTCCTGACTCCCCGAACGTAGGCTTCTAAGAATTGCGGCCCATACGCCACGCAGCGTGAGGTGGCCGGGCCGGGGCTGGGTCTGAGCAACCCGTTCCCCGCCGGCGTCGAGCCCGCGCCAGACCGGGCGCACCGCGTCGATGGAATCCAGCCGAGCGACGTCGATGCGGGCGGCCACCACGTGGTCGTCAGACCCAGCCTCGGCCCGGCCGCCTCACGCGGCGATCGCGTACGCGCCGCGAATTCTCAGAAGCGTTAGCGCGCGACGGAGAGGACGCGCGCGAGGTCCCAGCGATGGATCGCGTCGTCATCCCCGCCGGAGTAGAGGTAGCGTCCATCGCGCGAGAAGACGACCGCGTACGTCGTAGCCGCCGGCGACGGCAGCCGCGTGAGCTCGTGCCCGCTCGGCAGCGACCACAGGCGAATGGCCGAGTCGCGGTGCGCGGAGGCGACGAGGTGGCCGTCGGGGCTGGCCGCGACTGCCATCACCTCGGGCCCCGGGTGGATGCCGTAGCTCTCCCAGCGCGTCGGCGGCTCGTCGCTGCGGTCGAGTGACAGGACGTTGCTCGACGTGCTCGCGGCCAGGCTCCACAGGCGCAGCGTCTGATCGGCGGCGCCGGACACGAGGGTGCGGCCGTCCGGCGTGATGGCGAGCGCGTGCACGGTGTTGCGGTGGCCGCGCAGCGTGGCCAGGAGCGTGCCGCTGCGCACCTCCCACGCGTAGATCACGTCGTCCGCGGTGCCACTGAACAGGCGCGCGCCGTCCGGCGCCCACGCCAGGCCTCGCACGGTGTTGAGATGGGGGAGCCGCGCGATCTCCTTCCACGTGGCCGTGTCCCAGAGCCGCACCGTCGTGTCCCGCCCGCCGGACGCGAAGAGGCGGCCGTCGGAGCTCCAGCCGAGCACGCGGATCGACTGCGTGTGGCCCTCGAGGACCACGCGGAGCTTTCGCGTCTTGACGTCCCAGATGTGCACGAGGAAGTCGTCCGCGCCCCCGGCGACGAGCGCGCCATCGGGCGACACCGCCACGGTCCACATGCTCGAGGGCCACCAGTTGGGTGACAGCGTCGCCTCCGGCGTGTCGGTGGCGGTGTTCCACAGACGCAGCCGGCCGTCGCGGCTGCCGGAGATCAGCCGGCCGCCGTCGGGCGAGAGCACCAGGCTGGTGACCGAGTGATGATGGCCGCGCAGGCTGGCGGCGAGCGCGGCCGGACGCGGCGGCGCCGGCCGCGGCGCCGCGCAGGCGCCCGCGAGCAGCGCGATGAGCGCAGCGATGGCGACGATGGGACGAGACGAGCTCACGACCGTCTCCCTCAATGACGTTCTCGGCGCCGGCGCGCCAGGAAGCGCAGAAAGTCCGCGCCCTCGCCGAGGCGGCGCCGCAGCACCGCGCGGTCGCGGAGCATCTCGGCGCCGATGGCGAAGATCTTGCGCGGGCGGAAGTAGAAGCGGCGGTAGAACTGCTCGAGCGAGGCGAAGATCTCGGTGCGGCCGAGGTGCGGGTAGCCGAGCACGCTGGTCTGCACGCCGCCGGCGTCCACCAGCGACTCGGTTTCCAGCCAGCCGCGCGCCTGCGCCTCGCGGTAGAGCGCGGTGCCGGGATACGGCGCCGCCAGCGAGACCTGGATCGTGTGCGGATCGATCTCGAGCGCGAACTTGATGGTGGCCTCGATGGTCTCGCGCGTCTCGCCCGGCAGGCCCATGACGAACGTGCCGTGGATGGTGATGCCGAGCGCCTTGGCGTGGCGGGTGAACTCGCGCGCGCGATCGAGGCGGATGCCCTTCTTGACGTTGTTGAGGATGGCCTGGCTACCCGACTCGTAGCCGACCAGCAGCAGGCGCAGCCCGTTGTCCTTGAGGATCTTCAGCGTGGCGTAGGGCACGTCGGCCTTGGCGTTGCACGACCACGTGACGCCCAGCCGGCCCAGCCCGCGCGCGATCGCCTCGGCGCGCGGCAAGTCGTCGGTGAAGGTGTCGTCGTCGAAGAAGTACTCCTTGACCTGCGGAAAGAGCCGCGTGGCCCGCTCGATCTCCGCCACCACGTTGTCCACCGAGCGCGTGCGGTACCGCTGGCCGCCCACCGTCTGCGGCCACAGGCAGAACGTGCACTTCGAGCGGCAGCCGCGGCCCGTGTAGAGCGACAGGTAGGGATGCAGCAGGTAACCGATGAAGTAACGCTCCACGTCGAGGTCGCGCTTGTAGACGTCGACCACGTAGGGCAGCCGGTCCATGTCCTCGAGGGGCGCGCGCTCGGGCGTGCGGTGCACGTGGCCGTTCGTGCGATACGAGACGCCCGTCACCCGGTCGATGGGCCGGCCCTGCGCGATCTCCTGGATGGTGAAGTCGAACTCGTTGCCCGTCACGAACTCGATCGCCGGCGAGGCCTCGAGCGCCGTCTCGCGCGCCACGGCCACGTGGGCGCCCACGAAGCCGACGCGGATCTTCGGATTCGCCTCGCGCAGCGCCTCGGCCACCTTCACGTCGTGCGCGAAGGACGGCGCGCTCGTGTGCAGAACGGCCAGGTCGTAGTCGCGGGCCAGCGGCACGACGTCGCCCAGCGAGAGGTCGGCCGGGGGCGCGTCGATCAGGCGTGAGCCCGGCACGAGCGCCGCCGGCTGGGCGAGCCAGGTCGGATACCAGAAGGAGCGCACCTCGCGGCGGGCCTGGTAGCGGCTGCCGGCCCCGCCGTCGAACCCTTCGAACGAGGGCGGATGCAGGAACAGCGTGCGAAGGTAGCCGGACATCCCGGTCATATTACTTGATCGCGAATCATCGGTTGACGTACAGGCGGCGACCGCCGCCGGCGGCGGCAATCGTGGGTTCCGGCAGGCGCGCGACCACGCTGCGCTCGGCCGGCCGGCCGGTGACGAGCCAGATGCGCCGCGGCCCCGCCCACTCGCGCTCCAGTTTCTCGGCGTCCCAGAAGACGTCGGGCGCGTCCGCCTGGGTGGCGCCGAAGCCCAGCACGCTCTGGCGCCCCTCCACGATCACCGGACGCCGGCCGCTGTACCACTCGAGCGCGCCGGCATTCTCCAGCGGGCCCTCCAGGGCGAGCACGTCGGCGGGCCCCGCGCGCCGGCCGATCTCCTCGGCGAGCCCCTTCACCGCGCGGTGGGCGGCGACGAGCCCCAGCGCCCCGGCGGCGCTCGGCAGCACGAAGAGCAGCGTGGCGATGGTCGCGTAGGCGGCCGCGGTGCGCGCGCGGACGATCGCCGTCACCGTGAGGGCGGCGGCGCCGCCGGCCAGCGCGAGCGCGGTGGCGCCGATGAGCGGCCGCAGCGCGAACCACGGCGGGATCGGCGGCGGCACGCCCGCCACGCCGCTCTTGCGCGTGGCCACGTCCGTCGCGCCCATCACCTCGGCAAAGAACGTCGAGCCGTCGCTGCTCCACGCCAGCACGCACGCCACCGCCAGCATCGCAAAGAGGACCGCGTGGAGAATCGCCAGCCGCCGGGCGCCGAGCTCGCTCCACCCCCGCGCGGCCAGCAGCGCGATGGCGGGATAGGCCGGCAGGCCGTAATGGGGCAGGCGGAACGGCGTGGCCGCCGTGAGCCCGAGGACGCCGAGCGTCCACAGCGCCAGCGCCACCCACACGGTCTCGGTCGGATCGCGCCACGCGCGCCGGCGGACCAGACGGGCGACGACGACCAGCGCCGGCACCACCCAGGGCACGATGCCGAACAGCGCGACGGCGAGGAACTCGCCGGGACCCAGCGGCACGTCCTCGTCGGGAAAGTTGCGCGCGCGCACCACGTTGAGGACGTGGTTGTCGATCACCGTGTACCAGGTGAAGCCCGGCGTGGCGCGCTCGGCCGCGATCCACCAGCCGAAGGCCACGAGCACCGCGAGGACGATGCCGGGCCACGGCAGCCAGCGCCCGACCGGCTGCGCGCGCCCGGTGAGCGCGAGGGCGAGCCCGACGGCGAGCGGCGGCGCCAGCGCTCCGAGCGGATCCTTGGCGAGCGCGGCCAGCGCGAATGCCACGAGCCCGGCGGCGGCGAGCACCCGCCGCTCCTCGCGCACGCCGATCAGCAGCAGCGCGAAACCCAGCGCGATGGCGGCCACGAACAGCGTCTCGGGCCGCACGTAGCGCCCGTAGACGAAGAAGCCCAGCGAGGTGCCGAGCGCGAGGCCGGCCACGACGCCGGCCCGCCCGTCGAGCAGGCGCGCACCGAGCCACGCCGTGGCGCCGATGGCGACCAGCGCCGCGAGCGCGGCGATCAGCCGCGCCGGCCCCTCGCCGGGCCCGAAGAGATGGAAGGCCGACGCCAGGAGCACGTAGAACAGCGGCGGCTTGTCCACGTAGGCGACGCCGCCGAGGGTCAGCGGCAGCGACGGATGCTGCATCAGCTCGCGGGCGATCTCCGCGTGCATGCCCTCGCCGGGATCGTCGAACGGGGCCCCGCCCAGCCCGGCCAGCAGGAACGGCGCCGCCGCCGCAACCGCCAGCGCGACGGCGATCGACTGCGCGCGCCAGCCGTTCAGGTGCGCGACACCAGGAAGACGCCGGCCACGATGAAGCCGATGCCCGTCCACCGCGCCGGCGTCACCGGCTCGGCCAGGATCAGGTGCGCGAGGACGGCGACCACGATGTAGTCGAACGCGGTCATCGGCAGGATCTTGCTGACGTCGGCGCGCGAGAGCAGCGTGAGGTAGAGAAAGAAGAACGACGCCTGCAGCACGACGCCGAGCAGCAGCCACGGGTTGCTGACGGCCCGCGTCACCATGCCGCCCACGTGCGCGGCCGGCGCCTCGGTGAGATCGCCGACGGTCTTCATGCCCTTGGACAGCAGGACATGGCCGGTGCCCCCGAGCAGCCCGGCGATGAGCACCAGCACGAGGGTCTTGATCACAGGGCCTTGCCGATGGCGTCGAGGATGGATTTCTCGGTGTCCGTGCGCGGGTCCGTGATCGGCTCATCCTTGTCGACGAACAGGATGCGCTCGCGCTTGAACACGCTGCGCTCGATGCTGATGGTGGTGCGCGTGTCGGTGGCGCGGCGCAGGTTGAGCTGCAGGCGGTGGCGTAGCGCCTTCTCGTACACGCCGAAGTTGTCGCCGTCGAGCCGGCGCGAGCCGGTGACGATGATCCCGATGCTCTGGTCGGAGCGATCGATGTCCCAGCCGAGCACCTTCAGGACCGCCATCGTCCTGTCCCACGCGCGGTCCACCGGCGCGTTGAACGTGAACTGCACCGGTCCGGCGGCGGCCGCCGGCACGCTCAGGAGCAGGGCGAGAACGACGGCCCGCAGCACGTGCCTCATCGTGTTCCTCCTTGGTGGACGGCGCGCTCGCTCTCGAGACGGCCGTCCCGCATGCGGTACACGGCATCCGCGCCGCCGGCGGCGTCGGCGCGGTGGCTCACCACGACCACCGCGGCCCCGGCCCGGGCCCGCGCGCGCAGCGCGTCCAGGATCACGCGGCCGTTGGCGTCGTCGAGGTTGCCGGTGGGCTCGTCGGCCAGCAGCACCGGCGGGTCGTTGAGGACGGCGCGGCAGAACGCCACGCGCTGCTGCTCGCCGCCCGAGAGCTGCGGCGGGTAGTGCGCCTGTCGCTCGAGCACCCCGAACTGCGCCAGCAGGTCACGGGCCCGCCGGCGGGCGTCGGCGCCGGCGCGGCCGGCGTAGCGCGCGGCCAGCAGGACGTTGTCGAGCGCGGTCAGCGACGGCAGCAGCAGGAACGACTGGAAGACGAAGCCGACGTAGCGGCCGCGCGCGCGGCTGCGCGCCGAGCGCCCGAGCGCGCTCACCCGCTCGCCCCCGAGCGTCACCTCGCCCGCGTCGGCGTCCTCGAGCAGCCCCACCACGTTCAGCAGCGTGCTCTTGCCCGAGCCAGAGGCACCGAGCACCACGGCCAGCCGCCCGCCCGCCACGCAGAGATCGACGCCGTCCAGCACGCGCAGCGGCGGCTTACCGCGGGGCGTCGCGTACGCCTTCACGAGCCCGCGCGCCTCAAGCACCGCGCCGGATCGCCTCGGCCGGCGACAGCCGCACCACGCGGAGCGTCGCGTACGCCGCCGCTGCCGCGCCGAGCAGCACCGAGAAGACCAGCGCGCCGCCGAGCAGGCGGCCGGAGAAGAGGAAGAGCTGCTGGCCGCTGCGCGCCGCCCAGCGGTCGACGGAGGCCCCCAGCAGGATCGCCAGCGCCACGCCGACGGCGCCGCCGGAGAGCGTGACGGCCAGGGCCTCGGCCAGCACCTCGCGCCCGAGCTGCCAGTCGGTGGCGCCCAGCGCGCGCTTGACGCCGAAGTCGCGCAGCCGCTCGAAGACGGCCGCCGCGATCGTGTTGGCCAGCGAGAGCCCGCCGATGACGAAGGCCAGCGCGCCGATGCCGCCCAGCAGCGCCGAGAAGAACGCCGTCGACGAGCGCAGCAGCGCGCTCAGCTCGCTCGGGATCTGGACGTTGACGCCCTCGACCCGCTCGGTGATTCGGCGTGCGACCGCGTCGGGATCCTCGCCGTCACGCCAGCCGACGGCGGCGCCCGTGTTGAGATCGGCCGCGTTCACCGCCGCCGCCCCCGAGGCGATGATCGTGCGCAGCATGCGGTCCTTGGCCACCCACTGCCGGCGCGCGTCCTCGATCGCCACCATCACGAAGCGGTCGGGCGCGGTCAGCGTGCGCTCGAGCACGCCGACGACGCGGTAGGCCTCGCCCTCCAGCGTCAGCGCACTGCCCACGCGGAGGCCGTGCGAGGTCGCGAACGAGGCGCCCACCACCGCCACGCCACGATCGCCCGCGCGCAGCTGGCGCCCCTCACGAATGGGCAGCGTGGGGAACTGGCGATTCGGCGAGGGCACCGAGAGATCGACGCCCAGGATCAGCTCCTGCGTCAGCGTCATGAACTGCGAGGTGGATGGGTTCAGCGGCAGCATCACCTGGGCCTGCACGCCCGAGACACCGGGCACCGCGGCGATCGCGCGGATGGCCGAGGCGGGCAGCATCCCGCCCGCCGTGAAGCCCGCGCCCATGCCCATGCCCTTGCCGGCCACCGAGATCTGCCCGAGCACGAAGCGATCGCCGCCCTCGATGAAGCGCACGATCCGCTCGCCCATCGCGCCCAGCGCCACGATCCCCGCCACGCCGATCGCGATCCCGGCGATCGTGAAGCCGTAGCGTCGCGTGATTCTTCCCATTCTTGTTTACAGGCTCGCCTCGCACGGGCCTCGCCTGCGGCTCGGCCGACGTCCTGCGGCTCGCACGGCGGCTGCCCGTTCCGACCCGCGACGGGCGCTGCGTGCGGCCTCCCATTCTTTACTCAGGCTCGCCTCGCACGGGCCTCGCCTGCGGCTCGGCCGACGTCCTGCGGCTCGCACTACCATTCGAGTCGCGACTCGACGGGTTTGCCGGCTCTCCGGCGGACCCAGGTGTTGATGCGGGCGATGCCGAAGAGGAGGGCGAGGGAGGCGCGGACGCGCCACGGCATGCGGATGAAAGCGCCGCCGGAGAGGACGTTGAGGACGGCGCGCACCATGCCGAGCTTGTCGCGCGGCTGCAGGAAGAGATCGAGGAAGGACGGCTCGTAGTACTTGTGGATGAACTTGAAGAACGGCGCCACGCCGCGCCAGACCTTCCGCTCGTAGGCGGCGAAGCGGCGCGCGGTGAAGCGGCCGTCGGCGAACGCGGCCAGGATGGCCTGCGCGGCCAGCTCGCCCGAGCGCATCGCGATGAACACGCCGCTCGAGAAGATCGGGTCCACGAAGGCGATGGCGTCGCCCACGGTCAGGAAGCGGCTCCCCACCACCGGCGCGTTGGTATAGGCGAAGTTGGCGGCGCGATGGATCGGCGTCACGGGCTGGGCGCCCGCGAGGTTCTCGGCCACCGCGCGGCAGCGCTGCACCATCTCCGCAAACAGCGCCTCCGGCGTGCCGGCGTGCTCGCGCACGACGCGCGCGTGGACGACCGCGCCCACGCTGGTGAGGTCGTTCGCCATCGGGATCCACCAGAACCAGCCGCCCTCGAACAGGTAGATGCGGACGTTGCCCTCCTCGCGGCCGGGGAAGCGCGCGCCGCCCTTGTAATGGGCGAAGAGCGCCACCTTGCCGAGATTCGGCACGCGCGAGCGGCGGCCGCGGCGCGCGGCCAGGAACGCGTCGCGCCCGCTGGCGTCGACCAGGAAGCGCGCGCGGTGCGTGAGGCGATCGCCGCCGCTGTCCACGTCCAGCGTGACGCCGTCGGCGTCGAAGGCCACCCCGCTCACGGTGGCCGGCTGGTGCACGACCACGCCCTGCTTGCGGGAGTGATCGAGCAGCAGCGCGTCGAAGTCGGCGCGGGGGACGTTGTAGGTCCAGTTGGGCCACGGCATGCCCTCGAGGAAGTAGAACGTGTGGCCGAGGCCCGTCTCCTGGTCGTGGAAGGTCGCCCCGTACTTGATCTGGTAGCCGCCGCGCTCGACACGCTCGAGGACGCCGAGCCGCTCCAGCATCAGCATCGTGGCGGGCACCAGCGACTCGCCGACCTTGAAGCGCGGAAACACCTCGCGCTCGAACAGCGCCACGCTCAACCCGCCGCGCGCCAGGTGCGTGGCGGCGCTCGAGCCGCCGGGGCCGCCGCCGATGACGGCGACGTCGGAGGTCATCGGGGTCACGAGTGCCCCTCGGCCACCGTGTCGGCCACGTCGACGTCCATCCGGACGGCCGCGCGCCCGGCGCGTCCACCGCCGTAGACCGCCTCGACGAGCGGCGTCACGACGTCGGGCACGCGCTCTCCCGTCAGCGCCTGCACGAGCAGCAGGGGCAGCGTCAGCGGTGCGGCCAGCGTGGCGAGCGCCGCCGCCGGCGTGCCGCGCCGCCGTACGCCGTCGCACACGGAGACGACGCGCGCGCCCGCCCGCCGGAGCGCCACGGCGCCGACGGCCGCGCTCCAGCGCGCGGGCGAATCCGTGTAGCGCGAGGCCGCCTCCAGCATCTCGGCGTGCCGCGCCGACATCCGCTCGGGATCGAAGACGCCAAGCACCTCCCCCGCGACGGCCCGGGCCTCGCCGGCCCAGCGCGCCAGCACGCGCCCGGCCAGGAACGAGCCGATGGCAATGCCGTCACGGATGGGACGGAAGTGGCTGCGCGCCACGGTGCGCGGCAGCGCGGGTACGCCGACCTCCTCGATCCTCCAGCCGCGCGCGGTCGCCGCCAGGAGGATCTCCGTCTCGAACACGAAGCCTCCGTGGCGCGTGCGCACCTCGTCGAAGAGCGCCAGCGGATAGACGCGGAAGCCCGACTGGCTGTCGGACACCGCACGCCCGCACGTCCAGCCCGCGAAGAAGCTGGCGATGCGGATGGCGTTGCGCCGCATCGGGGGCAGCGTGCCCCGCCCGTCCAGGCGGTTGCCCACCACGATCGTGCGCTCGGCCGCCGCGGCCGCGGCGAGCAGCACAGGAATCGCGTCGGGATCGTGCTGGCCGTCGCCGTCGAGCGTGACGACGCGGCGGACGCCGCGGCGGCGAGCGGCGGCCACGCCGGTGAAGAGCGCCTGCGCCTTGCCGAGCGGGCGCGGATGGCGCAGCACCTCGGCGCCGGCCGCCGTCGCCACGGCGCCGCTGCCGTCCTGCGAGCCGTCGTCCACGACCAGGACCGGACCGTAGACGCGCGCCGCCTCGACGACGCGGCCGACCGTGTGCGCCTCGTCGAGCACGGGGATGACGATCAACACGCTCATGCCGCGCTCACCATCAAGGCGACGTGGCCGCCGCCGCGCGCGAGGCCGTGCACGAGGCCCGGCCCGCTCACACGCGCCGGGGGACCGCCCGCGTCGTCCGGCAGCAGGCCCGAGCGCGCGGTCCACGCGGCCGCCGCGACGCGCAGGGCGCCGAGCCCGCCGTGCTGCCCGAGCAGCGCGCCGAGCGACGCCGCGGGCGGGACGTCACCGAGCGCCGCCGCCAGCACGCGCGACTCCCAGCCGTCACGCTCGGCGTCGCCGCTCGCCGAGGCATACACGAAGCCCGGCACGCGCCCGCCGGCACGCCGGCGCGCCTCGTCGATGGCCCGCGACTCCGCGCGCCGCCCCACGCCCCACGGCCGCGCTGCCAGCGAGCGCCACGCCGCGCCGTCAATACGGCCGAGCACTGCGGCGCCACGCGCGCGCGCGACGGCCTCGGCCTCGAGCACGAGAAACGTCGCCCCCTCGCCCCGCACGGCGTCGTCGCCGAGGGCGTCGAGCATCTCGGCCACCAGCGGATCCAGCTCGTCCACGCCTCCGGCCAGCACGGCGTCCACGCGCCCGCTCGCCACCGCGGCGAAGCCACGCGCGACGGCCAGCTCGCCGGCCACGGTCGGCACGTTGAGCGTCAGCGCCAGCTCGCGGGCGGCCACGGCGATGGCGGTCGTCGCCGCCATGGTGTTCATCACCGTGTTGGGGAACAGCAGCGCCGAGAGCCCGGCGGCGCCGCGCGCGAGATACCCGTCGGCGAACGCGATGGTGGAGGTGAAATCGCCAAGCTCGGTGCCCACGACGAGCCCGAGGCCGCACGCGGGATCGACCCCGGACTCCGCCACCGCCAGCCGCGCGGCGGCGATGGTGAGCTGGCACACGCGCGAGAGCCGCCGGCCCTCGGCGGGATCGACGAGGCCGGCCAGCGTCGCCTCCGGCAGCCGCGCGGCCGGCCGCCCGTGGCCCACCGCCACGCGCGCCGCGGCGCGCGGCTGCGCCAGCCACGCGCCCAGCGCCGGCGAGGCACCCACGACGACGGAGTTCACCACGCCCACGCCCGTGACGACGACGGCCCGCCGGTCCATCACGAGGCGGCGTGCCTGAAGAGGAGCGTGACGTTCTGTCCGCCGAAGCCGAAGGAGTTGGAGATGGCGCACTCGACCGCCGCCTCGCGCGCCACGCCGGGGACGCAGTCGAAGGCCACCTCGGGGTCGGGCGTCACCAGCGTCGCCGTCGGCGGGATGAGCGCCTCGGTCAGCGTGAGGATGGTCGCCACGGCTTCCAGCCCGCCGGCCGCCGCCATCGTGTGGCCGATCATCGACTTGATCGAGCTGACGAGCAGCCGGCCCTCGCCGAACACGCGCGCGATGGCCCGCGCCTCGATACGATCGTTCTGCGACGTCGCCGTGCCGTGTGCGTTGACGTAGCCCACGGCCGCCGCGCTCTCGCCGGCCGCGGCCAGCGCGGCGCGCATCGCGCGCACCATGCCGTCGCCCTCCGGCTCCGGCGCCGTGACGTGGAAGGCGTCGGTCGTCATCCCGTGGCCGGCCAGCTCGGCGTAGACGCGCACCCCGCGCGCGCGGGCGCGCTCGGCGGTCTCCAGCACGACGAAGGCCGCGCCCTCGCCGATCGACATGCCGCGGCGGTCGCGATCGAAGGGACGGCAGGGCTCGGGATCGAGCAGCTTGAGCGCGTTGAAGCCCATGAAGCACATCCGCGTCATGGCATCCACGCCGCCCGCGAGGGCGACGTCGACCACGCCGTCGGCGATGAGATCGGCGGCCTCGGCCAGCGCGACCGCGCCCGACGAGCACGCGGTGACCACGGTGTGGCGCGGGCCGCCGAGGCCCAAGCGGTGGCCGAGCGTCTCGGCGTGCGAGCCCGGGAGGATCGCGCGCAGCGCGGCGGCCCAGCCCGGCGGCCGCTCGCCCCGCGCGCGCGCCCAGTACCACGCCTCGGCTTCGAGCATGCCGCCGCCGACGGCGCCGGTGACGAGCGCGGTGTCCGCGCGGTCGGCCGCGGTGAGCCCGGCGTCCTCGAGCGCCTCCAGCGCGGCGCCGAGCGCCAGACGGTCGGCGCGCGAGCGGCGCGGCGAGCCACCGGTGGCCCCCGGCACCTCGGCGGCGATGCGACAGCGAAAGCCGCCGGCGTCGATCAGCGTGAGCGGCCGGATGGCGCAGGCACCGCCCGCAAGGCCGGCCCAGTAGGGCTTGATGCCGGCGCCGAACGGGGTGACGGCGCCGAGGCCCGTGACGACGACGCGCCTCATGCGGGGCCGCGCCGGCCCACGATGAAGCGCGAGAGCGTGTCGAACGAGGCAAAGTGCGCGCTCAGGTCCTCCGACTCGTCCATGACCACGTCGAACTTCTCCTCGATGGCGATGGACAGCTCGATGAAGTCCAGCGAGTCCAGACCGATGGAGCCCTCGACGCCCTTCGGCAGCGGCGTCGTCTCGGCGACCTCGGCGGCGCGGCGCGGATCGAACTTCAGCCGCGCCACCAGGATCGTCTTCAGCTCGTCGATGACTTCCTTGGCTTCCATGATCCTCCTGCCCGTCGCCTCAGACTCGCGCCGCCTCGCGTGCCACGGCCAGGTCGATCCCCGCCGTGCGTCCGCGCCAGGTACCGGTGACGCGCGCCACGCTCTCGCCCGCGGCGCGCGCCAGCCCCAGCGCGATCAGCGGCGCGCCCGCCAGCGTCCGCCCCGCGCGGGTCTCCGCCGCGGTCTCGAGCGCTGCCGGCGCGGCGGCCGCGCGATAGGCCGCGGGCGCGCCGTCAGACTGGGCCAGCAGCGCGCAGGCGGCCGTCTCGACCAGCGGCAGCGGCAGCGTCCAGCGCGCGCGGCGCCAGAGCGCCTCGCATTCCTCGAAGGTCTCGACGACCAGGACCAGCGCGCGGTCGCACCGTCCCTCGGCCAGCAGCCGACTCGCCTGCCAGAGCGCGTCGATCGTGGCCGGGGCGCCGCCAATCAGAATGACATAGGCGCCCGTCAGACCGAACTCGATCGCGACCTCGCCCGAGAGCGCGCTGGGCGCCGTGTACGGGAAGTGCAGCGTCCCCGCCCGCCCCGCCAGGAACTCGGCATTGGAGGCGCCGTAGGCCGCCGCGGTCACGAACAGCAGCGCCGTCCGCTCGCCGCGGATCGCCGCGCGGTCCAGCCCGGCGTCGGCCAGCATGGCCTGCACCGCGGCCACGCCCAGCAGGCACTCGCGCGTGGCCCGGCGAAATCGCTCGCCGTCCAGCGCCGGCCGGTCGATCGGCAGCACCGCGCGGCCGGCCGCCGCGGTGCGCGCCTCGGCCGGCAAGGCCGCGGGGCCCTCGCCCCAACCCGTCAATATTCCCACGCCGGCCACCCGGGCGCCCAAGGTTCAGGCACGCTCCAGGACGAGCGCCGCGTTGCAGCCCCCGAAGCCGAGGGAGGTGCTCAGCATCAGGCGGGGCCGGACGGCGCGGCAGGTGCCCGGGACGTAGTCGAGCCCGCAGGACGGGTCCGGCTCCTCGAAGCCCGCCGTGGGCGGGATGAGCCCTTCGCGCGCCGCCAGCAGGCACATGATCGCCTCCAGCGCGGCGGCGGCGCCCATCGTGTGCCCGAGCGCGCCCTTGATCGAGTTCACCGGAATCGCCTCCGCCCGCGCGCCGAGCACCCGGCGGAGGACGGCCGTCTCGATCCGGTCGTTGAGCGGCGTCCCGGTGCCGTGCGCGCTGACGAAGTCGAGATCGCCGGGCGCGACGTCGGCGGCGGCCAGCGCCGCGCGGATCGCCGCCTCGAGCCCGCGCCCGTTGGGATCCGGAGCCGCCACGTGGGAGGCGTCGCTGGCGCTGCCGTGGCCCAGCAGGCGGCCCAGGCGCGGCCCGCGCACGTCACGCTCGCGCGCGAGCAGCACGAGGCCGGCGGCCTCCCCGAGCAGCAGGCCGCTGCGCCGGCGGTCGAAGGGGCGGACGCGCTCGCGCGTGAGCGAGCGCAGGGCGTCGAAGCCCCGCAGCACGAAGCGGCAGAGGACGTCGTAGCCGCCGGCGACGACGAGATCGGCGGCGCCCTCGCGCAGCAGGTCGGCGCCGACGCCGAGCGCCGTAGCGCCGGAGGCGCACGCCGCGGACACCGTCAGCACGGGGCCGCGCGCGCCGAGCCAGTCGGCCAGCGCGTGCCCGGGCGCGTCGTAGAGCGCGTCGAAGGCGCGCCGCGGCGTGGGATCGTGGTCGAGCGCGTGCTCGAGCTCCTCGACACCGCCGAGGGCGGTGCCCACGACGACGGCGATGCGCGCCGGGGCGGCACCCAGGCGCGCCCGGCCGCGGAGATCGGCGCCGGCGGCGATCAGCAGCGCGGCCGCGCGCGAGCGGATCCCGGCCGCCACCGCGGGGATCTTCTTGATCTCACCGCCGCGCCCGACGCGCAGGTCGTCGGTGGGAAAGCGCTCGATGGCGGTCAGCGCGTCGGCGCCGCCGAGCAGACCGGACCAGAACGCGTCCAGGTCGGGACCGATCGGCGTGACGACGCCGGCGGCGAGGACCGAGACGGGCTCAGGACGCAGAGGCCGCGCTCCACACATCGAAGAAGTTGAACCACTGCTCGGGCGCGCGCTGCACCATCGCCTCCAGCACGCCGACCCACGTCGCGAGCGCGGCCGTCTCCTCGCCCGCCTTCACGTGAATCGGCGCCGCCATGGCCACCGTGTAGCGCAGGTCGCGGTCGAGCAGGCAGAAGGCGGGCACGACGGGCGCGCCGGCCGCGCGGGCCAGCACGAAGGGGCCGAGCGGAAACGGCGCCGGCGCCCCGAAGAACTCGACGAGGGCATCGCCGCGCGTGCCGAGCGCGCGATCCCCCTGGAGGGCCACGACCTCGTGGCGGCGCAGGGCGGCGACCAGCGGCACCATGGCCGTGGGATCGCTGCGCCGCACGAAGCGCACGGGCGCCGGCCCGCCGCGCAGAAAGCGCTCCACGCCGGGATCGGCCTCGGCGGCGACGACCACGTGCGTGGGCCGGCGCAGCCGCGTGGCGAGCAGACGGCCGCCCAGCTCCCAGTTGCCGTAGTGCGCGGTGACGAGCACGAGGCCGCGGCCCTCGGCATCGGCGGCCATCAAGTGCTCGTCGCCCTCGATGCGCGCCACCAGCCGGTCCGGCCGCGCCTCGCGGCGATTGGTGCTGATGAGATCCGCGAAGCAGATCGCGAAGTGGCGGAAGACCTCGTCCACCAGCCGCTCGCCCTCGGCCGGGCTCGCGAGCGGCCGGACGCGCGCGAGGTTGGCGCGCACGCGAGCGCGCTCGGCGGGGAACCACTCGGCCGCGCGCCGCGCGAGCCCGCGGGCCAGCGCCAGGCGCACGGGGCGCGGCAACGCGCCCGCGAGCACGGCGCCGGCGCGATAGAACGCCGGACGGTTGAGGCGATGCGTGTACCAGCGCGGCGCCGGTGCGGCGGCCCCGGCCGGCGGGGCGCTCAGAGCAGCCACGAGTAGTACATCCGGAAGGCCCGGATCAGGCCGGGCTCCGTGTCGTAGAGGTGCGTCGCGCGGAAGCGGCTGGCGCCGGCATCAAAGGTCATAACGCCCGGTTCGCCGGGATCGTTCGGGTCCCACACCAGGAACTCCACGCCGTCGGCCCCGGGCCGATAAGCGAAGGCGACGACCGTGTGGTTCAGCTCGGGCTTGGGCCAGTTGGTGACGAGGAGCTGCACCATGCGGCCGGCGTCGAGCTCGTCCATCACTTCGCGGGCGACCGTGGCCTGATGGCCGCGTGTGACGGGAAAGGTCACGCGCCAGTTGGTCCAGTGCACGAGCGTCCAGAAGCGGCCCCCCAGGCCTTCCTTGACGGCGGCCTCCTGGGCGCGCGAGAAGTCGCGCAGGTTCGCGTAGCCCGGGATGACGATGCGCGCCTCGGGCGGCGCCGGCGGCTCCCACGGCGCGTGCGCGGCCACCGCCCGCACGCGCTCGACGTAGGCTTCGGGCGCCAGGCGCGGTGCCGCCGGATCGAAGCGCGCGAAGCGGAAGAACTGCCGCAGCCCGCGCGCGAGGACGAAGCAGTAGTTGGCGTAGAGATCCTCGCGGTCGGGATTGCGGGCGCGGATCTCGTTGGGAAAGGCGAAGGTGTCGGTGGTGAAGGTGAAGCCGGCGACGCCGGCGAAGTCGGGCCGGACCGCCGAGGGGGCCGGGGCGACCGAGGCGCACGCCGAGAGCAGGAGCGCCACGCCGAGCGCCAGCCAGCGACTCATCCTGGCTACCGTAAAGAACCGGCCGTCGCAGGTCAAGACCGCAGGCCCATGCTATCCTCCATTTCGCCCTCCGATGACCCGCGCCCTCGCCGCGCTCTATCGACTGCTCTACGATGGCGTGCTGTGCCGGGTTCCCGAGCCCACGGCGATCGCCCTCGGCCAGGGGGCACTCAAGCTGCTCCCGCTCGACCGGCTCGGCGCCTTCCGCCTGGAGGATCCCCGGCTGGCCACGACCCTGGGCGGTGTGCGGTTGCCCAATCCGCTGATCCTGGCAGCCCAGTACTACGATCCGACGATCCTGCGGCGCGCGATGGGCCTGGGCTTCGGCGCGGTGACGGCGAAGTCGATCACGGTGAACCCGCGGCCCGGCCATCCCCAGCCGAACCTCGTGCGCACGCGCTCGGCGGCGGGCCCGGGGCTCGTCAACTGCAACGGCTTCCAGAATCCCGGGCTGACAGCCTTCCGCGCCTCGCTGGCCGGGCTGGCGCACCGCGTGCCGCTCATCGTCAGCGTGGCGGGCGAGTCGGTCCAGGACTACGTCACGCTCGTGCAGGCGCTGGCGCCGCTGGGCGACCTGGTCGAGATGAACGTCTCCTCGCCCAACACCAAGCTCGTCTACGCGTGGAGCGAGCGGCCGCAGGAGCTGCGCGCGGTGCTGGAGACGCTCGGCCGCCTGTCGCCGCGGCCGCTCAGCGTGAAGCTCTCGCCCGATTTCGCCGAGGTGAACGAGCGCGATATTATCCCGGCCGCCCTCGAGGCCGGCGTGCGGATGATCAACTACGGCAACACGCGCCGGATCGACGAGCCGCGCCTGTCCCAGCGCACGGGCGGCCTCAGCGGGCCCGACATCTTTCCCGCCACGCTCGAGAACGTGCGGCGCACCCGCAAGCGCTTCGGCGACGCGGTGGAGATCATCGCCACCGGGGGCGTGGACACACCCGACAAGGCCGTGGCGCTGTTGCGCGCGGGAGCGCGCGCGGTGGGATATTTCACGGGATTCATCACGCGCGGGCCGATCCTTGCGCGTCGCATCTTGGAACGCCTGGTGCGAGAGCCGTGAGTTGCTCACAGGTTATCCACTTGTCCACACTTGTCCACAGGTGACTAATTCGACCGGCCTGATGCGGGCTGCCGAGGCGTGCCCAAAGCATTGCCGCGTCGTTCGTCCACTAAATGCACCGGTGAGGATAATTCCGCGATGATCACTGGTCGAAGTCCTCGCCGCGCGCACGAAGCGCGCATTTGGCGCGTGCAAACGAAACCTTGACGTGAAATCTTTACGCTCGTAATTTCTCCGTCGTGCTCGACATCGCTCCCATCAAGACGGGGGCACGGCGGTCGATGCCGACCGGCACACTCTGACATCTCGAGACGAGAGGGCCACACGCGATGGAAGGTCGGAAGCCACTCGCGAAGGTCGAGGGTCGTCGGCGGATGCGAATGAGCGGGGTCACCGTCGCATACCGTGGCACCCCGAACCTGGACGACTGGGTGGCGTATATCGCCAACGGAAGTCGCTCCAAGAAGCTGATCCTGGCCGACCACGCCTCGGAGCGGAAGGTGAAGGGCCTCCTCACGCGCTGTCAGGCGATGACGCGCAAGGAGATCGAGAAGCTCGCGAAGAACTAGCCGCCGCTCAGAGCGTCAGCGGTCCTACCGAAGCTACTCGGCTGGGATCTTCCCGCCAGATCGCCGGATCCGCATCCACGTAGAGCTCCACGCCGTTGCCGTCCGGATCGTCGAGATAGATCGACTGGCTCACGCGATGATCGGTGATGCGCAGCTTCGTGATGCCGTGCGCCTCCAGGTGCGCCTTGGCGGCGCGCAGCTCGTCGAGCGTGGTGCCGATGCGAAGCGCGACGTGGTAGAGCCCCACGCCCCCGGCCTCCGGCAGCGGCGCCTGCGGCCCGACTTCCATGACCGCCACGTCGTGGTGGTTCTCGCCCGTGGAGAAGAACACCATCGGACGCCCGAAGTTGCCCCGCGCGACCTCCTTGAGGCCCAGCACGTCGCGATAGAAGCGCGCCGACCGCTCGGCGTCCCGCACCTTCAGCACCACGTGCCCGACGTTGCGCACCTTGATTCCCATGGCGTGAGCCTCCGCGTCAAATAATACCCTTCTCGGCCAGGCTGACGTAGCGGCCGCGGCCGATGACGACGTGATCGTGGATGCGCAGGTCCATCAGGCGCGCCGCCTCGGCAAGCTGGCGCGTGAGACGCAGGTCTTCCCGGCTCGGCGTGGGATCGCCGCTCGGATGGTTGTGGAGCAGGATGATCGAGGCCGCGGACTCGAGGATGGCCGGCTTGAAGACCTCGCGCGGGTGCACGAGGCTGGCCGACAGCGTGCCTTCGGAGATCACCAGGTCGCGCAGGAGCCCGTTCTGGGCGTCCAGCAGCGCCACGCGGAAGACCTCGCGCGGCAGATCTTCCATGAGCGGACCGAAGGCCGCGTAGACCTCGGCCGGTGACGACAGCGCGATGCGTATGCCCGGCGTGCGCGCGCGCAAGCGCCGCGTGAGCTCGAATGCCGAGGCCAGGCGCGCGGCCTTGGCGGGGCCGACGCCGGGCAGCTTCGCGAGCTCGGCCGCCTCGCGACCCGCGACGCCCGCCAGCGAGCCGTACGCCGCCAGCATCTCGCGCGCCACTTCCACGGCCGTCTTGCCACGCCGTCCGGAGCCGAGCTGCAGCGCCAGCAGCTCGGCGTCGGCCAGGGCGTCGGCGCCGTTCCAGTAGAGCCGCTCGCGCGGGCGCTCCGTGGCCGGCCAGCGCTCGATCGCCATACCGCTTCGTACGGCGATCGCCACGCGCCGTCAATGTCCGAGATCGAATACGGCCGCCCACTGAGCGGCCGGTGTTCGAGCGTCAGTAGAAACGCCTCGCGGGTCCCCGTTGGGGGAGTCTAGAGGGGGAGCGGCGGTCGCTCCCCCTCTTTACGAGGGTCGTCGATCGTGATCGCGCGGGGCTCGTCCCCCACCCCGTCGATCCGCACGCGCACGGTGCGCGGTGGCATCAGCGGCTCGGCGCGGTCGGCCCACTCGACGAGCGTGACGCCGTCGCCGCCGATCAGATCCAGCAGGCCGAAGTCCATGAGCTCGGTGAGGCTGCCGGTGCGATAGGCGTCCACGTGATGCACCGGCAGGCGCCCGCGGTATTCGTTGACGAGGACGAACGTGGGGCTGGTGGCGTGCGTGGTGACGCCGAGCCCGCGCACGAGCCCCTGGATGAGACAGGTCTTGCCGGCGCCGAGCTCGCCGTAGAGCGCGACGACGTCGCCGGCTCCGAGCGTGCGCCCGAGCGCCTCGCCGGCGGCGGCCGTCTCGGCCGGCGTCGTCGTGCGGAGGCTAGTCGCGGCCACTGACGGCCGCGAAGGCGGACGGCAGCGCCTCGACGACGTCGCTCGCGATCAGCGACTCCTGACCGTGGCGCGCGGCGGCGATGTCGCCCGCGAGCCCGTGCAGGTACACGGCGCAGGCGAGCGCGTCGATGGCCTCGAGCCCGCGCGCCAGGAACGCGCCGAGCACGCCGGTGAGGACGTCGCCGGTGCCGCCGCTGGCCATGCCGGGATTGCCGGTCGGGTTCAACAGCACCACGCCCGACGGTGTGCCGATCACGCTGGTGGCGCCCTTGAGGACCACGTGCACGCCCCACCTGGTGGCGAACTCGCGGACGGTCTGGATGCGATCGCGCTGCACGTCGGCCACGCTGACACCGAGCAGGCGCGCCATCTCGCCGGGATGCGGCGTGAGGCAGCGCGGGGCCGGCGCGCTCCGCAGCCGCTCGAGGTGACCCACGAGAGCGGTCAGCGCGTCGGCATCCACGGCGCACGGACGGCGGCCCTCGAACACGAGCGCGCGGGCCAGCGTCTGTGTGTCCTCGTCGAGGCCCAGCCCGGGCCCCACCGCGAGGGCGTCGCGCTGCTCCAGCAGCTCGACCAGCCGCTCGCGCGCCTTGAGCGCGAGCGAGCCCGCCTCCGTCTCGGGCGCGGGCTCGCTCATGGCTTCCACGATGAGCGACGCGACGACCGGCTGGGCGCTGTGCGCGGTGGCGACCGTGACCAGCCCGGCACCGGCGCGCATCGCGGCGCGCGCCGCCAGCGCGGCGGCGCCGGTCTTGCCGACGGAGCCCGCCACCAATAGCAGGTGGCCGTAGCTGCCCTTGTGGGCCTCGCGCGGACGCCGCGGAAAGTGGCAGGCGACGTCGGCCGCCTGCAGAAGGAACGTGGCGATGCCGCGGGCGACCTCGGCGGGCGGGACGCCGATGTCGACCACCTCCACGCGGCCGGCCGTATCGCGACCGTGGGCGCCGATCAAGCCGCGCTTGATGCCCGCGAACGTCGTCGTCAGCAGCGCGCGCACGACGGGGCCGGCCGGAGCCTCACCGTCGGCGGGCAGACCGGACGGGATGTCGAGCGACACGACGGGACGGCCGCTGGCGTTGATCTGCTCGATCGCGCGCGCGATGGCGGGCGCGGGCGCCCCGCGCGCGCCGGTACCGAGCAGCGCGTCCACCACGAGGTCGGCATCGGCCAGCGCACGGGCGAGATCGGTGTCGTCCTGCACCACGCGCGTGCGGATGGCGCGGCGCTCCATCTCGCGGTGCTTGAGCGCGGCGTCGCCGCGCAGCTCGTCGGGGCGCGCGAGCAGAAACACCTCCACGCGATGGCCGGCGCGCTTGAGCCAGCGCGCGACGACGAAGCCGTCGCCGCCATTGCCGCCCTTGCCGCACAGGATGGCGACCCGCACGCCGCGCCGACTGAAGCCAAGGGTCGAGAGCTCCGCCAGGATCTGCTCGGCCGCCCCACGGCCGGCATTCTCCATGAGCGTCGCGCCAGGAATCCCCAGCTCGCGGATGGCGCGCTGATCCACCCGGCGCATCTCCTCGGCCGTGAACACCGGCAGCATGGCTAGGCTCGCTCGAGCGACGGACGGCGGGCGCGTTTCATCGGCCGGCCGGCAGGATGACGGCCTGAGCGAGGAAGTCGGCGAGAATCGACGTGTACGTCTCGCGCCACTCGCGGCGGTCGCAGCGCGGCAGCTCGATGTGGAGCGCGCGCTGGGGCAGTCGCAGGATGCCGTCGCGCGGGGCCGGCTCGACCTGCACGTCGAGGCGCTGGACGTCGCGATTGGCGCGCAGGTAGGCGTCGCGGATCAGCTCGGCCAGCGCGCGCAGCCGCTGCGCGAGCTCGCGATCCACGCCGACGGTGGCGATCTCGAGCTGGCCCGCGCATCCCGGCCGGTCGATGCCGCGGATCTCGGCATAGAAGTGGAGCGGCCCCTGCGCCGCCTCCAGGACGCGCTGCTCGTATGCTTGCGCCTCGGAGGCGGTCGCCACCACGAGCCCGAACCCCGTGCGGCGGGCAATCTCGGTCACGATGCGGTCGGTGTCGGCGTCGCGGCCGGGGTGCGGAGCGGCCACGACGAAGCCGGGGCGACCCGGGCGGGCGGCGATGTGAGCGCGCGTGGGCGAGGCGGCGCGATCCACGGACTGCGCCGCACAGCCGTAGAGGACCAGCACGGCCGCGGCCACGCTAGTGAGGCGCCGGGTCCGCCGCCAGCGCGGGGTCATCGTCCACCAGGAGCGCGTGCGCGAGCGCGTAGTCGCCCTCGTGCGTGAGGGCCAGCAGCATCCGGCGGCCGCCGCGCGCCAGGCCCAGCTCGCGCGAGCGGCCGTGTAGCACGAGCGTCGGCGCTTGGCCGCGCTCGCGCCGGACCTCGAGCTCGCGCCACTTCACGCCCAGGCGCAAGCCTGTGCCGAGGGCCTTCATGCCGGCCTCCTTGGCGGCGAAGCGTGCGGCGAAGTGCGGCACTGGGTCGCGCCGCGCGCGGCAGTAGGCGATCTCCTGCTCGGTGAAGACGCGGCGGAGGAACCGTTCGTCCCAGCGCGCGATGACCTCGCGCATGCGCGGGATCTTCACCAGGTCCACGCCGACGCCGCAGACGCTCACGCGCTCACCTGGTGGGGGGCCCCGACATGGCCCCCCACGCCCCCCGGCGCTCGGAGCGCCTCGGGAAACCCGTGGCGCTCCTCGATTCCCCGCGTGCTCATTGGCCCAGCTGCGTGCGGATGGCCGAGGCGAGCTCGTCGGCCATCGCGCGGATACGCGCCTCGTCGGAGCCCTCGATCATCACGCGGGCCAGCGACTCGGTGCCCGAGTAGCGGAGCAGGATGCGGCCGGTGCCGTTCATCTCGCTCTCGAAGGCGCGCACGCGGTCCATCACGCCCGTGAGCGACTCGATGGGCGGCTTGCGAGCGACCGGCACGTTGACGAGCACCTGGGGGAACTTGCGCATGCAGGTGGCCAGCGAGGCCAGCGCCTCGCCGCTCTCGCGCATCACCGCCAGCAGGGCCAGCGCGGAGAGGATGCCATCGCCGGTCGGCGAGTAGTCGGGGAACAACAGGTGGCCGGACTGCTCGCCGCCGAGATTGGCGCCCATGCGCTGCATCTCCTCGTGCACGTAGCGGTCCCCGACCTGCGTCTTCACCATCTTGATGCCGGCCGCCCGCAAGCACTCGTCGAGGCCGAGGTTGGCCATCACGGTGGTGACGACGGTGTTGGTCTGCAGGCGTCCCTGCTGGGCCATGTGGCGGGCGGCGATGGCCAGCGCGTAGTCGCCGTCGCGGATCTCGCCCAGGTGATCGACGGAGATCAGCCGGTCGCCGTCGCCGTCGAAGGCGAAGCCCACGTCGGCGCTGGCCGCCACCAGGCGCTTGCGCAACCCGTCCGGATGGAGCGCGCCGCAGCCGGCGTTGATGTTGGTGCCGTCGGGCTGGGCGGCGATGACCAGCACGCGCGCGCCGAGGCGGCGGAAGACACTGGGCGCCACGCGGTACGTCGCGCCGTGGGCGCAGTCGAGCGCGATCGTGATGCCGGCCAGGTCGAGCGGAAAGCAGCGGCAGAGGAAGTCCACATAGTACTTCTCGGCGCGCTCGTACGTCACCAGGCGGCCGATGGCGGCGCCGCGCGCGCGGGGCGCGGCGTCGGGCGCCTTCACGCGCGCCTCGATCTGGTCCTCCCATACGTCGGGAAACTTCGTGCTGTTGGAGGAGAAGAGCTTGATGCCGTTGTCCTCGAACGGATTGTGGGAGGCCGAGAGCACGATGCCGCCGTGGGCGTCGAGCCCGCGGGTGAGCAGCGCGATGCCGGGCGTGGGCAGGACGCCGACCGAGAAGCAGTCGGCGCCGGCCGACAGGAGCCCGGCCACCATGGCCGCCTCCAGCAGCGGCCCCGAGCGGCGCGTATCGCGGCCGATCACCACGCGCACGTGCTCGCTCTCGTGCTGGGCGGCCAGCGTGACCACCAGCTCGCGCCCCACGCGATAGGCGAGGTCGGGTGTGAGCGGCGGCTCGTTGGCGACGCCACGAATCCCGTCGGTCCCGAACAGCCTCAGTTGATTCATCGCCGCGGGCCCGCTGCGCGCGGCTCCAGCGCTGTCGTCGGTCGGATCTCCACGGTCACGCTCACCGTACGCCGGTCGACGGGGTATACCGAGTCCGGTAAGGCCAGCCCCACGGTCTGGGTCACCGGTCCGCGGAGGCCCGAGACGTCGACCGGGAGGGTCTCGACGGCGGTCCGCGCTTCGATTGTAGTGCGAGGGCCCTTGATCTGGACAGTTGTGGGCTCCACCACCACGGGCCCCACGACGTGATCGGCGGCGGGCCGGCCGAGGACCTGAGGCACCACCTGCACCGTCCGCGTGGCGGCGCGCGTGGCGTGCACCGTCGTCCACGCCGGCGCCACGCGGGTCACCCGTACGCCGGCCGGCGTCTGGATGGCATCCGGGACGATGTGGACCACGTTGTCGCCCTCGCGCAGGCCGCTCACGTCCACGCGGACGCGGACCGTAGCCGGGCTGACCCGCTCCGCGGCCCACCGCGTGGCCTGGAGCTGGACGTCCACCATGTCGCGCCGCGGGCCGTCCAGGGTCAGCGGGCCCTCGAGGCCGACGTACTCGATGGGGAGGGCCAGGGCGATCTCGGTGCGCTCCGCGCTGCCCACGAAGAACCACAGCGCGATGGCCAGGAAGAGCGCGAGGAGCTTGAGCTGCCAATACTCGACGAGCGCGCGCAGCATCCTCAGCCGCGGCTCCAGCGCCGCCGCAGCGCGCGTAGCCCCACCACCTCACCCGCGCGGACCTCGGACACGCCCAGCAGCTCGTTCAGGCGGTGGCGGAGGGCATCGGGCTCGGCCACGGGCTCGATGCGGCCCGACACGGCGATCGAGAGTCCGCCCGTCTCCTCGGAGACGGCGATGGAGACGGCGTCCGTCTCCTCCGCGATGCCCAGCGCGGCGCGGTGCCGGGTGCCGAGCGCCCGGCCAAGCTGCATGTTGCGCGACAGCGGCAGGAAGCAGCCGGCCGCCACCACGCGGCCGCCCTGCACGATCACCGCGCCGTCGTGGAGCGGCGAGTACGGCAGGAACACGCTCGTCAGCAGGTCGGAGGACACGAGGGCGTCCAGCGCGACGCCGAGCTCGGCGTACTGCCGCAGGCCCGTCGCGCGCTCCACCACGACGAGCGCGCCGATCCGGCGCGCAGCCAGCGAGTCGACCGCGCGCACGATCTCCTCCACCATCTGCGCGCGCTCGGCGCCGCCGGTCAGGCGCTGGAGCAGCGAGGCCTGCCCGATCCAGCCCAGCGCGCGCCGCAGCTCGGGCTGGAAGACGACGATCAGCGCCACGACCCAGAACGACCAGAAGTGGTCGAGCAGCCACGTCAGGCTCGTGAGCTGCAGCGCCCGCGCCGCCACCGCCGCCGCGCCGAGCACACCCAGCCCGATCGTGATCTGCACCGCGCGCGTCCCGCGGAACAGCGCCAGCACGCGATAGATGATGAGTGCCACGACCACGATATCGAGCACGTCCCGCCACCGCAGGGCTCCCAGCATCGCGCTCATCGCGCCCCTACCCGTCGGATGCGCTCCGCCACCCGCACCGCATCGCACGTCTCCCGGACGTCGTGAGCCCTGATCACCGCCGCCCCATTCACAACGGCAATCGCCGTCGCCCCAATCGACCCCGCAAGCCGATCGCCCGTCTCCGGCCGCTCGAGGATCGCCCCGATAAAGGACTTCCGCGAAACACCGACACAGATCGGCCTGGCGAGCGAGCGAAGCGAGGCGAGCCCCGCCAGCACCCGCGCGTCCCACTCGTCCCAGGTGAGGTGCTCGGCGCGGAAGAACCCGATCCCCGGATCCACGACAATCCTGGATTGTGAGATCCCCGCCGAGCGCGCCCGTCGCAACCCCTCCGCCAAAATCTTCCTGATGGTCACCCCGGGGGCTGGCGCGGGCCGCCGTGGCGGGGCGGCGGGGGTCCGCCGACCCGTTCCCCTCCCAACGCTGGCACGCGCCACGGATTGAAGGCCTTGCGGCAACCGGCCTACGTTCCGGGCTCGTGGTCGCCGGACCCCCGCCGCCCCGCCGCGGTGGCCCGCGCCGACCGTCGGCGCGGCCATGAGGATGAGCGAGACGGCGTGAGAGGCGACGAGTCGCGCGACGGCGGGATCACGCAGCGTGGAGACGTCGTTGATCACGCGCGCGCCGGCTTCGAGCGCGGCGCGGACCGGCTCGGGCCGCGCGGTGTCCGCGGAGACCGGCACGGAGAGCTTGGCGGCAAGGAGCTCGACGGCGGGCACGAGGCGCGCAGTTTCCTCGGACTCCGTGATCTCGGTCGGCAGGTACGGCGCCGTCGAGCGCGCCCCCACGTCGATCAGGGCGGCGCCGGCATCGACCATGGCCTGCGCCGTGGCGAGCACATCGTCCAGGCGGCGGACGGAACCGGCATGGAAGGACTCCGGGCTCACGTTGATCACGCCCATGACAGCCACCGGAAGGCCGTCACCCACCGAGACTCCTGCGAGGTCCGCTCGGAACTGAGGCATACCGTATGACAGAGGCCGGCCAGGCCCCTGCTGATCAGGCCGGGGCTGGCGCTTCCTGGAACGGCTGCGCGCGCAGGATCCGGGCAATCTCCTCGGAGTCGAGGGACTCACGCTCCAGCAGGGCCCGCGCGAGGGCGTGGAGCTTCTCGATGTTCTCCTCGAGGATCTGGCGCGCCCGCGTCGCGCAGTCGACGATGAGCCGCTTGATCTCGACGTCGATCGCCTGGGCGGTCTCTTCGCTGTAGTCCTTGGCCCGCGCCACCTCGCGACCGAGGAAGATGTGCTCCTCGTTCTTGCCGAAGGTGAGCGGTCCCAGCTTGTCCGACATGCCCCACTCGCAGACCATCTTGCGGGCCATCTCGGTGGCCTTCTCCAGGTCGTCGCCGGCACCGGTCGTCTGCTGCTTGAGGACGATCTCCTCCGCGGAGCGGCCGCCGAGCAGGATCGTGATCCGGTTGATCAGGTACTCGCGCGAGTAGTTGTACTTGTCGTCCATCGGCAGCTGCATGGTGAGCCCGAGCGCGCGCCCGCGCGGGATGATCGTCACCTTGTGCAGCGGGTCGGCGCCCGGCAGAAAGTCGGCAACCAGGGCATGGCCCGCCTCGTGATAGGCGATCGTGCGCTTCTCGGTGTCGGAGATGATCATCGAGCGCCGCTCGACGCCCATGAGGACCTTGTCCTTGGCGTTCTCGAAGTCGAGCATCTCGACGAGTTTCTTGTTCTGCCGCGCCGCCAGCAGCGCCGCCTCGTTGACGAGGTTGGCGAGATCCGCGCCAGAGAACCCGGGCGTGCCGCGCGCCAGCACCTTGAGATCGACATTAGGGGCCAGCGGGATGCGGCGCGCGTGCACACGCAAGATTTCTTCGCGTCCCTTGACGTCTGGTCTCGGCACGACGACCTGTCGATCGAATCGTCCCGGTCTGAGCAGTGCCGGGTCGAGCACGTCCGGACGGTTCGTCGCCGCGATCAGGATGACGCCTTCGTTGGTCTCGAAGCCGTCCATCTCGACGAGGAGCTGGTTCAGCGTCTGCTCGCGTTCGTCGTGGCCGCCGCCCAGACCGGCGCCGCGATGCCGGCCGACCGCGTCGATCTCGTCCATGAAGATGATACAAGGGGCGTGCTTCTTGCCTTGCTCGAAGAGGTCGCGCACGCGGGACGCCCCGACGCCCACGAACATCTCGACGAAGTCGGACCCTGAAATCGAAAAGAACGGAACGTTTGCTTCACCCGCAATCGCCTTTGCGAGAAGCGTCTTCCCGGTTCCGGGAGGGCCGACTAGCAGCACGCCCTTGGGGATCTTGCCGCCGAGCTTCTGGAACTTCTGAGGATCTTTCAGGAAGTCGATGATTTCGCGGAGCTCTTCCTTGGCCTCGTCGACACCCGCGACGTCCTGGAACGTGATCTTGTTTTGTTTCTCCGAAATCAGACGTGCTCTTGCTTTTCCGAAACTCAGGGCCTTGGCGCCGCCGCCCTGCATCTGGCGCATGAAGAAGATCCAGACTCCGATGAAGAGCAGCATCGGGAACCACTGGAGCACGATCGTGTACCAGGGGTTCGAGTCCGGCGGCTTCACCGCGATCCGGACGCCGCGCTCGCGCAGCATCTTGATGAGGTCGGGGTAGTCCACGATGAAGGTGCGCATCGGCTGGCCGCCGTCCTTCAGCGTGTAGGTCACCAGCTTGTCCCGGATGGTCACCGACTCTACCCGGCCCAGCTCGACATGGCGCAGGAATTCCGAGAAGTTCGGCGATTCCTGGCCGCCCTGCTGGGAGGTGCTGAACACGGTGAAGAGCAGGATGACGATGAGGCCGATCACCATGAACAGGGCAAGGTTTTTGTAAACCTGATTCATGCGATTTCGATTGTAGCACGGGGTCGAAACGACGCACTGCAGCGGGGCGTCCCGCGCCTCACTCGCCCTCCAGCGCCGCCACGTAGGGCAGGTTGCGGTAGAGGCCCTCGTAGTCGAACCCGTAGCCGACCACGAACACGTTGGGGATGGTGAACCCCACGTAGTCGAGCCCCACGTCCACCTTGCGACGCTCGACCTTGTCGACCAGGACGCACACGCGCAGGCTCCGGGGATGCCGCGCCTCCAGCGTCCGCTTCAGGTAGGTCAGGGTGAGACCGGTGTCCACGATGTCCTCGACCACGAGGACGTCGCGCCCCTCGATCGACATGCTCAGGTCGGACACGATCCGGACGTGCCCGGAGGATTGGGCGCCGGCGTAGCTCACCACGCCGATGAAGTCGGTCGTGAGGTCGATCTGCGTGGCCCGGACCAGGTCGGCCATGAAGAGAAAGGCGCCCTGCAGCACGCCGACGACGATGGGGCTGCTGGGGCCCCGGCCGTAGTCCCGGGCCAGGTCGGCCCCCAGCTCGCCGATCCGCGCCTTCAGCTCGGGCTCGCTGATGAGGATCCGCCCCGGGCGCGCCATGCGCTCAGCGGGTCGTCACGAAGGTCTGCAGCGCCCGCTCGGCCCCGAGGCGGGCGGCCGCGTCCTGCGCGGCCTGGCGCGTCACGAACGTGCCGACCTGCACGCGATAGCGGACGCCGGTGGGCGTGACCGCTTCCACCACGCGCGCCTCGTGGCCGGCCGAGGCCAGCATCGAGCGCAGCGCGTCGGCCGGCGTTCGCACGTTGTAGGCGCCGACCTGGACGGTGAAGCGTGACGGCCCGTCGCTGACGGGCGTGGCGACGGCGGCGGGCGCCGGGGTGCTCGGCGCCATGGGTTCGGGACCCACCGATGCCGGCGGCGCGGCGGCGTCGACCGGGGATGTCGCCTCGGTGGCCGCCTCGTGGCGGACCGGTTCTGCGGGCCTGGGACGTTTCGCGATCTTCGCCGGCGGGGGCGGCGCCGTCAGCGGCGCCTTCAGCTCGTCGTAGAAGGTCAGCGCGGGCAGCGCGTCGGCGGGTCTCGGCCGCTCAGCGGCGGTCCGGCGCGACGGCGTGGGGGCGGTGGCGGGCGCCTTGGCGTCGCCGAACAGCACCGGCCAGTTGTGGCCCGTCCACACGCCGACGCCGAACGTCACGGTCAGCACGCCGACGATGCCCATCAGCACCAGGAAGGTTCCCGTCCGGCTGCCGCCGCGGCGCCGGGCCGCCATCACATCGTCTCCGGCGCCGAGACGCCGAGCAGCTCGAGGCCGTTGGCGATCACCCGGCCGACCGCCGTGCACAGCGCGAAGCGCGCGAGCATCAGGCGGCGGTCGTCCTGGATCACGCGGTGGGCCTTGTAATAAGGATGGAACGCCCCCGCGAGCTCCTGCAGCCAGAAGGCGATCCGATGCGGCTCGCGCGCGCGGGCGGCGCCGCGCACGACTTCCGGATAGTCGAGCAGCCGCTTGATGAGCGCCTGCTCCTCGGGCTCGGTCAGCGCCCCCAGGTCGATCGCGTCCCAGGCCGGGACGTCGATCCCCTGCTCGGCCATCTGCCGCGCGATGGAGCGGATGCGCGCGTGCGCGTACTGCACGTAGTAGACGGGGTTATCGCTCGACTGGCGCGTCGCCACCGCGAGGTCGAACTCGAGCGGGCTGTCGTGGCGTCGCGTGAGGAACGTGAAGCGGGCGGCGTCGCGGCCGACCTCCTCCAGGAGCTCCTCCATCAGCACGAACTCGCCGCGCCGCTTGGACATGCGCACCGGCTGGCCGTCGCGCAGCAGCGTCACGAGCTGCACGATCAGCACCTCGAAGGCCTCCGGCGGATGGCCGAGCGCCTGCATGGCGGCGCGAATCCGCGCCACGTAGCCGTGGTGGTCCGGGCCGAGCAGGTTGATCAGCCGGTCGGCCCCCGCGAACTTCACGTAGTGGTGATAGGCGATGTCCACGGCGAAGTAGGTGGGACCGCCCGCGCTCCGTCGCAGCACGCGGTCCTTGTCGTCGCTCACGTCCTCGCCGGCCTCCGTCGCGCGGAACCAGAGCGCGCCGTCCTGCTCGTACGTGAGGCCGCGCGTGTTCAGCTCGTCGAGGATCTTGTCGGCCAGCCCACGATCGCGGACGTCGTGCTGCTCGGAGGACCACACGTCGAACGTCACGCCGTAGTCCGCAAGCACGCGGCGCTGGCCCTCGACCATCCGCGCGACCGCCCAGCGGCCCAGTCGCTCGGTTGCGCTCGCGCCGCCCTCCTTGGTCCACTGGTCGAGATGCGCCTGCAGCGCCGCGGCCCCGTCCAGTCCGTGCTCGCGCACGTACTCGCCGGCGAGGTCGATCAGGTACTCGCCGGGGTAGCCGTTGTCCGGGAACGGGACCGCCTCGCCGACCGCCTGGCGGATACGCGCTTCGAACGAGCGCGCCAGCGCCTCGAACTGATTGCCGGCATCGTTGATGTAGTACTCGGTCGTGACACGCGCACCGCGCGCGCGCAGCATGCGCGCCATCGCGTCGCCGATGGCCGCCGCGCGCGCGTTGACGATCACGAGCGGGCCGGTGGGATTCGCCGAGACGAACTCCAGCCGCACGCGCTGGCCCGCGAGATCGGCGCCACGGCCGTACTCGGCGCCCGCCGCCAGCACCTCGCGCAGCGACGCCGCCACCCACGCGGGCGACAGGAACACGTTGAGGAAGCCGGGGCCGGCGATCTCCAGGCGGGCGACCGCATCCAGCGGCGGGAAGTGCTTCACGATCGCGTCGGCGATCTGGCGCGGCGCGCGCCGCGCGGTCTTGGCGTGCGTCATGGCGACGTTGGTCGCATAGTCGCCGTGCTCGGCCTGGCGCGGAACTTCCCAGGCACAGTCCGGAGCCGGCGGCAGGCCGGCCGCGACGAGCGCGCTCTGCACTCCCTGTGTCAAGCGGTCAGTCAGGCTCATAGACACAGAACGCCGCACGGTGGCGGCGAATCCGCCTCATCATACGGCTCGCTTCCAGCAGTCATCACAAGAAAAACCTGCGCTGTCTCTGCATCGTGCCGCACTCGTCACGAGCCCGCTCGTTCATCGTCGCGGCGCGCACGCTTCAGACGCACACTGCTCAGCGCGGCGGGCGTGGCGCGGGCCGCCGCGCCGGGGCCGCGGGGGTCCGGCGACCACGAGCGCGGAGCGAAGATCGTTTGACGCGATTCCTTTCCACCGTCGCGCGTGCCGACGTTAGCGGGAACGGGTCGGCGGACCCCCGCGGCCCCGCCACGGCGGCCCGCGCCACTGCCGCGTGGTGTGAGTGTGCCTCGGACGCCGTTCTGCCGTCGGCCTGTCGGCACGGGCGCATACAGCGAGGGAAGCTCGCTTCGAGTCTCAGATGATCTTTATTAAATAACTGTTGTTTCAAACTAATTAGATGATCAGTCGTATTAGCATGACCACGGCCAGGAAGATCACGGAGGCGGTAGCGATGAGGCGAATCGACTGGTCGATGTCGGACGCGGTTGGGGGGCGGCCGTGGCCCAGTCGGTAGGCGCCGGGCTTCTCCAGCGTGAGGTCGAGGGCGCCGGCGGTGGCGGACATGGTCCAGCCGGCGTTGGGGCTGGCGGTGCGATCGTGGTCGCGGATCATCGCCCACCACGCGGCGCGAGCCGCATTGCCGGCGGCTGCGACGATGGCGACGGCGGCGAGCGGCGCGGGGATGAGATTCGCGAGGTCGTCGAGTTTAGCGGCGAGCTTGCCGAAGTACTCGAGCGGGCCGTCGTGATAGCCGAGCATGGTGTCGGCGGTGTTGAGCGCGCGATAGGCGAGCGCGCCCGGGAGGCCGAGGACGAGATAGAAGAGCAGCGGCGCGACGAAAGCGTCGGTGAGGTTTTCGGCCATCGACTCGATCGCACCCGAGGCCACCTGGCTTGCGTCCAGCGCGGCCGTCGGACGGCTCACCAGGTGGAAGCCGAGCTGCGTGCGAGCGCCGGCGAGGTCATGTGCGGCGAGCGCGGTGGACACGCCGCGCGCGGCCCGCGCGAGGTCGCGCAGCGCGAGGGTCGATTTGAGCGCGGCGGCCTCGACCACCACGCCGGCCACGCCGAGCGTGTGCCCCAGCAGTGCGACGAGGCCACCCGCCAGCGCGGCCAGCGCGATCACGCCCAGCGTCAGCGCGCCTCCCGAAACGAAGAGCACGGTCGGCGAACCATCGCAGAGCCGCTCGCGCCCGGCCGACAGTGCGCGGCCGATCCACGCGACCGGGTGCCAGCGATCGGGCGGATCCCCGAAGGCCAGGTCGATGGCGACCGCGAGCAGCACGACCCCGACGGCGTGGAGCGCCGGCGACACCAGCCCTCAGAGCGGACGGCCGACGAGCTTGCCGACGGCCCTGACGTCCAGCGCGCCCGCGACAATATCGGCGAGACGATCCCAGCGCGTCACGCGTGACGCCGCGCTCCCCCACTCCAGGTGCGGTGCGCGGCCGGCGCGCGCGGCCAGCCAGCGAAGCAGCGCGCGACGCACGGCGCCGCTGGCGAGCACGCCGTGCAGGTACGTACCGGCGACCGCGCCGACCATGGCGCCGTCGAACCCATCGGCCGGAGCGCCGCCCCGCTCGACGATCGCGAACGGCGGCGTTCCCTCCGGCGTGAGAACACGCGTGAGGCCGGCGTGGATCTCGTACGCGTCGCCGACGATGCCGGACGCCTCGGCGAACGGCCCGGAATGTGCCGTGGCCCGCACGCGCACCCGGACCGTCGTCTTCTCGCGCACAAACGTCGTCTCGATCGGCAGCAGGCCGAGGCCGGGCGCCTCGGCCACCGGCGATTCCACGCCGTCGGGATCGCGCAGCGTGCGGCCGAGCATCTGGTAGCCGCCGCAGACGCCGAGCACGGCGCGCCCCGCGGCCGCCGCGCCGACGATCGCGTCCGCCAGCTCACGGGCGCGGAGCCAGGCGAGGTCGGCGACGGTGCTCTTGCTGCCGGGGAGGACGACGAGATCCGCGCCGTCGAGCGCCGCGGGTGTCGTCACCCAGCGCACGCGCACGCCCGGCTCGGCGGCCAGCCAGTCGAAGTCGTCGAAATTGGCGATGCGCGGCAGGCGCACCACCGCGACGTCGACAAGGACGTCGCCGGAGATCGCCGGCATCTCCTCGAGATCGAGCGAGTCCTCGGCCGGAACGAGCCGGTCGGCGATCCACGGCACGACGCCCAGCACCGGCACGCCGGTCAGCGCGCGCAGCTCCTCGAGCCCGGGCGTCAGCACGGACGCGTCGCCGCGAAAACGGTTGATCACCAGGCCTGCCACGCGCGCACGGTCCGCGGGTTCCAGCAGCGCCAGCGTCCCGACGAGCGCCGCGAAGACCCCGCCGCGATCGATGTCGCCGACCAGCAGCACGGGCGCCCCGGCGATGCGCGCCACGTGCATGTTGACGAGGTCGGCGTCGCGCAGGTTGATCTCGGCCGGACTGCCGGCCCCCTCGATGACGACGAGGTCGGCGGCCGCGCGCACGCGCGCCAGGGACTCGGCGACGACGGGCTTCAAGGCGGCCTGGCGGGCGCGGTACTCACGAAATGTCACGCGATCGAGCGCCCGCCCGCGCACCACGAGCTGCGAGCGATCGTCGCCCTCCGGCTTCAAGAGGATCGGATTCATGTCCACCGTCGGCTCGACGCCGGCCGCCGCCGCCTGCGCGGCCTGCGCGCGGCCGATCTCACCGCCGTCGGCGGTCACCGCCGCGTTGAGCGACATGTTCTGCGCCTTGAATGGCGCCACCCGATAGCCGGCGCGCGCGAAGAGGCGACAGAAGGCCGTCGCGAGCAGGCTCTTGCCCACGCCCGACCCCGTGCCCTGCAGCATCAGGCAGGGCGTGGCGCTCAACGGCCGAAGCGGACGCTGACGCCGGCGCGGACCGTCCAGTCGGGCGCGTTGCCGGCCAGCGACGTCACGACCGAGGCATCGAGGGCCACCCGGCGCGCCGGCCACCAGATGACGCCGGCGTCGAGGATGACCGTGTCGCGGCCCTCGCGCTCCTCGCGCGAGGTGTAGACCAGGTCGGTGAACAGCGTGACGCTCTCGATGATGGCGCGCGACAGGCCGCCGCGGACGATGGCCTGCGCGAGATAGCCCGAGGGTCGGTTCTGCCCGATCGCCGCCACGCCGGCGTTCAGATCGAGGCTGAACTGCCACGGCAGCTCGAAGCTGGCGAGCAGGATCGCGCCGAAGTCGGTCTTGCCGGAGCCGAACGGCTCCTCCGTCACCGGCAGCGTCACGAACGGCAGAACGGCCAGCGACGGCCACGGTGAGCCTTGCGGCGGATCGAAGAACCGGTACTTGGCGACGAGCATGAAGTCGCCGTGGCCGGTGTCGTCCACCTCGTTGCGCAATCGCACCAGCGGCTCGCCCATGAAGCCGACTTCGAAGGCCTCGGTGAGACCGATGCGCACGGCCGCCTCGAGCCCGAAGCGCTTCTCGGTCGGGGCGCCGCCGCTGCGCTCGTGGCCATAGTTGAATCCCGCCTCGATCTGGACGGCGCCGGCGCCGACCGTGCTGGTGGACGTCGCGGCGCCCGAGCGGTCGGGCTGGACCTTGTCCTTCTCGTCGTCTGCCCGCGCCGCCAGCGGCAACAGGAGCAGCGCGGCGGCGAGGACGAGCGCCGTCATGCGCGGCCGGCGTAGCGCGCGCGCAGATCCTCCCACAATGCCGTCCGCTCCCAGCGCGGCTCGCGCACGCGCTCGAGGTCGTCGTCGAGCCACGGATTGGGGAAGTACACGGTGATCATCTGCTCGCCGCGCCCGTTCCAGAGCCGCAGCCCCCACGCGCCGGGCACGCACGAGCCGCCGTCCGTGCGAAAGAAGGCGGCCCGCGCCACGCGGCGCACGCGCGCGAGCTCCGGCGTGGCGGCGCCCCGGTGGTCGTTGACGCACAGGTGGAAGTGCCAGGGGCCGGGATCGACGGTCAGGTAGCCGTCGAGCATGGAGAGCTTCGGCGGTGCAGTGAAACGGATCTCGTAGGCGGCGCCGTCGATGATCGGCCCGGCGGAGATCGCCGCCCAGTGCTCGCCGAAGACCTCGATCAGGAGGCGCTCGACGGTGTCGCCGGCCACGGAGACGTCGCTGTACTCGGTGAGGCTGCCGTCGGGCTCGCGCACGACGTCGCGGGTGGCCTCGGCCATGGCGCGCATCGTACCGCGAAACACCTCGCGACAGTCAGCGCAGGTCGAAGACGACGGGCAGCCGCACGCGCAGGTGCCGCGGTCGGACGCCGGCGGGAAACGGCACGCGATCGAGCGCGCGCACCGCCTCCAGCGCCGCCTCGTCGAGCAGGCGATGAGACGACGACCTCGCGAGGACGACGTTGCCGATCGCGCCGGTGGGCGCAATCTCGAGGTCCACGTGCACGGTGCCCGTCAGCCCTCGGCGGCGCGCGGCGGTGGGATAGCGCAGCGCCGCGTGCAGGCGGCTTCGCAGCAGCTCGAAGTAGCCGGCGTACTCGGCGGCGCCGCCTCCACCGTCGCCGGGCACCGCGAGCGCCACCGCGCTGCCCTGCCGCGCGCCGACCCCGGAGCCGAGGCCGCCGCCGCTGCCGCTCCCGCCCTGCCCGGCACGCGCCCCGGGCTCCGCTTCGCCCGCGCCGCCCATACCGACTGCACCACTACTCCGCGGCGCCGATGACTCTGCTCCGGCCCCGTCGCCCGATGCCGGGCCCGTGACGGCCGTGCGCTCCGGTGACGGAGCAACCGCGACCGACGGCGCTTGCGCGGCGGACGTCCGCGGCGCTGGCGGCGCCGCCACGACGGAGTCACGCGTGACCGTCGGCGCGGGCGGCGCCGCCACGACCGCATCCGGCACGGGCATGGCAGGTGCGGGCGGAGGCGTGGGGACACGCTCGGGCGCCGGCGACGCCGGCGGCACTGACACGACGGCGTCAGCCGGCGGAGCTGCCGGCTCTTTCGACAGCTGCGACGCCGCCGCGCTCGGCTGGGCCGGCCGTGGCGCGGGCGAGCTCCTGCGTGCAGGCGGCGATCGACGCGGCTCGCCTGCCGGACGCGCCACCTGATTTGCGTCTGCCGGCGCAGGCTCGCCGGACGAGCCGCCTCCGCCCGAGCCCTCCCCGCCGAGGCCGATACCCTCCACGAGATCGACGAACAGCATGCGCGGCGTCGTGCCACCGAACGCGGCCAGCACGCCCAGCACCAGCGCCGCGTGCACCGCCGTCGAGAGCACGAGGCCGGCGGGTAGCCGTCTCACGCGCGCGCCTCCAGCCAGTCACGCACGCCCGCGGTCAGCGCCGTGCGCGTCGCGCACGCGACGACCCAGCCGGCATCGCTGATCGGCCCACCGAACCGCAGCGTGCGGCCGCGCCCCGTGGCCGCCACCACGACGGCGTCGGTGGAGGTGCCGCTGGCGGCGTGGCCGTCGCACGCCACGCCGGCCTCCGCGAGGACAAGCGCCTTCACCTCGGTAAGCGTGACGACCAGGTTGACGAGCGCGGCCGGCGCCAGGTGGGCGTCGACCACGGCGATCGTGTTGATCGTCCCCGGCTCCACGCCGGCCGCCGCGCTCCAGCCGGCCGCCACGGGATTGCTGAGCCCGACGGTGACGGCGACGAGGGCGGCGAGGCCGTGGGTGCTCTCGACGGCGACGCGCGCGCGCTCGGTCCACGCCGCCGTCAAGAGGCCGACCCACGGCGCGGCCAGGCGCCGCTGTCCGGCGAAGGCGTCGAGGCGGACCTCGGCGTCCTGCCACGGGCAGTCCTTGTCGACGTGGAGATTGACCAGCGTCCGCGCGCGGCCGAGGCCGCCGCCGGCGACGGCCGAGGACAGCACCGTCAGCGGCGTCGCGGCCGAGACCACGACCGCGTCCGCGGAGATCTCCACCTCGACCCCCTCGAGCGTCGCCATCGTGCGTTAGAACGAGGCCCGCAAGCCGACGAGCCCCTGGATGCCGAGCGCCGGAAAGCCGCGCACCTCCGCGTAGCCCTCGTTGAGGAGGTTCTGCACGCGCGCCGTGAGGTCGAGCGCCTGCAGGAACGCATAGCGGTTGAGGAGGCGATAGGTCCCGCCGACGTCGATCCGCGTGTGGCCGCTGTTGTAGAGCCCGCTGCCACCGCCGGTCGGCTCGAACTGCTCGGTGACCGCGTGGACCTGGGTGAACAGCGTCAGCCGCGGCAGCGCCTGCCAGCTCAGCGTGCCGTTCCAGCGATGGCGGGGCTCCCGCGCCAGCAGCTGGTTGGTCGCCAGGTTCTCGGAGTCGGTGTACGTGTAATTCACCGACAGCGTCAGCGTGTCTGTCAGGTCGACGTCCGACGTGAACTCGATGCCGGCGCTGCGGGCGTGGCCGACGTTGGCGCCCTTCACGAAGGGCGGCGTGTTGATGAAGACGAACGTGATCAGGTTCCGTACGTCGTTCTGGAAGTACGTGAGCCCCAGCCGGATGCGGTTGCGCCAGAGCGACTGGTCCACGCCGAAGTCGTACGAGAAGCTCGTCTCCGGCTTGAGCGTGAGGTCCGAGAACCCCGGGAAGAAGAGGTCGTTGAAGGTCGGCGCGCGGAAGCCCGAGCCGGCGCCGCCACGGATGCGCGTGCCCCACTCCTTGATCAGGTAGGAGAGCGAGCCGCGCTCTGTCGTGTTGCGGCCGAACACGCTGTTCTCCTCCACGCGCACGCCGCCGGTCATGTACAGCCGGTCGAAGAACCGGAACGTCTGCTGGAAGAAGCCGGAGTACGTGTCGCTCGCCGCCGTGAAGATCGTCGCCTTCTCGCTCCGCGCCGTCTCGCGCCGGTACTCGAGCCCGAACGTGCTCGTGGACCACTTCTGGACGTGGAAGTGATTGAGCCACTCGAGCTCGTACCGCTCGACGGCCAGGCGCTGGGGGAACTCGCAGACGGCGAACGCGCAGGGGAAGCCGGGATCGGGCAGGTCCACGAACTTGTTGATGTTGAAATAGCGCCCGCCGCGCAGGACGCTCTCCCACCACGAGACCGGATGGGTCCGGAGCTCGAGGCCCGTCACCAGGGTGTCGCTGAGGTTCTCGTTGTTCTTGTCGATGATCGGCTGGATGGGCAGCGGCACCGTCACGAACTTCACGGGCAGCCCGGTGTTGGTCTCGTTCCAGCGGAGCGTGAAGGTCACGCCGCTGTCGTACGGCAGCGTGAGGCCCAGGCGCAGGTTGACGGCCGTCTGGCGGCTGTCGTCGTTCTCGAACTGGCCGCCCGATTCGAGATGGAAGACGCCCAGCGCGTAGTCGAAGGGTCCGGTGGCGCCGCTCACGCTGGCCCGGCTCACGTAGGTGTTGTAGTTGCCGACCTCCTGCTCGACCCGCGCGGAGAACGGCCCCTTGCCCTTCTTGGTGATGATGTTGACGACGCCGCCGATGGCGTCGGCGCCGTAGAGCGTGGACTGGGGCCCCCGGATGATCTCCACGCGCTCGATCAGCTCGGGCGAGATGTCGCTCAGCTCGGCCTGGCCCAGCGTGGGGCTCTTCACGCGGATGCCGTCCACCAGCACCTGGACCTGGCTGGGATTGGCGCCGCGGATCGAGATGCTGGTGGTCTTGCCGAAGCTGCCCGAGCGCCGGATCTCCACGCCGGGCACCTGGCGCAGCGCCTCGTCCACCGTCGGGTAGTGATACGTCTGGAAGTCCTCGCCGTCGATGACGGTGACGGCGGCTCCGAGCTGACCGGCCGGCGTCTCGATCTTGGTGGCGGTGACCACGACGGGATCCACGATTTTTGTTTCCGGCTTCGTGTCCTGCGCCCACGCCGGCCAGGCGGCCAGCACCCACGACAACGACACGGCGATGACGATTCGACGGCCCATCTGCTCCACTCCTTCTCTCGCGAAAGGGTTGGAACCTCGGGCTCCGGGCAGGTTTCCTGACTCGTGGATCGACGCGACCCGTCCATGCCTTCCCGTTCCCCTGCGGAAAACAGTGGCTCCCGCGCACGCGCGGGACCTGGACGGCGCTCCCCACTTACAGTGGCGCGACCGTGCCGGCTTCGACCGGCTTCCCTCGCACCCGGAGCTGTCAACGAGCGAGACTGCTGCGCTTCACCTCCTGCGGCCAGGCGACCTGCACGACGGGGCGGCCGCTCACCGGATTGACCTCCACGGACACGGCACAGCCGAACACCGCTTCGAGCGTGTCGCGCTCCAGCACCGCCGCCGGCGGGCCCACGCGCGCCACGCGGCCGCGCGAGAGCAGCAGCAGCCGGTCGCACACCTCGGCGGCCAGGTTCAGATCGTGCGAGACGAGCAGCACCGTCATGCCGCGCTCGGCGTTGACGCGCCGGATGAGCGCCGCCGTCTCCGCCTGGTAGCGGAGGTCCAGGTGCGAGGTCGGCTCGTCGAGCACGAGGAGCTTCGGCTCTTGGGCGAGCGCGCGGGCCAGCATCGCGCGCTGGCGCTCGCCGCCGGAGAGCTGCTCGAGCGGCAGCGCGGCCAGCTCGAGCACGCCGGTGGCCGCCATCGCGGCACGAGCCAGGGCGCGGTCGTCGTCGCTCTCGAAGAAGCGGCCGGGGCCGTGCGGGTAGCGTCCCATCAGCACGAGCTGCTCGACGCTGAACGGAAACGGCCGCGGCGCGTCCTGCGGCACCACCGCCACCCGGCGCGCCAGCTCGGCGTGCGCCAGCCGCGCGATGGGCCGGCCTTCCAGCCGGATCTCGCCGCGCTCGGCGGGGACGACGCGCGTCAGCAGCCGCAGCAGCGTCGTCTTGCCGGCGCTGTTGGGCCCGATCACGCCGAACACCTCGCCGTCGGCGATGCCGAACGACACGTCCGTCAGCGTGAAGCCGCCCTCGCGCGTGCGCTCGGGCTGCGGATACGTGAAGCCCACGGACGCGAACTCGACGAGCGCGTTCACAGGCTGACCCGGTAGCGCGTGCGCAGCAGGTAGACGAAGACCGGCGCGCCGCAGAACGACGTGATGACGCCCACCGAGAGCTCGGCCGGCGAGACCAGGTTGCGCGCGAGCGTGTCGGCGGCGAGCAGGAAGATGCCCCCGCCCAGCAGCGCCGTCGGCACCAGCAACCGGTTGTCCTGGCCCAGCACGCCGCGCAGCAGGTGCGGCACGACGAGACCCACGAAGCCGATCGGCCCCGTGAACGCGACGACGGTGCCCGTCAGCAGCGCGGCCGCGACGAAGATGCGGCGCTTGAGCCGCTCGGCGTCCACGCCGAGCTGCACGGCGGCTTCCTCGCCGAGCGCCAGCAGGTTGAGCTCGCGCGCGTGGCGCAGCACGAGCCAGAAGCCCAGCAGCGAGAGCGCCGCGAAGAGCGCCAGCGAGGCGGCGGGAATCGGCGCGAGGTTCCCGAGCAGCCAGTGCACGACGCCGCCCAGCCGGTTGAAGTCCACGATCGAGATGAGCACGGTGATCGCCGAGGTGAAGAAGATGCCGACGATGACGCCGGCCAGCAGCAGCGTCTGGATCGAGAGCCCGCCCGGCACGACGGCCACGAGGTACACGGCCGCCGCGGCCAGCAGCGCGCCGGCGAACGCGAACGTGGCCACGCCGAGCGCCTCCAGCACCGACAGCCCGAAACCGAAGATCTGGGCGACCACGACGCCGAACGCGGCGCCGCTCGACACGCCGAGCACGGCGGGCTCGGCCAGCGGGTTGCGCGTCAGCCCCTGAAAGGCCACGCCCGCCACCGCCAGCGCGCCGCCGGCCAGCGCCGCCGCCGCCACGCGCGGCAGGCGTATCTGCAGCGTCACGATCGACTCGACGGACTCGGCCCCGGCGCGCCCGGCCAGCGCGCGCACGACCGCGCCTGGAGACAGCGCCGCGCTGCCGACGAACAGCGAGATCGCGGCCACGAGCGCCAGCGCCCCGCCCAGGAGCGCCAGCGCCAGCGCCAGCCTCCGCCCGGCGCTCATCGGAACGCCTCGGGATGAATCAAGCGCGCCAGCGACTCGAGGCCGTCCACCACCGTCGGCCCGTACCGATGCAGGATGCTGAGATCCACGGAGTGCAGCCGTCCGGCGCGGATCGCCGGCACGCTCGTGAAGCGCCGCCACTTCTCGGGCTCCGGCCGCCCGGCGCTCGAGCCGCCGCCGTTGGCCGAGGCGTGATCGGCGAGCACGATGACCTGCGGCGCCAGGGCGACGGCCGCTTCCACGCTGAAGCGCACGTAGGCCTGGCGCTCCTGCCCGGTGACCGACTCGCCACCGGCCACGTCGATCAGCTCGGTCAGCAGCGACGCGCGTCCGGGCACGATGAGCGGCTCCGGCCAGATCACGTAGAGCACGCGCGGGCGCGGGAACGGTGCTACCGCGCGGCGCACGGCATCCACCCGCCGCGTGAGCCCGTCCGCCAGCGGCGCCACGGCGGCCGCGTGCCCGGTCAGCTCGCCGACGCGCTCGATCAGGTCGAGCAGCGCGCTCAGGCGCGTGGCGTGGACGAGGTACGTCGGGATGCGCAGCCGCGCGAGCTGCTGGAACGTCTCCTCGCGGTTGCCCTCGTCGGTGGCGATGACGAGATCGGGCTTGAGCGCCACGAGCGTCTCGAGGCTCGGGTTCACCATGCCCCCAACACTCGGCTTGCCTCGCGCCGCCGGCGGATACTCGCAGAAGTCCGTGCGGCCGACCAGGCGGTCCTCGGCGCCGAGCGCGAAAACGATCTCCGTCACGCTGGGCACCAGCGAGACGATCCGCCGCGGGGGCGCCGGCAGCGTGACCTCGCGCCCCATCATGTCGCGCACCGTCAGCGCGGCGGCCGGCGCGGCGGCGAGCGCGGCGACCAGGACGAGGAGGGCGCCGAGCGCGCGCCTCATCGGGCCGCCGCGCAGGCACCGACGAAGGCGTCGGCCAGGCCGGGATTCGAGGCGAAGTGCAGGTGGACGTAGCTCATCAGGGTGGCGCCGACGAGGTAGCCCTCCGGCCGCTCGCATCCGTCCGAGCGGCTTACGCCGATGGCCGGCGCGCGCACGCGATAGGCGCGCGTGATCGCCGGCGGCACCGGACCCAGCGTGGACTTGTGGAACTCCTGGCCGCGCGCCCGCACGCCGGCGGGGCCCAGCGGCGCGGCCGTCGCCAGCGTGACCTCGGCATAGCCCAGCGTCAGCCCATGCTCGCGCAGGCGCACGGCCGCCGGCAGCAGGCCGACCATCGGATGCACGCGGCCGTCGAGATCCTCGAGCGACTCGGCCAGGAACATGAGGCCGCCGCACTCGGCATAGATCGGACGGCCGGCCTCGGCGAATCGGCGCACGGACTTCTTGAGCGAGGCGTTGTCGCCGAGGGCGGCGCCGTGGAGCTCCGGATAGCCGCCGCCGAGATACAGGCCCTCGACGTCCGGCACGTCCGGATCGGCCACCGGGCTCCACGCGACGAGCTCGGCGCCCGCGGCGCGCAGGAGATCGAGATTCTCCTCGTAGTAGAACTGGAACGCGGCATCGCGCGCGACGCCGATCCGCGCGCGCATCGGCCGCACGGCCTGGCGCGGCTGGACGGCAGCCGCGAGCGGCGTCGCGAGCGCGAGCAGACGATCGAGGTCCACGCCCTGCTCGACCGCGTCGCCCAGACGGCCGATCAGCTCGGCGCTGAGCGCGCCGTCCGCGGCCGTGAGCAGGCCGAGGTGCCGCTCCGGCATCGCGAGCTCGGCCGCATGCGCGAGCGCGCCGAGCGGCTCGGCGCGGCAGGCTCCGCGAATGGCGTCGAAGATCCAGCGCGCGTGCGTCGGGCCGCCCACGCGGTTGGCGATGACGCCGGCCACGCGCAGCGCCGGATCGAAGCGCTCGAAGCCGAGCGCGACAGCGCCCGCGCTGCGCGCCAGCGCGCCGGCGTCCAGCACGAGCACGACGGGCGCGCCGAGCCACTTGGCGACCTGTGCCGTCGAGCCCTCCTCGGTGGCGCCGTCCACGCCGTCGAAGCAGCCCATGACGCCTTCGACGACGGCCACGTCGGCGCCGGCCGCCACGCGCGCCACCACGTCCAGCACGCGCTCGCGCCCGCACATCCAGCCGTCCAGGTTGTACGAGGGGCGGCCGGTGACGACCGCGTGCAGGCCGGGATCGATGAAGTCGGGGCCGACCTTGAAGGCCTGCACGGCGAGCCCGCGACGCCGCAGCGCTTCGAGCAGCCCCAGCGTGATCGACGTCTTGCCCACGCCGCTCGCGACACCGGCCAGGACGATCGCGCGGGCGCTCACGGGACGGGCCCGTCGACGCCGGCCGACTTGAACGTGGCCATCTCGCCGTGGATCGCCGCCGCCGCGCGCGCGAGGTGCACGAAGAGCGCCGCGCCGGTCCCCTCGCCCAGCCGCATGTCGAGGTCGAGGTACGGCGCGAGGCCGAGGTGCGCGAGCGCGACGGCGTGGCCGGGCTCGGCGGAGCGATGCGCGGCGAAGAGCGCGTGGCGCGCCGCCGGCGCCAGCGTCGCCGCGATCAGCGCGGCGGCGCCCGCGATGAAGCCGTCGACGGCCACCGGCACCCGGCGCGCGGCGCCCGCCAGCATCACGCCCGTGAGGCCGGCGATCTCGAAGCCGCCCACCTTCGCCAGCACGTCGAGACCGTCGGCGCCATCGGGACGGTTCACGTCGAGCGCGCGGCGCACGACGGCCACCTTGCGGCGGCGGCCCTCGTCGCCCACGCCGGTGCCGTAGCCCGTCACCGCGTCGGGATCGGCGCCGGTGACGGCGGCCGTGATCGCGCTGGCGGCGGTCGTGTTGCCGATGCCCATCTCGCCGGTGCCGAGCAGATCGGCGCCGGTTGCGATGACGCCGTCGGCCAGCGCGGCGCCCGCCTCGATCGCCGCCGTCGCCTGCTCACGCGTCATGGCGGAGCCCTGCGCCATGTTGCGCGTGCCGGGGCCGAAGCGACACGAGACGAGACCGGCCGGCGCGCCGAGCAGCGTGGCCACGCCGAAGTCGGCGACGATCACGCGGGCGCCGGCCTGGCGCGCCAGCACGTTGACGGCCGCGCCGCCGCGCAGGAAGTTCTCCACCATCTGCGCCGTGACCGACTGCGGGTAGGCGCTCACGCCCTCGGCCACCACGCCGTGATCGGCGGCGAACGTGAAGATCACCGGCGCGCTCACGCGCGGCGGGCGGCCGCTCACCGCGGCCAGCCGCACGGCCAGCTCCTCGAGCCGGCCGAGGCTGCGCGGCGGCTTCGTCAGCGTGTCGAGATGGCGCTGCGCCTCCGCCGCGGCGGCCGTGTTCGGGCCGCCGATCGCGTCAAGGAGCTTCGTGAGAGGGCGCATCGAAGGGGCTCCCGGGCGGCGTGTCCTTGAGCATGTGCGGCAGGCCGGCCACCATCAGCACGACGCGCGACGAGGCCGCGGCCACGCGCTGGTTGACGAGACCGAGCACGTCGCGGAAGCGAAGGCCGTCGGCGGTGGGCGGATGCACGCCGAGCCCGGCCTCGTTCGAGACGAGGCGCAGCTCGACATGCGGCGCCGCCGCCAGCTCGGCCACGGCGTCGGCGTCCTTCAGGATCGTCTCGTCGGCGTCGCCGCGCAGCATCAGGTTGGCGACCCACACGGTGAGGCAATCGACGACGACCGTGTCGGCCGTCGCCAGCGCGCGGCCGAGCTGCGGGACGAGATCGTACGGCGCCTCCACCGTGCCCCAGTGCGGCGAGCGCTCGGCCTGGTGGCGCGCGATGCGCGCGGCCATGTCGGCGTCGCCGGCCTGCGCGGTGGCGATGTACGTGACGCGCGCGCGCGCCGCGAGGCCCGAGACCGCGAACCGGCTCTTGCCGCTGCGCGCGCCGCCGAGAATGAAGAGTGAAGCCGCCAACGTTCCCCGGATCCTCCCGCGAAGACCGGTCGTAGAGTGCGCGCCCGAGCAGGTCTCCTGGCTCTCGGATCGTCCTACTCCCCGCGCCTTCCCAGCCTCTTAGGCCAGTGGCTCTCGCGGGTTTCGTCCCCGATTACAGTGACGGGGTCGCGGCGGATTCACACCGCCTTCCCTGGGGCCCAATTCGGGACCCGGGCGCGAACAGCGGCCAAACGGTAACAGAGCCTTGTGCCCAGCGCAACAACGGCAAGGGCTGATACAGCTGATACAGAGGAGTGCCACGGCTTTGCCGGGGCACTCCGAACGTTGGGGGGATTGGGGGCCATTTCGGGGCCCCCATGTCAATCAGTCGGCCAAATCGGCGAAGAGCGGCGTACTGAGGTAGCGCTCGCCGAAGGAGGGGATGATGACCACGATGAGCTTGCCCGCGCTGTCGGCGCGTCGCGCGACCTCCGCGGCGGCCCACACGGCCGCGCCCGACGAGATGCCGACCAGGAGACCTTCCTCCTTGGCCATGCGCCGCGCCATCGACATGGCGTCGTCGTTCTTCACGCGGATGATCTCGTCGTAGATCTTCGTGTTCAGGATGGCCGGCACGAAGCCGGCGCCGATGCCCTGGATCGGGTGCGGCCCGCGCTGGCCGCCGGAGAGCACGGGCGAGGCGTCGGGCTCGACCGCCACGCAGCGGAACGACGGCTTGCGCGCCTTGATGACCTCGCCGATACCGGTGATCGTGCCGCCGGTGCCGATGCCGGAGATCAGGATGTCGGCGCGCCCGTCGGTGTCGCGCCAGATCTCCTCGGCCGTGGTCTTGCGGTGGATCTCCGGGTTCGCGGGATTCTCGAACTGCTGGGGGATGAAGTAGCGCGGGTCGGCCTTGGCCATCTCCTCGGCCTTCTTGATGCAGCCGGGCATGCCCTCGGGACCCGGCGTCAGGATGAGCTCGGCGCCGTAGGCGCGCAGGAGCATGCGGCGCTCCTTGCTCATCGTGTCCGGCATGATCAGCGTCAGCTTGTAGCCGCGCGCGGCGCACACGAAGGCCAGGCCGATGCCGGTGTTGCCGCTGGTCGGCTCCAGGATGATCGTGTCCGGCTTGATCTTGCCCGCGCGCTCGGCGGCGTCGATCATCGACACGCCGATGCGGTCCTTCACGCTGTGGGCGGGATTCTGGAACTCGAGCTTGGCGACCACCTCGCCGCGCGCGCCGGCCACCACGCGGCGCAGCCGCACGAGCGGGGTGTTGCCGATCAGCTTGGTGACGTCCTCGGCGATCCTCATGCTTTCTTCTCCTTGTCGGCGTACGAGACGGCGAGGCCGGCGCCCGCGTCGGACTGGATGCCGTAGGGCGGCACCGGGTAGCGCAGGCCGTTCTTCGCCAGATTCGCCAGGCCGTCGATGACCTTCGGCAGGTAGTGCGGCGGAATCGCCATCAGCAGCTCGTCGTCGGCGACGCCGCCGTACCGGCGCTCGGCGTAGCACGGGATGGTCAGGGCGGGCTCGCGCGTCTTGAGCGCCTTGCCCCACGAGTCCGCGCACGCGGACTCGCCGACGGAGGTGAACGACAGCTTCTTGTAGCCCGTCCACTGCAGGCCGTTGATGAAGAAGATCATCTGGCCCGGCGTGCCGTAGATCAGGCAGATGTCGGGCGGGTTCAGCCGGTTGGCGGTGAGCGGCGACACCGCCATGGCCGTGTAGCGGCCGTAGGGCACGCAGTCCATCGCGTGCTGCTTGGCGGAGGAGTCCTCGACGGTCTTGTACCAGACGCCGGCCTGGCGCGTGCCGGCCAGCCACTCCTCGTCTTGCGGGTGCAGGCCGATGACCGCGCCGCACTGCGCGCCGATGAGGTCGCTCATCGTGATGCCGACCGTCCAGCCGAGCTGGCGGGCCTGGGCCACGATCTGGTCCGTCGTGTGCTTCGCGCGGGGGCGGCGGATCTTGGGGATCGCCTCCATCTCTTCCACTGTCTCGAACAGCTTCATGCCGATGGGGATCGAGCGCAGGCGGAGATAGCGGTTGAGATCGTCGACGATGGCGCTCCAGTCGTAGGCGTCCGTCATGGCCCCCTCCGCGCGTCATGATACCCGCGCGGAGCCGCGGACGCGGGCCGGCTTACGTGGAGTCGCGAGCCTCCTGCTCGTCGGCCAGGCGGTCGAGGACGCGGCGCGAGCGGGCCAGCATGACGATGGCGACCACGAGGGCGACGACCACCAGCAGCCCGGTGGTCTCCGCCACCCGCACGGGCGACGCCCGCACGATGGGCTTCGCCACGCTCCACACCACGCGGGCGCCGTTGCGGACGGTGTCGAAGAGCGTGGCGATCTCGAAGCTGAGCGCGAACGCGAGCGCGGCCAGCCACGGGCCGTGTGCCGAGCCCCACGCGAGGACGCGCGCCGTGCACCGGGTCCGGACCGGCGCCCAGCCCGCCACCATCGCGCACGCGGAGCCGATGGCGGCGCCGGCCACGAGATCGCTCGGATGGTGCAGGCCGAGGTAGAGACGCGGCAGCGTGATCACGACCACGGCGTGGGCCAGGGCCAGGAGCCCCAGCGGGCGCGAGATCAGCAGGATCCCCGTCGCGAGGGCGAAGAACAGCGCCGCGTGGTCGCTGGGAAAGGCGCTCCAGCTCTCGAGCGCGCGCACGGCGGCGGGCACGTCGGCGGCAGACGTCTCGAACGGCCGCGAGCGAAAGGGCAGCAGCAGGGCCAGCGAGCGGGCCACGAACAGCGCGGCGAAGCCGCCGGCGACCGTCATCAGGACCCGGCTGCGAATCTCCGTCGTCCGCCGCGCGTCACCACCGGCCAGCCAGAGCCCCCACAGGACGGCCATCAGCACGCCGCCCTTCAGCAGCTCGGCGTCGGCCAGGAACGTCACGATGCGGTTCAGCACCGTGGTCGGGTCGCACGGCACGCAGGAGAAGACCGAGAGCGTCGAATCGAGGACGTTCATTCACGAGCCTCCGATGAACAGGGTCGCGCGGGATGCCCGGGCGGCGCCGGCCCCCGACGCGGGGTCAGGGCCCGGAAGGCTCGGGCCAGCAAGGCCGGGTCGCCGGTCCTGGCGAACCCGCGCAGGTACGCCGCCGAGCCCGCCAGCAGGCGCCCGGCATCGACGTAGTGCCAGCCGAGGTGCTTCGTCCGCACCGCCAGGCCGCGGCGCGCGGCCTCGCGCGTGCTGGTATCGGTCGCCGCCTCGCACTCGCGGGCGAGCAGGCCGATCATCGCTTTCTCGCCGCGCTCCTGGTCGAGCCGGTGCAGCGAGTCGGAAGAGATGCGGATGGTGGCCAGCGGCTGGTCGATGTAGCCGAAGGACGTCTTCGCGGCCAGGCGCAGGAGCAGCTCCCAGTCCTCCGACGACGTCCACGTGGCGTCGAAGCCGCCGGCGCCCAGCAAGACGTCGCGGCGCACGGTGAGCGACGGGATCTTGACCGGCACTTCCTGGAGCAGGCACCAGCGCATCACCTTCGGCGAGAGCAGCAGCGTGTTGCCCGCGAGGCCGATCAGCCACTTCGAAAAGACCTCCGTCACCCGCATGAAGGACGGCACGAACGTCGCCCCGTCCCACTTCTCGAGGTCGCTGAAGACGGCGCCCACGTCGGGATGCCGCTCGAAGAAGGCCAGCTCGGCGGCGAGCTTGTCGGGCTTCCACAGGTCGTCGGAGTCGAGGAACGAGACGTAGCGCCCCGTCGCCAGCGCGATGCCGGCGTTGCGCGCGGCCGACACGCCCTGGTGCGCGATGCGCACGTACGACACGCGCGGGTCGCGGCGCCGGTGGACGGTGGCCGCGGTGTCGTCGTCGGAGCCGTCGTCGACGACGAGGAGCTCGAAGCGACCGTCGGTCTGGGCGAGCACGCTGTCCATGGCCTCGCCGACGATTCCCGCGCGGTTGTAGGTCGGGATGATCACCGACGTCAGCACGGCGCGCGGCGTCGCGACGTCAGCGGGGGCCGGCGTGGTATTCCCCACCGCCGGACCCACGACGGGCGCGAGGGCCGCCGGGCGCTCGGGCTCGGGCTCGGGCTCGGCCCGTCGCCGCAGGCCCTCCAGCACACCGCGGGCGGCGAGGGTGAAGAGGGAGAGATCGGCGTAGAGGAACGACACCTCGGCGTCCATGCACCAGCCTCCGGCACGGCGTGACAGCGTCCGTCGGGGGAAGTGTTGCAGCAAGCTTCATACCCGACCGCAAACCCGTGCACACCGCGAACGGCGGGCGGGAACCGGGGTCCGAGTCGAGAGTGTTACCGGGAGTGGGAAACGGCGTCGCCAATTAGGCGCGCGCGCTGCGGAAGGGGCGCTAGTAGCCGCGCAGCCGGTCGATGGCGCGGCGCTCGCGCTTGGTCGGCCGGCCGGCGCCCGGCACGCGCGCCGGCAGCGCACCCCAGCGCGGCCGGGGCGGCTCGGGCGGCGTCAGGTCCGCGTAGAGGGCGCGGGCGACGGCGGCCGAGCCGCGGCGATCGTCGAGCACGGCGACCTTGAGGATGCGGCGGCGGCCCTGCGGCAGCGTCACGCGGACGAGGTCGCCGGGGCGCAGCGCCTTGGCCGGCTTGGCGGACTGCTCGTTCACGTCCACCTTGCCGCCATCGCAAGCATCGGCGGCCAGGCTGCGCGTCTTGAACACGCGCGCCGCCCACAGCCACTTGTCGAGGCGCACGGATTGCCCGTCGCTCACGGCCAGACGGTATCATGAGGACCACCCGCGTCCGGCCCGTGGCCGGACACCAACGATCGCGAGGAGCCACGTCATGCGCGTACGCCTCACCGCCGTCGCCCTGTTGCTGACGCTCGTCACCACGGTCTGGGCGGCGGATCAATTCATCGTGGAGGACTGGTCGAAGCACGCCGTCGGCGCCAAGGGCATTCTCGACGGCTGGAAGGGGCAGAACTGGGGCAGCCCCAAGTACGACTTCACGATCGAGAACGACGGCGGCCGCAAGGTGCTCCACATGAAGAGCGCCAACGAAGGCTCGACGATCGCCAAGGACATCAAGGGCAAAGTGAACCTCAAGGAGACGCCGATCCTGGAATGGTCGTGGAAGGTCACGGTGCTGCCCAAGGGCGCCGACTCCTGCAAGAAGGAGCTGGACGACCAGGCGGCGCAGGTCTTCGTCGTGTGGCCGCGGTTCCCCGAGGCCGTGCGCTCGCGTGTCATCGGCTACGTCTGGGACACCACGGAGCCGGTCGGAAAGATCTGCAAGAGCGAGAAGACGGGGACAGTTACCTACTTCGTGCTCCGCTCGGGCGCGGCCGAGCTCGGCAAGTGGATCACCGAGCGGCGCAACGTGGCCGAGGACTTCAAGAAGGTCTACGACGACGACGCGGACAGCCCCGGCGCGGTGTCGATCGCCATCGACTCCAACGACACCAGGTCCACGGCGGAGTCGTTCGTGGGCGCGATCTTCCTCAAGAAACGGTGAGCTTCTGACCGGCGCGTAGGTCTATCCCAGAAATCCCGCCACGGCGCGGACGAACGCCTCCGGCCGCTCGTAGGGCAGCATGTGCGCGGCGCTCTCGACCATCTCCACGCGGGCCGAGGGGATGAGCGCCTTCCAGCGCGCGGCATAGGCCGGCACGATCAGGCGGTCGGCGGCGCCCCAGAGGATCAACGTCGGCGCGGTCAGCCGATAGAGGCGCTTGCTCAGCCGGCGGTTCGGGATCGGAAACAAGATCTTGCCCGCCATCGCCAGCCGCCGCTGCGAGACGAGATAGAACTCCTTGAGGGCCTCCATGTCGGCGAGATCGGCGCCGCCCGTCAACAGCGCCTGGCCCTTCTGCGGATCGTCGAAGAGCAGCTCGGCGAGCTGGAAGGGCAGCAGCGCGAAAATGTCGGGGATCGGGTGCTCGTCCATCCAGAGTCCGGCGGCGGCGACCAGCGCGAGCTTGTCGAGGTCGCGCGGCGCCAGGCACGCCATCTCGGCGGCGATCATGCCGCCCATCGAGTGGCCGACCAGGTGTGGCCGGCTGAGACCGAGCGCGTCGATCACGTCCCAGCCGTGGAGCGCGAAGTCGAGCATGTCCTCCAGCAGCTCCTCGCCCGTGGACTCGCCGTAGCCTGGCCACTCCGGCGCGAACACGTGGTAGCGCTGCGCGAGCTGGTCGAGGAACGGGTTGTCGGCCAGGAGGCCGCCGGCGCCGTGGAAGAAGACGACGGGCGCGCCGCTGCCGCCCTCGAGGACGCGGCAGCGCGTGCCCTTGCGCGTGTCGATGGTCTGGTACTTCATCGTGGCCACTCCTCGCGCGGCTTGTCCGCGCCAGGGCGCCGCTCCTCGGGGCGGATGCGCTCGTCCATGGGATGGATCCACCAGCGCTCATCGTGCTTCCACTCGGGCCAGAGGTCGCGCAGGCGCGGCATAACCTTCTCGGCGAAGAGCTTGCTGGAGTGGCGCGTCTTCCAGTCCGGCATGTTGCCGTTGTGGAAGAGGCAGAAGAGATGGCCGATGCGCAGCCCCTTGATGCACTCCTCGAGCTGCTGGCGCACCGTCTCCGGGCTGCCCGCGATCACGAAGCGCTCCTCGACCAGCTGCTTCCACGTGAGGTTCTCGAGGATCTTCTGGCGCGCCTGCGTGAGCTGCGAGAGCGCGCCGTACTTCACCGTGGCCATCGTGCGGTAGCCGGGCGGATCGGCGAAGGGCGGGAAGATGTGCAGGCAGCGGTTGAAGAAGTAGAGGCAGTGCTCGGCGTAGAGCTCCTCGGCCTGCGCGTCGGTGTCGGCCACGCAGATGATCTGGGCGAAGGCGGCGCGGTACGGCGAGTCGTCCTTGCCGCGCTTGGCCACGCGCTCCCAGTAGCCGTCGAGCAGCGACTTGCCGCGCAGGTAGCCGAAGAACGACAGGTAGGAATAGTTGTAGTCGTGGTCGAGGCAGAAGTCCCACGTCTCGATGGAGCCGCCGCCCGGGATGTAGATGGGCGGGTGCGGCTTCTGGATCGGCTTGGGCCAGCAGTTCACCCAGCGGAGCTGGTTGTACTTGCCGTCGAAGGCGAAGGGCTCCTCGCCCGCCCATGCCTGCATGATCATGTCGTGCGCCTCGCGGTACTTGTCGCGTGTGAGCGCCGGGATCTGGCCATAGCAGAAGTTCGTGTCCATCGACGTCCCGACCGGAAAGCCGGCGATGAGCCGGCCCCCCGAGATGACGTCGAGCATCGCGAACTCCTCGGCCACTCGGATCGGAGGGTTGTAGCCGGCGATCGAGTTGCCGATGACGCACAGGGCCGCGCGCGACGTCCGGCGTGACAGCGTGGCGGCGATCAGGTTCGGTGACGGCATCAGCCCATAGCCGTTCTGATGATGCTCGTTGCAGCCGATCCCATCGAACCCGAGACTCTCCGCGTACTCGAGCTGGTCGAGATACGTGTGATAGACGTGGTGGCCCTTGCGCGGATCGTAGAGCGTGTTGGGAATGTCCACCCACACGGAGCGGTGCTGCTGCCGGAAGTCGTCCGGCAGGTACGGCCACGGCATGAGGTTGAACCAGGTGAACTTCATGGCTAGATCGCCAGCGCGTAGCCGTCGCGCCGCGGATCGGCGCCGGCCATCAGCGCACCGGACTCCGGATCGCGGCGGATCCCCTGCCCACCGCCGACCACCCACGACCAGTCGTCGAGCACGTTGACCTGGTGGCCGCGCTCGGCCAGTCCCGCGCGCACGTCCTCGGCAATGCGCGCCTCGGCGTCCACCAGCCGGTCGCGATAGACGCGCACGCGCGGCGCCTCGATCGCCTCCTGCACGTTCATGTCGAACTCGAGCTGGTTGAGCAGCATCTGCGGCTGCGTCTGCAAGATGCCGTAGGAGCCCGGCGTGCCGATCGAGAGCAGGAAGGCGCCGTCGCGGAAGACCTGCGTGGGCGACATCATCGTGCCCGCCTTGCGCCCAGGCCGGAGCACGTTGGGGGATTCGGGGTCGCGGTCCATCCACTTGAGGATGTTGTTGAGCACGATACCCGTGCCGGGCACGGCGAAGCCGGAGCCGAACGGCACGCCCAGCGTCTGCGTGACGGAGACCACTGTGCCCTCGCCGTCCGCGCACGCGAAGTGCGTGGTCTGCTCGTGCTCGAACTTGGCCGGATGGCCCTCGATGATCTGGCCGGCGAGCTTGGCGCGATCGAAGCGCTCGCCCTCGCTGACGGCGGCGCGCTTGGCGTCGATGCGCGCGCGCTGCGAGGCGGCGTACGCCTTGCTGAGCAGTCCATTGATCGGCACGCCGTCGCTGTAGGCGTAGGCCAGCCGGTCGGCGGAGCCGAGCTTGATCGCCTCGATCAGGTGATGGAGATACTCCACCGAGTTGTGCCCCCACGCGCGGAGATCGAAGCCCTCCATGATGCTGAGCGTCTCCAGCATCTGGAAGGCCGAAAACGGCGGCGGCACCGTGTAGACGTCGTGGCCGCGGTACGTGATCGTCGCCGGCTGGCGCCACTCGGGCGTGAAGTCGGCCAGGTCGTGCTCGGTCAGCCAGCCGCCCGCCTCCTGCACCGAGCGGGCGATCGCCTTCGCGATGGGCCCGCGATAGAACACCTCGGCGCCGCCCTCGGCCACCTGGCGCAGCGTCCCCGCCAGCTCCTTGTACGTCACGACGGCGCCCGCGCGCGGTCCGCCCTGCGGCCAGTAGAGGCGCTCGGCCTCCTTCGAGCGCTGCAGGGTGGCGCGAGCCTGCGTGAAGAAGTCGACGTTCTTGAACGACAGCGGCACGCCGCGCTCGGCGAGGCTGATGGCCGGCTCCAGCGCGCGGGCCCGCGGCAGCCGAGGTTGCCGGGCGTCGCGCACGACTTGGGCCCGCCGGCCTGCTCGTCCTCGGTGCACCTGGTCGGGTCGGCCGCGCGCGGCGAGCGGCCGATGAAGTCGAGCACGTGACGCTCACCGCCGGGCCGCGAGATCAGCATGAGGCCGATGCCGCCGATGCTGGACATGAACGGCTCCACCACGTTGAGCGTCGAGCCGACGGCGACGGCGGCGTCCACCGCGTTGCCGCCCGCGAGCAGCGTCTGGATGCCGGCCATCGAGGCCAGCGGGTGCGCGGAGGCGACGGCGCCGCGAGTGCCCATGACGGTCGGACGGTAAGCGCGACGATGTGGCGGCATGGATATTTTCTCCGTTATGTCTGTGACTGCCGTTCGGACGTGAGGCCGCGGATCTTGGGGTCGAGCAGGTCGCGCAGGCCATCGCCGAAGAGGTTGAGGCCGAAAGAGGCGGCCCTCGGCCAGGATCACGCCCCACGACGGCACGTACGGCGGCACGCCGACGCCGAGGAACGACAGCGCGGCCTCGGTGAGCACGGCGGCCGCGAACACGAACGAGGCCTGCACGATGACCGGCGACAGGCAGTTCGGCAGCACGTGGCGCGCCATCACGGAGAGATCCGCCACGCCGAGCGCGCGCGCCGCCTCCACGTACGAGGTCTCGCGGATCACCAGCACCGAGCCGCGCACCACGCGTGCCACCCGCGGCGAGTAGACGACGCCGATGGCCACGATGACGTTCACCACGCTGGCGCCGAGCGCGGCCATCAGCGCGATGGCCAGCACGATGGCCGGGAACGCCATGAGGCCGTCCATCACGCGCATGACGACGTTGTCGAGCCGGCGGTAGTAGCCCGCCACCATGCCGCAGACGACGCCCACGGAAAAGGAGAAGACGACGACGGCGGCGCCGACCAGCAGCGACAGCCGCGCGCCGTAGATCACGCGGCTCCACACGTCGCGCCCGACGTCGTCGGTGCCGAGCCAGTGCGCGCGGCTGGGCGCCTTGAGGCGGTCGGCCACGTCCATGTGCCCGGGGTCGCCGCCGATCAGCGGCGCGAGCGTGCCGACCAGCAGCATGAGCAGCATCAGCATGGCGCCGATCAGCGTGGTCTTGCGGCGCGTGAGCAGCGTGAGCCAGCCCGGTCCGCGGCGCCGCGCGACCGGCTCCGCACGCGGCAGCGCGATCACGCTCATGACCGTCTCACTGGTAGCGCACCCGCGGGTCGAACAAGAGGTAGGAAAGATCGGTGGCCAGATTGATGAGCATGTAGATACCGGCGATGCAGAGCACCACGCCCTGGATCACCGGATAGTCGCGGCGCAGGACCGCCGAGATGATGAGCCGTCCCAGCCCCGGGATGTTGAAGACCTGCTCGACCACCACCGCGCCGGAGATGAGGAGCGCGAACGAGATGCCGATGATGGTGACGGTGGGGATCATCGCGTTCTTGAGCGCGTGCTTGTAGACGACCGCGCGCTCACCCAGGCCCTTGGCGCGCCCGGCCGTGATGAACTGCTCGCGGAGGATGTCGAGCATCGACGAGCGCGCCACGCGCGCGATCAGCGCCGACTGCACGAGGCCGAGCGCGAAGGCCGGCATCACCAGCGAGCGCAGCGTCTTGAGGTAACCGTATTCGAGCGGCGAGTAGCCGGCCACCGGGAACCAGCCGAGCCAGACCGAGAAGCAGAGGATGAGCAACAGGCCGAGCAGGAAGTTCGGGATGGACACGCCCACCAGGGCGGCCATCATGAACGCCTGGTCGGTGGCGGAGTTGTGGTAGCGCGCGGAGATCACACCGGCCGGCACGCCGATGGCCACCGAGATCGTGAGGGCGAACACGGTCAGCAGCAGCGTCGGCTCCACGCGATCCAGGATGGCCTCCGTGACCGGCTTGCGCAGGAAGATCGACTGCCCGAGATCGCCGCGCACCAGACGCCCGTACCAGCGCACGAGCTGCACCGGCAGCGGCGCGTCGAGACCCAGCTGGCGCTCGATGCGCTGCACGTCGTCGGCCGAGGCGTCGGGGCCGGCGATGACGGAGGCGGGATCGCCGGGGGCCAGGTGCATGAGCACGAACGCGACCGTCGCCACCACGAGGGCCACCGGCAGCAGCGCCAGCAGCCGTCGGGCGACGTAGGTCTTCACGCGCCGGCGCTCACTTCAGCCAGACGTTCCAGAGCGGCAGCTCGTTCTTGGCCTGGAAGCCGTGGACGTCCTTGCGGATGGCTTCCAGCGAGAACGAGTCACCGAACTTGATGCGCCCGACGTCCTCGTAGAAGATCTGCTGGACCTTGTCCCACATCGCCTTGCGCTTTTTGTGATCGGCCTCGCGCGCCATCGCCGCCATCCACTGCTCCTTGTCCTCGTGACACCACCAGCCCGGCCAGTTGCACGCCACGCCGGTGGCGAAGGCGGGCTCGGGGTTGAAGGTGATGCCGGTGGAGAACGCGTCCCACAGCTCCGGCTTGTTGCGGCGCTGCACCAGCGTCGCCCAGTCCACCACCTGCAGATCGACCTTGAAGCCCACCGCTTCGAGCTGCTGCTTGGCCACCAGCGCGTTCTTGAACATCCACTGGTATTCCTTCGTCGTGATCCAGCGCAGCGGGGTGCCGGTGTACCCGGCCTCCTGCAGCAGCTTCTTGGCCCTGGCGGGATTCTTCTGGTCGTAGAGCTCGCCCCCCACCTTGGAATACCACTGCGGCTGCTCGGGGAAGGACAGCCCGGGGTCCAGCCGATAGAAGGCCTTGTTGCCGAAGCCGGCCGCCATGATCGGCTCCATGTCGAGCGCTGCCTGGAACGCCTGGCGGAGGCGCTTGTCCGTCATGAGGCCCTGCTTGTGGTTGAGGACGGCGGTGGACCAGTTGGACGGCTTGACGATGATCGGCACCACACCGGGCAGCGTCTTGATGCGATCGTACTGGTCCTGCTGGAGCTGCTGGCTGTAGTGATACTCGCCCGTCTCGATGCCGGCCAGGCGCACGGCCACGTCGGGCACGGGGATGAAGAGGATCTCGTCGAGATACGCGGTGCGCTTGCCGCCGAAGCCGTCGGCCGCGTCGCTGCGCGCGGCGTAGTCCTTGAAGCGCACGAGCTTCACGTGGCGGTCGGGCTTGTGCTCGACGAAGCGGTAGGGGCCGGTGCCGATGACTTCCTTCACCTGGTTGTCGCCGGCGGCGTCCACGATCTCCTTGGGATAGATCACCGCGCCGTTGTTCGGGCGGGCGAGACCCATGAGGAGCGCGCCGGAGGTGTCCTTGAGGTACATCACGACTGTGTAGGGATCCTTGGCCTCGACGGCCTCGACGTTCTTCCAGAGCTGCTTGCCGGGCGTGGCCAGCCGGCTCCAGCGGTTGAGCGAGGCCACCACGTCGGCGGAGGTCATCTCCTTGCCGTTGTGGAACTTCACGCCGCGCCGCAGCTTGAACGTGTAGGTGCGGCCCTTGTCGGGGATCGCGTTGTAGTTCTTGTCGTAGGTGTAGAGCGTCTCGTAGACGTGCCAGGTGATGTGCTGCACGAGCACCGCCGTGGTGGTATGCAGGTCGAGCGTGGGCGGCTCGCCGATCATCGCCGCTTTGAAGACGCCGCCCATCCGCGGCTGCTCCTGGGCGGCCAGCGGCGCGGCGAGCCCGAGGCTGAGCAGCATCGCGGCGAGCACGGCGGGGACACGGCGGGTGTGGCGCATGAGCGGCTCCTTTCTCTCACGAACGCTGCTCGAGGACGGACGGCACATCGTCGTCGACAAACGCGGGCGGATTATAGCATCGCGGTTTCGTTGAGCCGGCGCAGCGCCCACCCTTCGGCGCCCCCTTCCAGCACGCTCAGCGCGCCGTAGTCCTGCCCGAGCGCGAGCAGGCGGCTCAGCGGCAGCCCGAGCGCGCGGCAGAGCAGCGCGCGGTTGGGCCCACCGTGGGCGACGATGGCGACCGCCTCGCCGGCGTGCGCCTCGACGATGGCGTCGAAGGCGGGCGCCGCCCGCGCCAGCAGGTCGGGCACGCTCTCGCCCTCGGGAAACGGGAACTCGCCGATGCGCGACATCCACTCGGCGAAGGCACCGGGCTCGCGCGCCAGGATCTCGCCGGCGGTGAGGCCGTCCCAGCGCCCCATGTCCATCTCGCGCAGGGCGGGCACGATCGTCGGCGCCAGGCCGTGCGGGAGGCCGATGATCTCGGCGCTGTGGCGCGCGCGGGCCAGGTCGCTCGAGTAGAGCGCGGCGAGATGGACCTCGCGGAGCCGCGCGGCCTGCGCCGCGCACTGGCGCTCGCCCACCGGCGAGAGCGGCACGTCGAGGTGGCCGATGAAGCGCCGCGTCTCGGCGCCCTGCACCGCGCCGTGGCGCAGCAGGTAGATCAGAGTCGCGCGCCCGGCCATCCGGCCACCGTGAGCAGCACCGCCAGCTCGGAGATCTCGACGACGGCGCCCAGCACGTCGCCGGTGAGCCCGCCCACGCGCGCGACGAAGAAGCGCGCCGTCACCAGCGCCACCACGAGCGCGATGGCCAGCGCCACCAGCCCCGAGGCGCCGAAGCCGAGCATCGCCACGACGGCGGCGATGAGCACCGCGGCCACGGCCCCGCGGCGTCGCACCTCCGCCACGAAGCCCGCGCCCTGGCCGTCGTCGCGCGCCGCGGGAAAGAACCGCGCGACCAGCGGCGGCATGGCGCGGCCGATGGCGGGCGCGGCCAGCAACACGCGCCAGCGCGCGTGCGCGTCCACGCCGGACAGCGCCACGATCTCGAGCAGGAGGAAGAGGATGAGGCCGACGGCGCCGAACGTCCCGATGCGGCTGTCGCTCATGATGAGACGGCGGTGCTCGGGCGTGCGGCCGCCCAGCCCGTCGAGGCAGTCCGCGAGGCCGTCCAGGTGCAGGCCCCCGGTGACGACCTTCCAGAGCGTGACGGTGAGCAGCGCGGCCAGTAGCGCGGGGAACGTCCGCGCGAGCCAGTAATCCGCGGCGACCAGCAGCAGGCCGAGGCCCGCGCCCACCACCGGAAACCACGCGGCCGCCCGCCCGATGCCGGTGACCGGCGTGACGCCCCGGCCGCCCACGGGAAGGATCGTCAGGTAGCGCGCGGCGCGGACGAGCCCGAACACGGGGCGAATTTAGCAAAGTTTGACAGCGGCGGGAGGCACGGCGAAAATACTTTCAAAGGTCGCGATTCCTTTCAGGCGAGGTCCCCCCTATGCGCGTCAGCCACGTCGCTGAACAATGGGTCGAGCAGACGGCGGGGCTGACGAAGCCCGCGCGCGTCCTCTGGTGCGACGGCTCCAAGGCCGAGTACGACCGGCTGATCCAGGCCATGCTTCAGGACGGCACCCTGCTGCCGTTGAATCCCAATACCTATCCCGACTGTTACCTGCACCGCAGCCATCCCTCCGACGTCGCCCGCACCGAGCAGCTCACCTTCATCTGCGCCAGGCAGAAGGAGGATGCCGGTCCGACCAACAACTGGATGGCGCCGGCGGAGGCCAAGACCAGGGCTGGCGGCTACCTGCGCGGGGCGATGCGCGAGCGCACGATGTACGTCATCCCCTACCTGATGGGCCCGGCCGGCTCGACGATGAGCCGGGTCGGCATCATGGTGACGGACAGCCCCTACGTGGTGGCGAGCATGCACGTCATGACGCGCGTGGGCCAGGTGGCGCTCTCGGCCATGCGCGGTGACGACGACTTCATCGCCGGCGTGCACTCGCTGGGCGATCTCTCGCCCGATCGCCGGCTGGTCCTGCACTTTCCCGAGGAGAAGCTCATCTGGAGCGTCGGCTCCGGCTACGGCGGCAACGCGCTGCTCGGCAAGAAGTGCCACGCCCTGCGCCTGGGCTCCGCGCAAGCGCGGCAGGAGGGCTGGCTGGCCGAGCATATGCTCATCATCGGTGTCGAGGACCCGGAGGGCCGCGTCACCTATCTGGCCGCGGCCATGCCGAGCGCCTCCGGCAAGACGAACCTCGCCATGGTGGAATCGCGCCTGCCCGGCTGGCGCGTGTGGACCGTCGGCGACGACATCGCGTGGATGCACGTGGACGCGCACGGCCAGCTCCGGGCCATCAACCCCGAGAGCGGCTTCTTTGGCGTGGCGCCCAACACCAGCCCCAAGACCAACCCGAACGCGACCCGCATGGTGCGCTCGAACACCATCTTCACCAACGTGGCCCTGACGCCGTCGGGCGACCCGTGGTGGGAAGGTCTCACGCCGGAGCCGCCCGCCGGCCTCGTCGACTGGCTGGGCCAGCCGTGGAAGCCCGGCACGCCGGCCGCGCATCCCAACTCGCGCTTCACGGTGCCCGTGCAGCAGTGCCCGTCCGTGTCACCCAACTGGGAAGACCCGCAGGGCGTGCCGATCTCCGGCCTCGTCTTCGGCTCCCGCCGCACCTCCGTGATCCCGCTCGTGTTCGAGGGCTTCGACTGGACGCACGGCGTGTTCCTCGGCTCGGCCATGAGCACCGAGACGACCGCCGCCATCACGGGCAAGGTGGGCGTGGTGCGCCGAGATCCGATGGCAATGCTGCCGTTCTGCGGCTACAACATGGGCGACTACTTCGCGCACTGGCTCAGCCTGCAGCAGCGCCTCACGCGCCCGCCGCGCCTGTTCCGCGTCAACTGGTTCCGCCGCGACGCCGACGGCAAGTTCCTGTGGCCCGGGTACGGCGAGAACGTCCGCGTGCTCAAGTGGATGGTCGAGCGCATCCACGGCGGCGCGCCCGAGGTGGACGAGACCCCGATCGGCTTCATCCCGCAACCGTCGGCGCTGGACACCGACGGCCTCGCGCTGTCGACCGCGCACCTCCGCGAGGCGCTCCGCTGCGACGCCGGCGAGTGGCTGCAGGCGCTGGGCGATCTCGACGAGTTCTACGGCCAGTTCGGCCCGCGGCTGCCGCAGCCGATCGCGCGTCAGCTGCGAGAGACCCGCAAGAAATTCGGCGGCTGACGTCCGTCGCGCTGCTCTTCGCCGTCGCCGGCGCCCTCGGCGGTTGCCCGCCGCTCGTGCTCGGCACTCGTGGCCCGTGGCCTGGGCGGGCGTGATCACGCGGGTCGAGGAAGCCCAGCGATCCGGCACCACCGTCTGGGACCTCTACGTCGAGCATCACTACTGGACCTGGAACGAAGGTTTCGGGATGCAGTCGGAGCGCGCCCTCCTCTCGGCCCGGGGCGAAGGCGGCTTTCGGTGTCGCGGGGTGAAATCCGAGGGCGCCTCGACGGAGCTCACGGCGGACGCGGAGCAATACGCTCTCGGGCGGAGACATGAACGAACTTCCGCCTGCTCCGACGCCCGTGAGATGCCTGGCACCAACGTTGCTGCCGGACGTCGTCAGGAGGGCAGAGGCATGAGCCCGAGCGCCGGCCGACCTGCGTGCCCGCGGTGCGGATCGACGAACCTGGAGCTGATCAGTGCGTCTCGCGACGGCGAGACCGCGGACGAGACGACGGTTCAGCAATGCCTCGGCTGCGGGGAGCGGTTCACGATCACCGCGAAGATCGACTAACCGCCCGATCTCACCTGACGTCGAAGGTCGCGGTCTCCGCGTGCTGCGGCGTTACCAGTGGGCGGATCCGCCGGAGCTCCTGCTCGACGTCGGCCAGCCCCGGGCGCAGGTCGAGCGCGCGCTCGAAGGCGCGCACCGCGCCCGCCATGTCGCCGCGCGCGGCCAGCACCCAGCCCAGCCCGTAGTGCGGCCACCAGTTGTCGGGCTCCAGCTCGCGTGCGCGCTGCAGGTACTCGATGCCTGCCGGGCCGCGCCCCTGCATGCCGAGCGCGTAGCCGAGGTACATGAAGACCGCGGCGTGCTGGTGCTTTTCCGCCACCGGCCCCAGCAACGCGGCCACGTCGGCGAACCGGTCGCGGCTGATCAGGATGCTCGCGACCTGGACGGGGAACTCCGGATCGTCGGGAAAGTGCGCCGCGTACTCGCTGGCCGCGCGCCGGGCGTCCTCGAAGCGGCCGAGGCGCAGGTGGAACATGACGAGCTGTTTCCAGACTTCGGCGGCGTCGGGCACGGCCTTCAGCACCTCGCGGCTCTGGCGCTCGGCGTCGGGCTCGATGGCCGAGACCCACGCGAGGCCGAAGAACCCGCGGCGCACGAGCACGATCACCGGCTGTCCGCCCCAGAGCCGCCAGCGCTCGTCGGACCGCACGAGGAGCCGCACGTCCCGCGCGGGCGTCTGCCAGCCGCGCAGCACCACCCACGTGAAGGGAAACGTCGTCCCCAGCGTGCTCTCCTCGGCGGCGATCGCGACGATCTGCGTCGCGCGCGGCGTGGGCTCCGAGCGGTCGAGCTTGCCGTTGGCGAACAGGACGAGACCCCAGAGCGCAAAGCCGATGATGGCCACCGCGCACGTGCGGTCGCTCCAGACGACCAGCCGCTCGTGGCGCGGCTCGACGCCCAGCGCGCGAAAGGCCTCGAGGACCCAGAGCGTCAGCGTCAGCGCCGTGGCGGCGAGCGTCAACACCGTCAGCAGGAGCGGCAGGAACGCTTGCGGCGGCCGGTAGAAGAACTGGGCCCAGAGCGCCCAGCCTCCGAGTACGGCCAGGCCGAGATGCACGGCCGCGGAGCGGAGTCCGGCGATCACAGCGCGGCGCGACGGTTCGCCGTCTTGTTCACGTGCCCGAGGAGGGCGCGGCCGCGGACGTTGTCCGGCTCGCGGGTCAGCGCCTCTCGCAGGCAGAGCGAGGCCTGCGACACGTTGCCGGTCTCGTAATAGAGCGAGCACAGATCGACGACCTGATCGACCTGGATGGCGCCGAGGCGGTGGGCGCGCTCGTACGCGGCCAGCGCCTGCGGGTAGTGGCGCGTCCGCGCGTGCACGACGGCGAGGCCCACGAACGGACCCGGGCGCGACTTGTCGATCTCGATCGAGCGCTGGAAGGCCGCCGCGGCTTGCTCGTACCGCCGCAGGCGCAGCAGCGCGTCGCCCTGCCCGTCGTAGGCCTCCGGCACGTGACCGGCCACGGCCGCGCGCTCGAAGCTGGCCAGGGACGCCTCGTAGTCCGCGAGCGAGAGCTGGATGATGCCGCGCCGCCACCACGCCTTGGCGTCGCCCGGTCGCGCGGCCACCGCGGCCTCCTCGTTGGCCAGCGCCTGCCGATAGTCTCCGAGCTTCCACACCAGCAGCTCGAAGAAGCGGTCGGCGACCACGGGGTCGTCGGGCGTCGCCCGAAACGCCGCCTGCACGAGCTGGTATTCCGCCGCCATCTCCCCGCGATCGGCGCGCAGCCGCGCGGCGCCGAGGAGCGCCGCCGTGTTCCGGGGGTTGAGCGCGATCGCGCGATCGAAGCGCTCGATCGCCCGCCGCCGCCGGCCCTGCGTGTCGTCGAGGACCGCCAGCGTGACCCAGCCGTCGTCGGCCCGATCGCCGGATTCGATCGCATGCCGCGCGTAGCGCACGGCCGGCCCCGCGTGGCCGGGATCGTAGAGCCGCAGATAGCGGTGCACGTGCGCGATCAGACAGAGCGGCGGGCTCGCCACGTTCCTGAGATCGCTGGCCAGCTCGAGCACGGAGAGGAACACCGTGTACCGGCGCTCGGCGCGGTTCTGGCGGAGCGCGCGCTTGAGCGCGTCGAGCGCCTCGTTCCATTCGTTGCGGTGCGCGCGCGCCACCGTCGTGAGGAGCAGGGCGTCGTACTCCTCCGGCTGCAGGGCCAGCACCTGCGCCGTGTACTCCAGCGCCTCGGCGTGCTGCCGCCGGGCGAGCGCCACCTCGGCCAGCGTGAGTCGCGGCTGGATCGCGCGCGGCTCCTGCTCGAGCTCGCGGCGCGCGAGCGTCGCCGCCTTCTCGTGATCGCCCGCGCGCAGCGCGGCCCACGACGACGTCGTCGCGCGCACCGGGGAGCGGGCAAAGGCGACGCGATACCAGTGCGCGGCGTTGCGATAGTCCCCGATCAGGTAGTGGAAGAGGGCACGCGTCCCCGGAAGAGAGTCACCGAAGAAGCGGGCATCCATCCGGCCGACCGTGTCCAGGCCGGCCAGGAGCAGTGCCACCACCACGGTCACCACGCCGAGCGTTCGCAGGCCGGGAAGTCCTATCTTCACCAGTCCCTCCGACCGCCACCCGCGCGGCCAGCGTACGGCGTGCAAGCCTCCCGCCATGCGGTGACCCCCTCGCGCACGACAGTTGGGACAGCGAATGCCAGCGTGTCCACGCAGTCTGGCATGCGCGTCGTGCCCCTGACACTGTCTGTCCGCCCGGACACCGCCTCCGCCGTTGACACCGTCCGCGAGGCGGTGTACTTCTCGCGGATGAGCCTCGGGCAAGGCCGTCGCGCCGCTGGTCTCGGTGTCGTTCTCGTGCTCGCCACCGCCCTTCCCGCGCTCGCCGCCGGAGTTCAGGCGCGATTCGAGCTCCCGTCGGCATCGACCATGCCGTTCCCCACCGATCTCTTCACCGTCGACGATCCGAGCCACAACACCGGCGTGCGCGTGAGCCTGCCCAAGCCGGACTGTCGCGTGCGCCCGTCCGACTGTGCGGACATCGACGTGCTCAACACGCTCGACGGCTTCAACCTGCAGCCGCGGGTGTCCATCCCCTTCTCGGGCGCGATCGACGTCGCGACCGTGAACAGCTCCGACGTGTTCTTCCTCAGCCTGGGCGACACGCTGGGCGGCCGCGGCGGCCAGGTGATCGGTATCAATCAGGTCGTCTGGGACCCGGCCACCTTCACGCTGCACGCCGAGTCCGACGAGCTTCTGGACCAGCACACGCGCTACGCGCTCATCATCACCAACGGCATCCGGGACACCGCCGGCAAACCGGTGGGACCGAGCCCGTTCCGCCAGGCGCTCAACTTCGGCGGGGCAAAGGATGCGCGGATCAAAGCGTACCGGAAGTCCGTGCTCGCCGCGATCGAGGCCAGCGGCGTGAATCCTGACAACGTCGTGTCAGCCAGCGTGTTCACGACGCAGAGCGCGACGGCCGGACTCGAGAAGATCCGCGACCGGATCAAGGCCATGACGCCGGCGCCGGCGACGTTCCTGCTGGGCCCGGGCGGCAGCCGCACCGTCTTTCCCCTGCTCTCCTCGAGCGGGCTCATCACCATCACGTTCAACCAGCAGACGTCTACGACGGGCCCCCTGAACCCCACGGACGTGCCGACCTTGGCGCTGCTCGCCCAGCCGGGCGTCGGCCGCATCGCGTTCGGCAAGTTCTCGTCGCCCGATTGGGAGACGGCGGGCAAGATCATCCCGGCCATCGGCACCCGGACGGGCGTGCCGGCCGTGCAGGGCACGAACGAGATCTACTTCAACCTGGTGCTGCCGGGCGGCCCGAAGCCGCCGGGCGGATGGCCGGTGGCGATCTTCGGCCACGGCTTCGGCGACAATAAGAACAACAGCCCGTTCGCGGTGGCGGCCACGATGGCCAACCACCACATCGCCACCATCGCCATCAACGTCGTCGGCCATGGCTTCGGCAACGCGAGCACGCTCACGGTGACCTCGAGCAACGCGAGCCTGACGTTCTCCGCCGGCGGCCGCGGCATCGACCAGGACGGCAACACCACCATCGACTCCACGGAAGGCTCGAGCGCGGCGCCGCCGAACGGGATCGTCGGCAACCGCGACGGCCTTCGCCAGACGGTGGCCGACCTCATGCAGCTCGTCCGCGTGATCCAGGCCGGGATGGACGTGGACGGTGACGGCGTCAACGACCTCGATCCCAACCGCATCTACTACTTCGGCCAGTCGTTCGGCGGCATCTACGGCACCAAGTTCATCGCCGTCGAGCCCGCCGTCCGCGCGGGCGTGCCGAACGTCCCCGGCGGCGCCATCATCGAGATCGCGCGACTCTCACCCATCTTCCGCCCGCTCGTCGCCTTCGCGCTCTTCTTCCGCACGCCGCAGCTCCACAATCGCGGCACGATCCTGATCTCCCAGCCGCCGGGCTTCCTGCCGCTGTTCGAGGAGAGCATTCCGCTCCGGGATGATCCGGCCATCGTCAACCCGGCGCCGGGCGCCATGGCGATCCAGGAGGTCATCGATAACACCGAGTGGGTGTCGCAGTCGGGCAATCCCGTCGCGTACGCCCCGCACCTGCGCAAGATCCCGCTCGACGGCGTGCCGACGCGGCCGTTCATCATCCAGTCGGCCAAGGGCGACCAGACGGTGCCGAACCCGACGGCCAGCGCGATCGTGCGCGCCGGCGACGCCCACGACCGCTGGACGCTGCTCCGCTACGATCTGGTGCGGCTTGCCCGGCTGCTCGCGCCGTCCAATCCGCACACGTTCCTCACCAACATTGGCAATCCCGTGGTGGCCGACCTGGCCATCGCGGCCCAGCATCAGATCGGGTTCTTCTTCGCGAGCGACGGCGCCGTGACCATCGATCCGGACACGGCCGCGGGGCCGTTCTTCGAAGTGCCGATCAGCCAGGATCAGATCCCGCTGATGGAAGACCTGAACTTCTAGATGTGGATCGCCGGGACGGGCGCTCCCTCCGCGCCCGTCCCGGCGCTCGACGCGTTGCGCAGCGCCAGGTAGAGCACCGGGAAGATCAGCAGGAACTCGTAGTAGTTCAGGAACGCCTGCTTGCCGAAGAAGAACGTGACGCCATAAGCGAACGTGCACGCGGCGCAGCAGGCTCGCAGCATGGCGAGCCAGTCACGGCTGCGCGCGCGTTGCAGATAGACGGCGCCCAGCACGACGGCGGCGAGGCCGAGCGCGAGCATCACCGCGCCCGGCAGGCGGACGTCGCAGCATCGCATCAGACCCGCCGTCAGCGTCAGCGCGTCGGTCCGCGTCGCCTGGGCGAGCTGCGCCCTGATCGTGGAGTGCAGGAAGCTGGCGGGATCGACGAGCAGGAACGGGCCGATCACCGCGGCCATCACCGCCCCGCCGGCCGCGACGAGCCGCCAGACGCTCCGTCGAGGGCACGCGACCGCGATCGCCACCACGACGAGCGTGGCGGCGATGATCGCGTACTGCTTGACCGAGCAGGCGTAGCCCAGCGCCGCCCCCGCGGCGACGACGCGCTGCTCGAGCAGCAGCGCGACGACGGCGACGACTGCCGCGATCAGGAGCGGATCTACCCACGCCTGCTCCCGTGAGAACGGGGCGGCGGGAAAGCTGAGCCACAGCAGGGGCAGCCACCAGCGCACGGCGGCGGCGGCCCCGAGCCGCCCGGCGATGCAGCTCAGTCCGAGCACGGTCACGGCATCCGCCGCGATGAGCGCCCACCGGATGTCGCCCAGGAGCCAGCGCGCGAGGGCTTCCGGCAGGAGGACGCCCGGAGGATAGGGATAACCCGGCGGGTAGCCGACTGTCCCGGCGTAGATGTCGACGTAGGCCCCCGCGTACGGGTTGCGCCCCTCGAGCAAGTAATCCGCCGCGCGCGTCGCGGAGGTGAACACGTCGATGTGAGGGCTTGGAGAAGCCGGCACGGCCAGCGCGCGCGCCACCAGCAACGCCAGCACGACGGCGGCGCCCACCAGATGCGTGGCGAGCGCGGGCGCCCTCCCCCGGCGCGGCCAGAACGTCAGCCCGGCGAGCGCAACAGAGAGAAGGAGGGCGGCGAGGAGCGCAGTGCGCGCGAGGGCCCACGCCTCCAGGTCCACCAGGTACATCAGGCGCGAGAACCGCGCGCTTCGATACAGGCCGTGAATCGTCGCCAGTGCGAGAAGAACGGCCAGCCACCGGCCTGCGGGGCGCGGGCACGGCCACGCCAGCGCGGCGACGCAGACCGCCCAGCCGCCGAACGCAGCGACGACGCCCCACGGCGTGAAGAGGCCCGTGGTCCGCTCCAGGAGAGTCGCGAACGCGGCGTAGAACCCGGTGACGATCACGAGATCCCATCGCACGCGCCGGATCTCGCTCAGCGCCCTAGACGGGGAGGACGGGATTGCGGCGCGGCGGGAACTCGAGCGCCTTGCTCTCCGCGTAGGCCAGGCGCTTGATCAGCTCGTCGCGCAGCGCCGAGCCGGGGACGATGTCGTCCACCAGCATCTCGGAGGCGAGCTTGTAGATGTCCACGTCCTCGGCGTACTCGTCGCGCTTGGCCTTCACCCAGGCGGCGCGCTCGCCCTCCGGCAGCTCCATGATCTTGTTGTAGTAGACGGCGTTGACGGCTGGCTCGGGGCCCATGATGGCGATCTGGCCCTGGGGCAGCGACAGCGTGGCGTCGGGCTCGAAGGCGGGCCCGCACATCGCGTAGAGGCCGGCCCCGTAGCACTTGCGCACGATCACGCAGAACTTCGGCACCGTGGCCTGCGAGGTGGCGAACACCATCTTGGCGCCGTGGCGGATGATCCCCTCGCGCTCGACCTTGGTGCCCACCATGAAGCCGGCCACGTCGGAGAGGTACACGAGCGGGACGTTGAACGCGTTGCAGAGCCAGATGAACCTGGCGGCCTTGTCGGCCGAGTCCACCATGAGCACGCCGCCCTTCACCTTCGGCTGGTTGGCGACGATGCCGACCACGCGGCCGCCGAGGCGCGCCAGGCCCACGATGACCTCGCCGGCGAAGCGCTTCTTGACCTCGAACCATGAGCCGGCGTCCACGAGCCGGTCGATCACCTCGTACATGTCGAACCACTTGCGCTGGTCGTAGGGCACGATCGCGTCGATCGAGCGCCCGGGCTTCGGCTCCACGGCCGGCTTCATCGCCGGCGTCTCGCGATACGAGCCGGGCATCAGCGCGAGGTAGCGCTTGGCGATCTCGATGGCCTCCTCGTCGGACTCCGCCAGCACGTCACCGCAGCCGGACACCTCGCAGTGCATGCGCGCGCCGCCGAGCTCCTCGAGCGTGGTCTTCTCGCCGATGGCCATCTCCACCATGCGCGGGCTGCCGACGTAGAGCGAGGCCTTGCCGTCCACCATGATGACGAGGTCGGTCAGCGCCGGCAGGTAGGCGGAGCCGGCCGGCGAGGGCCCGAAGAGGATGCACACCTGCGGCACCACGCCGGAGAGCTGGACCTCGTTGTAGAAGATCCGGCCGGCGTGGAAGCGGCCGGGGAAGATCTTGACCTGCTCGGAGATGCGGCCGCCGGCGGCGTCCACCAGGTAGAGCATCGGCACGCGCAGGCGCGCGGCCTTCTCCTGGATGCGCACGATCTTGAGCACGGTCTTCTCGCCCCACGAGCCGGCCTTGACCGTGTAGTCGTTGGCCATGATGCAGACGGTGCGGCCGCCGACCTTGCCGACGCCGGTCACCACGCCGTCGGCCGGCGTGTCGGCTTCCTGGTTGCGCGCGAAGAGCCACTCCTCCTCGAACTCCGAGCCCGGGTCCAGCAGCAGCTTGAGGCGGTCGCGCACGAACAGCTTGCCCTCCGCCCGCAGCTTGTCGCGGTACTTGACGTGGCCCTGCTCGATGCGCGCGCGCTCCTGGTGGTAGCGGTCCTCGCCCTCACTCATGGCGGATCTATTATAGTGGTCGCCCGAGGAGGGGCACGATGACGGACCAGGAAGCCGAGGCGCTCGGCGCCGCCGCGCTCGCGGAAGTCAAACCCGGCACCGTCGTCGGCCTCGGCACCGGCCAGGCCGCCACCGCGTTCATCCACGCCCTCGGCAAGGCCGTGAAGGGCGGGCTGCGCGTGACGGGCGTGCCCACCTCGGAGGCCTCCGCGAGCCTGGCGCGCACGCTCGGCATTCCGCTGATCGATCAGCCCGTGTCGCTCGACGTGGCGGTGGACGGCGCCGACGAGGTCGATCCCCGGCTCGATCTCGTCAAGGGCTTCGGCGGCGCGCTCGTGCGCGAGAAGATCGTGGCCGCCGCGGCGCGACGGTTCATCGTGCTGGTCGGCGAGGAGAAGCTGGTGAAGGTGCTGGGCGGCCGCGGCCGGCTGCCGGTCGAAGTGGTGCCGTTCGCGGTGCCCTTCGTCGCGCGCCGTCTCACCGAGCTCGGCTATCCGCCCGTCGTGCGGGACAAGAACGGCAAGCCCTGGGTCACCGACAACGGCAACCTCATCCTCGACGCCGCCGTGCGAGCCATCCCCGACCCCGGCACGCTCGACCGGACCGTGCGGGACATTCCCGGCGTGGTGGGCACGGGTCTCTTCGTGGGCATGGCCCACCTGGTCATGGTGTGGCAGGATGGCCGGGCTCGCACGCTGACCAGGTAACAAGAAGGAGGACACGACGTGACTACCGGCACCCTGTCGCTCACTCGCCGGCCCGCCTGGCAGGCCCTGCAGGCGCACCACCAGCAGATCAAGGGCGTCCATCTGCGCGAGCTGTTCGCGCAGGACCCCAAGCGCGGCGACCGCCTCACCGCCGAAGGCGCCGGGCTCTTCCTCGACTACTCGAAGAATCGCGTGAACGACGAGACGCTGCGGCTGCTCGTCGCGCTCGCCGAGGACGCCGGCCTCGCCGCCCGCCGGGATGCGATGTTCCGCGGCGAGAAGATCAACATCACCGAGAAGCGCGCCGTGCTGCACGTGGCGCTGCGCGCGCCGAAGGGCGCCTCGATCGTCGTGGACGGCGAGAACCAGGTGCCGCTCGTGCACGCCGTGCTCGACAAGATGGCCGGCTTCGCCAATCGCATCCGCAGCGGCGAGTGGAAGGGCCACACCGGCAAGCGCATCCGCAACGTCGTCAACATCGGCATCGGCGGCTCGGACCTCGGCCCCGTGATGGCGTACGACGCGCTCCGGCCGTATGCGGATCGCGCGCTGACGATCCGGTTCGTCTCGAACGTCGATCCGGCGGACTTCGTCGAGGCCACGCAGGACCTCGACGCCGCCGAGACGCTGTTCATCGTGGCCTCCAAGACCTTCACCACGCTCGAGACCCTCACCAACGCCAAGGACGCGCGGGCGTGGTCGCTGGCCACGCTGAAGGACGAGAAGGCCGTGGCCAAGCACTTCGTGGCCGTCTCCACCAACGCGGCCGAGGTGTCGAAGTTCGGCATCGACACCGCCAACATGTTCGAGTTCTGGGACTGGGTCGGCGGCCGCTACTCCTACGACTCGGCCATCGGCCTGGCTCTGATGGTGGCCATCGGCCCCGACCACTTCCGCGACATGCTGGGCGGCTTCCGGGCCATGGACGAGCACTTCAAGACGGCGCCGCTCGACAAGAACCTGCCGGTCCTGCTCGGCCTGCTCGGCATCTGGTACAACGAGTTCTTCGCCGCCCAGACCCACGCCGTCCTGCCCTACTCGCACTACCTCAGCCGACTGTCGGCCTATCTGCAGCAGCTCGACATGGAGTCCGACGGCAAGTCGGTGGACCTCGACGGCAACCGTGTCGACTACCAGACGGGCCCGATCGTGTGGGGCACGCCGGGCACCAACGGTCAGCACGCGTACTACCAGCTCATCCACCAGGGCACCAAGCTGATCCCCGCCGACTTCATCGGCTTCAACCAGACGAGCACGCCGCTGCGCGAGCAGCACGATCAGCTCATGGCCAACTTCTTCGCGCAGACGGAGGCGCTGGCGTTCGGCAAGACCTCGGCCGAGGTCAAGGGCGAGGGCGTGGCCGACTTCCAGGTCGCGCACCGCACGTTCGAGGGCAACCGGCCAACCAACACGATCCTGGCCGATCGCCTCACGCCCGCCACGCTCGGCGGGCTGGTCGCCCTCTATGAGCACAAGGTCTTCACGCAGGGCACGATCTGGCGGATCAACTCCTTCGACCAGTGGGGCGTGGAGCTTGGCAAGGCGCTGGCCAATCGCATCATCCCGGAGCTGGCGGCGCCGGGCGAGCCCAAGCTCGCGCACGACAGCTCCACCAACGCGCTCATCCGCAAGTACCGCAAGAGTAGATAGGACCGGGGGGCCCCGAGATGGCCCCCCCAATCCCCCAGACGCTCGGGCCGTCTCGGCAAAGCCGGGGCGGCCCTCGACTCCCCGCTCCGCGCTGCCGCACTCCTGAATGCGCTTCTTCGTTGCGCTGATCGTGGACGGAGCGCTGGCGGGGGCGATCTATGCGCTGATCGCGCTGGGCTTCGTCGTCGTGTACAAGGCCTCGCGCGTGATCAACTTCGCGCTCGGCGAGTGGCTGATGCTGGGCGCCCTGCTGGTCGCGGCGGGGCTCAACGCGCTGGCGCTCGGGCTCGCCGCCGCGCTGATCGTCGCGTGCGCGGGCATGATCGCGTTCGCCGCGGCCTTCAACCAGCTCGTGCTGCGGCGGCTCGGCGGCCGTCCGGTCGTGTCGCTCCTGATGGTCACGCTGGGCCTCGCCGCGCTCATGCGCGGCAGCGCCGCCGTGCTCTTTCGCGGCATCCCGAGCGTCATCCCGCTGCCCATTCCGCAGCGCACGCTGGAGGTGGGCGGCCTCTTCCTGTCCACCGACAAGCTGGTGGCGGCAGCCGTCGCCGCCATCTCGGTCGCCGTCGTGACCGCGGTCTTTCGCTGGAGCCGCACCGGCGTGGCGCTACGGGCGATCGCCGACGACGACGGCGCCGCCACCGCCGTCGGCATCGACGTCCAGCGCCATCTCGCCATCGCCTGGGGCGTCCTCGGAGTCGTCTCGGTCCTGGCCGGCACGCTGTGGGCCTCGGTAGCCAGCGGCGGCGTGGGACTCGTCCTCGTCGGGATGAAGGTGTTCCCGGTGGTGGTGATCGGCGGCCTCGACAGCATTCCCGCCACCCTCGTCGCCGCCGTGCTTCTCGGCGTCATCGAAAACCTCGTGGCCGGCTATCTCGATCCCCTCCTCGGCGCCGGCTTCAGCAGCATCACCGCCTTCCTCCTCGTCATCGCCGTCCTCTTCACCCGCCCCTCCGGCCTCCTCGGCCGCGCCGCCATTC